>CADALZ010000032.1:27701-53074 GCA_902788865.1 uncultured Bacteroidales bacterium | reverse complement strand
GAAAGTCCCGACGAAAGTCTGGATATAGGATAGAGGACGATGTAGAAGATAAACAGCGGGAGGGCAAAGACTCTCATCATCAGGTTAGGGTTGATCTTGAAAAGGGTCTTCGGCAGAAATTCTCCCGTTACTAATATAATTAAGGTGGAAACCACAGTTTCCAACAGCAGGAGGGCAAACTGGTTCATCGAGACTCCAGCCAGCCAGTATGTCTCTATGACTTGCGCCATGAGCATACCATAGACCACCAACACAATATTGTTACCCACCAGCATGGTGGAGATAAACTCATTGGGATGGCGGAAGAAGAACGAGAGGATGGAAGAAATGACACCTGGCTTCTTGTCCACCTCCAGACGCAGCTTGTCCACAGAGACAAAGGCAATTTCCATGCCAGAGAAGAAGGCAGAGAGTGCTATGACTATCAGTATGTAGATTATCGTCTGTGTCATCGTCATTCCTCCTCCAGTTTCAGTTCCTCTGGTTTATCACCTTCCTCCACCTCTTCTGTGGTAAGGCTGTCTGTAGGTGCCTGAGTATCTTCAAAGTAGAACACACCGCCTGGTTTGAAGATGGTGTATTCAGTCATCGACTGGTTGGACTCAAAGCCCTCTCCAGTCACCACTTTATCCACTTGCTCTATGCGGATGAATCTGTCTGAATAGACGCGCTGTGTTTTTTCATCCCAGAAGAGCAGCTCAGTGTTGAAGCGCTCTCCCTTCAGGTTCTTGATGGCTACATCGCCCCTCAGCTCCCAGAGTCGGTCATTATCATAATAATAAGCGGTGTCTGCCTTGATGTCGGCATCCACCACATGGTTCTCATCGAACTTCTCCAGATAAACTCCTTTCTCGAAACTCCAGTGCGATGGTATCTTTCGGTCGAAGATCAGCCATTCGTCTGCCACGATGCGGTAGCGTATCAGGCCAGAGTCTGATATCAGCGTATTCACATCATAGGTGGCAAGCACAGGAAGTGAGTCTCTTTCTGTGACGGCTTCACCAAAGACTTTTTCGCCCCTTGAGCATGAGGTAAATAAAAGAAGCATAACCACTGCAGTGCATGCAATGGTTATGCCTAAGATTCTATTTAATGCGACGTTCGCCGTATCAATCATAGTTATCTGGTGCGTACAGTTGTTGACTCACCGATCCAGCCACCGATAGTGATGCGCTCACCGGCCTTCACGCCCTGCATGAACAGGTCTTCTGAAGATGGCAGGTAACCAGAGTACTGGCGGATGAGCTGACGTGCCTGCTCCTCGCAACTTGGATCTACAGAGATAGCGCGCTGCAGCTTGTCGATGCAGAGAGAGTAAGTCAGACGGTTCATAGCACCATCATCAGTCCAGTTAGGGCTCTGTGCGTATGCCATGGCAATCAGGATGTAAGGCTGACCGAAGTCGCTCTTGAAGTTGATGGCACGGTTGCAATAGTTGCGTGCCTGTGCCAGCTTCTTACCATTCAGCAGAGCAGCTGCGGCAGCGTAAGCCATTTCAGCCTTCTTAGCGTCGTCATCTTCCATACCGATAGCCTCGTCGAAATACTTCACAGCCTCATCGTAGTCACCGTTCTTGTAGTAGCGGTAAGCCACACCTACAGCAGCCTCAGCAGTTGGTTCAATCTGGTACATGTAGAAAGAAGCATCGGTGTAAACCTGACTCTCACGGCAACCCATCATACTCAGGATAGAGATGGTGTTCACCAGGAACTCACGGTTGGACTTGTTATCCTCTACACGTGGGCCATAGATGTTCTGCAGAGACTCGCAGTCAGCTACACCACTATTGATGAACTCAGCTACGAGGTTCTCCTTCACAGCGTCCCAGTTCTTCTTAGCCTCTTCATCGGCAGCATTGTTAGCAGCTTCCTCAGCCAGCTTGGTTGCAGCCAGATAGTCAGAGAAGAATGTGTCAGCAAAGCTCTTGTCTGCCTTAACCAGTTCCTTAGACATCTGTACATAAGCCAAGATAGCAGTAGCACGAGAAGCGGTCTTTTCAGCCTCTACAGACTCCTTGTACCACTGATAAGCCTGCTTGATATCAGGATTCTTGGCATACTCCAGATAGTCGCCAGCCTTCTCAGCCAGCAAACGAGTAGGTGAAGGTACACCACGCTGACGGGTAGCAAACTCAGGAGCATACTTCATCTGAGCATCGCGCAGATCCATCAGTTCCTTGAAGTACTTGTCATAGTCGGCAGAATTCTTGTCGGTCAGGAAAGACTTCAAGATCTTGATACCATCAGTGTAGTGATAATATCTCAGTGTAGGGCAGTCTCTCAGCACGGTCATGTTTGGCTCATAAGCGTCCTGATAGTTGCCAGAATTAGCAGCAGCGCGAGCGATGCTACTGTTAGTGGTGCACTGATCGTTCTGAGCGAAGGCACCAGTCACCCCTGCAGTGAGGAGCAGACCCAAGAAAAGCGTTCTCATTTTCATTGTATCCAATTTTTAGTTATTGTTACTATTGTTTCTCTCAAAATACTATTCATTAAATAATGTACGCCCGCGTGAGCCTTAGTTGATCTTACGTTTGAAGAACCAAGTCTCGTTGAACGTCAGTCCCACCGTCAACTGGAACGTATTCTCGCTCAGGCGGGATGCCCCCTGACCCTGCAAGCGGATAAACTGTCCAGAGACGTTAATAATGGAATTGGAGCGTGCCACAGGCATTCCCACACCCAGGCTCACGCCATATTCCTTAGCAGCCCTGCTTCCTTCCAGCTTGTAGTAAGGCAGAGAGTAGAAAGCACCTACCCTATACTTCACATGGTTGAAGAAGCCACTTCCATAGAGTGCAGGCAGATATTCCGCACCAACAGACACCTTCACCCGGTCGCAGAAGAGGTCTTTTCCATTCATGAAGTTCACCTTGCTCCACTGCTGCAAGAGTACATCGAAACCTGCTATGAATCTTTCGTCATAGACGTAGGTGGCACCCAAGCCTATGGTCGTTGGAATCTCGCAGGTCACTATCGTGTCGTTCACGTTTACTGACTCAGTCACCGCGCCACTGACTCCGAGAGCAGTGGTCTCAGAAGCATCGTTGCTCAGTTTCTGCTTCGGAGCAAACACGGCACCTATCACCACAGAGTTCTTACTGTTGATGCGATGCACATACTGCAAGCCGAAGTCATATTTGAAACTACGCACATCCACGTTTTCAGTGTTCGTGATAGCCAGTGCAGAGGTGTTCCGAGGGAACGCCTGAACGGCTTGATGCGTAATGTCGCCCCAAATATACGAAAAATTTGCACCAATCGACAGATTTTTCACAAAATTAATGCCTAAACCTGCATAAAGTTGGTGTAAACCTCCGTCTCCAGAGAAAGTCAAAGAGCTATAATTGTCGGCCACCGTAGGGTCGTCATAGACCTGACTCAGGCTATATCCCACGTTAGAGTAAGGATTCATTCCTATGCTCATGGCCGTATGTTTACCCAGTCTGAACTGCATGGCAAAGTAGTTCACGCTGGTATTCTTTGCATTCAGTTTGTAGGTCCCATCACTGAAGTTGGTGTTCTGCAGAGTCACCCCTCCGTCGAAGAGGAATGTCAGAGAATCCATCGCCGTATAGCTGGCAGGGTTTGATATATTCACATGATATCTGTCCCTGAGACCGATACCCATGCCACCCATTGCCCTGCTGTTCGACGAGATGGGATCTGCCAATGCCCCATATCCATAGCGAGTATAGGGAGAGTTGGTATTATTCTGAGCATTCAGTGCGCCCGAAAAAAACACCAGCAGAAGGAGCCCTATTATTTGTCCTAATCTTATCTTCATCTCAAATTCTATAAAATATGGGTGCAAAGATGCAACTTTTTAATTTTCTATCAAAAAGTTTTTCTCATTCTTGCCGTTAAATTATCCAAAATGTCATAAACCGAAGCCTTTTCTACTATGAAAATGCCATTTTTCACCTTTTTACTGCGTTCTTGTCTGTTAAAAAATGTAATGAATCACAGAGCATCACTGAGCAGGAAGTGGAAAAGCCCCATATACGTGATACCATCATTATCCATGTAGGTAGCTATGTCATCACCCACAATGACTATCTTTCTGAAACCATCGGAGATCCTTTTCAGTGAAGCCGTTTCCTGCACCCGTTTTTCTTCATCGGGCAGAGCATATGCCGACTGGATATAGTATTTCTGCATGCCATTGGTAGCTATGAAGTCCACCTCCAATTGGCGATATTCCATTCTATCGTTAACTTTTACCCGTTCCTCTACTACACCTACGTCCACTAAATAGCCTCGCACACGCAACTCATTATAAATCACATTCTCCATAATATGCGTCAGCTCTTGCTGCCTGAAATTCAGACGTGCATTTCTCAATCCCACATCTATGGCATAATATTTTTTTATAGACTCATAATATCTGCCACCCTTGATATTATAGCGTTTAGCTCCTTCAAAAAGAAAAGCATTCTCTAAACAGAGTAAATAGTCCCCTATTGTCTGGCTACTAATCTTTATCTTCTGGACACTCAATAATGAATTAGCTATGCGCAATGGATTGGTCAAAGAACCGATACTCGAACACAACACATCAACTGCAGATTCTAACGCAGCTCTGTTTTTCAAGTTATTACGTTCTACCACATCATCGATGTACGTCTTATTCCAAAGACGTTGCAAATAATTAATCTTCTGTTCTGCCGTACGCTGATTTAGCAGAGCTGGCATTCCCCCATAAGTGTAGTATTCTTTCCATAGTTCATTGATAGGTTCTGAACGCCCTTCCGAGAACTCCTTAAAAGACAACGGATACACCCTTACCTCATCACCTCTTCCTCTAAATATGGTATTAATATCACTTGAAAGGAAACGCGAGTTGCTGCCAGTGACATATACATCCATGTTATCACGGGCATTCAGTCCGTTTACTATCCGTTCAAAGCCTTCTACTTCTTGTATCTCATCAAGTATGACGTAGTAGTTTTGTCCATCGTCTTTAATCCGTTCGTAAATGAACGATTTAAGAGCCTCTGGCGCCCTTAGGTCTTGATTACTTGCTTCATCATCTACATCAAGTGACACTATAATGATATGATCCATCAGAACTCCATCTGCCAAAAGATAATCAAAATAGATTTTTTTCAGCAAGAATGATTTTCCACTTCTGCGAGGACCAGTAATTATCTTAACCTCCCCATTGTCTCTGCGATCTATAAGTTTCTGCAGATACCGTTCTCTCTTAATATATCCATTCATAAGGAACTCATTTGAAATTTACTGCAAAAATACAATAAATTTCAAATAGACAATACTTCCCAGTCTAAATTTATTGTAAAATTACAGTAAATTTAAAATAAACACATCCCCTAAACCTATTTTCTCCCTCCGTGGAACGCCTGCTAATTCTGTGAAACAAAAGCGGAGGATCAACGGAGGAACATTGGAGGAACAACGGAAGAACAAATGTAGGAAGTCGGTCTCACGGTCTCAGGTCTCACGGTCTCACGCTATTTAAAATCACTATGCTTTTCCATCAGATCATCCAACCTTTGCTGCAAAGATTCATCATCTGGTGTTTCTTTCAAGGCTTTCTTCAAGAAACCTATGCCAGACTCCTTGTCTTCCTTAATCAACGCAATTCCAGACTTCATCAGATAAGCAGAGGCGCGAAACTCATGGTCTGCTGGGAGTAGATACTCCAGTGCTTTATCCACGGAGGCAGAAGCCTCATCGTAATCCCGAACAGCATACCACAATGTAGCAATAAACAGGTGTGCATACCCATTTTCCGGATGCTCATTCAGTTCTGCTATCAGATTATCATAAGTCTGCTCCAGGCTTTTGTCTTCATAGTCCACTGCAGCCTTCGCATTCTCCAGATACTGTGCATTTATCGCCTCTAAATGAGCTGGTCTGTTCACCATGGCCTCATACATGGAAATGACGTACAAGACAAACATGAATCCTATGAAACATGTATAAAAAATATCAGATTTTTCTGTTTTCATAAAACCTTTCTACGTTCCTATTCCTTTCACAAAGATAGGAACATAAGAAAAAGCGACAAAGTATTTTACCGCCACAAGCCTTGTGAAACTAGAAATTCATTCCCATGTCACTAAATATCTGTTAAGAATTATCCTCCTTGCCTCTCCCTTCTTTCCGCTTATATAATAGTTTTGAGCCATTTTTTCAGGCAATACACTTATAAATGCAGCACGAATTCGGGCACACTTCTCATTGATAGAATTATTCAGAGGGTCAGTCAGATCTTCAATGCTCTTTTGTACCTTATCGGTCAATCCATTTGGTTTAAGCTTTACGTATATGTCTGTCAGTTCTTGTTTAAAGTCCGTCAACGATTTAAAAGCGATACCTTCTGGATGCTTTAGATATAGCAGATATACACACTTCATAAGTGGTTCCAACACTATTTCATTTCCATCGCCTATTAGAATGCGGTAATCTTTAGTAATCGTAATACTTTCAAGACGGGGAGCTGATAGCTTTAACCTTAAAAGAGTCTTCGGACAGTGCTCACCATCATAATACTTTGTAAGCACTTGCTCGAAAATATCATGCTCAGCAACCAAATCGAAAAGCGTCATGCAGGAACGAACCTTCAGATTATCAGGACAACCGAGAATGTCTAAAGCACTACCTGCATCCAAATTCAGGAATGCCTCTGAGATTTCTCTTAGTCGAGCGCCAAGCACTGGATGATTCAAATAAGCCTTTGCTTCCTCTAAGCCACTAACACCATAATACTCAGAGTTATAGCTGAAACCCAATCCCTTGATCTGTGGGAATACATACCATATCCAGTGACTCAATTTTCTCCCAGCCTTTATCTCGCTCAATGCCCTTTGATAATCGGCATATCCGCCATTTTGTGCAGTGAGAAAGCGATCTAAATCATATAGCACATCTCCATCAAACAGGACATCAGCAAAGCCTCTGGGAAGCAGGACGTTTTTCAATTCGACAGCCTCTTTGAAGTAAGAAGCCATCTCCCGTTCTGTATGCCCAGAGATGCCACATCCCACCCTTGTCACAAGGAATATGTTTTCTGGATGTGCCTTAGCATAAGCAATAAATCTATCCACATAGGGTTTTAGATCTGTGATAGCACTCATTCTGCCAAAGTCTGTAGGGATGGCATAGCTTTGTCCTTGAATGCCTTCCGCTTGCCCCCATACAGCACCGAATCTCTTGTGTGCCATACGTGAGGCCCCACCCGTATGATATCCAAGTGAATTGCTGCCAAACACAAATATCTGTCCTGGCAAAAGCCTGTCAACATAGTCAGGTGTTATCCTATGGTAGTCTCCTCTTTTCATAGTATTTTCTATAAAACAACCAGTGAATAATCATCGTGTGCTAAAAGTTGCTTATTTCTGAGCTTTTGCAGATGTTGTTTCACGTTCCAGTTATTCTTATTTCTCACCAGTTTATCAATTACATCCTTTTCAAAAACGACATTCTTCAGATTCAATGCTGTGAGAATGAAATTGCTGTCTTTCGTTTTTGCATTGACAGCCTCCATTAGTTCATCAGTGAACTCTTCCACATGTGCCACTTCATACATCATCAGTATATAGTGTGCCAATGCATCGCTGGCAGCAAATACTATACAATGCTCGTTTACGTCAAATCTGCCAGCCTTAAATCCATCTTTAACCGTTGGATCTTTGCAGTTCACCAAATAAGGCGGATTGTTAAAGTCGGCAATGCGCCCAAAACTATGTGAAAGCCTTCCCGTTGACTTGTCGTAGCAAAACGCTACACTATCGCCATAGCTCACCCATTGTCCGCCTTTCCAAACTGCCACCAGCGTAGCAAAAGAGCCTTCATCATAGAACTTATTAAGCAGCATGCCTCCTTCGGCTTTCGCTTTCTCCTCGCAGTCGTTATAAAAGGGTTCCCAGATGCCATCTATCCATTTATCAAACTGCTCATAGTTAGTAATGGATTCTTCAGGCAAATGCTCCACAAGATACCTTGACCACAAATCTGCGAACACGCCACCACCTCCAGCACCGTCTGAAACAGCTATCAGGCAGTCTTTTGCAATGGCGGAATCCTCGTTGACGAGGTTCTCATTCAACTTCCCTATAGACAATGCTCTCATTGGTTCTTGCTGATATTAGTTGGTGTACCAATGTCCATAAGTTTGATAAGCGTTGTAGCATCGGCATTCACGCCCATGGCTACGTGTCTTCCTGGCCTATTATCATTTAAGCATCTGGCTATATCATCGTTATATCGTTCAGGCAATAAGCTCGACATCTCGAAGAGACACTTTGCATATGCATTATCCCCCACTTCACTCTTGTCTATCGGGCATGCTACAGTCTTTGAATTCTGAAGCGCTGTAAAATGGATGTTGAATAAGAGCACATTGCCATCATTGGTAAACATTGCCTTCAGCTCATTTGCCCTCTGCATGACTTCTTCTTTCGAGGCATGATTGAATTCACCATCGGTGATATGGATCACAGTTGGAGGATAACAGTCTTTCTCGTGGTGATCTATCATCCAGTCTGACAGCAGATTGATGGCATAGTCGAAAGCATCATGGTAATGTGTCCAATGGCCATCATCTCTCGCACTTACCCATTGCACTTGCTCAGTTTCCTTTATCTGTACTCCTTTACGCGTACGGATTTCTTTTCGTGTCACTATCTTTGTGAACGGATGGTTCTTTAGCTCTTCTGGTGATAAAAAGCCTCGCCCTTCCAGTTCTCCCTGCCACCCGCTATAGGCGCCCTCTGCATATCCTACCACGGCTATGTCGTAATAATGCCTTGTGTCTCCCATCTTCACACATCGAAGCACCAGCTCATTGATTTGGTTGTTCACAATTCTTGCAGCAGCTTCAGCCATGGTCATCTCTTCACCATAAAGCATGGTTTTCTTGCTCATACTCACCGAGTGATCTACCAAGAAGATGAAAGCCGTAGGCGTATTTCTGGTAATCTGTGCCGTATATGGGATTTTTGCTTGTAGCATTTTTGGCTGCGCAGGAATTGGAATGCCAAAGTTGCCAATGTTACGAATAAATTGCAACGGGATATAATTCTTCACCAACACCTCTGCTTGATAATATGGCTGTTCATCCTCTTCAATGTTGAAATATTTACCTTTCGTCACTGTCTCAAAATGAATCATCTTAAAATCTTCAAAGCTTCCACCTTTATTCGCACCAGTACGAGTTGCATTCATGTCAGCATACAACGTATCTTCCCAATATATCACCTCTGGGTCTATCTCCAGAATCACTGGATTAGAGATGCGTCCATCTTGCATAGCCACAAACATCATAGGATGCTGCGTAGTGAAGCTCAGACGTACATAGTGCTGCAAGCCGTCTCTGCAATCAAGTTCACGACTCAATTGACCGCCACCAGGTTTAGGAATACTGATGCCTTTTTCTTTACAATCTGCCCATGAGTACATACCACCGTTATTAATGATAGCACTCAGATTATCTCTGTCTGTAAAATGATATAGTTTGGTGATGCCATGTCTATCAAGCATCGCCTTAAATTCCTGCCAGTTACTTTTTCTATTCATAGTTATCGAATAATTCTAATTGTATAGCCTTGTTATTGTTCTTTTTATCTTCAAACGGGCAAATTCCCTCTATATACGCCTTTATCAGTGAGGCATGTGAGAGTGGCTTCTTTGCATTTTCCACATCTGCATTCTTGTCATAATCCAGAAGGATGACGGTTTTGACTTTTGAGACCTCTCTCAAATAATCAATTATATCCGCCACTTTATTTTCGAGCACCCACTTATATGTAGGAATATAGATCTGTTTCCGAGCCTCTATATAGCTCAGCAGCTCTGTGCCATGCACTCCTTTTCGATGTCCTAAAGGTTTTCCAAAACGCCTTACGGTCCTCTTCAAACCTTTCATTGTGTCATTGGAGAACAGCGAGGTATCCACATCTGCCCCCTCAAACACCTTCAGTCCCTGCCAGATGGCTTCCACGCAGGTAGCCGTGTAGCCCTCGCTAAATGGCACTGGTATGCCTCCATGCGGATAGAATGGACTTAGCTTTACCAGTCCATCCTTAGCACTGCTGGTCACATCTGCCAATATAGCATCTGGATATTGCTTTATTATTGTCTCTGGCTTCTTGCGTTTTGATTCAATGATGATCATTTCTTCTCTTCTTGAATGATTTCCCAGATTCCTCCATAAGTAGGAGATCCTTTTCTGAGGATCTTATTCTCCTTCTTTAACTTATTTATACATCGTTGGATATAACTTTTAGATATACCAGTAGCTTTAGCTATGTCAGATTTTGTTATCCTTGGATTTTGTCTAATTAAATCAAAAACGATATCAGCAGTTGTTTGACTACTAGTTTGGCCACCTGTTAGACTACTAATTTGACCACCTGTTAGTACATTGTTTACATTATTCCTTTGGAATGTAACTCTAACACCACCATCAGCAGTTTCTATCTTAGGAATTGGTAACCCTGCTGCATCAAAACCCTCACAAATCTTCTTATAACCACGCCCCCAAGCATCAATAAAGCCTGCTTTAAAGAAAGCATTAGCAATATTTCTATTACGAGGACGAGAAGAATGTCGCTCCAATAACGTTTCTGGTGTATATCCCACAGGAAGTTCTCCTTCGTTCCACACTTCACAACGGTCATCCCATACGCGCATCTGAATGTGAGCACCTGTATAGTCTTTATGTACGATTGCATTATAAAGTATCTCACGTAAAGCATCCTCTGGTACTTCAAGTTTTTCAATGCGATTCATTCCTTTAAAGGTAATGGGCATCGTCAGATACTTTGATTTTAAAACCTCGACCACTCTATCTGCCATCTGGATTATATTTCCCTCGATTACATCTTGCGTAATTAAGTTGGACTCGCTACCACTGAAACGGCCGATATTGAACCTAACGCTGGTAAAATAGCGTTGTGGCTTTTTGGCAAACAGCAATAATGCAGCATTCTTAAGCTTGCCCTCCTCATCTATGAGATCTAGGTTTTCAAGGAGCATCTCGATAGGCATGTTTCGCTCTTCGTCGGTTATTCGCCCATTTTCATACCCTTTTCTCAAGAAGTATTCTATAGCGGTCCTATCCAGATCATCTATGGTAGCCCTGTCGTTCACTACATCGTCCCACGAACGTCCCATCTTCTTCAAGACAAACTGCTGCAAAGCAGGGCCTCGCAATTCCTGCATCGTACTACCAGAGCGATAGTAATACTTCCCTTTATAGTTTATAGGAATATTGCTGGGTTCGACAACTACTTCAATATACTCCAAGCCATTAAGTTCGTGTAGATTTACATCTACCACGATGCCCATAGTAGTAACAATCTTGTTGGGAATGTCTTCCATTAGTCTATCTACATTCTTCAATCCCACCACCTCATGGTCATCATCCACACCAAAATACATAACAGCTCCCTGAGCATTTGCAAATCCACAAATCCACTCTAAATATTTATCTTGCCAGATACGTTTATACTCCACGTTCTGACTCTCTTTTGGTTCTATTTTGTTCATATTCTAAAAAAAAATTTAATTATATAGAAAATGTATATTAATACATTGTTATAAGTCCCACAATCCAAAAGATTGAAATTCGTACATTCCTATAACTGATTCATTATCTATTATTTCATCTCCATTATGAATTCCTATAGAGGAAAATAAATCAGCCATAAATAATTGGAGAGAAGATAGTTTACTTATCTGTTTATTATTCTTATAATTAAGCTGCAAAAACTTATAACCTATCATATCTCTACCATTGTCACCATAAAGCTGAGCGATTTCTGGGGGAATTTCTCCAAAATCAGAAACATAATCCAGATGATAATAGTAGTTCTTGTCCAAAGAAACTATTCCTTTTGGCAAAAATTGTTCACTTCCATGATCGTATTTAGAAGTACAATCCGTACAGACTTCAACATCCGCTCCTATCTTATTTCCAATAAAATAATTTTTTATTGTTTCTGGTTTTACAGAATTAAAAACAAACAAGAACATATTGCATACTCCTATTTTTCCCAAATCTTCAAAATACGTCAATGCATTTGTAAAGAAATTACTATTTATAGACGTTTTAACTTCTATAATAGCTTTAACAGCTTGGCTCTGCACAACTTCAATTTCCCCATATTTGGCTATAGGAGAATATGCTATACAATCATAAATGATAATATCGCATTGCTTTGATATATTATAATCAGAATCTATTACAAAACCTTGAGAAACCTTAAATCTATTAGGAAGATTTTGAGACAAGAATTCTCTTAATATAGCTTCTCCACTGAAGCCATAAGATGGCATATGATTCTTAAAAAACAATTTTGCACTATTTAATTGAATTCTCAGATCTTCGGCCTTAAGTTCATAATAACTATTGATATATATACGACTTTTCATAGAATACTATACTTAATTATTATATTTATTGTTCGACAAGAATTGAACTATTATGAGCATGATGCTTTTTATCAAAAATTGATTCATAATGCTTACGACTTCCTTTAGGTATTATTATCTTTTCCAAATTAGTAAAGCAATCCGAGAAATCAGCAACGTATGAGGAAGTAAAAGAATCGATATCTATATTCGATGATAACAACCTTATTATTTTTAGAGATGGGCAATGTGCAAACGAGGCCTTTTCTATGCGAGTAACATGTTGAGGAATATCTATAGATTTAAGACTTACGCAATAATCAAAAGCGCCACTTTCAATAACCTCAACAGGCGTTGGTATAATAAAAGAGTCAAGAGAAATACAGCTCGCAAATAAATCTTTTGTTATACTTTTTATAGAATTAGACATTTTCACGCGGGTCATTGAACCACAAAACCCAAAGACACCCTTGCCAATGCTAATGACACTATCAGGAATACTCATATCTTTCAACTTCTCACAATGTCCAAATGCCCAATCTCCGATACTTTCAATAGAAGCTGGAATTTCAATCATTTCAAGAGAACTACAAAAATAAAAAGTATTGTTATAAATACATTTGATTGATTTTGATAGTTTTACTTTTTTCAAGGATGTGCAACAGCAAAAGGCCCATTCCCCGATTGTAATGACTGAATCTGGCATTACAATCTTCTCTAGCCCTGTACAATCAGAAAACGCATTGTTTCCGATGGTTGTAACCGTATCTGGAATAACAATATTCCTTAACTTAGTACACCCCCCAAAAGCCCCCTCTTTAATTTCCTTAAGAGTCTTTGGAACTATTATCTTTTCAGTATCTGTTGAGCAATAATACAAGGCTTCAAAATTGGCTGAATATAAACATTTCCCATTATAATCTGTAGAATAATTTGAAGATAGATTGGTAATTGTACATTTACAATTGCTAAATGCACTTTCCCCGATAGAAACGATAGAAGTTGGTATTGAAATATGACATAAAGAAAAGCAGTCCATGAAAGCATAATTACCTATTGTCACCAAAGATTCTGGCAATATTACTTCCATTAAAGATTTGCATCCTCGGAAAGCACTATTGCCAATCAAAACTAAAGATTTCGACAAGTCTACTTTAGTTATAGAAGCACAATCCCCAAAAGCAAAATCCCCGATAGTTTTCACTGAATTTGGGAAAATCAGTTCCTCTAAAGAACGACATTTTTCAAATGCATATTCGTGGATAACTTCAACAATATTTGGTATTACGAAATTTTTAACATCGGAAGAACAGCTAACAATTTCTTTCAAATCACCAGAATAAATACAATTACCTCTTATTCTATATATCCTATCACCATATTCAACATCGCAAAAACAACCTTTGAAACAGTCCATACTCAATTTCTCATCTGTATTTGGAATTACAATTTTAAGTAATGAAGAACAGCCTTCAAAAGCCCCTTTGCCTATATGCGTAACAGAATCAGGTAATTGGACCTGTAAAAGTGAAGTGCAATTATAAAAAGCACGATCGCCAATTGTATCAACTCCATCAGGAATAATAATTTGTTTTAGATATCTGCAATCAGAAAATGCAGACCCACTTATTTCTTTTGTTCCGTCCAAAATGGCATAACTTTCTATCGTTTTTGGGCATTCTAATAATCTATACCAATATGTGCTATACTCAACACCATACTCATCAAGCCATGATGGATTACAATAGTCCCAACGGATATCATTTACCTTCTTTATGCCTCTACCAAATCTGTAACACTCCCCTAATAATTTTTTTGCGTCATAGCAGTTATTATTCACAGCCTTTTTCAGCCAACTAACAGCAGCTTCATAATCTACAGATACGCCCCACCCATAATAGTAACACCTCCCTAAATTATATTGAGCTTCAGCATCACCTCGCTCTGCACATTTGCGATACCATTTTACAGCTTCAGCGTAGTCCTGATTAACCCCTATACCATTATAATAACAGCAACCAAGGTTGTATTGCGCATCCAAAAAACCCTGTTCGGCAGATTTGCGATACCATTTTACAGCTTCGATGTAGTCTTGATTGACTCCTGTTCCGTCCTCATAACAACAACCTAGACTGCATTGAGCTTCTGCATCACCTTGCTCTGCGCATTTGCGATACCATTTTACAGCTTCAGCATAGTCTTGATTAACCCCTATACCATTTTCATAGCAATGACCAAGGTTGTATTGCGCTTTAATATACCCCCTTTCAGCCGACTTTAGATACCATTTTACAGCTTCGGCGTAATCTTGACTAACGCCCCTCCCATCATAAAAGCAATTACCAAGTTTAAATTGTGCTTTATAGTTACCTTGATCTGCAGATTTTTTATACCACTTTACGGCCTCCTCATAATCCTGATTTAAGCCACGCCCTAATTCAAAAAATAAGCCCAGACTGTATTGTGCTTTATTGTACCCATGAACAGCTGATTCTTTATACCATTTAGCAGCTTCTTCATAACTCTGATTGATACCTCTACCATTCTTATAATGATTACCAAGATTAAATTGCGCTATAAAGTTTCCTTGTTCTGCTGACTTTCTATACCATTTAACAGCTTCTTCATGGTCTTGATTTACGCTATATCCTTTTTCAAAACAAAAGCCCAAGTTGAGCTGGGCCATAGAATCGCCTTGCTCAGCAGACTTAATAAACCATTTCACTGCTTCAACCCAATTTTGGTTTACCCCATCGCCTTCTGCATAGCATGCACCCAAGTTGTTTTGGGCTAAAGCATTTCCTCTTTCGGCAGACATTCGAAACCATTCTATTGCTTGTTTTTGATCCTGTTTGACCCATATCCCTTTATCATAAAACACTCCAAGTCTGTTTTGAGCGACAGAATTTCCTTGATTAGCCATTATTTCGAATAAAGAAAAAATGGTTTCTGAAACCAACGGAACAATACTCCTTCTTGCTAACAATTCTTTCTGGAAGAAAGTATCAATTACAATTACTTTATCATTGTTATTATTGAAAAGATATATACACAACATCAAATATAAGTCACTTGCAATAATTTTCTTATCAAGAATTATAAATAAGCACTCTATAAGTTTTTGAATATCATTTTTTTTAATGACACTTAACTTATTCCACACTTCACATTCACAGATGTTAAGATAATCTTTTTCAGAAAACAGCAATCTGTCCGCTGCTCCATATTCTTCAAGCAAATGTGGATTAACGGCAATAGCTTTCAAAGAAAGTAAAATGGAGATTACAGGTAAATCATCAATATGCTCATCAAAATCGTCTTCTGTTCGTGAAGGATGGCGAAAATCGGGGCTTCCAAGTTCTCTGGCTTTCTGCCCTCGCATAGCAGGAACAAACATGCCGTCATAATCTACCAATGCCAAAGTGCCATCCTCACGAACAAGAATATTGTCAGGCTTCAAATCACCATGTGCAAAAGGCTGAGGGAGCAACCACATGGCTAAGCGGCTGAATTTGTATGCCAGCATTTCCAGTTCGTATGTATCATCTAAGTGCTCACGAATGAACTTATCAAGCGTCACACCTTCTACCCAATCCATCAGCAAAACAGGAAACTCTTCTTCATCAGTATTAGCAGAATCCACAAACAACTCACGTTCTATATATCTAATCGAAGTAAGAAAATTGGAAGACACAAATTCCAATTCATCGGCAATCTGTTTGTAGGCTTCCGATCTGCCCCCCTGCTCTTTCAAGAAACATTTCACTGCATGAAGCTTTCCCGTTTGTTCATCTATCATCTTAAACACTACGGCAAAATTGCCACTGCTCATGATAGGATTTCCATCGTCATCAAGCACTGGACGGAGGCTGCTGAGTTCAGAAAAGTTGTCTTCAGCACTCTTTATTGAATCTATATATTCTGATATAAGGGGGTAGTTCATTTCCTGTCTTTTAGTTTCAGCAAAGATAAAAAGAATAATTTAGAAATCACAAATAGAGTGCAATTATTCTTTTTCACAAGGCTTGTGACATTTGCAATAATAATTTTTCATACGCATTACATCTATTGCATGAAACAAAAATAAGGCTTCTAAACCATTAATAAATTGCATAAAAAAAGGACACAGGTATAAATCGATTATGAAGGATATGAAGGATAGATATATAACTTTCGTATAGGAAATACATTTGGTTCGAGGCAAATATATTTCTATAGAAAAGTCGGTTTTTATCTTTCATATCCTTCATACTTTTATTTAAGCTCAAGTAATAACCATTAAAAATGAAACCATTACAAATTTCTGCGTCATTTAGGTGAGAGGGAGCAGAAATATGCCAGATATGCCAGATATATTTGTAACTTTCGTATAGGAAATACATTTGGTTCGAGGCAAATGTATTTATTAGGAAATGTCGTTTTATATCTGGCATATATTATAGAAGTTTCGTTGGTGATGCCGTAGGCATCTTATAGGGTAGCCAGCCATGTTTATGGCTGGTAATGAGGATGCTAAAGAAACAGCGTGCCGTAGGTATGCAACAAATTGTGGGTGGCGCTACCTAAAGGCACGCATTCAATGGTCACTATTTATCCAGCCATTGCATGGCTGGCTACCTTATTAAGCCCCTCTGGGGCTTTGTCATACAGGATGTTAGCATCATTTGCGAAACTTGAGTTATATTATTCAATGCTGATGTTCCAAAATGGAACATTAGAAAGAGAATATTTTAGGTTTCTCCCTTATAACTCTAAATGAGGAAGTTATAATTATTTGTGACGGATGTGACGATAAAAAAGTAACTTTTTCTAATAAATATATTTGGTTCGAACCAAATGTATTTCCTATACGAAAGTATATATTCTAACGTCACATCCGTCACAAAGCATAATATTTGCAGATAATCAGAGGGTAGTTTATAACTTACAAGCCTCCTGAATAGAGCCTCCAAACGGGACGGATGGAGCCTCTAAACTTCTCGAATAGAGCCTATAAACTCAAAAAATCAATATTCAAGAATCGGACAAAAAGCTATTTATTTTTCGTCCGTAACTACTAAAAAAAATACTTACGGATGGAAAATAACCTCTTCGGCACAGAGGCCTCTGGCATCTTTTGCAGCCTGCTGAAGATGCCTACACTTGGAAAAGTTCAAATAAGTTTGGCTTTTCTCTCGTTATTCGTTACCTTTGCACCTTGATGAAGAGATTACTGGTCATATTGTTCACTTTCCTCTCCGTGCTTTCGATGAAAGCGCAGTCGGATAGCCTGCGGGTGAGCCTACTGACGTGTGGGCCTGGACAGGAGGTGTATAACCTCTTTGGACACTCTGCCATCAGGGTGAAGAATGAGGCGACAGGGGTGGACTATGTGTTCAATTATGGCATTTTCTCGTTCAACACCCCGAACTTCGTGCTGCGATTTTGCTTAGGACAGACGGATTATCAGCTGGGAGTGCAGTATTACGATGACTTCGTGTGGAACTACCAGATGCAGGGGCGCTTCGTGCACGAACAGGTGCTGAACCTCACAGAACAAGAGAAACTGCAATTGGTGGCAGCTCTGGAGGAGAACTACCTGCCAGAGAACCGCATCTACCGCTATAATTATTTCTACGACAACTGTGCCACTCGTCCGCGTGACATAGTAGAATGGGCTATAAATGGAGAGGTGCGCTATACAGAAGACATGGATACTCCGCAAAAGGCACTGACGTATCGCGGATTGGTGCATGAATATACCGCCAGACAGCCGTGGTCGCGCTTCGGCATCGACCTACTGCTGGGTAGTGAGGCCGACAAGCCTATCTCCCGCCGTGCCTCCATGTTCGTACCTTTTTATTTAGAGGAGTATTTTCACACCGCACAGAAAGCGGACTTACAAGGGAGGAACAGCGGACTTATAGCGGAGGAACTGGAAATCACTGCGCAGGATGAGAGCGACTGGGCCTCTCCTACCCCGCTGACACCTATGCGGGTGTTCCTGCTGCTTTTCATCCTTGTGGCAGCCCTCACTGCATGGGGCATCAAGCAAGGCAGAAGCCTGTGGGGACTGGATCTACTGGTTTTTGCCATCGCTGGCACCGCTGGCTGCATCATCGCCTTCATGGTGCTGTTCTCTGAGCATCCTGCCGTGAGCCCAAATTACCTACTCTTGCTGCTGCATCCGCTACACCTTATCTTTTTATATCACATCGTGAAACGAGTGAAAAAGCTGCAGAGAAGCGTGTATTTGGGGGCAAATATGGTTGTCATACTGCTTTTTTTAGCGTTTTGGGCACTGATTCCGCAAAAATTTCCAATAGAAATCGTACCTTTGGCCTTGATTTTGCTGGTAAGGTGCATTAGCAACATCGTATTGAGTTATCGCAAAGCATGAAGAAAGGACTGCTGACATACATTCTGCTGCTGACGCTGGGAGGCTTGCAAGCTCAACCCTCAGTGCCACGCCTCGTGGTGTCTCTCACCATAGACCAGCTGCGCTCCGACTATCTGGAGAGTTTCTCAGCACTCTATGGCGAACAGGGTTTCAAGCGCCTGATGCGCGAAGGGAAGTTCTACTCGCAGATGACTTTCGACTTCAGCAAGCCCGACCGTGCTTCTGCCATTGCCTCGCTCTTTACGGGCACTACCCCATCCGTGCATGGCATTGTGGCCAATGAGTGGCTGGATACCTCGACGCTGAACACCAAGAGCTGTGTGGATGACCCCAACTTCATGGGCAACTACACCTCGCAAAGCAGTTCTGCCATGCAGATGCTCACCACCAACGTGCCTGACGAGCTAAAGATACAGTCAGGCGGCAAGGCGTTGGTCTATTCCATAGCGCCCTTCCGTGATGCTGCCATTCTTGCAGCTGGGCATGCAGCCGACTGTGCGCTCTGGCTGGATGAAGGTACGGGGAAATGGTGCAGCACCACTTATTATACAGAATTTCCTACGTGGGTGAGCCAGTACAATGAACAACGCTCACCTGCCTACACCATCAAGAACCAATCGTGGGAGCCTACCCTGCCGCCTGGGCAATACATATACCTTCAAGGCACACAGGAAGGCGCTTTCAAATACACCCCCAGTGAAGACAGGGTGAACCTCTACCGAAAGTACTGCACCACCCCGCTCATCAACGACGAGGTGAACAAGCTGGCCGAAGAGGTACTCAGTCATACCGCCATAGGCTATGACTCCACGCCTGACTATCTGGCACTGACCTACTATGCAGGAGGCTACAATCACCAGAGTGGCACTGCCCATTCCATCGAGATTCAAGACACCTACCTGCGACTGGATCGTGCTGTGACACAGCTGATAAGCCTGCTCGACAGGAAGGTAGGCATGCAAAATGTGCTGTTCTGCATCACCTCGACAGGATACAACGACTATGAGGCGCTGGAACCTAAGAAATACCGCATCCCCTCAGGGGAATTCTACCTGAACAGATGTGCCGCCCTGCTCAATGTCTATCTGATGGCTACCTATGGCGAAGGGCAATACATCGAGGCTTACAACGGACAGCAGATCTACTTGAACCACAAACTGATAGAAGAGAAGCAAATTAGCCTTTCTGACATTCAGGAGAAAGCCGCCGAGTTCTTGGCACAGTTCAGTGGTGTGTATCAGGTATTCAGTGCTAATAAACTGCTGGTAGGCAGTGGCAGTAGCACGATGGAGCAAACCCGCAATGGCTTCTATCCTGGTCGTTCGGGGGATCTGCTCATCGACGTACTGCCCGGATGGACTGTGATGCATGAAACAGACTCCACCCAAAACTACGTGGTCAACAAGGCCCTGGTGCCTGCTCCTTGCATCCTCTTCGGAGCTGGCATACAGTCGGCTACCCTTCGCACACCCGTATCTGCCAAACGCCTTGCGCCAACCTTGGCAGGTGCTCTTCACATTCGTGCTCCGAATGCCTCAGAGGCATTTTCTTTAGATTTTTGAGTGTGTCTGAAGAAAATTGCACTATCTTTGCATGGTAAATTTTAGTAATCAACAAAAAACATACATATATTAGCATGGGATTTAATGAATTTTTAAGTAAGATTTTTGGAAATAAGTCTTCTCGAGACATGAAGGAGATTACTCCATGGGTAGAAAAGATTAAAGCAGCATATCCAGCCATTCAGCAGTTGGACAACGACGCTCTGCGCGCTAAGAGCCAAGAGCTGAAGATGAAGGTGCAGAATTCTGCAGCAGCAGAGAAAGCCAAGATTGAAGAACTAAAGAACAGCATAGAAGCTACAGAACTGGAAGACCGTGAGCCTATCTTCAACCAGATAGACAAGTTGGAGAAGGAGGTACTGGAGATTTATGAGAAAGCACTCGACGAGGTGCTGCCAGAAGTATTCGCCATCGTGAAGGAGACAGCACGCCGATTCTCTGAGAATGAAGAAACGGTGGTGACAGCCAACGATTTCGACCGCGACCTAGCTGCTTCACACGACTTTGTACGCATCGAAGGCGACAAGGCTATCTACCTGAACCACTGGATGGCAGGTGGTAGTGAAATCACCTGGAACATGGTTCACTATGATGTGCAGCTCTTCGGTGGCGTGGTACTCCACAAGGGCAAGATAGCCGAGATGGCCACTGGTGAAGGTAAGACTTTGGTGGCTACCCTCCCTGTATTCCTGAACGCCCTGACAGGCAATGGTGTACATGTGGTGACGGTGAACGACTACCTGTCTAAGCGTGACTCCGAGTGGATGGGACCTCTCTATATGTTCCACGGACTGAGCGTGGATTGCATCGACAAGCATCAGCCTAACTCAGAGGCTCGTCGCAAGGCTTATCTGGCAGATATCACCTTCGGTACCAACAACGAGTTTGGTTTCGACTACCTGCGTGATAACATGGCCATGCGCCCACAAGACTTGGTGCAGCGCCAGCACAACTATGCCATCGTGGATGAGGTGGACTCTGTGTTGATTGACGATGCCCGTACCCCACTTATCATCTCTGGCCCTATCCCAAAGGGCGATGTAGAGCAGCTCTTCGAGCAATTCCGCCCACTGGTAGAGAAACTGGTGGCTAAGCAGAAAGATCTGGCCACTAAATATCTGGCAGATGCCAAGCGTATGGTCTATTCAGACGACCAGAAAGAGGTGGAGGCCGGTTTCCTCTCCCTCTATCGCAGCCACAAGGCACTGCCTAAGAACCAACCACTGATCAAGTTCCTCAGCGAGCAGGGTATCAAGGCCGGCATGCTTAAGACCGAGGAAATCTATATGGAGCAGAACAACCGTCGCATGCACGAGGTAACAGAACCACTGTACTTTGTCATCGATGAGAAGCTGAAGAGTGTGGACCTCACAGACAAGGGTTTTGACGAAATCAGCGGCTACACCTCCGATCCTACCTTCTTCGTGCTGCCAGACATCACCACAGAGCTGTCGCAGTTGGAGGCACGCACAGACCTCACAGATGAGGAGCGCCTGCAGAAGAAAGACGAGATGCTGACAGACTACTCCATCAAGTCGGAGCGCGTACACACCCTGCTGCAGCTACTCAAGGCCTACACCATGTTTACCAAGGATGTGGACTATGTGGTGATGAACGACCAAGTGAAGATCGTCGATGAGCAGACTGGCCGTATCATGGAGGGCCGTCGCTGGAGCGATGGTCTGCATCAGGCTGTAGAGTCTAAGGAGCGCGTCAAGATAGAAGCTGCTACACAGACTTTTGCCACCATCACCCTACAGAACTACTTCCGTATGTACCACAAGTTGGCTGGTATGACGGGTACAGCAGAAACAGAGGCTGGTGAGTTTTGGGATATCTACAAGCTGGATGTAGTGGTGATTCCTACCAATCGCCCTATCGCCCGTAACGATATGAACGACCGCGTCTATAAGACGAAGCGTGAGAAATACAAGGCCGTGATAGCCGAGATAGAGAAGATGCGAAACAGCGGACGTCCCTGCTTGGTGGGTACTACCTCTGTGGAAATCTCTGAGACCCTGAGCCGTATGCTCGACATGCGCAAGATACCTCACAATGTGTTGAATGCTAAGCTGCATCAGCGCGAGGCCGAGGTGGTGGCACTGGCAGGACAGAGCAGACTAGGCACTATCATGGTAGAAGGTCCTGATGGCAACATGCATGAGGAAGAACGCATGCTGGGTGCTGTGACCATCGCTACCAACATGGCTGGTCGTGGTACGGATATCAAGCTGACGCCAGAAGTGCGTGAAGCAGGTGGTCTGGCCATCATCGGTACAGAGCGTCATGAGTCTCGCCGAGTTGACCGCCAGTTGCGTGGTCGTGCTGGTCGTCAGGGCGACCCAGGTTCTTCTGTCTTCTTCGTATCACTGGAAGACGACCTGATGCGTCTGTTCTCCAGCGACCGTATTGCCAGCGTGATGGACAAGCTGGGCTACAAGGAAGGCGACATGCTGGAGCACAAGATGATCTCTCAGAGCATAGAGCGTGCGCAGAAGAAGGTAGAAGAGAACAACTTCGGTATTCGTAAGCACTTGCTGGAATACGATGACGTGATGAACAAGCAACGTACGGTGATCTACACCAAGCGTCGCCACGCCTTGATAGGTGAGCGCATTGGCATGGACATCGTGAACATGGTGTGGGAACGCTGCGCCAAGGCCGTGGGTGCTCCCGACTATGAGAACTGCAAGATGGACATCCTGCAAGCCCTGGCTATGGAGCCTCCATTCACTGAGGAAGAATTCATGAATGGCCGCAAGCAAGACCTCACAGAGAAAGTGTTCGATGCTGCCATGGCAATGTTCAAGCGTCGCACCGATCATCTAGCAGAGGTAGCCAACCCAGTCATCAAGATGGTTTATGAGAATCAGGGACAGATGTATGAGAACATCCTCATCCCTGTGACAGACGGTAAGAAAATCTACAACATCTCCGTGAACCTGAAGGAAGCCTATGAGACCGAATCCAAGTCTATCGTGAAGGGCTTCGAGAAGAGCATTTTGCTGCACGTGATAGACGAGTCATGGAAGGAGAACCTGCGTGAGCTCGACGAACTGCGCCACTCTGTGCAGAACGCCAGCTATGAGCAGAAAGATCCACTCCTTATTTATAAATTAGAGTCTGTGAACCTCTTCGATGCTATGGTGGAGAAGATCAACAGCGAGACTGTGGGCATCTTGATGCGTGGACAGATACCTATCCAGCAGCAGCCTGAACAGCAGCAACAGCAACAGGCCCCTGCACAGGTACAGGTGCGCGCTGCTGCCCCAGAACAGAGGCAAGACATGAGCAAGTATCGTGAGCAGAAAGAAAACCTCAACGATCCTGCCCAGGATGCAGCTGCCCGTCAGGACACGCGTCAGCAGCCTAAGAACCAGCCTTTCGTGGCTCCTAAGAAGATAGGTCGCAACGACCCATGTCCTTGTGGCAGTGGCAAGAAGTATAAGAACTGCCACGGACGCGGATTGGTGTGATATTAATTGAGAGTTGAGAATTGAGAATTGAAGATTTAAGTTTTATTCATTATAATAAGGATATGATGGAAAAGATTCAGCAATATAATAAGGAAGTGTTACGTAATGCTTTGAAAGCATTGCGCAGCCATAATTTTCAATTTTCAATTCTCAATTTTCAATTAGTATTGCTTCTAGCAATTACGCTGTTAACTTCCTGTCAGAGTTTGGAGCAACTCTCCATAGACTACATGCAGCCAGCCAGAATCAGTTTCCCTGACGAGCTGAAGCGTGTAGGCATAGTGAACAATGTGCCTGAGAATCTGCCTAATCTGCTTGCCAGACAGTTCACAGACGCTCCAGACACTGAGGCCGATGGACTCTCGCGCAAGACCACCTATTATAATGGTACGCCCGCCTTGGCCATCGAGTCACTGGCACAAGCCATCGCCGATGAACAGTACTTCGAGCAGGTGATCATCTGCGACTCTGCCCTGCGTGCAGCCGACACTCAGTTACGTGCAGGTGGACTCTCGCTGGAGGAAATCAACCAACTCTGCAGCGACCTTGGTGTAGATGTGCTCATCTCACTGGAAGCCCTGCAGATGCGTGAGGTACGTGAGGTGGGCTACATCCCAGAGTTTGGCGTCTTTGGCGGACAGGTAGCTGTGAACGTGCGCCCCACCATCAACCTCTATCTGCCTGGCCGTGACACGCCAGTGACTACCGTCAATGCCAGCGATAGCATCTACTGGGACGAGGTGGGTGGCAGCTACAACAACGTGCGCAACAGGCTGATTTCCGAGCAGGAAATGGTAAAGCAAGCCTCCGACTTTGCTGGCACCGTCCCTGTGAAGAGCCTGCTTCCCCACTGGACTACTACTGAGCGCACCTACTTCACCAATGGTAACATCAAGATGCGCGATGGTGTGGTCTATGCCCGCGAAGGGCAATGGGACAAGGCTGCAGAACTGTGGCAGCAAGCCTACAGCAGCTCTAAGAGCGCCAAGAAGCAATGCTACGCCGCCTACAATCTGGCCTTGGCCTACGAGATGCAAGACAACATCGAGGAAGCCTTCAAGTGGATCACCACTGCGCTGGAGAAAGCAGCTACAGCAGACAAGGTGCATCTCACCGAAGCCGAAGATGCCTATACCAGTGGTCGCTACCCTGTGCGCTTCATGCTGTCGCATGCCTACTACAAGGAGCTGGAGAAGCGACATGCCAACATACCTTTGCTGAAGGCACAACTGAATAGATTTAGCGAGTAATCAAGAATAAAGCAGACATAAGAAAGGAGTGAGAATATGAAACTGAACGATTCTTCCAAGAAAATCATCCGTGATGCTGTCAAGAAGGCAATGTCACGCTTCAAGTCAGAGACTGAGATGGACGTAGTCACAGACATTCACCTGCAGCCTAACCAGGCAGATGCCATGCTCACCATCTACGATGACGATGACAACGAGCTGGCGCATGCCCGCATCACAGAGTGGGCCACCTATGAGAGTGACGATTTCGATGAGGAAGTGCAGTCACTTCTCACCTCCCTGCTTGCAGAACTGAAATCTCAAGGAGCTTTCGACCAGCTGCATAT
>CADALZ010000032.1:0-27674 GCA_902788865.1 uncultured Bacteroidales bacterium | reverse complement strand
GGTAAAACGCAAGGAATTGCAGGTAGATGAGCATAAGGAGACTATCGCAGAGCTGCTCCTCATGGACGATGACACCCTGCTGGTGAACGATGAACTGCTGAAAGGCTTAGACGATGAACTCAATGCCTTCCTGAAAGACCTGCTGGAAATGTAATTTCCCTTTCTTTACCGAGTGGCACTGGAGCTGAGAGGCTGAGAGTATCTACCATCAGATGCCAAGCAGTTGATGAAGCCTCTCGGTGGCTTTGCGCAAATGAGCATCCACGGTATTTTCGCTGATGCTCAGTTTTTCTGCAACCTCGGCATAAGAGAGTCCCTCCTCACGCACAAGGATAAACACTTCACGATTGCGCTCTGGCAGACGATCGAGCGCCTTCACATAGCGGGCAAACAGTTCTTCTGTGATAAGGATGCGTTCAGGAGAAGTCTCCGAATCCACGACCTCCGAAAGATCTACCACATCCATCCCAGCCTCGATAGAAGTATGCCGTTTTTCCTTTTTTACTGTATTCAGTGCTGCCCTCTTGGTCACAACAAATAGGAAGTCCTCTATATTGGCTATCTGTAGCAGTCCACTACGCGCATTCCATATATTCATAAAGGCATCAAGCACAGCCTCTTGGGCCAAGTCGTGGTTTTGGACAAAATAGTAGGCGATGCGGAACAGACGATCATACGTCAGGTCATAGAATGAGCGGAAGGCCTGCTCAGAGCTGTCTTCACTCATTTCCCTTAAAAAGCGTCTGATATCTTGTTCGGTCATCTGTCTTTTTGTCCTTTCATAGTAAAACGACTGCAAAGGTATGCTTTTCTTCGAATCTAGAAAGCATAATGAAAGAAAAATCTCATTTAGCATATTTTAACAGAATGGGCGTAGGGAGTTTTTCGCTATCCGTTTTCTTTATAAGAAAAAGAAGTTGATATATGGATACTATGAAAGACGACAATCTGACGCTCTTGGCGCATACCACCCGTTCTCCCAGGGGGCGATACTCCAAGGAAAACACATGGCCACTGCTGGCACGCAGGCTTAGGGCACAAATGTCGCGTGAGCGCTGGAGTCGGCTCCGACGTGCAGCAGCATCCGTTGCCGTGGTACTCGTATTTGTATTGGGTTGGGCCATGTACACCACGCTGATCAGACCTGCCATCGAGAAGGCTGATGCCCCTCTAGAAGCCCCTATTCCTGAGGAGAGGCATCTACGCGAAGCCATGACATTCAGTCAGGTGCCTTTGCAGCAGATAGTAGAAGAACTCAATCAGACCTTTGCCTCAGACATCAGCATTGCTGATGAGGAGCTGAAGGATCTCCACATCACAGCCACCTTCCGAGCAGACGAGACACTCGATGGCATTCTCGATCTGCTGCAGCGCGTAGCAAATCTGAAGATTGAGCGACAGGAGTCACATATCATTATCAAGAAAGGAGGAGCAGCTGATGAAGGTTAATAATAACATACTTAGGGTTTCATGGCTTTGCACTTGCCTGCTCCTCCTTTTCAGTGCGCCATTGCGTGCCCAGAAAGACAATCGTCTGACGCTGGAGCTTAACCAAGCTTCACTGGCCGAGTTTGTCAAGTCAGTGGAAGGTGCCACCGACTACACCTTTATATATAGTGAGGATGTGAAGTTGGCAGAGCCCATCACCATGAACGTGCGCAATGCTACGCTGAAGAATGTGTTGAATACCGCTTTTGAGGGACAACCTGTAAAGTTTGAGATTGAAGACCATCATATCTTGCTGATGAGGCAACGCGCACAGATCCGCAATGTGGTGCTGAGCGGCCGTGTCACAGATGCCTCTACAGGGGAGCCACTGGTGGGTGTAAGTATCTATAACCCCCAACGACGTACAGGAACCACCACCGATACCAATGGCTATTATAACCTCACGCAGCCCAACAATGTAGATTTTGAATTGGTGTTCAGTTATGTAGGCTATGCCTCAAAGACTCATCATCTGAAGCTCTATGGAAATCGTCGCTTAGACGTTGCACTGGTACCTGGCACCACGCTTCAGGAGGTTGAAGTCTATGGCACACGTCACAACTTTGGTGTACAGAGCTCTCAGATGAGTACCATTGCCATGAGTGTGGAGCAGATACGCAAGATGCCTGCCTTGCTGGGCGAAGTGGATGTACTGAAGTCGCTCCAAAAGCTTCCTGGTGTGCAATCTGCAGGCGATGGTAAGTCGGGTATCTATGTGCGTGGTGGCGACTACGACCAAAACCTATTTCTCATGGATGGTATCACCCTTTACAACCCTGAACATCTGCAAGGTTTTACATCCGCCTATAATGCCGATGTGATGGACGAAGTGGTGCTCTACAAGGGTGCTTTCCCTGCCCGTTATGGCAACCGTCTTTCCAGCGTCATCGATGTGAGCTTACAGGATGGAGATATGGAAAAATACCATGCTTCCCTCACTGCAGGTATGCTGGCCTCACGTGTGCAGGTGGATGGCCCTATATGGAAAGGGCACACCTCTTTTAATATAGCCGCCCGCGCCTCTTACTTCAAGGCTATCGTGAAGCCGCTTCTGGCAGAAGTAATCTACGACAACCCTGGGCAGATGAATGATTATAGCCACATGCGCTACTGGGATATGAATGCCAAGTTGGTGCATAAGTTCTCTGAGAAGGACAAACTCTCTGCAATGTTCTATCTGAGCGATGATGCTAATAACGACACACCTAATACCACATCTCAGCATCTTTCAGAAGACCATGGTGGTACTACCTTATATACTACCAACATCTCAACGAGTAGACAATTAGATCAGTGGAAAAACCTTTTAGGTGGTTTGCACTATACTCATCTGTTCACTCCTGAATTACAGATAGATGCTCGCCTTAATTATACTGGCTATGATTATCAGCTTGGATACGAAGATATTACTACTAACAGGCAGAGTGTGTCTATAGGTTTTTCAGATCATGGAGAAGAAGGAGCAGAACTGTATTCACTCAAAGAAACAGAGAACTCTACGAAATATTCTTCAAAGATACACGACTGGCAACTAAGTCTGGCCCTTAACTATAAATGGCAAGACAAACATGACTTCTATGCAGGCATTCAAGGCAATAGAATAGAACTTCAACCACGCATAGGAAGTGAGTCTACTATTTATTCCAAAGTGGCCAAGAGTATAGAGATAGCTCAGAACGTGGGACTTGGAGATGATCGCTATATAGAGCAAACCACCCATAGCGCTGCTGAAGGTTCGTCAGATTTCGTACCACTAACGAACATGGCTGCCTACGTGGAAGACGATTGGGATATCACATCTTCACTGAAGATACATGCGGGGTTGCGTTTGTCGGCCTATCACGCTGATGGTGAGACCCAGTTTATGCTGGAGCCACGAGCCTCCATGCGCTGGCTGCTTGGTGAAAACACCTCTTTCAAAGGTTCTTTTTCTCGCATTTCACAAAGTATCTTCCAACTCACCAGTAGTGAATTAACAAAACCATCGTCAGTCTGGATTCCACTTACCAAAGATATGAATCTGGGACGTTCTGATCAGATATCATTAGGTGTGAATCATAGACTGAAAAATGGCATAGAATTATCGGTAGAAGGCTATTATAAATGGCTTGATGGTACCGTAGATTACAAAGACGGTTATTCTCGCAGTGACAATACCGACTGGCGTGATATTATAGCGCAAGGCAAAGGCCGTGCTTTTGGCATAGAGTTCTTAGCACAGAAGAACATTGGAACCACGCAAGGGCATTTAAGTTATACGTGGTCTAAGTCATTCCGCACGTTTGACCGTCCGGGCATGGAGTTGGACAACGGTCGTGAGTTCTTTGCCCCAGGAGATCGAAGACATAACTTCAACATCGTTATCACGCAGCGCCTAAGCAAGAACTGGGACTTCGTAGGAGCATGGACATTCCAGAGTGGCAGACGAGCTAATCTGGCCACCATCACTACGACGGGAGTTGTCATGGATGAAAATATTCAAGATTCAAACCATTATATAGAAGATACGTTTGTTGACAGACTTGTTCGTTTTAAGACCTATCCGATTCGTAACTCCTATACCCTGCCAGCCTCTCATCGTCTGGATGTGGGCTTGTCACATCATGGCAGTGTGGGCATTGGTGAAATGATCTGCGATATTACCATATATAATCTGTACAATCAGCAGAATGTATCTTCTGTATATTGGGGATTCAACAATAACACACCAGTGCTGAAAGCTGTATGTATGTTCCCCATTATGCCGTCTGTTAGTCTTACCTTAAAACTCTGATAAATATGAAACATAGTGTTACGATATTCGTTATTCTAATAGGTGCGCTCTGTGCTTCGTGTGAGCGAACAATTGATTTTGTTGACACCTCTGAGAATCTTAAAAATAGCCTGACTATCAATGCCGTAGCCATAGAAGGAGAACCTTTAGGAGTATTTTTGAATAGAACGTATTCTATCAAGGATGTCCCAATTATACCAGGTACCTATGGTTATGAACAAATTCACAACTATACCATAGATTGGCAAAGCTGGAGAAAGAATGAGTTTTACAAATATACCGCTATTTTTGATGCTCGTGTGGAAGCAACGGTAAATGGTAAAGACACTTACCTGCTTACATTAGCAGCTGACAGCATGGGTTATTGGACTGATTATAAACCAAATGTGGGTGATTGTATAGAACTCAAGGCTACTTTTGGCAGTGAGATGGTATATGCAGAAGCCACTATTCCAGCAAAACCAAAGATTGAAGTGCTGGAATATGAGAAAATAGAAACAAATGTTAGTACAAGGCCTCTTATGCGTATAACATGTCGCCTAACAGATGCGGGTGGGAACCAGTATTACCGATTGCGAGTGCGTGGTGAAAGAGAAGGCAAAGATATCATTGGGACATTAGAGAAAAAAGGAGATATTTATGAAATAGCAGACATAATAGACACGTATATTTATTATACTTTTAACCCATGGTTTGAGTCTGATGATCCATTGTTTAGCTTAGAAAAAAAACGAGTTAGCCGAGAAGATCTTTTATCATCTTATTGGATAAATCCCTCTTCGTATGCTTTCAGTAATGATTTGTTTAGGGGAAAAGATTATAATTTTACTATTGACGTAAGAGCTCCTTATTATCAGGAAAATTTTTATTCACCAGATACTAAACTTATCAGTGACAGAGATAAAGCAGAAGATGCTTATAGAATCAACCTGCGAGTATTATTAGAACTACAGTCTATCTCTCTTGATTATTATAAATATCTTAAATCAGTAGAAGCATATCATTTATCACCGAGTGACAGCGAAAATTCTGCAAGCATTTATTACAATGCACAAAATGGCTTCGGCATCTTCGGTGCCCTAAGCTACGATAGGCACTTCGTGGAGTTTGGGGAGTGAATAAAACCTCAGATGCTTGTTATTTAATTGAGTTAATTTATAAAGTGCCCTCAGTCTAATGTTCTTCCGTTGTTCCTCCGTTGTAAGTCCGCTTTCGTTTCACAAAAGAAGCAGATGTTCCACGGAGGGATTTCGGTGCTGCAAAGATAATAAGGTAATAGCAATATTTCAACGTGCTAGTTGGAAAAATTTTTTTTTGTAACTAGGAAATAATTTTTTCCTAACTAGAGAAATTTTGCGGCTGTGCGTAGCAACAATTTTTTCTGTGCGCTGGCGCAAAAAAAGGAAGACGTAACCTCAAGCAGAGTTGTCCGTAACCTCAAAGGCAACGAGCCCTAATCTCGTCAAGGCAGAACTATAGCTTTATCAAACCGCTGGTTTAACTGGCCTAACCACCGCTTTATCAGCAATTCCATACCCCTACTCTCTATTTTACCCTTCACACTTCACAAATACAACTTAACTAACTAATAGACAGAGAGTAAGGAGTGTGAAGTGTTGGTTCAGACACTTCACAACACTTCACACATCAGAGTCTATCAGAAGCCGATTTAAGCACCAAAGCGTGAAGAGTGGTGAAGTGTTCAGAGTAGCACTTCACGCAGATAAATATCTGTGATACAATCCATTAAGAGCCGTCTGTGAAGTGTGAGGTCTTTTTTTGAAAAATGGCTTGCGTACATATAGAAGCCTCTTGTCGGATTGGCTTGCACCCATCCTTAAGCCTGCCGCTGGCAACTTGTCGGATTGGCTGACGCCCATCCTTGAAGCCTGCCGCTGGCAGGCTATCAAAGAAAATCTCCGAATGTCATCTGAGAACAAGTTCTCAATTCCATTCGGAGATTTTCTTTGAGCCTCTTGTCGGATTCGAACCAACGACCCCGAGATTACAAATCACGTGCTCTGGCCAACTGAGCTAAAGAGGCGGGTGGGTAAGCTTGCTATATCGCGCCGCTACAACCTACTACCTTTGCTGCGATCAAGCCCTGGAGGATTCGCAGGGAGCTGGCCGTATAGGACTTACCCATTTTTCGTTTTGCGGGTGCAAAGGTAAGTATTTTTTCGTCAAATTACAATAATATCCCATTTTTTTTCTAATTTTGCCCCCATGAATGATAATAGAAGATATCTGAATCAGTATGCCATGCTACTGGGCACCTATATGGGCGTGTTCTGGATAGCGAAGTTCTGCCTCATACCATCGGGACTGACCAACACATTTCTAATGTTGCTCTTCTTCGGACTGACGCTGGTAGTGCCTTACATGGCTTATTACTTCACCAAGCTCTACCGTGACCGCGTGCTGGGGGGTGGTATAGGATTCAGCCATGCGTGGCTTTTCATCGCTAGCATGTTCATCTACGCCTCACTGCTCACGGCTGTGGGGCATTATGTCTATCTGGAGTTTATGGACAACGGCTACATCATTGACACCTACAACGGCATGCTGAACCAGCTCAAGGCTGAGCAAATACCAGGCACGGAGGACTACATAGAGCAGATGCGACAGGGGCTCGACCTACTGGCAGGCATGACTCCTATAGAGCTGGTGGTGCAGCAACTGTCTAACAACATCTTCACAGGCATGCTGCTGGCTCTGCCTCTCGCACTGATGGTGCGTAAGAACATACCTAATCAAGAAGAAGAGAAGAAGGAGGGGGAAGCATGATGGATATTTCAGTAATCGTTCCGCTCTACAATGAGGCAGAATCGCTGCCCGAACTTTACGACTGGATAGCAAGGGTGATGCAGCAGCATGGCTATAGCTATGAGGTGATCTTCGTGAACGACGGCAGTACAGACGATTCTTGGGAAGTGATAGAGGGTCTGGCTGCTAAGCATCCTGAGGTACACGGGATTAAGTTCCGTCGCAACTATGGCAAGAGTCCGGCCCTGTATTGCGGATTCAAGTTGGCCCAAGGCGAGGTAGTGATCACGATGGATGCCGACCTGCAAGACAGCCCTGACGAGATACCAGAACTGCGACGCATGATAGTGGAAGAAGGGTACGACCTGGTGAGTGGATGGAAGAAGAAACGCTACGACCCACTGTCTAAGACCCTGCCAACCAAGCTTTTCAACGCCACTGCGCGCAGGGTGAGTGGCATCAAGAACTTGCATGACTTCAATTGTGGCCTGAAGGCTTATCGCAAGGAAGTGGTGAAGACCATCGAAGTCTATGGGGAGATGCATCGCTACATCCCCTATCTGGCCAAGAACGCTGGCTTCACCCGCATCGGAGAGAAAGTGGTACACCATCAGGCACGTAAATATGGCAAGTCGAAGTTCGGCCTCAGCCGCTTCGTCAATGGCTATCTGGATCTGCTCTCGCTGTGGTTTCTCAATACCTTTGGCGTAGAGCCTATGCACTTCTTTGGGGCACTGGGGTCGTTGACCTTCCTCTTGGGCTTTATCGCAGTAGTGATAGTAGGTGTCAATAAGCTGTACTATCTGATAAACGGCATCCCTCATGCGCTGGTGACCAGTTCGCCCTACTTCTACTTGGCACTGACAGCCATGATCATAGGTGTGCAGCTCTTTGTGGCAGGTTTTTTGGGAGAACTGATCTCACGAAACTCTGCAGAGCGCAATAACTATCAAATAGAGAAAGAGCTATGAGAAAGTTGCTAAGTGGGATAATCTGGGGAATAGTGTGCTGCATGGCAGTGGCAGTGAGCCAATCGTGCAGCGAGGAAGCTGACTGTACGGATGCCACACGCCCCATGATGAATGCAAACTTCTACACCGTGGTGAAAGACACTCTGCCCGACGGCTATGTGCGCGACTCTGTGGTAGGTATTGCCTGGGACTCACTCACAGTGACTGCCTTTGGCACCGACTCGGTAATCATCAATAGGGAAACGAGCGTACACGCAGTAAGCCTGCCCCTGCGCTATGCAGAAGAGACCACTGTGATAGTGCTGCACTATACAGATGCATACAAAGACACTGTGACCCTGCATCACAAGAACACGCCCTACTTCCTGAACATGGACTGTGGCTACCAGATGAAACAAGAGCTCCGAGACATCAGCTTCACGATGCATCTGCTGGACTCTATCGTTATAAACGACCCTAAAATAGGCATTTATGGAACAGAGAATCTCTCCCTATATTATTAGTGTGCTGCTGGTTCTCTGCGCCGCCCTACCCCTGCGTGGGCAAGGTACGCTGAACGACCCTCGTGGTGGTGAGCGCATCTGGTCTGATAAGGCTCAGGAGCAACAACGCAAGCAGCAGAAAGAACGTGAACGCACACCAGCCGAGATAGAATATCCGCTCTTCAGTGGCATCTCTGTAGGCGTGGATCTGATTCAGCCCATCCTGAAAATCATAGGGGCTGACTACTCGGGCTTCGAGGCCATGGGAACAGTGAACCTGAAAGGACGCTTCTTCCCCACCTTGGAGATGGGCTATGGCAAGAGTGACATGACGGATGAGGATCGTGGCATAATCTACAAAGCCAATGCACCCTATACTCGTCTGGGCATAGACTACAACTTCCTCTATAAGAAAGCACATGGCAACCAAGTGCTGCTGGGACTGCGCTATGGCTTCACCAGCTTCAGCTACGACATCATAGACCCCTACGATGGAGAATTTGCCTGGCATGCCAACATAGAGGATGGCGTATGGGATGAGATGCTGACTTACGACCATCGAGGGATGAAATCGTCGATGCACTGGCTGGAATTCAATGTGGGCATACGCGCCAAGGTTTGGAAACAGCTGCACATGGGATGGTCGATACGGTTTAAGTATAAACTCTCTGCCTCGACAGGCGAATATGGCAATCCATACTATGTGCCTGGCTTTGGCAAATATGGCGGCAACACCATAGGTCTGACCTATCATCTGATCTACCAATTACCTTTTAAGAAGAAATGAGTGCATTAGACCTTTGGTTGCTGGCAATAGGATTGGCAATGGACTGCTTCACTGTCTCAATAGCCAGTGGCATCATCCTGAAACGCATAGAGTGGAAGCCCATACTGAGCATGGCTTTCTGCTTTGGACTCTTCCAAGCACTGATGCCTCTGATCAGTTGGGCACTCTTCGTAAGAGTGGGCACTCTGCTCCAACAGATAGATCACTGGGTAGCCTTCGGATTGCTGCTTTTTCTGGGTGGAAACATGATACGCGAAGCGTTCAGTAAAGAGGAGGAGCATCACTTCAACCCACACCGTTGGGTGGTGATACTGACGCTGGCCGTAGCCACCAGCATTGATGCGCTGGCTGTAGGCATCTCCTTCGCTTTCATAGGCTTCAATACCCTCGCTTCTATGGTCTATCCACTTGTGGTCATAGGGCTGGTATCTTTTGTATTTTCGCTCGTAGGCTCTGGATTGGGCATCTGGTTTGGCATAGGCATAGCCAAGAAACTGAAGCCTGAACTACTGGGCGGCATTATACTGATAATCATAGGATGCAAGATAGTCATCCAACATTTAGCTAACGGACTTTAAGAACTTATGAAAAAGACTAATTACATCTGGATAGTCCTGCTGGTGGTGGGCACAGTACTGATATTACTAAGGCACAACAGGCCGCAGCCTTTCCAGCGTGAGAGCGGACTGATATTTGGCACGATATACAACATCACCTATCAGCATGAGGGCAGCTTGAAGGCAGAGATCGACGAACAACTGAAACTGTTCGACGGCTCTTTGTCTATGTTCAACGATACCTCCACCATCTCACGCATCAACCAGAATATGGATATTGTGCCAGATACGTTCTTCCTCCGCGTATATCGACGCGCTATGGAAATCTCGGAAGAGACAGGCGGAGCCTTCGACATCACCGTAGCTCCGCTGGTGAATGCCTGGGGCTTTGGCTTCAAAGAGGGCACCTTTCCAGACTCCCTGCAAGTAGATAGCCTGCTGCAACTGATAGGGTATCAGAAAGTAGGTCTGAATGCAGAGGGGAAAGTGGAGAAACAAGATCCACGCATCACGCTGGACTGCAGTGCCATAGCCAAGGGGTATGCTGTGGATGTGATAGCACAACTACTGGCCAGCAAGGGCATAGAGAACTATATGGTGGATATAGGTGGCGAGGTAGATGTGAAGGGACATAATCCTAACGGGGAGCTATGGCGCATAGGCATCAATCGACCTACAGACGACTCCCTCTCCGTGAATCAAGACCTGCAGACGGTGCTGAGCCTCACGGATGTAGGTATAGCCACTTCTGGCAACTATCGCAACTACTACTATCGTGATGGGAAGAAATATGCACATACCATAGAACCACGCACAGGCTATCCTGTGCAGCACAGTCTTCTATCAGCCACCGTGATAGCACGCGACTGCATGAGTGCCGATGCCTATGCTACATCTTTCATGGTGATGGGACTGGAAGAGGCACAGCGCTTTGCAGATACGCACCCTGATATTGAAGTGTACCTGATTTATGCAGACGAACAGGGCGGGTATCAGACGTATATGTCGAAAGGCATGGAAGAATTTATTAAGGATTGAGAATTATGAAATCACTGATTACTATATTGCTGCTCATTGTTTCCAACGTATTCATGACCTTCGCTTGGTATGGGCATCTGAAGTTGCAAGAAATGAAAGTCACCACTAGTTGGCCACTTATTGGCATCATCCTGCTTTCATGGGGCATAGCTTTCTTTGAATATTGCTTCCAAGTGCCAGCCAATCGCATTGGCTTTCAAGACAATGGGGGGCCATTCTCACTGGTACAGCTCAAGGTGATACAAGAGTGCATCACACTGATTATCTTTGGTATCTTCACCACCGTGCTTTTCAGAGGCGAATCCCTACACTGGAATCACTTTGCAGCCTTCGTCTGTTTAGTGCTGGCTGTTTACTTTGTTTTTATGAAATAGACTTCCTATGATAAAAAAAATGACAAAATAGGTCATTTTTCTTTACAATCTATTGGTTTCTTGAAAGAAGATGTATAACTTTGTCATACAAATGATTGTTAACCAATAAACTGTTAAGCGTATGGGATTTTTCAAAAGACTATGGAATGCTCTTTGGGGTGGTAACCGCGAGGAGCTGGAGACTTTAAGCAAAGAGGCTGCTGCTAAAGCTGCCGATGTGATGGACGATGTCAAGGAGACTGCCGCTGAGGTGGCTGACAAGGTGGACGACGTGGTGGATGACCTGAAAGAAAAGGCAGCCGATGCCACTAAGGATTTCAATGAAAAATATGGCGACAAGATAGATGCCATTAAAAAGGATGCCTCTGACGCCTTCAGCGATGCCAAAAAGACGGTAAGCGACTTTGTGGACGACCTGCAGGAAAAGATTAAGGAAGTAAAGGCCGATGCCGCTGAAAAGGTTGAGGAAGTGAAAGCCGAGGCCGAAGAAGTAAAGGCTGATGCTGCAGAGAAGGTAGAGGAGATAAAGGTCAACGCAGCTGAGGCCAAGGCAGAAGCTGCAGAGACCGTAGAGGATATTAAGGAGGCTGTAGCAGACAAAATAGAAGATGTCAAAGAGGCCTATGCGGAGGCGAAAGCTGAAGCTGCTGAGACTGTAGAGGAAATCAAACAAACTGTGGCAGAGAAAGTAGATGATGCCAAAGAAACTATAGCTCAGGTGAAGGCTGAAGTGACTGAGAAAATAAACGAAGCAACAGCTGACGAAAAGAAGACCGAAGCATAAACACCTTGGTATATCAATAAGAGGCAGGGGAATATCACTCCTGCCTTTTTTATGTACCTTCGCCCCAACTAATCAACTATTTAACATAAATATCAAACCATAAATTTTGCCAATACAAAGAAATAATCTATTTTTGTACTTTTGGAATAAAAAGTAATAGAAATGGAGTACTTGAAAAATAACCCTAAAAACAACTTCTTCTTGCTGGCAGGTCCCTGCGTGATAGAAGGTGAGGATATGGCTCTGCGTATAGCCGAGAAAGCCGTGAGCATCACAGAAAGGCTGCATATCCCATACGTCTTCAAGGGTTCATACCGCAAGGCGAATCGTTCACGTCTGGATTCATTCACGGGCATTGGTGATGAGAAAGCCCTGCGTATCTTACGCAAAGTAAAGGATACATTCGGCGTACCTGTGGTAACGGACATACATAAGGCCGAAGAGGCTGCTATGGCTGCTGAATATGTGGATATCTTGCAGATACCTGCCTTTCTGTGCAGGCAAACCGACTTGCTGGTGGCTGCTGCCAAGACAGGCAAGACCATCAACATCAAGAAAGGGCAGTTTCTATCTCCGCAAGCCATGCAGTTTGCTGCCGACAAAGTGGTGGAAGCAGGCAATAGCGATGTAATGCTGACGGAACGTGGCACCACCTTTGGCTATACCGACTTGGTGGTGGACTTCAGAGGCATCCCTGAGATGCAGGCATTCGGCTATCCTGTGGTGCTGGATTGCACACACTCCTTGCAACAGCCCAACCAAGCCAGTGGAGTGACTGGGGGCATGCCGCAGCTCATTGAGACTATAGCCAAGGCTGGCATAGCTACAGGAGCTGACGGGCTCTTCATAGAAACTCACGAAGACCCAAGCGTAGCAAAAAGCGATGGGGCTAACATGCTACGACTGGACCTGCTGGAAGGCTTGTTGGAGAAACTGGTAAGAATTCGTGAAGCAATTTTGTAGTTTTTAATAAACCACTGCGTCTAACTAATAAAAAAGAAATAATAAACTATCAAAGATATGAAACAGACTTTTAGAAAAATCGGACTGTTAGTAGTAATGGCTCTTATCGCCCTTACGCAGGTATCCGCTCAGATGCAGATGCCCCCTATCCCAACCGATCCTAACGTGAGAATTGGAAAATTAGACAACGGATTGACTTACTACATCCGCCACAACGAGAAACCTGAGAACCGTGTGGAGATGTACATCGCTCAGAAGGTGGGTTCCATCCTGGAAGAGCCTCGTCAGCGTGGCTTGGCTCACTTCTTGGAACACATGGCCTTCAACGGTACTAAGAACTTCCCAACAAAGAAGGATGCAGAAGGTGTGGTAGATTGGTGCGAGAAGCATGGCATCAAGTTTGGCACAGACCTCAATGCCTACACCAGCGTGGATGAAACAGTGTATAACATCAACAACATCCCTACGACCAATCCTGCCATCGTGGATTCCTGCCTGCTTATCCTGCACGACTGGAGTAACTTCGTGTTGCTGGAAGACGAGGAGATAGACAAGGAGCGTGGTGTGATTCGCGAGGAATGGCGTTCACGCGACAATGGCATGATGCGCCTTTACACAGAAGCCCAAAGCGTGCTCTATCCAGGCGATAAGTATGCCGACTGTATGCCTATAGGTAGCATGGACGTAGTGAACAACTTCCCCTACAAGGACCTGCGCGACTACTATGAGAAGTGGTATCGCCCAGACCTGCAGGGCATCATCATCGTAGGTGACATCAATGTGGATGAGATAGAAGGCAAGATCAAGACTATGTTTGCAGACATTCCAAAGCCCGTGAACCCTGCTGAACGCATCTACTATCCTGTGGCTGACAATGACGAACCTATCGTATATATTGGCAGCGACCCAGAAATCACCAATCCTACTATCATGGTGTTCTTCAAGACAGATGCTTTTCCAAATGAGATGAAGAATAACATGACATATCTGCTCACGCAGAGCATGATCAACCTGGGAACCTCCATGCTCAACAGCCGCTTTGGCGAATTGCGCCAAAGTGCCAATCCTCCATTTATCTATGCTGCCGCTGGCTACGAGGACTTCTTCCTTGCTAAAACGAAAGAAGCATTCACCATCCAAGCCACCAGCAAGGGCGATGGCGTGAGAGAAACACTGCAAGCCATCTTGACAGAGGTACAGCGCATGAAGAAGTTCGGCTTCACTGCCAGTGAGTATGAACGTGCACGCGCAGACTTTATGCAGATGATAGAAAGCGCCTACAATGAGCGTGAGAAGACGGAGAATGTTTCTTACGTAGCAGAATATCAGGCTAACTTCTTGGACAATGAGCCTATCCCTGGCATTGAATACGAGTATCAGCTGATGAGCCAACTGGCTCCAAACATCCCTGTAGATGCTATCAATCAGTTGGTGATGAGCGATGAAGGCTTGATTTCTAAGAACAATCGCGTGATATTCATCGCCATTCCTGAAAGCTCAAAAGAGTCTTGTCCAACAAAAGAAGAGGTGATAGCCATGCTGAAGAACATGGATAACATGGAAGTAACTGCCTATGAAGATAAGGTAAGCGATGAGCCGCTGATGGCGCAGGAACCTACGGGTGGTAGTATCGTAAGCGAGACTGCCAACCAGATTTATGGCACTACGAAACTGGTGCTGAACAATGGCATTGAGGTTTATCTGAAACCTACCGACTTCAAGGCAGACGAGATACTGATGGCAGGTACCAGTGTAGGTGGTTCAAGCCTCTACCCTGACAAGGACATCCTGGACATCAGCGTTCTGAACTCAGTAGCCCCCCTTGGCGGTCTGGGCAATTTCAGTCAAGTAGATCTGCAGAAAGTATTAGCAGGAAAGAAGGTTTCTGTCAATGCCAGCGTAGGCGGACGTACAGAAAGCATCAGCGGTTCTTCTTCTCCGAAGGACTTTGAGACCATGCTGCAGCTCACCTACCTGCGCTTCACCGCTCCTCGTCAGGATGCAGATGCATTCGCCAGCTACAAGACCCGTACAAAGAGCATGTTGGAAAGTGCCAAGGCAGATCCGTTGAACTCATTGAACGACTCTCTGCAAGTATTGCTCTATGGTCATCATCCACGCGTCTTCGCTATGCAGCCAGAGCATGTGGATCAGATAAACTACGACAAAGTGATGCAGATGTTCAACGATCGCTTCAGCGATGCAGGGGACTTCAAATTCTTCTTTGTGGGCAACATCGACTTGGAGACTGCCAAGCCTCTCATTGCCAAGTATCTGGGAAGCCTGCCATCCAACGGACGCAAGGAAACTTCACGTGACACAGGCATGCGTTGGCAGAAAGGTCTTCGCGTGAATGAGTATGCTAAGCCTCTGCAGACTCCACAAGCAACCATCTTCATGGGCTATACTGGCAAGGTGGCTTACACATTGCGTAATAGCATCTTGATGAGCGTGCTCTATCAAGCCCTGGATATGGACTTCACAGAGCAAGTGCGTGAACAGGAAGGCGGTACGTATGGTGTGACCTGCATGGGCCAGCTGACCAAGTATCCTGAGGAAGAAGAGATTCTTCAGATTGTCTATCAGACTGACCCAACCAAGCGTCAGCAACTGAATAACCTGATTGACAAGATTGTGGCAGAGATGGCACAAAATGGTCCGTCTGAAGCACACTTGCAAAAGGTGAAGGAGTATATGCAGAAGCAATATACCGACAACCAAAAAGAGAACAGCTACTGGTTGGGTAACCTTAGTGAGTACTTCGACAGCGGTGTGGACTTCACACAGGGATTCCTGGATATTGTAAATAGCCTGACCGCTAAGGATGTTCAGCAATTTGCCAACGACCTTTTGAAACAAGGTAACAAGGCTACGCTGATACTCACAGCCCAAGAATGATAAACTATGAACGTCATTTACGAACTATATAAACTGGGGAAGCTGGCCGAGAAGCGCAATCCCATGTATGAGAGCAGCAAGTATGCCAAGCTGATGATTTACATCGGCGCGGCATTCTGGGCTGGCTACCTGGCTTTCTTCGGCATCCTATTTGCCTTTGCCTTCCAAGGCGAAGCAGTAGAGCCATATCACATGCTGAACCAAGGCCTCATCTTCGTGTTGGCGCTTGACTACGTGATGCGCTTCACGTTCCAAAAGCCACCTACACAGGAGATGCAGCCATTCTTGCTACTTCCCATCAAGCGTGTCAGGCTGATAGATGCGCTGCTGATACGTTCTGGGATGAGTGCATTCAACTGGATTTGGCATTTCATGTTCGTGCCTTTCGCCTTGCTTACCGTACTGCGCTTCTACGGTCTTTGGGGCGTTCTCCTCTACTGTATAGGTCTGTGGCTACTGATACTGATCAACAACTATTGGTATCTTTTCACCCGCACACTGATGGGAGAAAAGATTTGGTGGGTACTACTGCCACTCGTAGTCTATGGCCTCTTAGCGGCAGCCCTCTTCATCCCAGAGGAGAGTCCCATCTTCGACTTCAGCATGAATGTAGGTGAAGGTTTTATCACTGGCAACATACTTACATTCCTTGGCGTGTTGGCTGTATTGGCCCTGGTTATGCTGGCTAATCGTGTGCTGCTTAGCCACCTTACTTATAAAGAGAACGCTAAAGTGGAAGATGCCAAGGTGAAGCATGTCACCGACTTCGGTTTCTTCAACCGCTTTGGGGAGATTGGAGAGTATATGCGCTTGGAATTGAAGCTTTTCACACGCAACAAGACACCCAAGCAGCAATTATACACAGCAATGGCTATCGTCGCTATGTTTGTATTGCTGGTAAGTTTTACTGACGTCTATGGTGAGAGCATGAGCGCATTCATCTTCTTCTATAATTTCGCCATCTTCGGTGTGATGTTCCTGGCCAATGTAATGAGTTATGAAGGCAATTACATCGATGGATTGCTCACACGCAAGGAGAGTTTATACTCTCTACTATTGGCTAAGTTCTACTTATACACCGTGATGATGCTTATCCCCATGGTATTGATGATTCCAGCCATGGTGATGGGTAAGTCGAGCTTCCTCCATTGCCTTTCATGGGTGATCTTTGTATCTGGATTCGTCTATTTCTTGTTCTTCCAGGTGGTGGTGTACAATAAAAACACTCTGCCACTCAACAAGAAGCTGACCGCCCGCCTCAACACCAATGGTATGCAACAAGTCATCAGCCTGGCAGTATTTGCTATTCCGCTGATGTTACGCTTCGGTCTTGAAGCATTCTTTGAACGTTGGATAGTGGACCTTGTCTTTATAGGCATTGGATTGGCATTTATGGTGACCCACCGCCTTTGGATAAGAAACGTTTACCAGCGATTCATGGCTAAGAAATACGCACAGCTGGAGGGTTTCAGAAGTACGAGAGAGTAAATGAGAATTACAACTAATGAATGAGGACAGAGAATTATGATAGCGATAAGCAACTTGGTAAAGAAATTCGGCGAGAAAGTAGCTGTTAACATTGACAGCTATGTGCTGAACAGCGGAGATATGATAGGACTTGTAGGCAACAATGGTGCTGGAAAGACCACCCTCTTCCGCTTGATACTCGACTTGCTGAAGGCTGATGAAGGCAACGTCTGTATTAATGGCACGGATGTGAGCAAGAGCGAGGATTGGAAGCACGAAGTAGGAGCGTTTATAGACGAGAGCTTCCTTATAGACTACCTTACCCCAGAGGAATACTTTTCCTTCATTGGGAAAATCTACGGACTTACTAAGGAGGAAGTGACCGAACGCCTTAAGCCTTTCGAGCAACTGATGAATGGCGAAATCCTTGGGCAAAAGAAATATATCCGAAGTTTCTCCATGGGTAATAAACAGAAAATCGGTATCATCAGCGCTATGATACACCACCCACAGATTCTGATTCTGGATGAGCCATTCAACTTCTTGGATCCAACGTCGCAAACAGTGATAAAGCATGTGCTGAAGAAATACCATGACACTCATCATGCCACGATTATTATCTCCAGCCACAATCTGAACCATACAGTGGATATCTGCCCACGCATCGCACTGATGGAGCATGGGAGCATCATACGCGATCTGAGCAACGTGAATAATTCGGCAGAGAAAGAACTGGAAGACTACTTTGACGCTCGAATTGAAGAAACGCCAGAGACAGAAGAATCTGCAGAGGTAGTAGGAGAAGGATAAAGTTATTTTGAAGATTTTTATTAAAAGAAGTTTGCTGGATAAAAAAATAAGCCGTATCTTTGCAGCCGATTATACCGAAACGGGTTCGAAGAAGCGTCCTCTAAGTGATTAGCGGCCACCCGACGGGCAAACATTAAACGTCATAAAAATGTACGCAATTGTAGAGATTCAAGGTCAGCAGTTCAAAGCTGAGGCTGGCAAGAAGCTGTTTGTACACCACATGGAAGAAGCAGAAAAGGGTGCAACAGTAGAGTTTGACAAAGTACTCCTCGTGGACAATGAAGGTGCCATCACCGTTGGTGCTCCAACCGTAGAAGGTGCAAAAGTAGTTTGCGAAGTAGTTACTGAGATGGTGAAGGGAGACAAGGTTCTTGTTTTCCACAAGAAGAGAAGAAAAGGTCTGCACAAACTGAATGGCCATCGCCAGCAGTTCACAGAGTTGACCATTAAAGAAGTAGTAGCTTAATCATTAAAAAGAACAGACAATTATGGCACATAAAAAAGGTGTAAGTAGTTCTAAGAACGGACGCGAATCACATAGCAAGAGATTAGGCGTTAAGATTTGGGGCGGACAGTCTGTAAAAGCAGGCAGCATTATCGTTCGTCAGAGAGGTACATCATTCCATCCTGGCAGAAACATTGGTATGGGCAAGGACCACACCCTGTATGCATTGGTTGATGGAACTGTGGAGTTCAAGAGAGGCATCGTAAACGGAAAGTCTGACAAGCGCTCAGTACATGTAATTCCTACCGAAGCCGTAGCTGAAGCATAAGTTTCACTTATTAGTAAAAAAATAAGGGATGCGGCCAATACCACATTGGATGCATCCCTTTTTAAATTTTAATCTATCATGCTTACCATTAAACAAATTACCGAAGATACCGCTAAGGTCATCAAAGGTTTGGAGAAAAAGCATTTTGCTAACGCTAAGGAGACCATCGAGCAGGTTCTTATGCTGAACGATAAGCGTCGCAGTACGCAGACCGTTTTAGACGGCAACTTGGCTGAAGCTAACAAACTGAGCAAAAGCATCGGCATGTTGATGAAGCAAGGCAACCAAGAGGAAGCCAATAATGCAAAAGCACGCGTTGCCGAGCTGAAGGAGGTAAACAAGAACCTTCAAACAGAGATGGACAAGGCTGCAGAGGATTTGAAGCAGCTGCTATATACCATTCCTAATATTCCATACGACGAAGTACCAGAAGGTACTGGTGCTGAGGACAATGTTGTGGTAAAGATGGGTGGAAAGCTGACCGATCTTCCAGAGAATCCACTGCCACACTGGGAACTGGCCAAGAAGTACGACCTTATAGACTTCGACCTTGGCGTAAAAATCACAGGTGCAGGCTTCCCTGTATATAAAGGTAAAGGTGCCAGACTCCAGCGCGCCCTTATCAACTTCTTCCTGACAGAAGCAGGTAATGCCGGCTATACAGAGATTCAGCCTCCAACGGTAGTCAATGCTGATAGTGGCTATGGAACAGGACAGTTACCTGATAAGGAAGGCCAGATGTATCACTGCCAGGTGGATGATTTCTATTTGATTCCAACAGCTGAGGTTCCTGTGACCAACATCTATCGTGATGTGATTCTGGATGAGAAAGAACTTCCTATCAAGAATTGTGCCTATACAGAGTGCTTCCGCCGTGAAGCAGGTTCATACGGTAAGGATGTTCGTGGACTGAACAGACTACACGAGTTCTCTAAAGTAGAATTGGTGCGCATTGATAAGCCTGAACATTCTCGTGAAAGTCATCAAGAAATGCTGGATCACGTAGAAGGACTGCTGCAAAAGCTTGAACTCCCCTATCGCATTCTTCGCCTTTGCGGAGGTGATATGAGCTTCACTGCTGCCATCTGCTACGACTTTGAGGTCTATTCAGAAGCACAGAAGCGCTGGCTGGAGGTTAGCTCCGTATCCAACTTTGATACCTATCAGGCCAACCGTCTGAAATGTCGCTATCGCAATGCAGATAAGAAGGTGGAACTTTGCCACACGTTGAATGGTTCTGCTTTGGCACTGCCACGCATCGTTGCTGCATTGCTGGAAGACTTCCAGACCCCTGAAGGCATTCGCATACCTAAGGCTTTGGTGCCTTATACAGGTTTTGAAATGATAGACTAAAAACATTATTTCAACACACATAAAGACGGATTTCATGGAATTAAGCCATGAAATCCGTTTTTCTTATAAAAATGTCCCACATTCTTTGCAAATTGCAAAATAACGCATTATCTTTGCACTCGCTTTCAATTTGAAAGAAAAATAGGTTAATAAGACAACTAATCATAAAGAAAATGAACAGAATCGTTAGCAAAGAGCAATTCTCAGAGAAAGTTTTTAAGTTTGTGGTCGAAGCACCCTTGATTGCTAAGTCACGCAGACCAGGTAATTTCGTTATTTTCCGCATTGGCGAGAAGGGTGAACGTGTACCTCTGACCATCGCTGAAGCAGATGAGGAAAAAGGCACCATCACACTGGTGGTACAGAAAATGGGCGTTTCTACACATAAGCTCTGCGAACTCAATGAAGGAGACTATATCACAGATGTTGTAGGCCCATTGGGACAACCTACTCATATAGAGAACTTCGGCACAGTGATTTGCGCTGGTGGTGGTGTAGGTATTGCTCCGATGCTTCCTATTGCCCAAGCCCTTAAGGCTGCAGGCAACAGGGTGATAGCAGTTTTAGCTGGTCGCAGCAAGGAACTGATTATTCTGGAAGAAGAAATGCGTAAGGCGTCTGACGAGCTGATTATCATGACAGATGATGGTTCTTATGGCACTAAAGGTTTGGTTACCCAAGGCATTGAAAGCGTAATCCAACGAGAGAAAGTAGATAAATGCTTCGCTATCGGGCCTGCCATCATGATGAAGTTCGTATGCCTGCTGACTAAGAAATATGAAATTTCTACCGACGTATCACTCAATACCATCATGGTGGATGGAACTGGTATGTGTGGCGCATGCCGTGTGACCATCGATGGCCAAACTAAGTTTGTCTGCGTTGACGGACCTGAATTCGACGGTCATAAGGTGGACTTCGATGAAATGATGAAACGTATGGGGGCATACAAGCCAGAGGAAATGGCAGATCTGAAGAAATATGAAGAGCAACAGGCTCAAGCACAAGCTGAGGCAGAAGCCCTTGAGAAGAGTCGCGATGCCGCTTGGCGACAAGAGCTTAGAAAAAGCATGAAGCCTAAAGATCGCATGGCAATAGCACGTGCCAAGATGAACGAGTTGGATCCTGGGTATCGCGCACATGTTCGCAAGGAAGAGGTCAACCAAGGCCTTACGAAGGAACAGGCACTCACAGAATCAAAGCGTTGTCTTGACTGTGCAAATCCTGGTTGCGTACAAGGCTGTCCTGTTAATATTGACATCCCTCGATTCATTAAGAGTATTGAGCGCGGAGAATTTATTGAGGCTGCGCACACATTGCGTGAAACCAGTTCTTTGCCTGCCGTTTGTGGCCGTGTGTGCCCACAAGAGAAGCAGTGCGAGAGCCATTGCATCCATCTCAAAACCAAAGGTGAAGCTGTAGCTATTGGTTATCTGGAGCGTTTTGCAGCCGACTATGAGCGTGAAAGCGGTCAGATGACAGTTCCTGAAATCAAGAAGAAAAATGGCATTAAAGTGGCCGTTGTTGGTTCTGGCCCATCAGGTCTTTCTTTTGCAGGCGATATGATAAAGAAAGGGTATGATGTTACAGTATTTGAGGCTTTACACGAAATTGGTGGTGTGTTGAAATATGGTATTCCAGAATTCCGTCTGCCAAACAAGATTGTAGATGTTGAGATCAATGCTTTGGCACAGATGGGTGTGAAATTCGTAAAAGATTGCATTATAGGTAAGACCATCAGCATAGAACAATTAGAGGAAGAGGGATTCAAAGGTATTTTCGTAGGTAGTGGAGCTGGCTTGCCTAACTTCATGCACATTCCTGGCGAAAACTACATCAACGTACTTTCTTCCAACGAGTTCCTTACACGTGTGAACCTTATGGACGCTGCAAGTGAGGATACCGACACACCTGTACCATTCGGCAAGCATGTAGTCGTTGTAGGCGGTGGAAATACGGCCATGGACTCAGTACGCACTGCTTTACGTTTAGGTGCAGAATCAGCCACCATCGTTTACCGTCGTTCTGAAGATGAAATGCCTGCCCGCAAGGAAGAGGTTAAGCATGCCAAAGAAGAAGGTGTTCGATTCATGACACTGCACAATCCTATAGAATATCTGGCCGATGAGCAGGGTAGAGTAAGCAAAGTAGTATTGCAGAAGATGGAACTTGGAGAGCCCGATGCTTCTGGCAGAAGAAGTCCTGTGGCTATTCCTGGTGCTACTGAGACACTCGATGCCGACCTTGTGATTGTGGCTATCGGCGTTTCACCAAATCCTATCGTACCACGTTCAGTGAAAGGCCTCGAACTGGGTAAGAAGGGAACTATCGCCGTAAACGACGATCTTCAGTCTAACATTCCTACTATTTTTGCTGGTGGTGACATCGTACGTGGAGGTGCAACAGTGATCTTAGCCATGGGCGATGGACGTCGTGCAGCTGCGTCAATGGATGCCAAATTACAAGACGCTGTTTCCGCAAATAAGTAAGAAAGACACAAAAGTTAACAATTATAAGGATTAATAAGCAAATTAAAAGCTATAGAATTAAGCATTTTTTTGTATCTTTGCATCCGAATAATGTAATATGGGGTTAAAAGCAGTGGCTAGAAGTACCTATTTCATTGCTTTTAACGCCATCTACATAGAACAAGAGAGATGCATTCATTATGGATAATGTAAAGAAAGTTTTATTCATTACACAAGAAATTACTCCATACGTTCCAGAGACAGAAATGTCACTCGTTGGGAGATATTTGCCTCAAGCCATTCAGGATAGAGGTAAAGAAATTCGTACGTTTATCCCTAAATGGGGAAATATCAACGAGCGTCGTAACCAGCTTCATGAAGTGATTCGTCTTTCAGGTATGAATCTTATCATTGATGACACTGACCACCCACTTATTATTAAGGTGGCTTCTATCCAAGCCGCACGCATGCAGGTCTATTTCATCGACAATGATGACTACTTCGAAGGGAAGCTTCAAGAAGTGGATGAAAATGGCAATGAGTATGAGGAGAATGATGACCGTACCATTTTCTATGCCCGAGGCGTGCTGGAAACTGTGAAGAAATTACGCTGGAATCCTGATGTGGTGCATTGCCATGGCTGGATGACAGCCCTTGCTCCTCTATACATCAAGAAGGCATTCAGTGAAGAGCCTTCGTTCCGTGAGGCAAAGGTGGTATTCTCACTTTATGAGAACGACTTCAAACAAGCATTTCCCCCAGAATACAAAGAGAAGCTGCTGCTGAAGGGTATCAGCGAAGAAGACATCGCCATACTGCAAGATTCTGCCAATTATGAAAATCTTTGCAAATTGGCAATGACTTATGCCGATGGCATCATCCAGCAAAGTGAGCATGTCAGCGAAGAGCTTATCAAATTTGCCAAGGAAAGCGGCAAGCCGTTCCTTCCTTATCAAGCTCCAGAAGCCCAAGGTGAAGCTTGTGATAAGTTCTACGATGAACTCTTTGAAACAGAATAAGAAAAGTTACTTTACATGCGATTAAGCTATGAATAGTAAAATCTTTGGTGCATTCATTTTTATCGCACTCTTCTTCGTTGGTTGCGATGATAATACGGGTTCTATTGGGTGGGATATCATGCCTTCACACGATGTCATGAAATCAAACACTGCCATATACAATGTCACCACTTCATCTGTGAGAGCCGACTCTGTCTATGCCAGATCTAGCAAGGGATATATAGGACGTTATTCTGATCCGAACTTCGGCTATTATGAGGCAAGTTTCCTAACTGAAATGAACTGTCTGGACAACTACCGCTTTCCCGATGTATATTCATACGATGAGGCCACTGGTAAAGCATCTGGCATCTTGGTTGACGACAGCGTGCGAAATTTTCAAATGACCGTTTATTATAGTTCTTGGTTTGGCGATCCTCTGAATGCCTGCCGCATGAGTGCCTACCAGCTGAATGACAAATGGGTAGAAGAACGAGACCCGAAAAATAGGAATTTCAGGTACACGAATATCGATGTGGACAAGTATTATGATAAGGAAGACCTCTTGGGAACTATCGCCTATACAGCTTATGATGCCACTGTTCCTGCAGAACAGCGTGCTTCTCTCGCCACTTACTATCCAAATGTCACCTTCCAACTCAAACAGGAGGACGGACAGCGCATCTTCGACCTGAATAAGACGCATCCGGAATATTTCAAGAATTCTGAAGAATTTATTAAACATGTATTCCCTGGTGTGTACCTCAAGAGTGATTTGGGTGATGGCACTATTCTCTATGTCGATCGCGTGGACTTGTCCATGAGTCTTATGGTACATTATACGGATGATAATGGTGTGAAACTTGTCAAGAAAGTGACAGACGACAGCGGAGTAGCTGGATCGGATTCTATAGGCTTAAGCACCCAGGTGGTGTTTGCCTCAACCAAGGAAGTTATCCAGGCTAATAAATTCACAAACTCTGCTAAGCTGAACGAGAAGTTGGCTGAAACCAACAACACTTACATCAAATCACCAGCAGGCATTTTCACAGCCATTGATATTCCATACGATCAGATTGCTACTGATTTAAAAAATGACACCATCAATTCTGTGAACTTAGTTCTGACCAATTATGATCAGAAGAGTGAATATGATTTCAGCATGTCTGTGCCTGGGGCAGTTTTACTTATCCGTGCCAAAGACGTGAAGGATTTCTTTGAAGGCGCTCATGTGACAGACAGCCAATTGTCATACTACGTAGAGCATAGTGCTACGAGCAATAATACTTATACGTTCTCTAATATCGCACGTCTGGTGACGACTACAATTAAAGAAAAGGAGCAAGCTAAGGCTACAGCAGGCACTTGGACAGATGAGATGGAAGCTAAATGGAAAGAAGACAACAAACTTCTCTTGATACCTGTTACGGCTTCATTCCATACCGACTCCTATTACAATACTAAGGTGATGGATACATTGGAACATAATTTGGAACCTACCTATGCCAAACTAATTGGTGGCCCAGACAATCCACTCACTATTAAAATCACCTACACCACTTTTGAATAACATTCTAAAGTTAACATAAAAAGAAATGCCGCATTGTTCATGCGGCATTTTCTTTTTCATCCTCAATGAAGTTTAGAGTCACTCCTTCTTAGCTGGTGCTTTCTTGGCAGCCTTCTTAGCAGGAGTTTTCTTGGCAGCTTCTTTCTTAACTGTTGCTTTCTTCTTGGCGGGCTTAGCAACCTCAGCATCAGGAACCAAGTTCTTGTACTTATTCAGTTCCTTATGCAGCTCCTCTATCTCATGATCCTGATTACGGATGGTTGTCAACAGTGAGTTCAGCTCTTCATTATCGATATCGCTTGGATACAAGGAATCCACACGCTTGATGAAGTCGCCCAAGATATTCATATAGTTGGTGAACGCATCATAAGCAGATTCATAGATACCACGATCCATGCCCAAACCATTGTTCTTGGTTGTCATGAAGCGGAAATTATTGCTGGCCTGCAGATAGTCAAAGTCCATCTTCACACGGCGATCCTGACACAGCAATACGCGCTCTGCACGGCTATACAACTTATTGAAAGCTTCACGCTGCATCGTGTTACCCAGCCAGCAACTGGTGTCACGCTCTTCGTCTATCCATGTCATAGGATAAGGCACGTCTATCTGAGATACAGACTTCAGCTTCGTGATTACCTCTGTAGGTGTAGAGAAGGTGATGCCTTTCTCCTTAGCTTGCGCTGGCAATGCCTTGAGGAACTGAAGGATATTAGATGAAAGCGGCTGAGCTAAGCCCAGAGCACCCAATTCCATGAAGATGTTTACCACCTGCTCATCCTGTGGCAGTTCGTCAATCCAGCTCATATACTTGTCAGCAAAGAGCGGATACTCATTCCACTCTGAATTTGAGAAGCGCAAGCTGATATCATCAGAGAGCTTAAAGTCACGCAGCAGCAACTTCAATTTCGGATTCATGTTGCAGTGATATACATAGTGCGGACTCTTCCATCCCAGCACATGCTTGGCACCTTCTGTCAGCATACCCTTGAAGCCCATGTCTGCCACCATGGCGCCTATCTCATCGTCATAGAGCAAATCAGAATTTCTGAACACCTTCGGAGTCTTGCCGAAAAGTTGCTTCATCAGAGCCGTATGGCGCTCTACTTGGTTCTTGAACGTCTGCTCATTGGCCAGAGCAGAAAGTCCATGTGAATAAGGCTCTGCTATAAATTCGCAGCAACCAGTGTCATTCAGTTCTTTCAGCAGTTCAATCACGGCTGGTGCATGCTGCTCCATCTGCTCACACGCCACGCCAGAAATGCCGATAGCCACCTTGAAAGCCCCGTTATTCTCCTTCACCATGTCTATCAGCGTGGTGAGGGCTGGGATATAAGAGCGCTCTGCCACCTCTGCTATGTGAGTGGCATTAGCATAGTCATCATAATAATAATGATTGGTACCAATATCAAAGAAGCGGAAGCGCTTCAGCAGCATTGGCTGATGTATCTCGAAATAAAGACAGATTGTTCTCATATCTTATGTTTTTTATTTGTTATAGTTTCTAATCACTTCATCGTAGATGCGACGCACCTTCATGCCCGCATCTTCCCACTTGATGGCATCCACCTCTTTCTTGCCCTCGTCACGCAGATACTCGTAAAGGGCCGGATAGTTGCAGATGGCATACATGGCATCGGCCAAGGCATGAATGTCCCAATAGTCCACCTTGATGCACTTGTCCAATATCTCTGCGCAGCCCGACTGCTTGGAGATGATGGTTGGCACACTGCACTGCATGGCTTCCAACGGAGAGATACCGAATGGTTCTGATACAGATGGCATCACATACACATCGCTGGCCTTGAGCACCTCATACACCTGCTTGCCCTTCATGAAGCCTGGGAAGTGGAAGCGGTCTGAGATACCGCGTTTTGCCACCAAGCGTATCATCTTGTCCATCATATCACCATTGCCTGCCATGCAGAAGCGGATGTTGTTGGTACGCTGAAGCACCATAGCAGCAGCTTCTACGAAGTACTCTGGTCCCTTCTGCATCGTCAGACGACCTAGGAAGGTCACCACCTTCTCATTGGGTTTCTTCTGAGGCACGATGTCGAGGATCTCCTGTGGCAATGGAGTCACAGCATTATGCACCGTCGATACCTTGCGAGGGTCTTGGTAGTACTTGTTGATTACTGTCTGACGCGTCAGCTCGCTCACGCACATGATGTGGTCGGCATTGTCCATACCGTTCTTCTCGATGGCATAGGCGGTAGGGTTCACATTGCCACGACTGCGGTCGAAGTCGGTGGCATGTACATGAATCACCAGAGGCTTGCCAGACACCTGCTTGGCATGTATGCCAGCTGGATAGGTGAGCCAGTCGTGCGAGTGGATGATGTCAAACTCCT
>CADALZ010000031.1 GCA_902788865.1 uncultured Bacteroidales bacterium | reverse complement strand
TCATTCTTTCTCTTGTGCATCTGCAAAGAGATTGCACTGGAAAGAAGTTCACGATTCCACCCTTTAGACGTAATCTCCTGTGCGTAATACAATATGGTATTATCATCGTCTCCGAACTTGCGCATCAAAGTCAAAGTATGTCCCCATGGTAAAACTGCGACAGCCTGTCGCAGTTTTTGCTCGCTTTTACAGAAGCGTTCATAAAACTTCTTCATGTCCCACAGGTTTCTTGGAGAAACGCCCATCTGTGGATAACGTTGTTTCAAGTCATAGGACAGGCGGTTGACTACGCCACTACCATGTTTACTTTCAAGCTTCTTATCGTGAAGCAATTTCCCTATTTCCCAATGGGCGCTACCGATGGCAGAGCATACTGATGTTGCCACCATAGCTCTTGTTCTGTCAATAACTGCGACAGCCTGTCGCAGAATTGTATCATACTCTGATTCTTGGATTTGTATAAGATCTGTCATGGGTTAATCTTTACCAGTTATAAGTTCTCGTTTGTCAATGTCAAGCAGAACTGCAATTTTGTCTAACGTGTACAAGTCAGGTTGTGACACATTGGTGCACCATTTGCTGACTGTAGCCGGATTTTTTCCAAGTTCCTCTGCAAGCCACTTCGCCGTCCTTTTTTTTTCGACGAGTACAACTTTGATGCGATTCAAATCTTTCATTTACAAATATCTTTAATTTGAACGCAAAGATACACAAAATAATCGACAACAAAAGAACTTTCACTCAAAAAATATCATTTATGAATGTGTTTTTTGAGATTATTAAGAGTTTTTGTGTCTTGCAGGCAATAAAAGAGCGTATATAGCCAGAGTTATTCCTTGCAAGAATAACTTCTGCACAAAATATGCACACCATCTCCTTTTTTGTGGTTTACAAAAGTTAAAAACGTTAAATCTTCTCCTTTTTCAGCTTCTTTAGAATGCACACCATAACTTTTCTACCGTTTAATGTGTAAATCTCTAAAATAAAGCAATTTACAAATACTGGGGTTGCCTTAGCTTGAAAAACATCACTATTCCTGAGAATGTTAATTCTATAGGTGATGAGTGTTTCAGAAGTTACTCTAAGCTTATAAGCATAACTATACTTGCCACAAATCCTCCAGCTGGTGGTAAATATTTCGATGTTGGAGTTCCTGATACATATACTATATACGTACCAGAAGGTTCTGTAGAAAAATATAAGACGCATTCATTTTGGAAGAGTTATGCTAGCCACATAAAAGCAATAGAATAAGAAAGCAATAATGGAATGACTTTTTATGCAAAATAATTGTTTTCGTGTAAGCATTCGTAGAAATACGCGTTATAGCACTTGTAGTAAGGTTGTACCTTTGCAGTCGCAATAGTGCCCATAACTACAACTGTTATAGTATCAAGGCAAAATATAATTTTGTAGTTCTATAGTTGGACTTGCAGCAAAGTGGTAGGTCTATTAAAGATTACATGCAGGATGCAGGTGTAAAGTATTTCACCTATCATTACTGAGTAAGTACCTGTACCAGAAGTTGAGTACAGCACTAAATGAGATGCGTTATATTTTCAGCAGCTCTGCAAAGTCATCTATGAGATAGGTGGGATGCTGCGCTTCCAGTTGGGAGCGTGTCTGGTTGCCATAGGTCACGCCACAGGTGGGGCAACCCGCCCCTTGACCCATGGCGATGTCGAAAATCGTGTCACCCACCACGAGGGCATTTTCGGGCTGCTCATGCAGGTATTCCAGCGTTTTCAGCACAGGGGCAGGATGAGGCTTCGCCTGCTCCGTCTCCCCCACGCACACCGTATAGGCGATGTATTCGTTCAGCTGGAAGTCGTCTATGAAGTGCTCAAGCGACTCACGTCCGCGACTGGTGGCTATGGTCACACGGCACCCACGCTGGTGCAGTGCCTTGATGGTCTCCACGACGTGCGGAAACGTCTGCACAGCTCCAGGCTTGCGCTCCTCGTCGAAGATACGGCGATAGGTGTCTGCATAAGGCTGCGCCTCTTCAGTGGGGATACCCAGCAGTACCTCGAAGCACTGTGTGAGAGGCAGGCCGATGGTGGCAGCGCACTGCGCAGGTGTGCGTGGTGCAGCCCCACGCTCCTTCAGCGTGAGCTGCATCACATGCACGATGAACGACTGCGTATCGGCTATGGTGCCATCAAAGTCGAGAATGAACGTCCGTATCACGCCTCACTTAGGGTATAGTCGCCAGCTTCTTCTGTCACGAAGGCCTGCAGTTCTTCTAAGGTGCGCTCAGCGCCAGTGAACTCTACTTCTGCCACAGGAGGATCCAGTGTCACTATGGCACTCACACCATCCATGCTGTTCAGCGCCTTTTCTACATGCTTACGACAGTTCTGGCACATCATGCCACTTACTTTGAATGTCTTTTTCATTGTTTTCTCTTCTTTTATGGGTTCTATGATTGGTTCTATGTCTTTTTCTGGCTCTATGCGTTTGCGCTTCAGCAGCAGGCTGTTGCTCACCACGCTCACACTACTCAGGGCCATGGCTGCTCCACCTATCATGGGGTTCAGTAAGAAACCACAGATGGGGTAGAGCACACCTGCTGCAATAGGCACGCTTATAAGGTTGTATATGAATGCCCAGAACAAGTTCTGATGAATAGTGCGTACAGTAAACTTAGAGAGTGTCAGCGCTGCAGGAATCTTTTGCAAGTCGCTCGCTATGATGGTCATGCCTGCCACCTCCATAGCGATGTCACTACCACTTCCCATAGCAATGCTCAAATCGGCCTGTGCCAAAGCTGCGCTGTCGTTGATCCCATCGCCCACCATGCCCACTATATGCCCTTGTTGTTGCAAATCTTTCACGAAGGCAGCCTTCTCGTGAGGAAGCACCTTCGCTTGGTAGTGCTGCAAACCAAGTTTGGTTGAGATAGCCTTGGCAGTCTCCTCTCCATCGCCTGTAAGTAGATAGACGCTGATGCCCAGCTTTTGCAGCTCTGTAATGGCTGTCTGCGAAGTAGCTTTCACTGGGTCAGAGATGCCTGCTACTGCCAGTATCTGATGCTCAGAAGCCAACCAAATCACTGTCTGCGCTTCAGTGGACATCTGCTGTGCCTTCGCTTGCAGGAAAGGCGAGGATGTCAACCCTTGCTGTTCCATAAGGCGCTGGTTGCCTGCATAGTAAGTCACGCCCTCATGGCAACCCTTCACTCCCATGCCAGTGAGGCTCTCAAACTCAGAAACTACAACATCTGTTTCTGGCAGATATTGCATCAAGGCCTCTGCCAATGGATGTTCCGATAGCTTCTCCAGAGCTCTGAATATCTGCTTGTAGAGCAAGGTGTCCGTCAGCAATGGATCCCAAAACAAGGCATTCACCTTTGGTTTGCCCTCCGTGATGGTGCCCGTCTTATCCAATACGATGGCATCTACATTCTTCGCTACCTCCAGACTTTCCGCATCTTTGATAAGGATGCCATGCTCTGCCCCTTTCCCAATGCCCACCATCAGAGCGGTAGGGGTGGCCAGTCCTAAGGCACATGGACAGGCGATGATAAGCACCGTCACCAGTGCCAGCATGCCATGCGTGAATCCTTCTGATGGGTCGAGCAACCACCATACTAGGAAAGAGAGCACGGCGATGCCAATGATGGTTGGCACGAAGATCCCAGCTACCTTATCTACCAGTTTCTGAATAGGCGCTTTGCTACCTTGGGCATCCTGCACCAGGTGTATGATGTGTGCCAGCAGTGTGTTGCTTCCCACTCGTTCTGCACGGAACCTGAACGCCCCCTTCTGGTTGATGGTACCAGCAAAGACTTTACTTCCTTGCTCTTTGCTAACAGGAATAGGTTCGCCACTCAGCATGCTCTCATCTACGTACGAGTTGCCCTCCGTCACTATGCCATCTACAGCGATGCGCTCGCCAGGTTTTACGATGAGTTGCATGCCTTGTGCTATCTGCTGTATAGGTATTACCTTTGTTTGTCCGTCCTCCACGATAGTCACGCTTTGAGGTTGCAGTCCCATCAATTTCTTGATGGCCGTATTCGTCTGGCTCTTTGCCCGTGCTTCCAGCGTCCTTCCCAGCAAGATGAAGCCGATGATCATAGCGGCGCTTTCGAAATACACATGTGGCGTGATGCCCTTACTGGTCCATACCTCAGGAAAGAGGAGGTTGAAGACACTGAACAAGTAGGCTATGCCTGTGCTTAGTGCCACTAATGTATCCATATTGGTAGCCCCATGCTTCAGCTGTTTCCAAGCATTTCGGAAGAAATCCCTGCCAAACCAGAATACCACAGGCGTGGCGAGCGCCCACATCAGATAAGGTACGAAAGGGTAGTGAGAGAAGAACAAGCCAATCAGCATGATGACTATGGATGTTGCCAAGGCGTAGATGGCCCTTCGTTTCAGCGATTCATAGTGCTGTTTTTGTGCTTTTTCCACTTCATCTACTGCTTCCTCATGGACAATGTGGAGGTCGTATCCAGCCTCTTGAACAGCTCTCTGCAACGTCTCAGGATTGGTCAGCTGGCAGTCGTACTCTACCAGCGCCATGGCAGAAGCATAGTTCACTGAGGCCTGCTTCACGCCCGCTTGGCGATTCAGCGTCTTGTCAACCCGTGAGGCACATGAAGCGCAGCTCATGCCGATGACGGGGAATGATTCCTTTATGATGTTCTGATCTGCCATACGTTTCCTGTTTTAGCACTGCAAAGATAGTCATTTCTTCTTGCAACGCGGTTGCAAGTACAAAGATAAGTATAAAAAGTGAATGATTTTGGCACTACCTCCAAAAAGCAAAAAAAAGCAATACCCGTAACCTAACTGCCTCGTGTCCGTAACCAAAGACATAGATTAGTTACGGCCATCCCTTTTCACCCATACGTAGCTACATAGTGACATAGTGACATTTGCTATTTTGCATGTAGCTACATGGAATAGTGGAATTATACTTTATATTATATGTTATATAATATAAAAATAAATTTTAGGTTAAATGTAGCACCCTTCCTATTGAACTCAGTTGATATAGAAAACACCAAATGTCACTATGTCACTATGTAACGATGTCACTATGTAGCTACGTGGGAATGCAGCTGGATATGTCTGGCACTGTGCCCCCGTACAAACAAAAATAGGCGAAAGGTGAAATACCCTGATGTGTACTAAAAAAGGGAAGTCTGAAAAGACCTCCCTTTTTTATGCTTTCTCTCAAAGATGGATTAATCCACGTTGTTGATTTCTGTCAAGTTGGCTCTCTTCTCTCTGATACGAGCCTTCTTACCAGTAAGATTGCGCAGATAGTACAGCTTAGCGCGACGTACCTTACCAACCTTGTTCACTGTGATGCTGTCGATATGCGGAGACTCGATAGGGAAGATACGCTCTACACCTACAGTACCAGACATCTTGCGAACGGTGAAACGACGCTTGTCCTGATGACCTGCAATCTTAATCACTACACCACGGTACATCTGTACACGCTCCTTGTTACCCTCGACAATGCGATAAGCCACCGTCACGGTGTCGCCAGCCTTGAACTTAGGAAATTTTTTGCCAGTGGCAAATGCCTCTTCGGCAACTTTAATCAAATCCATTTTAGTATAATTTTTAATGTAACTGCGCAACATATCAGGCTTCTCTCTCTGCTGTATCCTGACAGCGATTACGCAAAAGCGGTGCAAAGTAACGAACTTTTTGGGAGATATACAAATCTTTTTTTTGCTTTTTTTGCTGGATGCAGGTTTGCTATCTGTTTTTTTTATATCTTTGTGTCTAATTAAAACAATGTTATAAGGTATGAACAAGAATTTTATCATAGGCATACTGATGGGAACTGCCTTGCTGTGCAGTGCTTGTCATAGCAGCCATTACACGGTGTCGAGCATCACGGTGTCACGCACCCCTATCAATGATAGGCTGGATGCCGTGCAGGACCAGAAGGTCGTGGCACTGATAGCACCTTACAAGAGTCAGCTGGAAGGCACCATGAACCATGTGATAGGGCAGGCCGCCACATCTATGGATAAGAAACGGCCTGAAGATCTGCTGGGGAACCTCATAGCCGACGTGCTGCGTCAGGCTGCCACCAGAGTGCTGCCACAGCCAGCCGATGTAGGGCTGATGAATATTGGCGGCATACGCAATGTGCTCTCAGAGGGAGATGTCACGGTGGGCAACGTGTTTGAGATTTTGCCCTTTGAGAACTCGCTATGTGTGATTCGACTCAAAGGAAACCACCTGCGCAGGCTCTTCGCCCAGATAGCAGGGCGTGGAGGCGAGGCCATCAGTGGGGCAAGGATAGAGATATCTAAAGGTGAGCTGCTCAAGGCCGAGGTGGGTGGACAACCCATCGACGATAGCAAAGTATATACCTTGGCCACCATCAATTATCTGGCTGAGGGCAACGATGGCATGACGGCCCTGCTCGATGCTGAGAGCGTGGAGTTCCCAGAGAACTCAGTGCTCAGGGATGTGTTCATGGATTATGTGAAGCAGTGCACTGCCCAAGGCGAGAAACTGACTTCAAAGGTGGACGGACGTGTAACGGTGAAATAAGGGGAGGATAGACAAATGAGAAGAATATACCTGATACTGGCGCTGCTGATGACGGTAGGCGTGACCTATGCACAGCAGAAACAACTGTACGTGTTGCATACCAGTGATACGCATAGTAGGATAGAACCACTGGAAACCAACTCATCCGATCGCTACAGAGGGACGGCTGGGGCGGCAAGGCGCTCTGCCTACATCAACCAGATGCGTGAACAGCATCCAGACTTGCTGCTGCTGGACTGCGGAGACATCGGGCAAGGCACGCCCTACTATAACATGTTCAAGGGTGAGCTGGAGATAGAGATCATGAATCAGCTGGGCTATGATGCTATGACCATAGGTAATCATGAGTTCGACTCTGGTCTGGAGAATATGGCACGCCTTTTCCGTCTTGCAAAATTCCCCATCGTCTGTGCCAACTATGACTTCAAGGGCACGGTGGTGGACGGACTGGTGAAGCCCTACGTCGTCTTGAAGCGCGATGGACTGAAAATAGGCATCTTCGGCCTTTCGCCAGAGCTTGAAGGACTGGTGAGCAAAGCCAACTGCGAAGGGGTGGCATTCAAGGATCCTGCCACTACTGCCAACGAGATGGCTCGTCTGCTGCGCGACAAGAAGAAATGCGATATGGTGATTTGCCTCTCGCATCTGGGCTATGACTTTGGCGACACTCCAGAAAAATACTCAGACAATGTGGTGTTCAGTCAAACGCATGGCATCGATCTGGTGCTGGGTGGCCACTCGCATACCTATATGGAAAAACCTGTGTACCTGAAAGATGCCGACGGCCATACAGTGACCCTCTTCCACACAGGCAAGAATGGCTCTTTCGTGGGAAATTATGAAATAACATTGAACAAGAAGTAAACACATAGAAGCAGAATGAAGAAGCTGATTGCACTGCTGGCACTGCTCACTTGCTGGTGCTGGAACCTAAATACAGAGGCGGGATTCCGCCCTATGCCTCAGGAGGTCGAGACACAGGTGAAGCCTATCATTGGCTACTCCGTAGCTGGAAACGAGGCCTGCCGCCAATGGGTGGAAGAGACGATGAGCCGCATGTCGCTGGAGGAGAAAGTGGGGCAGCTCATGGTCTATAAGCTGACACCAGAACTGACCAAGGCCAATCGCAATCTGCTCAATTCGCTGGTGAAAAACTACCATATAGGCGGACTGCTCTTCTCTGGTGGCAAGCTGCAAGGACAGGCTTCTGTCATCAACCTGGCGCAGGAGCTCACAGACATCCCGATGATGATTACCTGCGATGGTGAGTGGGGACTGGGCATGCGCATGACGGATGCTGTGTCTTATCCACGCAACCGTGTGCTGGGGTGCATTCAGAAAGATTCGCTGATTTATGCCTACGGACTGGAGAGTGCCCGCCAGATGCGCGAACTTGGCATCACAGTGAACTTCGCCCCTGTGGCCGATGTGGACAACAACCCTAATAACCCAGTGATCAATACGCGCTCCTTCGGGGAAGACCCTGCCAACGTGGCGCGCAAGGTCATCGCCTATATGCAGGGCTTGCAAGCTGGCGGTGTGGTGGCAGTAGCTAAACATTTCCCTGGGCATGGCGATACGGATGTGGATTCACACAAGGCACTGCCAACGCTGAACTTCACGCGTGCACGTATGGACAGCATCGAGCTTTATCCCTTCAAGCAGGCTATCAATGCTGGCGTAGATGGCATCATGGTGGGACATCTGGATGTGCCACAGCTCTCTGAAAGAAGTGGACTGCCCTCCAGCCTGTCGCACAACATCGTGACTGACCTGCTGCAAGAGGAGCTGGGCTTCGAGGGACTGATCTTCACAGATGCCTTGGAGATGAAGGGCGTGGCCAGTGCCGAGGGTACCACCTGCCTGCAGGCGCTGAAGGCTGGGGCCGACCTGCTCTTGGTGCCTATGGGCATCAGAGGGGAGTTTAGGGCACTGGTGCAGGCCGTGAAGAAAGGACAGGTCTCAGAAGAACTCGTCGATGCCAAATGTCGTAAGATACTGACCTATAAATACGCTTTGGGCTTGCATGAGAAGCCGCATGTGCAGATCAGCGGCCTCTCGGAGCGCGTCAATGATGCCAGGGCGAAGGAGATGCTCCAGACCCTGAATAAGGCGGCTGTGACAGTGCTGGGCAATGCGCCAGCTGTACTGCCTTTCGACACCATCGCGCACAAGATAGCTGTGTTGAATGTGGGAGGCAACGCACAGGCACTCTTACCACTGGTGAACCAACTGAAGAACTATGGTAGTCCAGAGGTGATCAACCTTCCAGCAGGGCAGTCGGCTGCCCAATACAAAGCACTGCAGGAACGACTGGAGGGCTACCAGCGTGTGCTGGCATGCGTGATGACACAGAATGCCTCAGGCTATAAGAACTTCTTTGCCAACTATCAGCACAAGGTGCCTGTAGTGACGGCCTTCTTCACTGTGGGCAAGGGCATGGAGCAGTTACCTGACGCTGTGCATACCTCGAATGCAGTGGTACTGGCTCATATCGCCGATGCAGCCGTACAGGCCCATGTGGCCGACATCCTCTATAGCAAGGCAGCTGCCACAGGCCGACTCTCTACCAGCATAGGTACCCTCTTCCCTGTGAACGCAGGGGTGGATGTAGCACCTGCCAAGGAGGCAGAGGTGGTGCTGGCAGACTATCAGGTGAATGAGGAACTGCTGGCAAAAGTGGATGAGATAGCGCTGGAAGGCATCAAGGAACAAGCTTATCCTGGTTGCCAAATCGTGGTGCTGAAGAATGGACGAGAGATTTATAACAAGGTCTTTGGCACACGTACCTACGACGGTAAGGATGTGGGAAGCACACCAGGCCATCCGATAGCTGTGCGCCCAACAGATGTCTATGACTTGGCCTCTCTGACTAAGACCACTGCCACGCTTCTGGCAGTGATGAAACTCTACGACGAGCAGCGTATCAACCTCTCAGATCCGCTGTCGAAATTCCTGCCCTACCTGAAAGGCACTAATAAGCAGAACATCGTCTTGCGTAGCCTACTCTTCCACGAGGCAGGCTTACCTTCAGGACTCTCGTTCTACCGTCTGGCCATCGATGATGACAGCTACAGTGGGCAGATACTGAGCAATAGGAAAGATCGTAGGCATCCTGTGCAGTATGATGCTCGCACGTGGGTGAATCCTAATTTCAAGTTCAAGAAAGGGTTGACTTCTACAACCAAGACAGACACACATACCCTGCAGGTGGCAGAGAATCTTTGGCTGGATGAGGCGTTCAGGACGGAAGCCTATCAGCAACGCATCATAGAAGCCAATCTGCTCAGTCGCACCTATAGGTACAGCGACATTAGCTTCATCCTGCTCCAACAAGTGGTGGAGGCTGTGACAGGCATGCGTCTGGATGCCTATCTGGAGCAGGAGTTCTATGGCCCTATGGGCTTGAAGCGCACGCTGTTCTTACCGCTGAACAGAATTCCGAAGGAAGAGATAGTGCCTACAGAGGAAGACGGCTTCGTGCGTAAGCAGTTGCTTCAAGGCTATGTGCATGATGAATCTGCTGCCTTCCAAGGTGGTGTCTCTGGCAATGCAGGCCTGTTCTCTACAGCTGAGGAAGTGGCGCAGATCTATCAGATGCTGCTCAACGGCGGTGAGTATCATGGCAAGCGCTACCTCAGTGAATCGACGGTGCGCCTCTTCACCACTACCACGTCAACTATCAGTCATCGTGGCTTGGGATTCGACAAGCCGAATGTGAAGAATCTGGACAAGAGCAACTGTGGGGAACTGGCTCCTGCCAGCGTCTATGGACATACGGGCTTCACTGGCACCAGCGCTTGGGTAGATCCAGACCATCAGATGGTCTATGTCTTCATCAGTAATCGTGTCTATCCACATCGCTGGCCCAATAAGCTCTCTACGCTGAACATCCGCACGCGCATACAAGACCAACTCTATGAGGCGATAAAATAAAGAAGTTCCCCGCTCCATCACGAAGCAGGGAACCCAGCGTTGCATTTGTATTTATGCACTCTCTCATGTAAAAATTGGATAGATTAAACCGCCTCTAATGCCTGTGCTATATCGTCTATGATATCGTCGATGTGCTCCGTACCTATGCTTAGGCGGATAGTGGATGGGTAGATGTGCTGCTCTTCCAACTCCTTTGGCGACAGCTGTGAGTGCGTAGTGGTGGCAGGGTGAATTACCAAACTCTTCACATCGGCTACGTTGGCCAACAGAGAGAATATCTGCAGATGGTCAATGAAGCGCCATGCCTCTTCCTGTCCGCCCTTGATCTCGAAGGTGAAGATGGAACCAGCCCCATTAGGGAACAACTTCTCATACAGCGCATGGTCTGGATGGTCGGGCAGGGAAGGGTGGTGTACCTTGGCCACCTTGGGGTGCTTAGACAAGAAATCCACCACTTTGAGGGCATTATACACATGACGCTCCACGCGCAGGGAGAGGGTCTCTAAACTCTGCAGCAGAATCCAGGCACTGAGTGGAGCGATACACGAACCTGTGTCACGCAAGATGACGGCACGGATACGTGTGACGAAGGCAGCTGGTCCTGCCACGTCGGCAAAGACAGCACCATGATAGCTGGGGTCTGGCTGTGCCAGTGTGGGGTACTTGTCGGCATTGGCCTTCCAGTCGAGCTTGCCAGCCTCTACGATGATGCCTCCCAGCGTGCTGCCATGTCCGCCTATGAACTTCGTGGCCGATTCTACCACCACATCTGCGCCATGCTCCAACGGGCGGAAAAGGTAAGGGGTAGCGAAGGTATTGTCCACTATCAAGATGGTGCGATGGCGATGTGCTATCTCTGCAATCTTCTCGATGTCTGTCACGCTGGCATTAGGATTGCCAAAGGTTTCTACGATGATGGCTTTCGTGTTGGGAAGAAAAGCCCCATCTACAGCCTTTAGGTCGCTTGGATCTACGATGGTGGTAGTCACCCCTTGGGTAGTGAGCGTGTGCTCTATGAGGTTGTATGTGCCTCCATACAGATTGTTGGCAGCAATGATATGATCGCCATTGCGAGCAATGTTCTGCAGTGCATAGGTGATAGCAGCAGCCCCACTGGCCACAGCCAAACCTGCTGTTCCGCCCTCCAAGGCAGCGAGTCGCTCCTCAAAGACACCCTGTGTAGAGTTGGTCAGGCGTCCATAGATGTTGCCAGCATCACGCAGTCCGAAACGATCGGCAGCATGCTGCGAGTTGCGAAAAACGTAGGAGGTGGTTTGATAGATAGGCACAGCGCGTGAGTCAGTTGCTGGATCTGGTTGCTCCTGTCCTACATGGAGCTGTAAAGTCTCAAAATGTAATTTCTTTGTTGCCATAGTCTTTGTATTTTTAAGTTATTAACTTCCTTTTGTTTGACATTGCAAAGTTAAGGTAAGTAGAAATTATCCACAAGATTTGCTTAAAATATAGAAAATATCACTATATTTGTAGCAAAATTATGGTTGTTTGTTCTTTTTGGGGCTCTCTGATGCCCCATTGGTAGAATATTTTTCTTTATGGATACTTTAGATAAGACAGACTTGCAGATCTTGCGTACGTTGCAGGAGAATGCCCGACTCACCACGAAGGAGCTGGCTGCGCGTGTCAGCCTTTCTTCCACGCCTGTCTTCGAGCGACTGAAACGCTTGGAGAATCAAGGCTATATCAAGAAATACATGGCTGTGCTGGATGCAGAGAAACTGAATCAGGGATTCGTGGTGTTCTGCAAGGTGAAACTGCGTCGCATGAATCGCGACATCGCTCTTGAGTTCACTCGCATGGTGCAAGACATTCCAGAGGTGACGGAGTGCTACAACACGTCAGGCTCTTGCGACTATCTGCTGAAAATACATGCGCCAGACATGAAGGCTTATCAAGAATTTCTCATCAATGTGCTAGGGCGCATAGACAGTTTGGGTTCTGTAGAGAGCACGTTCGTGATGGATGAGGTAAAACATGACTATGGTATTCACTTTTAATATATAATAAGGTATGATGAAATTCATTTCTTGGAATGTGAACGGGCTGAGGGCTTGTGCAGGTAAGGGCTTTGCTGATGTGTTTAATGCGCTGGATGCCGACTTCTTCTGCCTGCAGGAAACTAAGATACAGGAAGGACAACTGGACTTGTCGTTCCCTGGCTACCAGTCGTATTGGAACTATGCTGAGAAGAAAGGCTACTCTGGGACGGCTATCTATACACGCCATACGCCTCTCTCTGTGACCTATGGCATGGGGATAGAGCAGCACGACCATGAAGGGCGCATCGTCACGCTGGAGATGCCAGATTTCTATTTGGTAACGGTCTATACCCCCAATTCACAGGATGAACTACGTAGGTTGGACTATCGCATGGTGTGGGAAGATGATTTCCGCAAGTTCCTTGGTGGTTTGGCGCAGCAGAAGCCTGTGATAGTCTGTGGCGACATGAATGTGGCGCATGAGGAGATAGACATCAAGAATCCGAAGACCAATAGGCGCAACGCTGGCTTTACAGATGAAGAACGTGAGAAGATGACGCTGCTGCTGGAATCTGGCTTTACAGACACTTTCCGCTACTTCTATCCCACGCTGACGGATGTGTATTCTTGGTGGAGCTATCGCTTCCATGCACGTGAGAAGAACACAGGGTGGCGTATAGACTACTTCTTGACTTCTAAGGCTTTAGATGGAAATCTGGCAGGTGCTAAGATTCATACGGATATCTTTGGCTCTGACCACTGCCCTGTGGAGTTGACACTAAACGTTTAGCGTTTCCACGTCTTTCAGTTCCACCAGCTTGTTGACTATGGCATAGATGGTGAGACCTGCAGGGGAGTGGATTTGCAGCTTGCGGGCAATGTTTCTGCGATGGGTGATGACGGTGTGTACAGAGATGCAGAGCTTGTCGGCTATGGCCTTGTTGGTCAGCCCTTTCACCACGAAGGTGATGATTTCCTTCTCACGCAGACTGAGTTGCTCTTGGCCCTCTGTTTCATCAGTAGTAGGACTGAGCAGCAACTTATTCAGTTTCTGTGAGATGGTATTGGTGTCATCGTATATGGTGAAGCTGTCGTGATATTCCTTCAGCGTACTGCTATCGATGACAGAACTCAAGATGGCGACGTACTTCACTTTCCGAGCGTTATTCACCTCCTCTTTCAAGGCACGCAGATCTAAACGTCCGCTGAAATTAGGATCCATGATGACGAGGTCGGCCTGATGCAGTTGTAGGTAGGTGCGCAGAGCATCTACAGAAGGTACCTCCACAGGATGGATACTGAGGCCAGGTAGTCTTTTCAGCACCGCTGCCATGCCACTGCGAAGAATGACCGAAGAGATGGCAATGATGGTCTGGAACGTGCGATTAGCCATGTTGTACCCTCCTTTCCAGACGGGCAACGGCTGGAGTGAACAGGTAGTCTTCTATTTGGCAGTGCATATCCAAGTCTTGCTCGCAGTTGAAGATGTCAAACAGAACAGAGTTCAGCAGATTGTTGTTGGCCTGTTCTGGATAATACTTTATGATGATATTCTTTAGTTCTCTGATCTTAGTGTCTATTTGGTCGTGTTTGCTGTTAAGGCTGGTGATGCCACCTTTAGGCTGCTCACCTCGCTGAAGTTTCTCTACATAGGTGAAGATAGAACGATTCTCATATTCCATGTGCTTGCGCACCTCATCGTGGAAGTCGTCGAAGAATTTCAGGATAAGCAGCGACACATTATTGGTACTGGAGAAATCCAAGGCCTCGATGAGTTTGCTGCGTATCATGGGGAGGCTGAAGTCGATGAAGTAGGCATGTGCATTCTTCAGATAGTCCATGAGCGCATTCAGGGAGAAATTGTCCACCTCTCCGCTGTAAGTCATCAGACCTTCGTTCATAAAGTTGGCCACAGCTAAGAAGGTTTCACAGTCCACCTCCTGGCTGTCGCATACCTCCTTCACCGTCTTGTCTCCAAATCCCAACGACAATCCGAAGCGACTCATCACCATCAACAAAGAGAAGTTGTCGGAGATGAGGTCGCTCATCTTGTCTGAGGGTTGATATTTACGTTCTATATTCATAAGCATCTATTTCAGGCTTTGACCAGTTCGATAACCTTATCAACAGCTGCATGGATGCCATCCTTGTTCTTACCACCAGCAGTAGCATAGTAAGGCTGTCCGCCACCACCACCCTGTATTAGTTTGGCAGCTTCACGCACCAGTTTACCAGCATTGAGCTGACGCTCGTTCACCAGGTCCTCGCTGATCATCACGCTCAGCAATGGCTTGTCGGCATTGATGGTGCCCACTACAGCCAGCAGGTTGTTTGGAATGGCCTCACGAAGCTTGAACACCAAGTTCTTGGCAGCCTCTGGAGCCATTGGCAATACGGCCTTTACCACCTTCATGCCGTCAATGCTTTCTACACGATCCAGCAGTCTCTGCTTGATGCTCTCAACGGCCTGAGCCTGGAATGTCTCAATCTCCTTCTTCATGCCTTCGTGTTCATCAATGTACTTCTTCAGTACACCTGTGAGGTCTTTGGCATTGTTGAAGAGTGCACGCACTGCATTAAGGGTATCCTCCATCATATAGAATGACTCTTCGAAGTTCTTACCAGTGATAGCCTCTATACGACGCACACCTGCAGCTACGCTGCTCTCTGAGAGAATCTTGAAGAATCCAATTCTGCCCGTGCTCTGGGCATGGATACCACCACAGAACTCTACGCTGTCGCCAAACTGAATCACACGCACCTTGTCGCCATATTTCTCGCCAAAGAGGGCGATGGCCCCCATCTTCTTGGCTTCCTCGATAGGCGTGTCACGATGCTCTTGCAGAGGCAGGTCTTCGCGAATCTTTGCATTGACTAAGCGTTCTACCTCACGCAGCTCCTCGTTGGTCACTTTCTGGAAGTGAGAGAAGTCGAAGCGCAGGGTCTCTCCAGACACGTAGGAACCCTTCTGCTCTACATGCTCACCTAATACCTGGCGCAGAGCCTGGTCGAGCAGGTGAGTGGCAGAGTGGTTGGCAGCACTGGCGTTGCGTTTATCCACATCTACGCAAGCCATGAACTCAGCCTCTGGATGGGCTGGGAGCTTGCTGGATAGCTGTATGTTGATGCCATTCTCGTGCTTGGTGTCAGTGATGTCGATGGTTTCATGCTCGCTTACGAGTACGCCACTTTCTCCAACCTGACCACCCATCTCGCCATAGAAAGGCGTATGGTCAAGTACGATTTGATAATAGGTATTTTTCTTTTGAGTCACTTGGCGATAGCGCAAGATGTGGCACTCATGCTCAGAGTAGTCGTATCCTACAAACTGAGGCTCACCCTCACGCAGGATAATCCAGTCGCCTGTCTCCACAGCAGCCGCATTACGGGCACGTTCCTTCTGCTTCTGCATTTCTTCGCCAAACTGCTTCTCGTTGACAGAGATGCCATTCTCACGGCAGATCAGTTCTGTGAGGTCGAGTGGGAAACCATAGGTATCAAACAGAGTGAATGCCTGCACACCATCAAGCTCTGTCTTACCAGCAGCCTTCAGTTCTTCCATAGCCTTGGAGAGCAGGCTGATGCCGTTGGAGAGCGTACGCAGGAAGGAATCCTCTTCCTCTTTCATCACCTTACTGATAAGGGTTTGCTGTGCCACCAACTCAGGATAAGACTCGCCCATCTCACGAGTCAGGATAGGCAGCAACTTGTAAAGGAAAGCCTCCTTCTGTCCGAGGAAGGTGTAAGCATAGCGCACAGCACGACGCAGGATGCGACGAATCACGTAGCCTGCTTTAGCGTTGCTTGGCAATTGTCCGTCTGCAATGCTGAAAGATACGGCACGGATATGGTCGGCTATCACACGCATAGCGATGTCTGTCTCTTCCTTGGCACCATACTTCAAGCCAGACAGACGCTCTATCTCTTTGATGATAGGCTGGAAGATGTCAGTGTCATAGTTGGAGTGCTTGCCCTGCAGTGCGCGTACCAAACGCTCGAAACCCATGCCAGTGTCTATCACATTCATAGAAAGCTTCTCCAGTGAGCCATCGGCCTTGCGATTGAACTGCATGAAGACCAAGTTCCATATTTCTATCACCTGTGGATCATCCTTGTTCACCAGCTCACGGCCAGGCACTTTGGCTTTTTCCTCTGGTGTGCGGCTGTCGAGATGAATTTCCGAGCAAGGTCCGCATGGGCCTGTGTCGCCCATCTCCCAGAAGTTGTCATGCTTATTGCCATTGATGATATGGTCTTGCGGTACATGCTTTGCCCAGTATGTGGCAGCCTCGTCGTCGCGAGCAATGTTTTCCTCAGGTGAGCCCTCGAACACTGTCACGTAGAGGTCGGCAGGATTCAGTCCCAGCACATCTACCAGGTACTCCCATGCCATGTCTATGGCACCCTCCTTGAAGTAGTCACCAAAACTCCAGTTGCCCAACATCTCGAACATGGTGTGATGGTAGGTATCATGTCCTACCTCTTCCAGATCGTTGTGCTTGCCGCTCACGCGGAGGCATTTCTGAGAGTCTGCCCTGCGGCGTGGCTCTGGATCACGAGTACCCAAGATGATGTCTTTCCACTGGTTCATACCTGCATTGGTGAACATCAGGGTAGGATCGTCCTTAATTACCATAGGAGCTGAAGGCACGATAGCATGACCTTTCGACTCGAAAAACTTCTTAAATGATTCGCGTATTTCGTTAGCTGTCATCATAACTTTATCTTTTTCTTAAAAAAACTGTGCAAAGATAAGATGAAATTATTATTTTTGCAACACACCTATTATATTAATGTTAAAGAAGATGCTGAATACAACAAATGATTTGAAACTTTACTACTCTATCGGAGAGGTATCGAAGATGTATGGTATCACTGAAACCACCCTTCGTTATTGGGAGAGAGAGATCCCGCAGCTGAAGCCCAAGAAGGCTGGACGCAACATCCGTCAGTACACAAAGGAGGACTTGGAACTGGTGAAACTGATACAGCACTTGCTGAAGGAGCGTGGCATGACCTTGGAGGGCGTGCGTAAGCGCCTGACCAAGAACAAGGAGGCTGCTTCTAAGAACGCAGAGGTGATAGATCGTCTGCGTGCTGTGAGAAAACGCTTAGTGGAGATGCGTGATGCACTCGATGCTTTCACCTACCAGCAGGTAGATGAGCTGAAGGAGAATATCGCTGCTTCTGCCGAGCCTACTCTCGGGTGATGGTACTGATGTTCTTCACTTTCTTCAGTTCGTTGATGATGGTCTGCACATCGCCCACATCGTGTGCATAGAGCTGAATGTCTCCATGGAAGATACCGTCGTTGGTCTCTATGGTGAGCTTATGGATGTTCACATTGAGCTGGCGGGAGATGATTTGTGTCACATCGTTGAGCAGTCCTAGGCAGTCCACCCCTTCCAGATGCAGGGTGACGATGAAGGAAAGCTGCCTGTGTGTATCCCATTGTGTGGCTATGATGCGTTTACCATAGCTGCTCTTCAGTTTCATGGCCACAGGGCATTGGCGCTTATGGATGATGATTCTTCCACTGTCTGATACATAGCCCAGCACGTCGTCTCCAGGTATAGGTCGGCAGCACTCGGCCATGGAGTATTTGTGCTGGATAGAGTCCTCGTCAAGGGTGAATATCTTCTTGGTGTTGATCTTCTCTTTGGGAGTTTCATCTGCCTTTGGCTCGTTGGCTTTGTCTTCCTTATTTTCTTTATTATCCTTATTTATAAACGGAATTTTGAGGTATTTCTTCCAGCTAGAGCCTTGCTTGCCCTTCAGCTCATTCAGGTCGTTATCGTTCAGCACCAGCTTTTTGGCACCTACCTCCCCTAAGAATTCATCTGCACTCAGGTTGTGTATCTTGGCCAACTTCTCCACTATGGCATCGCTGACGTACATATTTTGCTTCTTGAGCAGGTCTGTCACTATCTTGAGGCCTTCGGCTTGGTAGGCCTTTGCTTCTTTTCGCAGGATGGAGGCTATCTTGTTTCTGGCTCTGGCTGTAGCGGCTATGCTTAGCCACTCTGATTGCACACGCTGTGAGCGTGAAGTAAGCACTTCCACCTGGTCGCCACTCTGCAGCTTATGGCTCAGTGGCACCAACTTGTGGTTTACTTTTGCGCCTATACAATGGCTGCCTATGTCTGTATGCAGAAGGAATGCAAAGTCGAGTGCCGTAGCATTCTGAGGCATGGTCTTGATTTCTCCCTTTGGCGTGAAGACGAAGATTTCTTGCGCAAAGAGGTTCAGCTTTATGGTGTCGAGGAAGTCGATAGCATCTGGCTGTGGGTCGTCCAGTATCTCCTTGATGGTGTTCAGCCATTTCTCCAGTTCGCCCTCGTCTTCAGCTATGTCGCCATCCTTATATTTCCAGTGTGCAGCGAAGCCTTGCTCGGCTATGTCGTTCATGCGCTCACTTCTGATTTGCACCTCTACCCACTGTCCGTTGTTGCCCATCAAGGTGACGTGCAGGGCCTGATAACCGTTCGACTTCGGATGGCTTACCCAGTCTCTGATGCGGTCTGGGTGCGCTTTGTAGATCTTCGAGAGAGACACATAGATGTCGAAGCAGTCGTTCAGCTCCTCCTCCATGCTCTTAGGCTCGAAGATAATGCGCACGGCCAGAATGTCGTACACCTCGTCGAAGGGCACATGCTTGGTCTGCATCTTGTTCCAGATGGAATAGACCGACTTCACGCGGCCAATGATGCGATATTTCAGCTCCATCTTATCCAGTGCCTCACGGATAGGTGCCGTGAACTCGTTGAACATCTGGTCACGCTCCGAGGCTGTGGCCTTCAGCTTCTGCTCTATGGCCTCATACTCTTCTGGATGTTCATACTTGAAGCTCAGGTCTTCCAGCTCTGTCTTTATTTTGTTCAGTCCTAAGCGATAGGCGAGGGGGGCATAGAGGTAGAGCGTTTCGCCAGCTATCTTGTATTGCTTGTTTGGTGCTTGTGAAGCCAGCGTACGCATGTTGTGCAGACGGTCGGCTATCTTGATGAGTATCACGCGGATATCGCTCGACATGGTGAGCAGCAGCTTCTTGAAGTTCTCTGCCTGTGCAGAAGCATGGTCACCGAAGATACCACCCGATATCTTGGTCAGCCCTTCTACAATTTGGGCTATTTTCTCTCCGAAGATGTTCGCTATGTCTTCTGTGGTATAATCTGTATCCTCCACCACATCGTGCAGTAAGGCCGCACAGATAGAGGTTGAGCCCAGTCCTATCTCGTTGCAGACTATCTTGGCCACTGCCAGTGGGTGCATGATATAGGGCTCGCCAGAGAGGCGTTTCACCCCACGGTGCGCTTGGTTGGCAAAGTTGAATGCCTTGGTGATGATTTCCACACGCTTTCGATGATTAGTGGCCAGATAGTCGTTCAGCAACTCTTGGAAGGTTTGCTGTATCATCTCTTCTTCTTTCCCATTTTTCTGGTTTAACTCGTTCATCGTCACGTGTGTTTAGGTGGTTATTTTACTCTTATATTCTTTCCAGCATTGATCTTAGAACCTCTGATGCCATTGAGACTGCGGAGCTTTGCCACGGTGGTGCCATAGCGGGCCGCAATGGTAGAGAGGGTTTCGCCCGACTTGATCTTATGATAGGTGGGCGTGTTGCCACTTGATGCGCTCGATGCCCTGCTGGTAGTTCTTGAAGCGGTGGCTCTGGAGGTGGTAGGCACGGCTGCTGTGCGTCTGTTCTTGAAGAACTGTGCTGTCTTATATGCCAAGATGGTGTCTTGCTTCTCTATGAAGGCAGTGATGTACTTCTGAGGCAGACGCAGTGTCTGTGCCTTGGTGTCGCCAGGTATGATGTTCTGCCTGTACTGTGGATTCAAGCTCTTCAGCGCATCCAGCTCTACGCCGCATACCTCGGCTATCTGCTGCAAGTGTATGCGCTCGTTCACCTGTATGGTGTCTGAGGCCACAGGCAGGGAGGTCTCCTTAGGACAGATGTTGTGCTTGCAGTAGTATGTCATCACATAGTTGGCTGCTATGAAAGAGGGCACATAGCCCTGCGTTTCTGTGCGCAGGTAGTTGTAGATGGCCCAATAATCGCGTTTGCCTCCAGCACGGCTGATGGCCTTGTTGATGTTGCCAGGCCCACTGTTGTAGGCGGCTATCACCAGTGGCCAGTCATGATAGATGTCATAGAGGTCTTTCAAGTAGCGCACGGCTGCCCATGTAGATTTGATGGGGTCTCTGCGCTCGTCGATGAGGCTGTTGGTTTCCAGTCCGTAGATCTTGCCTGTACCTACCATGAACTGCCAGAGGCCTGCAGCACCTGCGCGTGATACGGCATTAGGATCCAGGGCCGACTCTATGATGGGGAGGTACTTCAGCTCCATGGGCAGTCCGTAGGCTTCCAGCGCCTCCTCGAAGATGGGCATATAGAAGTTACTGGCACTCACCATGTAGGATACTCTTTCACGCAAGTTTCCTGTGTAGAGGTCTATGAATTTGCGTACCACCTCGTTGAATGGCATCTCTATCACAGTGGGCATGCGTGAGAGGCGGTCCATGATCACAGAGTCGCTCACCACAGGGTTCACGTTCTCCATGTTGCAGTCTGTAGCAGGGGCGATGAAGTTCTTCACCTTCCAGTCTGCCAGCAGGCTGTCCAGCGGGTATGTCATACTCAGAGGCAGGCCTATTTCTTCCTTGATCTCCTGTCCATTCTCATGGACTATGACCTCTATGCTTTCTCCCACTTCCTGTCCCCATGACGGAAGGCTGAAGCTCATGATAGTTCCGCAAAGCAGGGTCTGAATGATAGTTCTAAGTCTCATATCTGGTCTTTTTTATAATCATTATTTAAAAAGTGAAACTGCACTGCACCCCCACCGTCTGCTTCGACCTTAGGCTGTTTCCCCCGTTCAGCAGCGTAGGCTCCACGCGCATACTCAGGTCGGGCGATATGTCGAAGTTAGACAGCTCTGCATCCACGTAGGCATCTACCACCGAGAGTGCATACACGCCTATGAAGGCAAAGATGCTAAGGTCTCTGTAGCGTCTGTACATATCCTTGCGCTTACGCAGTGTCTCCGTAACTTGCGTCTTCGAGGTGCGGCTGATGTAGCTGGCAGGCAGCAGTTCTGTGATGCTGGATGCACTCCAGTTGTTGTTCACCGCATCCTTATAGGCATTTGCATAGTCCTTGTACATGCGGTTGTTCCATGTCAGCGCATAGGTACATCCCACGAATCCGCCATAGAAGATGGGCAGCTTCCAGTACTTGCGATTATATATCTGTCCGCCGCCTGGTATCACCAGAGCCATCCATGTGGCTTTAGTGGGATTGGGCACCCAGAGCTTGGGAGCTGCGCCCACGCTCTTCAGACTGTCTTCCAACATCTGAGGAGTCACAGGGTTAGTGTCCAGTCGCAGGGAGATGCTGTCGTTCAGCGGCCCTTCGCGCCTTCTGCGTTCTGCCCTTGGGATGTCTTGCCCATAGGCAGTGAGCATCAGTGCCTCGGCCAGGCACAGCAGCATGACCACACACAGCCTATATGTCAGCCTCTGCCACTTCATCTTTTCTTCATACCGTCAAAGAGCACCATGATGCGTTCCAGTTCCTCTTCGTTGCTGAAAGGGATGGTGATTTTTCCCTTACCCTTGTCGGAGCAGGTGAGCTGCACCTTGGTCTGGAAGAAGGTGGAGAGTTGCTGCGTCAGCAGGTTGAACTCCTTGGGCAGCTTTGACTTAGGGCGTGTCACAGGCTCATCCCCATTGAGCAGCACCTTCACTAGCTCTTCCACCTTGCGCACGGAGTAGTCACGGCTCACGATGTCTTCATAGAGCTTCATCTGCTGCTTAGGGTCGTCCAGTGCGAGCAGTGCACGTGCATGCCCCATGTCTATCTGTTTGTTCTGCAGTCCCAGTTGTATGGGGGCAGGCAGTTTTAGCAGGCGCAGATAGTTGGCTATGGTGGCACGCTTCTTCCCCACGCGCTCGCTGAGGCGTTCCTGCGTCAGTCCGTACTGGTCCAGCAGATGCTGATAAGCCAGTGCTATCTCCACCGAGTTGAGATCTTCGCGCTGGATGTTCTCTATCAGAGCCATCTCCATCACATTCTCATCATCAGCAGTGCGTATGTAGGCAGGGATGGTGGTGAGGTGTGCCATCTGTGCGGCACGGAAGCGGCGTTCGCCCGCTATGATCTGGTATTCATCGTCTGTGAGCTTACGCAGGGTGATGGGCTGTATGATGCCTATCTCCTCTATGGAGTCGGCCAGCTCCTGCAGTGCCACAGGGTCGAACTCCCTACGCGGCTGGTTGGGGTTCACCTTGATTTTCTTCAGTTCTATCTCGTTGATGGATGAGGAACCTTCTGTCTGCACATTATCCATGTCCAGCAGGGCATCCAGTCCTCTTCCCAGTGCATTTCTTTGTTGCTTTGCCATAAGCGTTATTCCTTTCCTTCGTTTCTGCTGATAAGTTCCTTGGCCAGAGCCATGTGGTTCTTGGCACCGTTAGAGTCGGCATCATAAAGTATGGCGGGCAGTCCGTAGCTAGGTGCCTCGCTCAGCTTCACATTGCGCTGTATCACGGTGCTGAACACCAGCTCTTGGAAGTGGCGTTTCACCTCGTCGTATATCTGGTTGGCCTGTCTGAGGCGTGAGTCGTACATCGTGAGCAGGAATCCCTCTATCTCCAGTGTGGGGTTCAGTCGCGTCTTGATGATCTTGATAGTGTTCAGCAGCTTGCTGATACCCTCCAGTGCGAAGTACTCTGCCTGCACAGGTATGATGACCGACTGTGCTGCCGTGAGGGCATTCACGGTGATGAGTCCCAGCGACGGTGAGCAGTCTATCAGTATATAGTCGAAATCGTCTTTCAGTGGAGCCAGCACGTTGCGCATGATTTTCTCACGTCCAGGCATGTTGAGCATCTCTATCTCGGCCCCCACCAGGTTGATGTGCGAGGGAATCACCTTCAGTGTCTCTATTTCTGTGTCATGTATGGCTTCTTTCACGTCGGCATTGTCTATCAGGCACTCATAGATAGAAGAGTTCACTTGCTTGATGTTCACGCCCAGCCCCGAAGAAGCGTTAGCCTGCGGGTCAGCATCTACCACCAGCACGCGCTTTTCCAGCGTGGCGAGCGATGCTGCCAAGTTGATTGTGGTCGTGGTTTTACCCACTCCGCCTTTTTGGTTGGCCAATGCAATGATTTTACCCATAATCTGTGCTTTAATACCTTAATAAAATGCAAAGATAGCACAATTCTTTGTGCTATCCTTATTTCAGCCTATTTTTTTGATTTTTTAAGGGCTGTGTGTATGTGAAAAGGCCTTAAAGTCGGGCTTAAAAGGTTTAGAAGATTCTTATTTGATCGTTACCCATTGACTTCCACCGTCGGCACTATCCACTACGGCATGAATAAACTTCACCCCCATCACGCCGTCAGATATTGTTGGGAAATCGAAGCATGAATAGTCTTTCCCGTGTTTCTTTGCATCCACAGCATTGAGAAATTCCCGATGAATATTCGCAAAAGCTACGAATAGTCCCTCAGGATGTCCTGATGGGATGCGTGCGAAGGCACCGGCCTTCTCATGTATGGCTGGAGTACCTCGGTGTATGAGGCGCATGGCCTCACCCTTTGGAGTATAACGCACCACCTCGGGATCCTCCTGCATCCATTCCAGAGCACCTTTGTCACCATAAACGCGAACAACAAAACCATTGCAGTGACCTTCGGCAATCTGACTGCACCAGTATGCTCCATGGGCACCATTGTCGTATTCCACAATTATATTAGCATTCAGCTCTAGAGGCTGATTGTATTTATCACGAGTGGCAAGAAGCCGATGTATCTTAAGACCGGTGAGGTATGAAATATAGTTTTCTATATGAGTGCCCAGATCACCTACGCAGTTGGTAATGCCCGATATAACGGGATCAGTGCGCCATACTGCCAGGCTCATGTCATTCTTGCTCTCAGGATCAAGTATGTCGAGCAGCCAGCCCTGTACATATTCAGCATTCACAGCTATGACCTTACCTATCTTGCCTTCAGCAATCATTTCCTTCATTACCTTACTCATGGTGTAGCCAGTATAACTATATCCTACGCCAAAGAGAAGGCCTGTTGACTTGACAATAGCCTCCAACTCCTCGGCTTGTGCTACGGTGAAGCATAAAGGCTTCTCGCAGAACACGTTGATGCCCGCCTCCAAGAAACATTTAGCTATCTCATAGTGTGTGATGTTGGGCGTAACTATGACCACGAAGTCGATGCCATCCTCGCGGGCTGCCTCGGCTTTGGCCATTGACTTGTAGTCTGGATAGACACGGTCGGGATCCAAATCATAGGTTTTGCCAGTTTCTTGGTTCAAAGATTCACGGGTACTGAAACATCCGGCCACCAAGGCTGAACGGGGGTCAAACTGAAGCGCTTTGCGGTGCACGTCACCTATGAAGGCTTGGTTATGACCGCCTACCATTCCGTAACGAATTTCTCTTGCCATAATCTTATCCTTTTATATTGTTATTGATTGGAGATTGCTTTGTCAAACTTAACGGCGGATGGCTTGAAGTCAACACGTCGTACAAAGGCAGCAGCTTCGGTGGCTCCATCGATACGGTCCATGCCCGAATCCTCCCATTCCACAGACAGTGGGCCATCGTAGCCATAAGCATTGAGCACACGTATTATCTCTTCGAAATTCACGTCACCATGACCTAGAGATCGGAAATTCCAGCCACGTCGCAAATCACCGAAATCGATATGACTGCCCAGAATACCAGAGCGTCCGTCAAGGGTGACCGCAGCATCCTTCATGTGGACATGATATACGCGATCGATAAAGTCATTGAGGAACAGATGGGGCTTGATGCCTTGCCAGATGAGGTGACTGGGGTCAAAATTCAGACCGAATTCTTCACGGTCGGCAAACTTTGCCAGCAGGCGTTTGGTGGAATAGTAATCGAATGCAATCTCGCCTGGATGTACCTCAAGAGCGAATTTGACATCACATTTCTTAAAAACGTCTAAGATGGGACTCCAAAGTTCTACGATTCGGTTAAAGCCTGCCTCAATCATCTCCTCTGTGGTCTGGGGGAAAGAATACATATACTTCCAGATGGGAGACCCGGTGAAACCAGTGACTACGTGGACGCCAAACTTAGCAGCGACAACTGGCACCTTCATCATGGTATCGATGGCCCACTGCCTGATAGCCTCTGGCTTATTGGCAAGGGCAGATGGCGCAAAATTGTTCAAACGTGGGTCTGGGTCGTCGCCCACGCACTGGCCAATGATGTGAACAGCCAGGGCCGTCATGACCAGTCCGTTCTTTCTGAGGTTTTCCTTCATCCAGTCCACGTAACTCTCATCAGAGAGTGCTCGGTCTACATCGATGCCGTTGCCCCAACAAGCCACTTCCAATCCGTCGTAACCCATTTTCTTGGCAAGCGTGCATAACTCATCAAATGGCATGTCTGCCCATTGGATGGTGCATAGTGTAACAAGGTGCTTTCCCATAATATTAGAATGTTTAAGTTTGATATAATACAAAGATAGCACAATTCTTTGTGTTTCTGCTTGTTTTGGACATTTTTTTTGTTTTTTTATTTAAGAACTTGAAAATGGTGCAGCAAAAGGCTTCAATCAATAAATCTGTTATTCAGTTTTTTATTTAGGTGCTTAAAACCAGTTAGGGCATGTTCAATAATTAACTGAAAAACTGATTAACTGATTACTTTGTTGCTCAAGCTGAAAAAAGGGAAAAACGAACTTCGTAACTGCGCCGTAAATTTTTCGCAACTGCGAAGAAAAAAATGCCCCTCTGCTCAAGTATTTGGCGGTATGATAAAAAATGTGTATCTTCGCACCCTCAAAAAGAAGATAGAACAAGATGAATAATGATAGACCGCTGATATTGATTTCAAACGACGACGGGGTGAACGCCAAGGGCATCAGGGAACTGGTGGGCTTCCTGCGCCCTTTGGCCGACCTTGTGGTGATGGCACCCGACGCTCCGCGATCGGGCTTTGCCTGTTCCATCACTTGCCACGAACCCGTGAGCTATAAGTTGGTGCATGAGGAGCCAGGACTCACTGTGTATCAGTGCTCTGGCACGCCGACCGATTGCGTGAAGCTGGCGTTCTACTCGGTGCTGAAACGTATACCCGATCTTGTGGTGGGGGGCATCAACCATGGCGACAACTCCTCGGTGAACGTGCACTACTCAGGCACCATGGGCGTAGTGATAGAAGGCTGTCTGCGCGGATTCCCCTCTGTGGGCTTCTCGCTATGCGACCACGATCTGGAGGCCGACTTCTCACCGCTGAAAGATTATGTGCAGCTTATCACGCAGAAAGTGCTGGACGAGGGTTTGCCACCGCTGACATGCCTGAATGTGAACTTCCCTAAGGCGCAGAGCTTCAAGGGCATCAAGGTGTGCCAGCAGGCTAAGGGACTCTGGGAGAAGGAGTGGATACCGAGGGCAGAGGCGGAACATGTCTATGACATGGCAGGGGAGTTCCGTGATACCGATCCTGAGGAGCAGCGCAACGACCACTGGGCACTGCGCCACGGCTATGTGGCTATCACACCTGTCACGGTAGATGCTACCGACTATGAGATGATTAAGCGAATGAATCATTGGTTTGAAGCATGAAGTACTATCTGATAGTTGGCGAGGCTTCTGGCGACCTGCATGCGTCTAACTTGATGCGGGCACTGAAGGAGCGAGACGGGGAGGCGGAATTCCGCTTCTTCGGAGGCGACTTGATGGCTGCCGTAGGTGGCACGGTGGTGAAGCACTATAAGGAGCTGGCCTACATGGGCTTTATCCCCGTGCTGATGCACCTGCGTACCATCTTCAGAAACATGCGCCTCTGCAAGGAAGACATCGTGCAGTGGAAACCCGATGTGCTGATTCTGGTGGACTATCCAGGTTTCAACCTCGATATAGCCAAGTACATACACAGCCATACGGAGATCCCTGTGTTCTACTATATCTCGCCTAAGATATGGGCGTGGAAGGAGTATCGCATCAAGAATATCAAGCGTGACGTAGATCAGCTATACTCTATCTTGCCCTTCGAGGTGGAGTTTTTCGAAGGGAAGCATCATTACCCCATCCACTATGTGGGCAATCCTACGCTGGATGAAGTGGAACTTTTCAAGTCAGACTACAAGCAGAGTACTGCGGACTTCAAGACGGAGCATGGCCTCTCGGAGAGACCTGTCTTGGCTCTGCTGGCTGGCAGTCGTAAGCAGGAAATCAAAGACAATCTTACACGCATGATAGAGGCTGCCTCAGCCTTCCCGCGCTATCAGATGGTCTTGGCAGGAGCCCCTGGCATTTTGCCTGATTACTATGATCCATTTCTTAAAGGACAGTCGGTGAAAGTGGTGTTCGGCAAAACCTATGAGCTGCTCTCGCATGCCGATGTGGCTCTGGTGACTTCGGGCACAGCCACGCTGGAGACGGCACTCTTCCGTGTGCCTCAGGTGGTGTGCTACTATATCAAGATGGGGCGGTTCATCTCTTTCATGCGGAAGCTGGTGCTCCGCGTGAAGTTCATCTCATTGGTGAATCTGGTAGCAGGGCGTGAGGTGGTCAAGGAGCTGGTGGCCGATGGTATGACGGTGCCCAACATTCGTGCTGAGCTGGATAGGCTCACGGGTGATGAGGCTTATCGCTCGCAGATGCTCAGAGGCTATGAGGAGATGGCACAGAAACTAGGCACGCCTGGAGCACCCCAGCATGCAGCCCACTTGATGCTTGACTATCTGCTTAAAAGACAACGCAATAGAGGTAGATGACGGCTGCGGGGATGGCTATCAGAGAGCTGTCGAAACGGTCGAGTAATCCGCCATGTCCAGGCAGGAAGTTGCCAGAATCTTTCACACCCAGTTGACGCTTCATCAGCGATTCTACCAAGTCGCCCCACGTGCCGAAGACTACCACTGTAAGTGCCAGTCCTGTCCATTCTGCATAGGTCATAAAGGGGAAGAAATAAGCCAGTGCGAATGCCGATGCCAAGCTGACGATGCCTCCACCGATGCTGCCTTCCCATGATTTCTTGGGCGAGATGCGCTCGAAGAGGCGATGCTTGCCCAGCAGTGAACCGAAGCAATAGGCCCCTGTATCACTCAGCCACAGGAAGATGAAAATAGAAAGTGGAAAGATGGGATTGTAGGCGATGCTTCCATCTTCGGCATTGCCTTGAAAACCAAGCAGATTCAGCATGGCAAAAGGCAAGGCGATGTAGAGCTGACTGAGCATGGAGTAGGCCCAGTTGCCTATAGGATTCTCACGCTTCTGATACAGTTCCTTGATGAGGATGAAGAGCAAGAAGGCCAAATAGGGCGTAAAGATGCGCACACCCTCCACATTCATGGAGTAGGCCATGAAGGCCAGGAACAGATAGGCAGCTCCGATAGACGTAAGCACCTTGCTGATATACACCTCGCCGCTCTGGTTGACCAACTGCCCAAACTCAAACACGGTGAGCATGCTGATGAGGGCAAAGAGGAATCCGAATGAGAGCGCATTGTAGAGGATGCCCCCTACCATAATAACCACAAATAAAAGGCCTGTGATAGCACGTGTAATGAAGTTTTTCATATCTTATGCATCTCCTTCCTTCTTAGGTTCGTCTTTAGGTTTCTGGTCTTTCTCTTCCTGTGCTTTCTCGGCAGCCTCCTTGTACTCCTTGGAAATCTCGTTGGCACTCATGATCTCTTCAGAGCGTGAAGCCCACTTCCGCTTACCGAAAATTTGCTCTACGTCCTCAGCGAAGATAACCTCCTTCTCGATGAGTTGCTGTGCCAATTGGTTGTGTCCTTCTTGGTGCTCCTTAAGTATGGATTTGGCACGCTCATATTGCTCGTTGATCATGCGTTGCACCTCTTGGTCTATCAGCTCAGCTGTCTTCTCGCTGTACGGCTTGTTGAAAGAGTACTCTTGATTAGGATTGTAGTAGCACAGGTTGGGCAGCTTGTCGCTCATACCCATGTAGGTGATCATGCCGAAAGCCTGCTGCGTGACGCGTTGCAGATCGTTCATGGCACCAGAGGAGATGCGACCGATGAACAGTTCCTCAGCAGCTCTGCCTCCCAATGTGGCACACATCTCATCGAGCATCTGCTCCTTAGTGGTGATTTGGCGCTCTTCTGGCAGATACCAAGCGGCACCGAGGGCACGTCCGCGTGGCACGATGGTCACTTTGATGAGCGGATTGGCATATTCCAGCAACCATGATATGGTGGCATGTCCAGCCTCATGGATGGCAATAGAGCGACGCTCTTCCTCTGTGGTGATTTTGTTTTTCTTCTCCAGACCGCCCACAATGCGATCTACAGCATCCAGAAAGTCTTGCTTGCCCACCACCTTCTTCTGGCGACGGGCAGCTATCAGGGCAGCCTCGTTGCATACGTTGGCTATGTCTGCACCCGAGAAGCCTGGAGTCTGACGAGCCAGCAGGTCTATGTCCACGTTCTGGTCCATTTTGATAGGGCGCAGGTGTACACCAAATATTTCCTTACGCTCATTCAGGTCGGGCAGGTCCACATGAATCTGGCGGTCGAATCGTCCGGCACGAAGCAGCGCTTTATCGAGCACATCCACACGGTTGGTGGCTGCCAGTATGATGACACCACTATTAGACCCAAAGCCATCCATCTCTGTAAGCAGCTGGTTGAGTGTGTTCTCACGTTCATCGTTACCTCCCATGGCAGCAGCCTTAGCACGAGCCCTACCCACCGCATCTATCTCATCGATGAACACGATGCAAGGTGCTTTTTCCTTGGCTTGGCGGAAAAGATCACGCACACGTGAAGCACCTACGCCTACAAACATTTCTACGAAATCAGAGCCAGCCAAGGAGAAGAATGGCACATCGGCCTCGCCTGCTACAGCCTTGGCCAGCAGTGTCTTACCTGTTCCAGGAGGGCCAACAAGCAAGGCACCCTTTGGAATCTTGCCACCCAGCTCTGTATATTTCTGAGGTTCCTTGAGAAACTCAACGATTTCTTGCACTTCCTGTTTAGCCTCTGCCAGTCCTGCAACATCCTTGAAGGTCACTTTCACAGAGTTTTCTTTCTCGAAAAGCTGTGCTTTCGACTTGCCCACGCTGAAGATGCCTCCACCACCTCCGCCTATACCACTCATGCGACGGGTGATCCAGACGAAGAACAGCACCATGGCTAGGAGTGGGAAAATCTGCCAGAACAGGTTGGAAAGGAAGTTCTGACGCTTCTGATAGCTCACTGAACCATCGAAGTGGGACGCATCTCTTTCCTTCTGGATAAACTCTCCAAAACTCTCTCTTGAAGGTGCTTCAGAGGAGACCACAGGATAGCGTTTGGCTCTGTCTGTATCTTCCTTGAAAACAGCAGATAGGTTTTCCTGCTTGATATAAGCCTCCACCGTATTGTCGTCGTAGCCCACCACCTTGCTCACATAGCCTTTCTCTACGTAGCTCTGGAACTCATCATAAGACACCACCCTAGAAGAGCTTCCGCTCTCGCTGGTGAACCAGAGGCTACATATCATGACCAAGATAATAAGATAGAGCCAACTCAAGTTGAACTTGGGCATGTTGATCTTATTCTTGTTTTCTTTATTCTCTTTATTTTCTTTATTGTTCTTGATTTCCATAATCGTCACATTAGTCTAATTCAGGAACTTTTTCCAACTTCGCGTCTGCCCAGAGGTGTTCCAGGTCGTAGAACTCGCGAATTTCTGGCAGGAAGATGTGTACCAGCACATCACCATAGTCCATTGCTACCCACTGAGCGTTTTGCAGTCCGATGGTAGCAATAGGCTTCTGCCCTGCACCTTCGTGTGCTGCATCCTTTACCGCATCTGTGATGGCC
>CADALZ010000030.1 GCA_902788865.1 uncultured Bacteroidales bacterium | reverse complement strand
CATTTCAATTATTTTTGCTTTTTGATGCACACACATATATCCGAGGCGTTCTTATAGGTTTATATTATATATAATATAAAATCTGTTTACAGATTCTTCTATTGATATAGACGTATTTGTTTTTATAAAATTAATTGAAATGAAATGAAAAACTACGTATAATGCTATTGCCTGATTCCTAGCGATATATGCATACGAACGTATAAAAATACAAGATTTTGCATATTTCAGATAGTAATAGCCTCGCGAGGTCATTTGACTTTCCCCGTGAGGCAGTTTTTACGACCTCACGAGGGAGTTCTTTCTTGGCATTTGGAGTGGGTGGTGGAGTTAATGTCGCGATTGTATATTTATGCATCTTGCAGCAGAATATCATGGGCATCCATGCCACAGCTTTCATTTCATTTCAATTTCTTTCAAAAATACATGCACACATACCTTATCCTTAACTGCTATGAAAAACAAGAAAGTGCTTTGGAAATACGTCATTCAACTGGCAGTAGCGTTTTTGACAGCCATCGGCACCTCGCTTGGCGTCACCTCCTGCATGTCCATGCTCTGACCATCGACTTTGTGGAAGTCGATGGTATTCCAGTTTCGTAAGTGCTTTTATTAATCAGTCCCTCTCCCTCTGGGAGAGGTTAGGTGAGGGCTTTCACATAGCCGTCTCATGCTATGCAGCGTGCGTTCCCTCTCCTAACCTCCCCCATGGGGGGAGGGATTGTAAGAGTGTGGCCTTCTGCCCTTTCAGGGCTTTGCGAAACTTTAATGACGTAATTCCATAAAGCCCTCATAATTTCACGATTCATCTTGATAGCAGTAGAAGACTTCAGAACGCTGCTTAGCATAGCAACCCCCAATTCAGTAAAAGCAAATGGGCGGTAAATAACGACCAAACACGATTTAAAAGGTTTTTATAACACAAAAGAAGTTAATGACGGGGTGGGGATTTAATAAAAACATTATCTTTGCAGCAGATTATGAAACAAAAACAACTGAATGGTATGAAAATAGCATTGATAGGATATGGCAAGATGGGCAAGCAGATAGAACAGATAGCCCTAAGTCGCGGTCATGAGATAGTGAGCATCATAGATATTAACAACACGGAGGACTTCGACTCTGACGCGTTCCGCAGCGCAGATGTGGCGATAGAGTTCACCAGCCCTACCACGGCTTATGCCAACTGCAAGAAGGCTTTCGAGCAGGGCGTGAAGGTGGTGAGTGGCAGCACAGGATGGATGGCGCAGCACGGTGAGGAGATGCAACGCCTGTGCGCTGAGCAGGGGAAGACACTGTTCTGGAGCAGCAACTTCAGCCTGGGCGTGTCTATCTTCACGGCGGTGAATCGTTTCCTGGCACATGTGATGAACCAGTTCGATGGCTACGACGTGAGCATGAGCGAGACACACCATGTGCATAAGCTGGATCATCCCAGCGGCACGGCCATCACACTGGCAGAGGGCATTCTGGCAGAACTCGACCGTAAGGATGCGTGGGTAGATGCCGCACTGGTGGAGAACGGTGAGATGCATCAGCTGGCACAGCCTAAGCCTAATGAGCTCCCCATCATCTCCGAGCGCAGAGGAGAGGTGCCAGGCATACACATGGTGCGCTATGAGAGCGATGCCGACAGCATCACCATCGTGCACGATGCCAAAAACCGCAGTGGCTTTGCCTTAGGGGCTGTGCTGGCTGCCGAATATACGGCTACGCATCAGGGCTTCCTGAAAATGAGTGACTTATTTACTTTCTTGAAATAAAGTGACAGACATGGATAAGAAAATGTTTGCAGATGTTCCTGCAAAACAATGGATAAAACTGGCTGTGGCACTGGTGCTCTACCTGCTTTTCCTGATTTGGGTGAAGAGCTGCTGGGGACTGCTGGTGGTGCCTTTCATTTTCGATAGCTTCATCACGAAGAAGATACCGTGGGGCTTCTGGCGCAGCTGGAAGGAGGGACCGCTGAAGACGGTGATGAGCTGGATAGATGCCATCGTCTTTGCACTGGTGGCCGTCTATTTCGTGAATGTGTATATCTTCCAAAACTACCAGATACCTTCTTCCTCGATGGAGAAATCACTGCTGGTGGGCGACTACCTCTACGTGAGCAAGTTGAGCTATGGCCCTCGCAAGCCTATGACACCATTCTCCATGCCTCTGGCACAGCATACGCTGCCCCTTACGGGTGGAAAGAGCTACATAGAGTGGCCACAGTGGAAGTATGAGCGTGTGGCTGGCTTCGGGAAGGTGGAGCGCGGAGACATCGTGGTGTTCAACTTCCCTGCAGGTGACACGGTGGCGGTGAACTATCAGCAGACGGATTTCTATAGCTTGGCTTACGCTGAGGGCAAGCGCATGTACCCTAATCCGATGGATGTGGATAACATGACACCTGCCCAGCAGCGCATGGTGTATGACATCTACTACAATGCCGGCAGACGCCACATCCTGGAGAATCCACGCATCTTCGGAGAGGTGGTTTACAGGCCTGTGGATAGGCGCGAGAACTATGTGAAGCGCTGCATCGGTGTGGCTGGAGACACGCTGGAGATAGTGAACGGACAGGTGAAGATCAACGGGCAGGATGCAGAGAACCCTGAGCAGATGCAGTTCAACTACTTCCTGCAGACCACAGGCACCGAGATACCTGCACAGATGATGGACGAACTGGGCATCAGTGAAGACGACCGCCTGATGATGTCGGGCGATGCCACGTGGGAAGACAACCTGCTGGCGATGGGCTTCAATACACGCCTGCAAAACGGCAGGTTGGCACCTGTATATCACTTCCCTCTGACGAAAGAGATGTACCAGAAGTTGGCCGCTAACACCAAACTGATAAGCAAAATCATCATGGAGCCAGAGAGCTATGCGGGCGATCTCTATCCGCTGAACGGCAACAAGCACTGGGATCGCAACAACTACGGTCCTATCTGGATACCTGCCAAGGGCAGCACCGTGAAACTCACGCTGGAGAACCTGCCTATCTATGAGCGCTGCATCGTGGCGTATGAGCATAATAAGTTGGACGTGCGCGAAGACGGCATCTACATCAACGGGCAGCGCACCGATGAATATACGTTCCAGATGGACTACTACTGGATGATGGGCGACAACCGCCACAACTCTGCAGATTCTCGCTATTGGGGATTTGTTCCAGAAGACCATATCGTGGGCAAGCCTATCACCATCTGGCTTTCGCTGGATAAGGATCACGGCTGGTTTGATGGCAAGATCCGCTGGAGCCGCCTCTTCAAACGCGCCAAGTAAACCCTGCAAGCTGCCATGAAACCGATAGTGAAGATAACCTTAGCTTTAGTGGGTGCAGTGCTGATAGCAGTGCTGCTCCGCCTATTTGCTGTCGGTACTTACTCTGTGCCCTTCGAGGGCATGGAACCAGCCCTGCATCGGGGCGAGCGCATCTTGGTGAATAAGTGGAACTATGGCAGGATAAGTCGTGGAGACGTGATAGTGTTTCACGACCCTTCGGAGGCAGATGGGAAGAAGACGCTGATAGGCCGTGTGATGGCCATGCCTGGCGAGGTGATCTACATGGATCATGACTTCCACTTCTCACATGCAGTGAATCTGCAAGACACGCTACCTGCACAGCCTATCACCGTGCCACTGAAGGGTGTGGAAGTGCCCATAAGGCCATGGAATGCCACGTTGATGCGCAATACGCTGACGCTTCACGAAGGGCAGCAGGCAGAGGTGGCAGATGGTAAGCTCTACATCGACGGCCAGGAAGTGCGCCAGTGCCTCTTCACGCAAAATTACTATTGGGTGATGGGCGACAATGAAAGTACGCTGAGCGATTCTCGCCTCTTCGGCTTTGTGCCCGAAGACCACCTTATAGGCAAAGCTACCCGCATCTGGTTTACCCCACAACTGAGCAGACTATGGAAGAAAGTGGAATGACAGCCTGCCTATCTACGGCCTATCTGCCTCCTGTGCAATGGTTTTCCAAGTTGCTGAGGTATGATAAGGTATATGTGGAGCAGTATGAAAACTACCAGAAGCAGACTTATCGCAACCGCTGCGTGATAGCAGGCCCCAATGGTGCCATATCTCTGACGGTGCCCATAGAGAAGCCAGACACACTGAAGTGCCTGACGAAAGATATACGCATCTCTGATCATGGCAACTGGAGGCACTTGCACTGGAATGCGTTGGAATCGGCCTATAACCAGACACCTTACTTTGAATATCTGAAAGATGATCTGCGGCCATTCTATGAGAAGTCTTTCCGCTATCTGATGGACTTCAATGAGGAGTTGATAGCTGTGATATGTGCGTTGATAGATATAGAGCCGCATATAGAGCGCACGTCAGATTACGTCGCTAAACGTGAGGATGCCGACTTCAGGGACAGCATTCATCCTAAGAAGAATTGGCAGGAAGATAAGGAGTTCACTCCTGTGCCGTATTACCAGGTATTCCAGCAAAAATATGGCTTTCTGCCCAATCTGAGCATCGTAGACCTGCTCTTCAATATGGGGCCAGAGAGTGTTCTGGTACTACGTACGGCTACGCCGTAAGATTAAAAAATTAAAAAATTAAAACATGCAAAAATGCAAAAATAAGTTTAATGTTTAATGTTCAATGTTTAATGTATAATGTATAATGTTTAATGTTTAATGTTTAATGTTTAATGTTTAACGTTCAATATAATAAGGTTTTGCTTCATTCCTGCTGTGCGCCTTGTTCGGCAGCTATCATAGAGTGTATGCTGAAAAACGGCATACGCCCCACCATATTCTATTACAATCCGAATATCTATCCTCGTGAGGAGTATGAAATCCGAAAGGCTGAGGCCATACGCTTCGTGACGGCACAAGGACTGGACTTCGTGGATGCCGACTATGACTATGAACGATGGCGTGAAGCGGTAGGGCTGGAGCAGGAGCCTGAACGTGGTAAACGCTGCCTGCAATGTTTCACGCTGCGCCTCACGGAGACGGCTAAGTATGGTGTGGAGCATGGCTTTGACGCGTTCACTACCACACTGGCTTCGTCGCGCTGGAAGAGTCTGGAGCAGATCAATGAAGCGGGGAGGAGGGCTGCTGCGCAGTATCCAGGCATCGTCTTCTGGGAGCAGAACTGGCGTAAAGGCGGACTGCAAGAACGGCGCAACCAACTGCTGAAGGAGTACGGCTTCTACAATCAGCAATATTGTGGCTGCGAATTCAGCATGCAGCGCCTGCAAAAAAATATTGAGGGAAGTTCTTGCGAAAGATAAGAATATCATCTATCTTTACACAGGAAACCTATTACGAACCTCAAATCATTGCACCCATGAAAAGATTTATCTATATCCTCATAATGATGGCCATCTGCATGCAGGGCTTGATGGCGCAGCAGGTAATCACGGTGAGTGGCATCGTGAAGCAGGCGTACAACAAGCGTGCCTTGGAGTATGTGAATGTCTATGTGCCTGGCACACACATCGGTACCATCACCAATTCTGATGGAGAGTTTACCATCAAGATACAAGGAGAGAACCTGCCTGTTACCGTAGAATTTTCGCATTTGGGCTATCAGACGCGCAGAATCACGGTGAATACGCGCAACTTGGAAGATCAGGAGATCTTGCTTACGCCTGGCGTCATAGCCCTCAATGAAATCATCGTGGAGCCTATCTATCCCAGTCGCATCGTGGAGAGTGCCATGGACAATGTGAAGAAGAACTACAGCTTGGAAGCTGGCATGTATCAGGCATTCTATAGGGAGTTTGCCCAGAAACGACGCAAGTATATCAATATCTCCGAGGCCGTGGTGGATGTGTATAAGACTCCCTACACGCAGGAGATGGACAGAGACAGGGTACGTGTGCAGAAAGGGCGTAGGATGGTGAGCCCCAATGCCAGTGATACGCTGAACGTGAAACTGGAGGGAGGCCCCGTGATAGCCAATAGTCTGGATGTGGTGAAGACGCCTGGCATGCTGCTGGGCTTCGATTACATGACTTACTACCAGTATGACTTCAAGGATTTTGTGATCATCAATGATAAGTTGCACTATGCCATCGACTTCAAGCCGAGGGTCAACATAGAGGATATCCCGCTCTATCGGGGCACACTCTATATAGAGCAGAAGACGCATGCCATCAGTCGCATAGAGTTCTCTATGGACATGTCGGATAGAGATAAGGTCACCTCATATATGCTGCGAAAGAAGCCTGCCGGACTGCGTTTCAGGCCCACCAGCATCTCCTATCTGGTGACATACCGCCAAGATGGGGAGAGGTACTACCTTAACTATGTGCGTGCCGAACTGAAGTTCAATTGCGACTGGAAGCGTAAGCTTTTTGCCACCAGCTATACGGTGGTGTCTGAGATAGTGATGACCAATCGTGAAGATGCACCTGCTACGGGCAACATACCATACCGCGAATCGTTCATGAAGAGTCAGGTGCTATCTGACAAGGTGCAGGACTTCTATGATGAGAAGTTCTGGGAAGACTACAACATTATCGAACCTACAGAGTCATTGGAGTATGCCGTGAAACGCCTTAAGAAGGCAAACGACTAAGGGCTACTTATAGATTAAGGTGGAGAGGTTGAACTCCCCAAACACCTCATTGGCTACCTCCAAGAGGGATGGCGCAGTGATCTGCTCTATGCTCTGATAAATCTCCTCTGTGGTGATGAAGCGGTGATAGTGGAGGAATGTCTTGGCCATGCCCAAGGCCGTGTTCTCGCGGTTGTCTTGCGCTACGCCTATCTGCCCCATGGTCTGCTTCTTCAGTGCCTGAAGCTGTGAGGTGGTCAGTCCTTTGTCGCACAAATGCTTCAGTTCCCGCCTCACCAGTTCGATGCAGCGATCTACATCCTCCAAATCGCATCCGAAGTAGATGGAGAAGGTGCCTGTATCCGTGTAAGAGACAGAGCTGGCTTCCACCTCATAGACCAGTCCGCGCTTCTCACGCAGTGCCAGATTCAGTCGGCTATTCATGCCAGGACCACCCAGTAAGTTGGTAAGCAGGTAGAGCATCTGTTTCTTCGGACTCTTGGCTTCGTAGGCCCTGCCTCCTATCATGACATGCGCTTGATGCGTGTCTCGATGCTGCACCTCAGTGCGAGGCATATAGACTGATGGAGACATACGCTGGTAATCCAGATGCCCTCTGCTTACATCGCCTACAGCCTGCTCTACATAGCGCACCACCTGCTTGAGTTCATAGTTTCCAGTGACGAAGAACACCATATTCTCTGGCACATAGAATTTCCTGAAAAACTGCAGCGCATCGGCAGTCGTATAGCGTTTCAAAGCCTCTGCATTGCCCAGGATATCCCTTCCCAGTGCATGACCACTGAAGACCAAGTCCTCAAACCCATCGAAAATCAGGTCGCTGGGAGTGTCTTCATACGACTGTATCTCGCCTATGATGACATCCGTTTCCTTCTCTATCTCTGCCTGTGGGAACGTGGAGTGAAACACCAAGTCGGCCATGAGTTCTACAGCACGCTTCAGATGCTCTTGCAGGAAGACAGAATAGACCACGGTCTCCTCCTTGTTGGTAAAGGCATCCAGATCGGCACCCACTTTCTCCATGCGGTTCAAGATGTGCCAAGCCTTACGCTTCTCTGTGCCCTTGAAGAGCATGTGCTCTATGAAATGCGCCATGCCAGGCTGGTCGTCACGCTCATCGCGTGTGCCTGCATTGATGGCAAAGCCAGCATAAGAAACTTGTCCGTCGGTAGGCTGTAGGATGATCCGCAACCCATAGGAAAGTGTATATGTATAGAACTTCTCTTGCACGTTCATAAGTCATTACTTGATTTCGGACTGCAAAAATACAACAAAACTTGTTGTGATAAAGGGAAAATTTGCATTATCTTTGCAAATAGAATCATAATTGTGGGAAAAATGATAGACAACATTAAAGATATACTGAGAAAAGAGGCTGAGGCCATCCTAAACCTTCCTGTGACTGACGCATTCGAGAAAGCGGTGGACTTGATTGTGGAGCATGTGCACCATCGGCATGGGAAACTGGTGACATCGGGCATGGGAAAGGCAGGGCAGATAGCCATGAACATAGCCACTACATTCTGCTCTACAGGGACGCCTGCCGTATTCCTCCATCCCAGTGAGGCACAGCATGGAGACCTTGGCATCTTGCAGGAGAACGATCTGCTGCTCTTTATCTCCAATTCTGGCAAGACGCGTGAGATCGTGGAACTTACCCAACTGGCACATCGCCTGAATCCTGCGTTGAAATACATCGTTATCACGGGCAATCCAGACAGTCCGCTGGCTAAGGAAGCCAATGTCTGCCTGCCTACAGGCAATCCGCCAGAGGTATGCCCGCTGGGCATGACTCCTACCACTTCTACCACCATGATGACCGTCATAGGCGATATCTTGGTAGTAGAAACCATGAAGAAAATACATTTTACCATAGAAGACTACTCTAAGCGCCATCATGGCGGCTACCTTGGAGAAAAATCCAGAGAACAACTATGCGCAAAGTAATAGGTATCGGAGAGACGATTCTTGACATCATCTTTCGGAATGAGCAACCTTCTGCAGCCAATCCAGGAGGCTCTGTGTTCAATTCTTGTGTTTCATTGGCACGCTTAGGCATCCCTGTGACCTTCATCAGTGAGATGGGAGCCGATCATGTGGGACGTCGTACCATGGAGTTCATGCGCCAGAATGGCATCTCTACCGACTATATCGATGTATATCAAGACTTCAAGTCGCCCATCTCGCTGGCCTTCCTCAATAGTCAGAGCGATGCGGAATACAGTTTCTATAAGACCTATCCGGAGAAACGCCTCGACATAGACCTGCCTAAGGTGGAGAAAGACGACATCGTGATGCTGGGTTCTTATTATTCCGTTACCCCTGCGTTGCGTGCAAAGCATGTAGAACTGCTTGAGGCAGCACGACAGGTAGGGGCCATCGTGTATTACGACCCTAACTTCCGCATGCCGCATAAGGCTGAGGCCATGAAGCTCTCCTCTTATATCTTGGAGAACATGGAGTATGCCACCATCGTGCGAGGCTCGAAGGAAGACTTCCAAGTGCTTTATGATATGGAAGGAGCCGATAAGATCTATCGCGAGAAGGTTGCCTTCTATTGTCCTAACTTCATCCACACTCGTGGGGGCGATGAGATTTCATTGCGCACCCGCCTTGTGCAGAAAGAATATCCTGTGGAGCAGCTGACACCAGTAAGTACGGTGGGGGCTGGCGATAGTTTCAGTGCAGGCATCATCTACGGATTGGTGCATGAGGGCATCACTGCTGATGCTGTAGGCACACTGGATGAGGCCACATGGGGCCGTATCATAGGCTATGGCTGTGCATTGGCCAAGGAGGTCTGCATGAGTTATGACAACTACATCTCGCAGGCGTTTGCCGCTTCCTATCAACTCTGAGGCTTATGGACGGCTTGGTTATCGGACTTCTCATTCCTTTTCTCGGCACAGTGCTGGGTTCTGCCTTTGTGTTTTTCATGAAGAAAGACATGCCTGTGCTGCTGCAGAAGGCGTTGCTGGGCTTCGCTTCTGGCGTGATGGTGGCAGCTTCAGTGTGGTCGCTGCTTATCCCCAGCATCGAGATGTCAGAGGAGATGGGCAAGGGAGCTGTGATTCCTGCCACTATCGGCTTTTTACTGGGCATGGCGTTCTTGCTTTTCATCGACTATATCACGCCCCACTTGCATCTGGGCGATGACCATCCCGAAGGTCCACGTTCCCGTCTCTCACGCACAGCGATGCTCTCACTGGCCGTCACCATCCATAATCTGCCCGAAGGCATGGCCGTGGGTGTGGTCTTAGCAGGGGCCTTGCAGAGCAATATCGGCATCTCTGCAGCAGGTGCATTGGCCATGTCGCTGGGTATAGCCATCCAGAATATTCCCGAGGGTGCCATCATCTCCATGCCTATGCGCGCAGAAGGCAACAGTCGCCTGCGCTCCTTCATGCTGGGCAGTCTCAGTGGCATCGTGGAGCCTATTGGCGGACTCATCGTCATCCTCCTTGCCTCTCTGATGACACCCGTTCTCCCTTATATGCTGGCCTTTGCCGCTGGTGCCATGATGTATGTGGTGGTAGAAGAGCTCATTCCCGAAACCAGTGAGGGCCAGCACTCCAACCTTGGCACCATCGGCTTCGCCCTTGGCTTTGTCCTCATGATGGTGCTTGATGTGGTGCTAGGGTGATAAATATGAGGTGAAAAATAATCGAAGCATGCCTTTGCGAACTTTTTGCGAACTAGAAAAGGCAGCTTTCCATTAGAGGAAGGCTGCCTTAAACATATCTTTGTGCAAGATCTTACTTCGTGAGTTTCAGAGCGAAGCCGCCACCAGGAGCCAGGTGGATGTTCAGCTTGCCACCATTGAAGGTAGATTGCTCACGCACATAGTCGCTGGCCTTGCGGTCGGCATTCACACCATCCTTGAAGAGATCGGCCTTGTAAGAGCCACTGAGGAAGGACAGATCTACGGTGAGGTCGCGTGGTGTCCAATCCGTGATACCACCTATGTACCATGTGTTGCCACTACGACGAGCCGTGATGATGTATTCGCCCAACTTGCCATCCAGCACACGCGTCTCATCCCAAACGGTAGGCACACCAGCGATGAACTCCGTGCTCTCTGGCTCTCGCATATAGTTGGTAGGAGAGTCGCAAAGCATATTGAACGGAGAGTCGAATATCATGTAGAGGGCCAACTGGTGGCTGCGTGTACCTTGACTCATAGGCTCTGAGTTGGAAGGATGGTAGTTGCGACGCGTAGCATTGAGCATGGCACCCTGCGTATAGTCCATAGGACCAGCTACTTGGCGCAAGAATGGAATTTGCGTGTCATACTTCACCATATTGTGTGAGTTAGGACTCCACTTCAATTGTTCCAAACCATTCACACCCTCACAGTTGAGCACATTAGGATAAGTGCGGTTGAGGCCTGCAGGCTTGAACATGCCATGAAAATCAACAAACATGTGATACTTCGCACAGAGATCAGCAGCCTTATAGACAAAGTTGGTCATAATCTGATCATCACGATTCATGAAGTCCACCTTGAAGCCCTTCACACCCATATCTGCAAAGTACTTCACCACATTCTCCATATCACGTGCAAACGCATAGTAACCAGCCCAAAGCACGATGCCTACATTGCGAGCCTTGCCATAATTCACCAATTCTTGGAGATCGATTTCTGGGATCACCTGCATAAGGTCAGCCTTGAGATTTACTGCCCAACCTTCATCCAGAATCACATACTCGATGCCATACTTTGAAGCAAAGTCGATGTAGAACTTATAAGTATCGTTATTGATGCCAGCGCGGAAAGGCACACCAGAGATATTCCAATCGTTCCACCAATCCCAAGCCACCTTTCCAGGCTTAATCCAAGAAGTATCTGCCACGCGAGAAGGCTCAGCCAGCTGATAGTTGAGCGTAGAGGCAGCCAGCCCCTTATCGTCAGCTACGATGGCGATGCGCCAAGGGAAAGTAGCAGGGCCGTTCATCTTGGCGATGAAGTTCTCACCTTCTTTCACCAACATCTCCAACTGGTTGTGGCCACCTTGCTCCATGCGCTTAGGATAAGGCGCATTCATACCCACCAGTTTCTTACCATCAGAACGCAGATAAAGACCAGGATAGTTCTCCAAATTAGCCTCAGAGATGCACACCTTAGCCACACCAGCATCTACTATCAGCGGCAGGAATGCCAGGTGCTGCTGGTTCAGCTCACTGATCTTGCCCTCAGAATAGACGTTCTCAAACGAGTTGGCAAACTGCGAAGCCCAGTCGCCATCCTTGCCTGCATTCACGTATGGCACTGTAGCCTTGAAGTCCTGAGGGAAGGCATAGTTCACGCCCTCACTCTCAATGCAGTACTCCCCCTTCTTGGTAGAAGCAAAGCGATAGGCAATGCCATCGTTATAGGCACGAAACTCTACGCTGTAATTGCCCTTGAAGTTGAGCGTCAGCGTGTTGGCCTGCTCCTGCAGCGAAGCATCACGATAGAAAGGTGATGGGATGCTGCGATTGATGTTGCCTTTCTTGTTGCTGGCTAAGCGAGGCTTCACACCCCACTGCTCGCCTGTGGTGAGCTTCATGGAGAGGGCCGATGGTGCCAGAATCTGCTGACCATTCAGCGTAATGTCATAAGTTAGCGCATCACCCACTGTGATGGTAGTAGCCAGCTTTCCGTCAGGAGAGCTGAGCTTGAAGGTTTTCTGCGCCTGTGCTCCGATGATGAAGCAGAGGGCTGTCAATAATAAGAGAGTCTTTTTCATATCAGTAGATTTTATCATTTGTCCAAGCTATGGCAGAGCTGCTGGTTCTTCGCCCTCACCTGTACCTCATTCATTTTCACCACCTTGCGATCGTAAGTCAGGAGGCCGTTCACCTCACCCTCGCAGTCGGTAGTCTGCGTATAGACAGCCGCAGAGAAGCCGCGCTGCACCAGTTCCAAGAGCTGATCGGCATACTTCAGATACTCAGCCGTCACCTCCTCTGAAGACTTGAACTGCACGTAGCCCCAGTTGCGATCAGCAAACCAGAGGTGTCCATCCAGAGCCAAGCCAATGCCACCATACTCACCCAGCACGTTCACCCGACTGCCGTCGTAGAGATACATGGCAGGGGCAGGATAGTTGTGCAAGTCGAGGATATCACCTGTATGATAGAAGTTGCCACCGCTGGCAGGGTTCACCAGGCGAGAAGGGTCATACTGTTTCGTCCACTCCGTGATTTCCTGCGTCTTGAACTGTCCCCAAGCCTCATTGAAAGGCACCCACACCACGATGCAAGGATGAGAATACAGCGCATCGATGATGCCCTTCCACTCTTGGCGATAGTTGGCCTCAGACTCAGCACTGCGCAGAAATTCTACGCCCGTGAAGTAGTTATGATTCTGCCAGCGAGGGCTGTTGTCACCACTTGGCATGTCTTGCCAAACCAGGATGCCCAGGCGGTCGCAATGATAGTACCAGCGATCCATCTCCACCTTCACGTGCTTACGAATCATGTTGAAGCCCAGATCCTTGGTCTTCTTCAAGTCGTAGGCCAGCGCCTCATCACTTGGAGCCGTATAAAGTCCATCAGGCCACCAACCCTGGTCGAGCGGACCCATCTGGAACTGATCCTTATTGTTCAGCTGCATGCGCATGATGCCATGCTCGTCTTTCTTCACAGAAATCTTGCGCATAGCCGCATAGCTGTTCACGGCATCCACCTCACGCCCATTCTTCAGCAGGCGCACCTTCACGGTATATAGATTAGGTGTATCGGGTGTCCAGAGCTTCATGTCAGCAGGCATCTGCACCTTGATAGGCTGTCCGTTGATAGCCCCACTCTTGGCCACCTCACGATTGCCCTCATAAACCGTAGCCTCCACTTGCAATCCGCGTGTAGAGACCTCCTCCGTCTGCACCTCGATGCAAAGCTGGTGCGCATCGATGTCAGGTGTAGTCTTCAGGGCGGCGATATGCACCTCGTTCACAGGCTCCAGCCATACCGTCTGCCAGATGCCCGTTACAGCCGTGTACCAGATGCCGCTAGGCTCAGACACCTGCTTGCCACGTGGCTGATACCCTTTATCAGAAGGATCCCACACGCGCAGCGTCAATTCATTACTGCCAGCTTTCAGGGCATCTGTGATGTCGAAGCTGAAAGGCTGATAGCCACCCACATGGTTGCCTACGTTCATGCCATTCACCCACACATCCGTCTTCCAATCTACAGCGCCAAAGTGCAGCAGCACCCGCTTTCCGTTCCAAGCTTTGGGGATGTCGAAAGTGCGATTGTACCATAATTCCTGATCTTGCGTCACCGTCTGACCTACGCCCGAGAGTGACGATTCAATGGCAAACGGCACCAATATCTGGCCAGCATAGGTGGTAGGAGCCTGTGCCCCCTTATCCAGCACCGCATAGTTCCACAGGCCGTTCAGATTCTTCCAGTCCTGACGTTCCATGATCGGACGTGGATACTCCTGCCACACATTCTGCGGATTCACTTGTTCTGCCCACTGTGTCTTGATCTTGTCGCCTGCTGGCTTCCATTGTGCACTTGCAGAGGCACAGAAAGCCAGGCCCAATGCCATTAAGGTTAATGTACTTTTCATATTTTCTACTCTTTAAGGTTAGTTAGCACCTACGAAAATACAACTTTTTTGGTAAAAGCACCCTATTTTGCACCGAAAAAGTGAGTATATCGCTGAAAATCGATAAATTATGCGTATCTTTGCGCCCTGATTTACAGATTTATACCATTTTACTGAATGAAGACATTTGAAGAATTGGGCGTGCGCGCAGACATTCGCCGCGCCATCGAGGAGCTGGGTTTCGTGGCTCCTATGCCTGTGCAAGAAGAAGTGATTCCCTACTTGCTGGGCGAGAATAATGACGTGATAGCATTGGCACAGACAGGCACAGGCAAAACAGCCGCCTTCGGATTGCCTATCATTCAGAAGACAGATGTGAGCCAGCGCATCCCGCAGTCGCTCGTCATCTGTCCTACCCGTGAGCTCTGCCTCCAGATTGCTGCCGACCTGAGCGACTACTCTAAGTACATCGACGGCATGCACATCATCCCCGTTTATGGTGGCTCGTCCATAGAGAGCCAGATACGCGCCTTGAAGCGTGGTGTGCAGATTATCGTAGCTACGCCTGGCCGACTGCTCGACCTCATGCATCGTGGTGCTGTGTCTCTGCAGACGGTGCAGAATGTCGTGATGGACGAGGCCGACGAGATGCTCGACATGGGATTCTCAGAAGACCTGAACGCCATCCTGGCAGATGTGCCACAAGAGCGCAACACACTGATGTTCAGCGCTACCATGAGCAAGGATATAGAAAAAATAGCCAAGACCTATCTGCACGATGCTAAGGAAATCACCATCGGTAAGCGCAACGAGAGCACACACAGCGTGAATCACGTGGCCTACTGCGTGCATGCCAAGGATAAGTATGAGGCCCTGAAGCGCATCGTGGACTATTATCCAGATATCTACGCCATCATCTTCTGCCGCACCCGCATGGAGACGCAAGAGATAGCCGACAAGCTGATGCAGGACGGCTACAATGCCGATGCCCTGCATGGCGACCTCTCACAGGCAGCACGCGACCTGGTGATGCAGAAGTTCCGCAATCGTCACTTGCAGCTGCTCGTAGCCACAGATGTGGCAGCACGTGGCCTCGATGTGGACGACCTGACGCACGTCATCAACTATGGCTTGCCCGATGATATAGAGTACTACACCCATCGCAGCGGTCGCACAGGCCGTGCAGGAAAGACGGGTACCAGCATCGCCATCATGAACCTGCGTGAGAAGACCAAGCAGCGCAACATAGAGCGTGTCATCGGCCATGAGTTCAAGCAGGGTGTCATGCCTACGGGCAAGCAGATCTGTGAGAAACAGCTCATGAAGGTGATCGACCAGCTGGAGAAGGTGCATGTGAATGAGGAAGACATTGCCGACTTCATGCCCGATGTGTATCGTAAGCTCGACTGGCTCGATAAGGAAGAGCTCATCAAGCGCATGGTGTCACTGGAGTTCAATCGCTTCTTGGAGTACTACCATGATCGTGCAGAGATAGAGGTGGTGAGCACAGAGAAGCCTAAGCGCAGAGAGAAACCCGTCAAGGAGGGCAAGAAAGGTACCCCTCGCTCACGTGTGGCAGAGCCTGGCTACGCCCGTCTCTTCATCAATCTGGGCAAGACCGATGGGTTCACCCCAAAAGACCTCATGACCTTACTCAATAAGAATGTGCACGGACGTGTGGTGATGGGCAAGATAGACCTCATGCAGAATTTCTCTTTCTTCGAGGTAGAGGAGGAGCGTGGTGGCGATGTGGCTCGCTATATGTCGGGTGCCACTTTCAAGGGCCGCAAGGTGAACGTAGAACTGACCAACGATAGTGGTGCTGCTGCTCCTCGCAAGGGCAAAGGCTCGCGCTCAGCATCCTCTGCAGAGCACAGGCATGCAGAGAAAGACGGTGGCCGCAGAGGTCGCCAGCGTCAGCCTGAGAAGCCCGTGCGTGAAAAGAAAGCCAAGCCCAGTCGTGAAGAGCGTGGCTACACCAAGGCCAGAGGGCGCAAGGACGACTGGAAGCAATTCTTCATCCACGATGATGGAGAGAAGAGCCAAAAGTAATCATCCCGCTAATCAATTTCTTACAATAAAACACGATAACAATGGAACAGTTATTACACTATATATGGAGGCACAGGCTTTATGCCCAGGTGCCTCTTTTCACAACGAATAATCAGCTGGTGGAAGTCATAGACCCAGGCTTGCCTAATCGGAATGCAGGGCCCGACTTCTTCAATGCCAAGCTGAAGATAGACGGTGTGCTCTGGGTGGGCAATGTGGAGATTCATACCCATGCCAGCGATTGGTACCTTCACGGACACCAGACCAATCCCCTTTACCGCAATGTCATCTTGCACGTGGTAGAAGAAGCCGATGCCGAGGTGCGTCGTGCCGATGGAGAGCCAGTGCCACAGTTGGTGCTCCGCTGCCCAGAAGCCATCGCCCAGCGCTACGAGGCATTGCGAACCATCGACAACTATCCACCCTGCTACGAAGTCATCCCCACACTCTCCAAGCTCACCGTTCACTCTTGGCTCAGCGCCTTGCAGGTGGAGCGTTTTCAGCAGCGAGCCGAGCTTATCTTGGCGCGTCTGCAGCGCTGCGAAGGCGATTGGGAAACCTGCCTTTTCACCACCTTGGCGCGCAATTATGGCTTCGGACTCAATGGCGATGCCTTCGAACTCTGGGCAGGCAGGCTCGATTTCAGAGCCATGGCGAAGCATCGCAACGACCTTTTCCAGATAGAAGCCTTCTTCTTCGGACAGGCAGGACTGCTCGAAGAGCCCCTTGCAGAAGCAGATGATTATTACCTCAAACTGCAGCAAGAATATCGCTACCTGCGCCATAAGTTCGGCCTTGCAGCCCCCATAGATCCCTCTGCCTGGCGCCTGTTGAGGCTCCGCCCAGTCAACTTTCCCCATGTCTGCATCGCCCAGTTGGCCTACCTCTACCACCATTCCGATGCCCTGTTCTCCCGCCTGATGGAGGCAGAAACCGAGGTCGATGCCCTCAGCCTGCTGCAAACCAAGGCCGAAGGCTATTGGCGCACCCACTACCTATTCAATACAGCCTCCATACCGAGCGATAAGCGGATGGGTCCAAACTCCTTGAACCTCATCCTCATCAATACCGTGATCCCCATGCTCTACGCCTATGGCATGCATCGTGGCAGTGAGGCCCTTTGCCAGCGCGCCACCACCTTTCTGGAGCACCTCAAGGCAGAGCAAAATCACATCATACGCATGTGGCAGCAGTGCGGCCTCACAGTGGAGTGCGCAGCCGATAGTCAGGCCCTCATCCAGCTCAAGAAGCAATACTGCGACCGCCACGACTGCCTCCGCTGCCGCTTCGGCTATGAATACCTGAAAGGGAGAGCGCATCCATCACGCCCCAAGGACTAATACGTGAAGTCTCGTGAAGCCTCTGTTGCTTTTTTGTCTGAATGCATAAGGAAGCGCTCGTCTGTCACCACCTCTGTTGTTTGAAGTGCCAAAATGGCACTTCAAACTATCGTATTCATCCTTGGTTAGCTGGAACATAAAGTCATCAGGGAAGCGTTCGATATTTCGTTTAACCTGCCTGTTCGTTTGCTTTACCTCTACTTGATAAGCAGTAGCCAAATCACGATCTAACATGACCTGCTCTCCTCTGACGGTAAAAATGAGCCTTGCTATGTCAGCCTCACTGAGGTCAATCTCACTCTTTACTAGCGTTTTGTCATTTGTCTTCAACGTTACTAACTGGTTGCATTTTGTAACCTGTTCTTCACTCTCAGAACCTTTCTTTTTCATAATCTTTGTCTTTGTTTTTATTTTGATAGCTATTATGTGTGATTTATAAATATAATCGCCATTACCTTTTACTTTATCGCCTTTATCTCTCTAGAAAAATATATCCCGAAATATGATAGTTTGTTTTACCATCCAATCCAACGATTCGTCTACCTTAAACATTGCATCTTTGCACCAGCATAAAGTGCACTTGATTGCTTCGGCTCTCATACTGCACTATAAAAGGAACTGAATGGGGTTGTCACTTTCGAGGGCAACCCCGTTTTCATACTTAATAAAATGCCACAGATTATAAATGTGGCTTAATGAATTCTCAAGCGCCAGCAGCGGTCAAAGTGGTCAAGGTCATTTTGGTCAAAATGATTTTGTGTTTGTCAAATGGGCTCACTATAATATAAATATATATATTTATATTATAGTGGAGGTTTTTCTGACATGGAGAACGACTTTGACCAAATGACCAAATGACCAAATGACCATCGTGACCATTTTCTATTTTTTTTCAATTTTTATTGAAAAAAGTTGCTTGATTATTCGTAGAACGCACTGTCCGTGTCGTATCTTTGTAGTGTTGTTCGAAGAGCAATTTTTGCGCAGCGTGCAAGCGCAAATGTGTTTGCGCACAGCGCAAAAAATTGAAGATTGAAGATTGAAAATTAACTTCGTTGATTCTCGGGCGGCACCTCGGCAGAGTCTAAGCAAGCTTAACTCTGCACTCGGTTTGCACGAGAATTGAGAATTAGGCTGCGCAGCGTTAACCCTCTCCCGACCTCCCCCAAGGGGGGAGGGGTTCCCCAACGCTTCCCTCTCCCTTTGGGAGAGGTCAGGTGAGGGAACGCCATCCGGATGGTTAAATTTTCAATCCTCAATTCTCAATTCTCAATCGAGGAAGTAATCCTCGATTAAAAAAAGGTGTTTAACTTAAAAAACTATTTTTGACTATGGCTTTAAAAGTAAAAGCAAAGGAACGCCTACAGAAGGTAGGCAAGTATGCGGGTTCTTACCGCTACCAGTTGATGCCCGACCTCTACACGGCATTGACACAGGAGAAGGTGATTCGTGAGGCTGCCCTGCGCAGCGGTGTGAGTCAGGGTGTGATGCAGGCCTGCTGGGATGCCGCTGGCGAGGTGATCAAGGCGTGGGCCACAGAAGGTCACTCCGTGGCGCTGCCAGGCTTGGGCAGCATGCGATTCGGCCTCCGCGCGAAGACCGTGGCCGATGTGAACGAGGTGAAGACCTCGCTGATCAAGAGTCGCCGCATCATCTTTACCCCAGCAGCAGAGCTGAAGAACGAACTTTCCAGTACAGCAATCCAGATCACTTGCTACGACCGCGATGGCGAGTTGGTGAAGCGTGTTACCAGCACGGACGCTGGCACCGTGGAGGACACCACTGATAGTGGTAACATCACGGATGATGAGAACGGAAGCGGTAACGCTGGTGGTAACACCTCGACTGATCCAGATGCTGGTGGTGGCGGACTGGGGTAAGTGAAGAATGAAGCGGATTGCTTTGAAGGAATGGACAGCCATCATGCTACTCACCGCGGGAGTAGCGATGGCGTTCATCGCCCTGCTCTTGCCGCCACCAGGCGAGATACATGACAGCGTGCTCTACGTGTTTGCACAGATACTGATTTATTCAGGTACGGTCTTCGGACTGGACTCATATTTCACCAAGAAAATCTCTAATCATGACACCAGAAAAGAAAACTAAGTGGAGTGTGATAGTGAACATCGTGCTCACCACACTCACAGCGATTGCCACAGCTCTGGGATTTACCAGCTGTATGTGAAAAAGTAATCCCGATGCATGGACTTGCATCGGGATACTTGATTACAGAAATCCTATCTGACTTGGGGAATCAGTCTTCTGCCAGCACAAAGTCGAGCTGTCGCTTCTCCAGATTGGCACGAGCCACCTTGATGCGCAGTGGATCGCCCAGCTGGTAGATGTGCTGCTTGCGACGACCACGCAGGCAGTAGTTCTTCTCATCGAACTCGTAGTAGTCGTTGTCGAGGTCGCGTATGGAGATCATGCCCTCGCACTTGTTGTCGTTCAGCTCCACGTAGAGGCCCCACTCGGTGATGCCACTGATGACACCATCGAACTCTTGCCCCAGATGGGCCTTCATGAACTCCACCTGCTTGTACTTGGTAGAGGCACGCTCGGCATTGGCTGCCGTCTGCTCCATGTCGCTGCAGTGCTCGCAGTAGTTCTCATAGGTCTGCTCAGACACGGTGCGCTTGTCCTCTTCCAGATAGCGGGTGAGGAGGCGATGCACCATCATGTCGGGGTAGCGACGGATAGGCGAGGTGAAGTGTGTGTAGTAGTCGAGTGCCAAGCCGTAGTGGCCGATGTTATAGACAGAGTAGCGGGCCTTGGCCATGGCGCGCATGGTGATGTTTTCTATCAGCGTCTGCTCTTTCTGCCCATGCACATCGCTCAGCATGGTGTTGATGCTCTTTGCCACGGTCTCCCTGCTGCCTGTGGAGCGCAGTTTGTAGCCCCACTTGGAGATGAACTGCGAGAGGGTGGCCAACTTATCTGGATCGGGCAGGTCGTGGATACGGTAGGGGAACACCTTGGCTTTCTTGCCCTTAGGCACACGGCCAATGGCTTCGGCCACCGTGCGATTGGCCAGCAGCATGAATTCTTCTATCAGCTGGGTGGCATCGTTGCTCTGCTTGTAGTACACGCCTATGGGGCGGCCCTGCTCATCGAGGTCGAACTTCACCTCCACGCTGTCGAAGTTGATGGCTCCGTTCTTGAAACGCTTCTCACGCAGCACTTTAGCCAGACGGTCGAGCGTCATCAGCTCATCGGCCAGTTCGCCTTGCTTGGCTTCGAGAATGGCCTGCACCTCGTCGTAGTTGAAACGGCGGTCGGAGCAGATCACGGTATGAGCGATGCGCGACTTCTTGACTTCGCCCTGGTCGGTCATGTGGAAGATGACGCTGTAGGTGAGCTTCTCCTCATGGGGGCGCAGCGAGCAGAGATTGTTGCACAGCTGTTCTGGCAGCATAGGGATGGTGCGATCTACCAGATAGACAGAGGTGGCACGCTTGTAGGCCTCCTTATCTATGATGGTGCGCTCTTGCACGTAGTGTGTCACGTCTGCGATGTGTACACCTACCTCCCAGAGGCCATTGTCCAGACGGCGCAGTGACAGCGCATCGTCGAAGTCCTTGGCATCCTTAGGGTCGATGGTGAAGGTAAGCACCGAGCGGAAATCTTCACGACGGGCAATCTCATCGGGCGTGATGCCTGGCTGGATGAGGTCTGCTGCCTTCTCTACGGCTTCTGGATACTTGTAGGGCAATCCGAACTCCGCCAGTATGGCATGCATCTCGGCATTGTTCTCACCCGTGCGTCCCAGCACATCTACCACCTCACCCATAGGGTTGCGTGCCTTGTCGGGCCACTCTGTGATGCGCACCACCACTTTGTCGCCATCCTTGGCCCCTTTGAGCTTATCCTTAGGGATGAAGATATCGTTGGCAAGGTTCTTGTCCTCATTGAGCAAGAAAGCATAGTTCTTATTCACATCGAGCGTGCCCACGAAGTTGGCATTGGCCTGCTCCAGAATCTCCACCACCTCGCCTTCTGGTGAGCGTCCGTGGCGCTTGGCGTAGAAAGCGATGCGCACCTTGTCGCCATTGAGCGCATGCATGCTGTTGCGCTCGGCAATACGGATAGGCTCTCCGCCCTCTTCTGGGATGAACCAGTTCTTGCCATTGCTCTTGCGCTGGAAGATACCAGTCATCTCTACGCTATAGGAACTGAGTTTGTAGCGCTTATGCTCTACCTCAGTGATGTAGTTGTCTTCTACAAGCTCTTCCAAGATTTCCACGCAGAGCATTTTCAGCGGATGAGTAGTGAGATGCAGACGCTCGAAGATCTGCTTCAATGACACACTGTCTGTAACTTTGTCCTCGAAGAAGTGGAGGAGCAGGGCGGTAAGTTCGCGCTTGTTCATGCGCTTTCCGGCCTTTTTATCATTTCCTTTTGACATATACGTAGGTATTAGTTTAGAGCAAAGATAGGATTATTTCTGGAATTTTGATGCATTTTCAAGATTAAAAAGCAGTTACAGAGGCAAAAAATGTGGAAAGTAGAAAAGTTTACACTATCTTTGCGCCTAAATTCGGAAAAATAGGTATGGAAAGTATTCTGATCACAGGGGCAAGTGGCTTCATAGGCAGCTTCATCACAGAGGAGGCTGTGCGGAGAGGCTATGCGGTATGGGCTGGCATGAGGCTGAGCAGCAGCAAGCGCTACCTGAAGGATGCTTCTATACGCTTTATAGAACTGGACTATGCGCATCCTGAGGTGCTGAAGGAGCAACTGAAGGCGCATGTGGCTGCGCATGGGGCGTTCTCCCAGATAGTGCACTGCGCAGGGGTGACGAAGTGTGCAGACAAGGCCGACTTTGAGAGGGTGAACTACCTGCATACGCGCCACTTTGTGGAGGCGCTGCGGGCGCTGGACATGGTGCCGAAGACCTTCGTGTATCTGAGTTCGCTGAGCATCTTCGGACCTATCCATGAGGATACGTATGCCCCTATCACAGAGGCCGATGAGCCAAAGCCTAACACGGCTTATGGCGTGAGCAAGCTGAAGGCGGAGCGCTATCTGCAGGAGCTGGCCGACTTCCCCTTCGTGATATTGCGACCAACGGGGGTGTATGGGCCGCGCGAGAAGGACTACTTCCTCATGGCGAAGTCTATCAAGGCGCATACCGATTTTTCGGTGGGGTATAAGCGGCAAGACATCACCTTCGTCTATGTGAAGGATGTGGTGCAGGCTGTATTCCTCGCTATAGAGAAAAGCGCATTGAGACGCAGCTATTTCCTGAGCGATGGAGAGGTGTATCAGAGCAGGGCATTCTCCGACTACATCATTCAGGAACTGGGAAATCCGTGGGTGCTGCGCATCAAGAGTCCGCTGTGGGTGCTGAAGGTGGTGTCTGTGGTAGCAGAAGCGTGGGCCAAGCTGTGGCATACCACCAGTACGCTGAACACGGATAAGTATAAGATAATGAAGCAGCGCAACTGGCGCTGCGACATCACGCCTGCACAGCAGGAACTGGGCTACAAGCCGCAGTATCAGCTGGAGCGTGGGGTGCATGAAACCATTGCATGGTATAAGGAGGAAGGATGGCTATAAGCTTACTGAAAAAACAAGATGCAACGAAGGGGCTTTTCCCTGTAGAGGTGGTGGGGGTGATTTACACTGCACTCACCACGCTGTTCTTGCTCCTGTTCTGGGCAAAGATGGATCATCCAGGCGAGATGCTGCTCGACAGGCTGTATATCGTGGCTGGCATGGTGGCACTGATAGGGGTCTATAAACTCTATCCCTGCCGACTGACCACCTTCATGCGCTGCGGCTATCAGTTGGCCTTGCTTTCCTACTGGTATCCTGATACCTATGAGTTCAATCGCTACCTGCCTAATCTGGATCATCTGTTTGCCTCTGCAGAGCAATGGCTCTTTGGCTGCCAGCCTGCGCTGGTGTTCTGCCACAACTTCCCACAGCTATGGGTGAGCGAGCCGTTGAACCTTGGCTATTTCTCTTATTATCCGATGATTGCCTCTGTGGCCTTGTGGTACTTTATCCGCAGGTACGACTTGTTCCAGAAATGGACCTTCGTTTTGGCCACTTCTTTCTTCGTATATTACCTTATTTATATCATTCTGCCTGTTACAGGTCCGCAGTTCTACTTCCCAGCCATTGGCGAACAGAATGTGCTCGATGGGGTGTTCCCAGCAGTGGGCGACTACTTCAATACGCATCGGGAGCTGCTGCCTGGCCCTGACTATGAGCATGGCTTCTTCTACAGCTTAGTGGAAGGGTCGCAGCAGGTAGGTGAGCGCCCCACAGCGGCATTCCCTAGCTCTCATGTGGGCATCTCTACCATACTGATGTTCATGGCTTTCAGGGGTAGCAAGCGCCTGTTTGGCTTCTTATTCCCCTTCTACGTGCTGCTTTGTGTGGCAACGGTGTATATCCAGGCGCATTATGTCATCGATGCGATGGCAGGTTTCATCTCTGCTTTCCTGATCTACGCCTTTACCTCGTGGCTCTACAGGAAGTTTTTCTCCACCTCATCGAGAATCTGAAAGAGTTCGGCCTTGGTAGTGGCGCGCAGCATGGCAATGCGTGTGTCACGGAAATTGGCTATGCCCTTGAAGAGTGGGGTAGCAGCCAGATGGCGACGGATGTGCAAGATGCCCCTACGCTCATCAAGCATGGCAATGCTCTCATCGACCTCTTTCTTCAGGATTTCAAGTTTCTCCTTAGCCGATAGTGGGGGCATAGGCTCACCCGTCTGCAGATAGTGCTTCACCTCGCGGAAAATCCATGGTCGGCCAAAGCTGGCGCGTCCTATCATGACGGCATCTACACCATAGCGCTCGAAACACTCGGCAGCGCGCTCAGGCGTGGTGATGTCTCCATTGCCTATGATAGGGATGTGAATGCGTGGATTCTGCTTCACGCGTCCGATAAGCGTCCAATCTGCTTCGCCAGTGTACATCTGCGCACGCGTGCGTCCGTGGATGGTCAGTGCCTGAATGCCACAATCTTGCAGTTGCTCTGCCAGTTCTTCTATGATAAGGTGCTCATGATCCCACCCTAAACGCGTCTTCACGGTGACAGGCGTTTTCACGGCATGCACCACGCCACGCGTGATTTCCAGCATTTTGGGGATATCCCTTAGTAGTCCGGCCCCAGCCCCTTTGATGGCCACCTTCTTCACAGGGCAGCCAAAGTTCAAGTCGATAATGTCAGGTTTAGCCTCCTCAACAATCTTGGCAGCCTCCACCATAGCATCCTTGTCCCTGCCATAGATCTGGATGGCTACAGGGCGCTCAGCCTCACTGATGTTGAGCTTGCGCATGGTGGCACCTATGGAGCGTATCAGAGCATCGGCAGAGACAAACTCCGTGTAAACCATGTCGGCCCCGAAATGCTTGCACATCATGCGGAAGGCAGGGTCGGTGACATCTTCCATGGGAGCCAAGAAAACGGGCTTTTCGCCCAGGTCTATGTGGGATATCTTCATTTCTTTCTGATTTTGACTGCAAATGTAGTGAAAAATCTTTACCTTTGCACCATCTTTGCATCATTGCATCATTGCATCCTTGCATTTTTGCATCCTTGCATCTTTGCATTATTGCATTTTTGCATTTTTGCATCTTTGCATTTTTAAAAGTATGGAACTAAAAGATTTTGAAATAATGGCTCCTGTGGGGTCGCGCGACGCGCTGGCTGCTGCTATTCAGGCAGGAGCCGATTCGGTGTACTTTGGCATCGGAACGCTCAACATGCGCTCACACTCGGCCAATCCGTTTACCATAGACGACCTGAAGGAAATAGCACAGATCTGTGCGGAGCATGGCATGAAGAGCTACCTCACGGTGAACACCATTATCTACGATGGCGACATGGATCAGATGCATCAGATAGTGGATGCAGCCAAGGAGGCTGGTATCTCTGCAGTGATAGCGTCGGATGTGGCTGTGCTGTGCTATGCGCGCCAGATAGGGCAGGAGGTACATCTCAGCACTCAGCTGAACATCAGCAATGTGGAGGCTCTGCGCTTTTATGCCCAGTTTGCTGATGTGGTGGTGCTGGCGCGTGAGCTGAATCTGGATCAGGTGGCAGAAATCCATCGTCACATAGTGGAGGAGAATATCTGCGGACCCAGTGGGAAGCAGGTGCGCATAGAGATGTTCTGTCATGGGGCTCTGTGCATGGCTGTGAGTGGCAAGTGCTACATGTCGCTGCATGAGAGCGGAAAGAGCGCCAACCGTGGGGAATGTCGACAGATCTGTCGTAGGAGCTATGTGGTGACTGATAGTGAGACGGGCGATGAGCTCTTGATAGATAATAAGTATATCATGTCTCCAAAAGACTTGAAAACCATACACTTCATGAACAAGATGATAGATGCTGGTGTGAGGGTGTTCAAGATTGAAGGGCGTGCGCGTGGTGCGGAATATGTCAGGGTGGTGGCACAATGCTATAAGGAGGCCTTATCTGCCGTGTTGGAGGGTTCGTTTACGGAGGCAAAGATTCAGGCATGGGATGAGCGACTGAAGGCGGTATTCAATCGTGGCTTCTGGGATGGCTATTACTTAGGTCAGCGCTTAGGCGAATGGACCAAGAACTATGGCTCTGCGGCTACGGAGCGTAAGATATATGTGGGCAAGGGCGTGAAGTATTTCTCTAACCTCGGGGTGGCTGAGTTCCTGGTGGAGGCCGCTGAGGTGAGCGTGGGGGATAAGCTCCTCGTCACTGGTCCTACCACTGGAGCGGTGTTTCTCACCCTTGAGGAGGCTCGCGTGGAGCTGAAGCCTGTGCAGACGGTGCATAAGGGTGAGCATTTCTCTGTGAAAATGGAGAAAATTAGGCCAAGCGACAAATTGTATAAATTGGTTTCTACGAAAGAACTACTTGAATTTAAAGGTTTAGCATAATGAACTACGTGTACGAACTCGAAATGAAAGCAAGCGACTATGAGTGCGACGTTCAAGGCATTGTGAACAATGCCAACTATCAGCATTATCTGGAACATACCCGTCATGAGTTTCTGCTCTCTACGGGTGCTCCCAGCTTCTCCCAGTTTCATGATCAAGGCATCGATGCCGTTGTGGCACGTATCATGCTGAGTTTTAAGACCCCACTGCGTGGTGGCGATGTGTTCGTGAGCAAGTTGGCACTGAAGCGTGAAGGCATCAAATATGTCTTCTATCAGGACATCTTTCGCAAGTCGGACAATAAAATCTGCCTGAAGGGAGTGGTGGAGGTGGTTTGCTTGGTAAACGGCAGATTGGCAGAGCCAACCATGTTCGACCCTATTTTCGCCCCTTATTTAGACTAATCATTTTTATTACAATACGATAAAACTATGGAAGCGTATTACAGCATTGCGCTGGCGCAATGCCCTGGTATAGGGCATCGTGGCGCCAAGCGTTTGGTAGATGCTTTGGGCAGTGCCCAGGCAGTGTTTGAACATCGAAAAGAAATTCCCGATCTGGTTCCAGAGGCTACTTCCCGTGTGATAGAGGCATTAGATGCGCCACAGGCTTTCGAGCGTGCAGAGCGTGAATTGGCCTTTGTGGAAAAGAATCATCTCACATGCCTAACTTTACTGGATGAGGCTTATCCTGCCCGCCTACGTGAATGTGACGATGCACCTATTGTGCTCTTCTTTAAGGGGAAGGCCGATCTCAATCGGCTTCATGTGATCTCTATGGTAGGCACACGTCGTGCCACGGATTACGGGAAGCAGTTTTGTGCCGATTTTCTGCAAGATCTGGCTACGCTCTGTCCTGATGTGTTGGTGGTTAGTGGCTTGGCTTATGGCATAGATATCCATGCCCATAGGGAAGCTCTTAAGCATGCGCTCCCAACGGTGGGCGTTTTGGCGCATGGGCTTGATCGTATCTATCCCTATCAGCATAGACAGACGGCTATAGAGATGCTTCAAGAAGGTGGATTGCTCACGGAATTTCTATCAGAAACTAATCCAGACCCTTTTAACTTCGTCTGCCGGAATCGTATCGTGGCAGGCATGGCAGATGCCACTATCGTGGTGGAAAGTGCTGAAAAGGGTGGGTCGCTTATCACGGCTGATTTGGCTGTTGGCTATGGGCGCGACTGTTTTGCGGTGCCTGGGCGTGTGAAGGATTCAGCCTCTGTTGGCTCCAACCAACTGATACGTGACAATAAGGCGGCTCTTATCAGTAATGCTGAGGATTTTGTGAAGGCAATGGGTTGGGAAAGTACTGAGAAGAAGCAGCAAGGCGTGCAGCGAGAGATTTTCCCTGACCTCTCACCTGAAGAAAGCAAGGTGGTAGAGGTGCTTCGCAGTCGTGGCGACCTTCAAGTAAATGCCCTTGTGATGCTGACAGACCTCCCCTTTAGTCAGATGAGTACGATACTCTTCCAGCTGGAGATGAAGGGCGTGGTGCGTGCCATGGTAGGTGGGGTGTATAGGCTGCTCTAAAATAAACTGCCCTGCAAGAAACCTTGCAGGGCAGCGTCCTTATATATTAATAAGGTGTCTTAGTCTTTCAGCTTAGCCCAGATGAAGTCGCGGTTCAAGTGAGCGATGTTGATGATTGACTCGTTCTTTGGGCACTCAGCTTCGCAGGCACGGGTATTGGTACAGTTACCAAAGCCCAGCTCATCCATCTTGCTCAGCATAGCCTTAGCACGGCGCAGAGCCTCTGGCTTGCCCTGTGGGAGCAAGTTGAGCTGTGTCACCTTAGAAGAGACGAACAGCATAGCAGAACCATTCTTACATGCAGCTACGCAAGCGCCACAGCCGATGCAGGCAGCAGCGTCCATAGCCTCGTCTGCGATGTCCTTAGGGATAAGGATAGCGTTAGCATCCTGTGGAGCACCTGTACGCACGCTGACATAACCACCAGCCTGCATGATCTTATCGAATGCCGTACGATCTACCATCAAGTCCTTGATCACAGGGAATGCAGCAGAACGCCAAGGCTCAATGGTGATAGTGTCACCATCCTTGAAGCGACGCATGTAGATCTGGCAGGTAGTGGCACCTGTAGCAGGTCCGTGTGGATGACCGTTGATGTAGAGTGAGCACATGCCGCAGATACCCTCACGGCAGTCGTGATCAAACACCACTGGTTCCTTGCCTTCGCTTACCAGCATCTCATTGAGGATGTCAAGCATCTCCAACAAAGAGGTATCACCAGGGATGTCTTTCATCTGGAACTCGTCGAAGTGCCCTTTCTCCTTAGGGCCATTCTGACGCCAAACTCTCAGTTTAAATGATATATTTTTATCCATAGTTTTTAGTTCTTTAAATGTTCAACCTCCTGATTAGCTCTTGTAGTTACGGGTCTGTACCTTGATGGCTTCGTAAACCAATGGCTCTTTCAGCAATTCTGGCTGAATGTCGTCTGAGCCCTTGTATTCCCAGCATGCTACATAGAAGTAGTTCTCATCGTCACGCTTAGCCTCGCCTTCTTCGGTCTGGTACTCCTCGCGGAAGTGACCACCGCAGCTCTCGTTGCGGTTCAGTGCATCGTAAGCAATCAGCTTGCCCATGGTGATGAAGTCATCCAGACGGATAGCCTTGTCAAGCTCCACGTTCATACCTTCCTTAGAGCCAGGGATGAACAAGTCGGTCTCAAACTTCTTACGCACCTCGTCAAGTTTCTTCAAGCCAATCTTCAGACCTTCTTCTGTGCGGCCCATGCCTACATATTCCCACATGATGTGGCCCAGCTCCTTGTGGATAGAATCTACAGAGCTCTTGCCATGGATATTCATCAGGCGGTCTATCTTAGCAGCTACAGCCTTCTCTGCTTCCTCAAATTCAGGCAGGTCGGTAGAGAAGCGTGGCACGGTGATCTGATCGGCCAAATAGTTCTGGATAGTATAAGGCAGTACGAAGTAGCCATCTGCCAAGCCCTGCATCAAAGCAGAAGCACCCAGACGGTTGGCACCATGATCTGAGAAGTTGCACTCACCGATAGCGAAGAGGCCCTTCACTGAGGTCTGCAACTCATAATCTACCCAGATACCACCCATAGTGTAGTGGATAGCAGGATAAATCATCATCGGATAGTAATATTTCTCGCCGTTTATCTCGTTGGCAAGCTTGCCGGGGAATACGTCTGTGATTTCTTCGTACATCTCGAAGAGGTTGCCGTAGCGTTGCATAATCTGGTCGATACCGAGACGGTTGATTGATTCAGAGAAGTCGAGGAACACAGCCAGACCGGTGTTGTTTACGCCAAAGCCAGCGTCGCAGCGCTCCTTAGCGGCACGTGATGCCACGTCGCGAGGCACGAGGTTTCCGAATGCCGGATAGCGGCGCTCGAGATAGTAGTCGCGGTCTTCTTCCGGAATTTCCCATCCCTGCTTTGTTCCAGCCTGCAGTGCCTTAGCATCTTCTATCTTCTTTGGTACCCAGATACGTCCGTCGTTACGCAGCGACTCCGACATCAGTGTCAGTTTCGACTGCTTGTCGCCGTGTACAGGGATACATGTCGGGTGAATCTGTACGTATGATGGGTTAGCAAACATTGCTCCCTTGCGGTAGCACTGAACGGCAGCCGTACAGTTACATCCCATAGCGTTGGTAGAGAGGAAGTAAGTGTTTCCGTATCCACCTGTTGCTATTACTACAGCGTTAGCCGAGAAGCGTACGAGCTTTCCTGTTGTCAGGTCTTTTGCGATGATACCGCGTGCGCGTCCGTCTACTATTACTACGTCTTCCATTTCGTAGCGTGTGTAGAGCTTTACCTTTCCTGCTTCTACCTGACATGACAGTGATGAGTAAGCACCGAGCAGCAACTGCTGTCCTGTCTGTCCCTTAGCGTAGAATGTACGGCTTACCTGTGCTCCGCCGAATGAGCGGTTGGCAAGCATGCCGCCGTACTCGCGTGCGAAAGGCACGCCCTGTGCCACGCACTGGTCGATGATGTTGTTTGATACTTCTGCCAGTCGATATACGTTAGCTTCGCGTGCACGGTAGTCTCCACCCTTCACAGTATCGTAAAACAGACGGTATATTGAGTCGCCGTCGTTCTGGTAGCATTTTGCTGCGTTGATACCGCCCTGTGCTGCGATGGAGTGTGCGCGGCGAGGTGAGTCCTGAATGCAAAGGTTGATAACGTTGAATCCCATTTCGCCGAGCGATGCTGCGGCAGATGCTCCGGCAAGACCTGTACCTACGACAATGACGTCGAGTTTCAGTTTGTTCTTTGGGTTTACGAGTCGCTGGTGAGCTTTATATTCTTTCCATTTCTCTGCCACTGGTCCGGCAGGAATTTTTGAATCTAATACTTTTGTCATTTTCTGTAATTTTTTTAGTTTGTGAGTGTTTACTCCGTTAGCCTGTTAGCAGCATTGTCCGCAGCACAGTGATGGTGCGCAGCCGAAAGCGAATGCCAGGACAACAACTAAGAATCCGAGCATGAGAAGTGTAGTGTAAACCAGTCCTATCATTTTCCAGCGGCAGAACCATGTCTTGCCGTTCCATCCGAGAGTGTGCATAGCGCTCCAGAAACCGTGTGAGAGGTGGAACCAGATGGCAGCAATCCAGATAATGTAGAGCACTACATATACGGGATTAGAGAATGTCTGCTTAATGTATCCGAAGCCGTCGGCAGGGTTGCCCAGAGGGTCTGCGATGTGGAATATTTCGGCAAACATCATGTTGTACCAGAAGTTGAAAAGATGAAGCACGAGACCCAGCAGAATGATGATGCCGAGCACGAGCATGTTCTGAGAAGCCCACTCAACTTTTGCAGGTTTGTCGGTTACGGCATAGCGTTCTGTACCGCGTGCGCGACGGTTCTGCATTGTGAGCAGAAAAGCATAGACAATGTGAATGACTGCGAGGGCTGCCAGTCCGAGTGTTGCCGCTACGGCATACCAGTTGGCTCCGAGCAATTCACAAATCATGTTGTATGCCTCTCCTGAGATGAGGGCAACGACGTTCATACAGCAGTGGAACGTCAGGAAGAGGATAAGTGCGATGCCTGTTACAGACATGATTACTTTTCTTCCGATAGATGAATTACATAACCACATAAGTGTTCTTGTTTTTAAATTATTATTAAGTTAAGTTTTTTCTGTTGCTGTTTTCTGCGGCATCCTGCCTGTCTTACAGTGCAGAGAAGCCTTTTGTAGAAATGCTTTTCACTACGTCGCGTATGCTCATCTCCTCATACCCGCCCTTGCGCTGGTTGTCAAGGAAGGTCTGCATGGCTTTCTGTTCGTCGGTGTTTTCTACATAGTTGTCTGCCTTTCCTTTCAGTTCGGCAATGGCCCAGCCTATCAGTGCCACTGCGAAAAAGCATATAAATCCTAACAGTGCGTTCATAATGTTTTGATATTTTTAATTTTTTATAAATGTCTTTTTGAACGACAAAGGTAGTATTTTTTTCTTAGACAGCAAAGTTTTTGGCTGTTTTGCACCATTATTTTTTCATTTTTGTGCTGTTTTGTGCTTTTTATGGTGTCGTGTGGCTATGTTTCTGCACATTTATTTATATATTTTTTACGCTTCTCAGTGTCATGACAAACCATGCTGTGAACACTGCGCGCAGCAGCAGCGGACAGCTCACGGGGAAGACGGCAAACAGGAATGCCACCTGCACGTGCAGCAGTTGCAGTGTCTCTTTCATGCTCAGCTTGCGTGCCGTGCGCCTGCTGTTGCCCTCGCTGTCGTCGTTCAGGCATGCCGAGTAGTAGTCTTGCAGCCACAGCAGGGGTGCAACAATCAGTCTGAGCATTGCCGCCAGTGTTTTCATCATGCTGTTTGCTCCTTGAGCATCCATGCGAATAGTCATTTCGTGTTTCATGTTTCTTATGGTTTTTATGTTCGTATTTCTTGTTTTCGACCCAGTTTCGTGCACAAAAGGTTCGTTTTCTGATTATTTTCGTTAAAAATCGCCTTATTTTTACAAATGTTAAGACTTTTGGTTGTCATTTCCGCAGTAAATGTTAACTTTGCAGTCAGACATCCGCCTGCGATTGCAGACGATGCTGCTTATAACTAAAAACGAAAGACGATGCTGGAAAATCATTATTATTTTAATAAGGTAGAGGCAGGCTGCGACGAGGCTGGTCGCGGCTGTCTGGCAGGCAGTGTCTATGCTGCTGCCGTCATCTTGCCCGACGACTATCGTAACGCCGACCTCAACGACTCGAAGCAGTTGTCGGAAAAGCGCCGTGCGGCGTTGCGCCGTGTCATAGAGCGCGATGCCGTAGCGTGGGCTGTGGGCATTGTAACGGCTGAGGAAATCGACAGGATGAACATTCTCAATGCGTCAATCCTCGCCATGCACCGTGCGCTCGACGGTCTCAGCGTGCGTCCCGAGGCGGTCATCGTCGACGGCAACCGCTTCCGCAGCTACTGCCCGTTGCTGGCTGACGGCATCCGTCGCGCCGCCACGCCGCTGCCGCATACCACTATCGTGAAGGGCGACGGCAAGTATCTCTCCATTGCTGCTGCGTCGATACTTGCCAAGACTCACCGCGACGAATACATGCTTGAGCAGGCTGAACGCTATCCCTGCTACGACTGGCAGCACAACAAGGGCTATCCCACGAAGGCGCACCGCGATGCAATCAGGCTCTACGGACCGTCGCCGCTGCACCGGCGCACGTTCACGCTGCTGCCGCCGCAGGAACTGACTTTCGACTTCGGGGAATAACATCACAACTTCAAAAACACATCATCATGCGACACGACAAACTGCAACGCGAGCTCGACCTCATTCTCATGCTTGCCGAAAACAGGACCTACACGGTGGATGAGCTGTGCGAACGGCTGCACATCTCGCGGCGAAACCTGTATTATTACTTCGATTTCCTGCGTTTCAGCGACTTCCGTTTCGAGAAGCGCGGACGCTACTATCATATCGACCGGCGCTCGCCGTTCTTCAGAAAGCTGTTCACCATGCTCGACTTTACCGAAGACGAGGCTATCTTCCTGCGACACCTCATAGAGGGTGCCGACGACAAAACGCCGCAGGTGCGCACCATAAAGCAGAAGCTGGAGCGATTCTACGACTTCAACATCATAGAGGACGTGCGCCTCAGGGAGCAGCATGCCAACAATGTGTCGGTCATCTACGAGGCTATAAAGTTCGAGCAGATGATAAAGATTTGCGGCTACCGCTCAAACCACAGCAACACGAAGACAGACCGCATAGTGGAGCCCTTCATGCTGATGAACAACAACAACGAGGTGCGCTGCTACGAGCTGGCGTCCGAGCAGTGCAAGACGTTCAAGCTCTCGCGCATGGAGAGCGTCGAGCTCATCGACCTCAGGTGGAGCTATGCCGACCGCCACAAGCAGATGTTCACCGACGTCTTCATGTTCTCGTCGGAAAATCCGCAGACCGTAGAGCTGAGCATGGGACGGCTGTCGTCGACAATCCTCGTAGAAGAATTCCCCGATGCCGAGCAATATCTGTCGCAGACCGACGACAGCCGCTGGCGACTTGCCATGCCCGTGTGCAGTTTCTTGGGCATCGGACGCTTTGTCAAGGGACTGAAAGACGACATAGAGGTCATTGCGCCCGACAGCTTCAAGGAGTACATCGACAACGCCACGGCACGTTAAACAGCTTATGTCAAGCATGAAACGCAAATAATTATTTGCAAGTGAGGAGTGCAAAGCGCCATCCGCTCTCCGCCCCACTGAAGAGGATGACTGCCATCGTCAATATTTCCCGTTATCGTTATCGTTGAGGTTAGCATTTCCCGTTCCCGTTAGTACCTCCCTGCAAAAACCGTGCCAAAGTGTTCGCGCCTTCCGTTGCGACCCCGAAAATTATGAAAACTTTTGACAGAGAAAAACTCTCCAAATAGAAATTTTTTACCCTCTGAAACTGCAAAAATCTGTTAATTTCCAACCCAGACACAACTGTTAAAATTGTCAAAGAGTATGTTTGAGGCGCCTATTTCATGTTTTTAGCCCTGCAAAACACTATGCCCGACCCTCCCAAACACTATGTCTGACCGCCTCAAACACACTGTTTGACAATCTCAAACATGCTCTTTGACATTTTTAACACTTCTCTTTCGCCCTCAAAACCGCCACACTTCGCGCTACCAATCTGACCCTCAGATAATTACGACAACCTTCAAAATACAGCCATATTTTGCCCCTCTGATTTCTGAAACGGCTTTCGCAGGCACTCACGCGACAGTAAACGAGCCCGAAATTGATTAGTCTTTTCTCTCTTGCGAGCGAATTAAGAAGGTAAGGTTATCGTTCCCGCCCCGTCAAGGTTATCGTTAACGTTAATGTTCCCGTTGTCGTTCCCGTTCACATTATCATTCTTTCTCCTAAAAAATGTTACGTTATGATGGTATTAGTCGGGAATTATGTAATTTTGTAACCATAAACCGTCGTTGCGTGGTGCAGCGACAGAATACATACATAAAAACGATTACAGCAATGAAGATTTTTGCCATAGGCATGAACTATGCCAAGCACAACGAAGAGATGGGACGTGGCTTCGAGCGCACTGCCGAGCCTGTGATATTTACCAAAGCCGACTCGGCACTGCTGAAGGACGGCAAGCCGTTTTTCCTGCCTGAAGAAATGGGACGCATAGACCATGAGACAGAGCTCGTGGTGAGGATATGCCGTCTGGGCAAGAGCATACCCGTGAGGTTTGCCCATAGATACTACGATGCCGTAACGGTAGGCATCGATTTCACTGCCCGCGACGTGCAGGCACGACTGAAGAAGGCTGGGCACCCGTGGGAGATAGCCAAAGGATTCGACGGTTCGGCGGTCATAGGGCAGTGGAAACCGATAGACCGCTACCGCGACATACAGGCTATACATTTCCACCTCGACATAAACGGACAGACCGTGCAGCAGGGCTGCTCGTCGGACATGCTCTTCAAGGTAGACGAGATAGTGAGCTACATCAGCCAGTATTTCACGCTGAAGACAGGCGACCTGCTGTATACCGGCACGCCCGTAGGCGTGGGACCAGTGAAGATAGACGACCACCTGGAGGGATACATAGAAGACGAGAAAGTGCTGGAATTCAATGTGAAGTAAAGGGTGTTATGCGATAAAAGACAATAAACAGCAAGTTTTTCCGTTATAAAAGATGTTATGATGAAAAAGCTACTCACGATAATAATGCTCGCATGTGCATGGAACACCGTCGGTGCACAGCGGTTTTTCAACCTCACGGCAGAGGAAGTGCGCATAGACAGTCTGCTGCCGCGTTTCAGCTACAGCATGCCGCTCGGTGAGCACTATGCCGACTCAACATACAGCGTAAGCCTGCGCTATCCGGAGTTTCTCGACATGACGGCAGGCGAGGCAGCACGCTACGACTCGATATCGGGCATGCCGCTGAAGGAAATGCCGGATATAGAAACCCACGTCAGCATAAACCGCCGCAAGGGATACCTCGACGTGTCGTTTGTGCCGCTGGTGATGAGAAACGGCAAGAAGCAGATACTCGTCAGCTTCATGCTCAACGTGGAATCGGCACCGCTGAAGCGCTCGGAGCGAAGAAGCATCAGGCGCGCGGAAAGCACACGAAGCGAGAGATACGCGGCACACTCGGTGCTGGCTGAAGGCAAGTGGGCAAAGATACGCGTGCCGGCAAGCGGTGTCTACCAGCTGACCGACGCCCTCGTGAGTCAGGCAGGATTCTCCGATATAAGCAAAGTGAAGATATACGGCTACGGCGGCAACCTGCAAAACGAGAAGTTTGACGCCGACGGACTTATCGCAACCGACGACCTGAAGGAAGTGCCGACATACAAGGCAGGCAACCGTCGCCTGTTCTACGCCAAAGGACCCGTATCGTGGAAAAGCCCTACCGACAGCACGCGAGTACGCAACCCGTACAGCGACTATGGTTATTATCTCATAACGCAAAGCGATACGGAGCCGCTGACGGTCGACTCGCTCGCCTTCGCCGGCAGTTTCTATCCTGCCAACGACGACTATCACTCGCTGCGCGAAGTAGACAACTATGCATGGTATCACGGTGGCAGAAACCTCTACGAAAGCGACCCCATAACTGTAGGAAAGACAAAGAAATGCGAGCTGACGGTGCCGTCTGGCATAAGCAGGGGAACACTGTACGTTAGCATGTCGGCAGAAAACAATACCACAGTGAGCATAGCACTCAACGACTCTACGCTCGGAACAATGACGCTGACGACACGCTCGTCGCTCGACAGGGCAGCGCTGAAGGCTATGGCTTTCAAGGTTGACAACATGAAGGAAACCAATACCGTCAGCATAACGACAACGCAGGGTGGAACGGCACGCGTAGACTACATTACAGCCACGTTTGCCACGCCGCGCCCAATGCCACGCCTGACTACGGCACAACTGCCGACACCGGAATATGTACACAACATAACAAACCAAGACCTGCATGCTCACGGGCAGGCAGACATGGTCATCATCATACCAACGACACAGGTGCTGAGGTCGCAGGCAGAACGTCTGGCGGAATACCACAGGGCTAACGACAATATGAGAGTGAACATCGTGCCGGCAGACGAACTGTACAACGAGTTCTCAAGCGGCACGCCCGATGCCAACGCCTACCGCAGGTACATGAAGATGCTATACGACCGAGCCGAGAGCGAGGCAGACATGCCGAAATACCTGTTGCTCTATGGCGACTGCGCTTGGGACAACCGCATGCTTAGCAGCGACTGGCGACTGACTTCGCCCGACGACTTCCTGCTGGCATACGAAAGTGAAAACTCTATCAGCGAGTTCTCGTGCTACGTCAACGACAGCTGGTTTGCACTGCTCGACGACGGCGAGGGTATCAGTCCTACGGTAAGCGACAAGGTGGATGTAGGCGTTGGACGCTTCCCTGTCAGGACTGAGGAAGAGGCTCGCACAATGACCGACAAGACCATCGCATACATGGAGAACAAAAACTCGGGCGACTGGCAGAACACCATAATGTTTATGGGCGACGACGATCCTAAACTCTCGAATGTGAACACGCACATGAGAGACATCAACGACGTGGCTGAAGAAGTGAGGAAAGCCCATCCTGCATACATGATAAAGAAGGTGATGTGGGATGCCTATACGCGTGAGACATCGTCGACAGGCAACCGCTATCCAGACATTGAGAACATAGTGAAGCAGCAGCAGGCAAATGGTGCACTGATAATGAACTATGCCGGACACGGCAGCGAGTCGAGCATGTCGCATGAACGAGTGCTCGTGCTCGACGACTTCCAGAACTTCCAGAATGCCAACCTGCCCTTATGGGTCATCAATGCATGCGACATCATGCCGTTCGACGCAAGCATGGCAACGATAGGTGAGGAGGCTGTGCTGAACAAGAAGGGCGGCGCAGTGGCTGTCTACAGCACGTCGCGCACTGTCTATCAGGACAGAAACAAGAAGATGAACAGCGTGTTTATGAGATATGCGCTGAGTCTTGACAGCGACGGCAAGCCACTGCGACTTGGCGATGCCGTGCGACTGTCGAAAAATAATATCAACGGCAGGGATGTCAACGACATACACTATCATCTGCTCGGCGACCCCGCAATGGCACTGCACCTGCCTACATACGATGTTGTGGTGGACAGTATCAACGGTGTGAAAATAAAGGATTTGCGCCCAGCCGACTACCCACAGCTGCAAGCAGGCACTATAGCAAAGATAAGCGGACACATAGAATATGGTGGAGAGACTGTCAGCAATTTCAACGGACAGATGACAGCAACGGTACGCGACACCGAAGAAACGATTGTATGCAAGATGAATCATCCGCAGCAGACTACAAATCCGTTCACGTTCAAAGACCGTCCGAAGATGCTGTTCAACGGTTCCGACGATGTGAAAAACGGTCGCTTCTCGTTCTCGCTGGCTGTTCCGCTCGATATTAACTATGCCAACGAAACAGGACAGCTGACCATTCATGCCACGACCGACGACCACCGGCTGACAGCACACGGAGAAACAAACAGTTTCATAGTAGGCGGAACTGGCACCATGACTAACGACTCGATTGGTCCGTCAATATATTGCTACCTCAATTCGCCATCGTTTACAGATGGAGGCGACGTAAACTGCACGCCGTATTTCGTTGCGCAGATAACCGACAAGGACGGTATCAATGCGTCGGGAACAGGCATCGGACACGATATGGAGCTGATAATAGACGGCGAAATGGCACGGACATATTCGCTGAACGATAATTTCCGTTTCGACTACGGAAGCTATACGACTGGCAGTACACATTATTATATACCAGAACTCGAGCCGGGCAGACACCAACTGAAGTTCCGTGCGTGGGATGTGCAGAACAACTCGTCGACGGCAACACTGTCGTTCAATGTAGTGAAGGGACTGACACCGTCGCTGTACAGTGTTGACTGTACGAACAATCCGGCAACAACGTCGACGACATTCATAATAAGCCATGACCGCATGGGCAGCCAGATAGACGTCGAACTGGAGATATTCGACACTTCGGGACGATTGCTGTGGAAGCACAGTGAGGGAGGCGTTACAGCCAACGCTGCATACACAATAGACTGGGACCTCACTGTCGACGGCGGACAGAAACTGCAAACGGGAGTCTATCTCTACCGCGTGCTCGTGAGCAGCGACGGTGGCAAACAGGTGTCGAAGGCAAAGAAATTGATAGTAATAAACAATAAATAGAGTTATTCTGCGTTTATATATTTACTTGAACCATACGAAGAAATCATACATACACAAGACAAGAAGATGAAAAAGAAAGTAATATACATGACTCTGGCTCTCTTGCTAATGTCGGTAACGACGGCAATGGCACAGAAAGAAGACATTTTCAACCCTATCAATACGTCGGTAACATCGCAGTCGATAGCACCAGACGCCCGTGCAGCCGGTATGGGTGACGCCGGCGTGGCTACCGACCCAGACGTAGTGTCGCAATACTGGAATCCGGCAAAATATCCGTTCACTATCTCGCGTGCCGGTGTCGCACTCAACTATACGCCTTGGTTGCGTCAGTTGGTAAGCGACATGGACCTGGCTTATCTTGCCGGCTACTACCGCATAGGCGACTATTCTGCCATCAGCGGCTCGCTGCGCTATTTCTCGCTCGGCGAGGTTTACACCAGAAGTTCTATGGACGGCGGCTCAGACATGACGATAAATCCTTATGAAATGTCGGTTGACTTGGGATATTCGCTCATGCTTTCGGAAACATTTTCGCTTGGTGCGGCAGTGAGATGGATATATTCTGACCTCACCTACGACTATACGGAAGACACATCGCCAGGCTCTGCCTTTGCAGCCGACCTGTCGCTGTACTATCAGAACTATCTCAATCTCGGTTCGCGCGAGTGCCAGTTGGGACTTGGTATGAATATCTCTAATATTGGTTCGAAGATTAACTTCGGAGGCAGCGACAACTCGGAGTTTATTCCTACAAACCTGCGTCTGGGAGCGTCGCTCATGATTCCTATCGACGAATACAACCGTTTCACCATAGCAGCAGATGCCAACAAACTTCTTGTTCCTACCTATCCGAAGCAGGAAGAGGGCGAGAGTCTGGAAGACTATCAGCAGCGCGTGCAGAAAGACTACTACGACGTGTCGTCTATTTCTGGTATCTTCAAGAGTTTCGGCGATGCTCCGCGTGGCTTCGAGGAGGAGTTGGAGGAAATACAGTGGAGCGTAGGTGCCGAGTATGTTTACCACGACCAGTTTGCCATACGTGCCGGATACCACCACGAGAGTGAAACGAAGGGTAACAGAAAATATTTCACTGTCGGTGCTGGTTTCAGGATGAGCGTTTTCTCGCTGGATGCAGGCTATGTCATTGCGACAGCAAAGAGCAATCCGCTTGACCAGACTTTGCGCTTCACACTGTCGTTTGACATGGATGGAATCAAGGACTTGTTCAAACGCAGATAAATGGCTGATTTTGGTTTTCGCATAGGGTATGGATATGATGTCCATCAGCTTGTCGAGGGCAGGGAACTGTGGCTTGGCGGCATAAAGATAGAGCATACGCATGGTTTGCTTGGGCACAGCGATGCCGATGTGCTGATACATGCTGTCTGCGATGCCATGCTCGGTGCTGCCAACATGCGCGATATAGGTTTTCATTTCCCTGATACGTCTGCAGAAACGGAAGGCATGGACAGCAAGATAATATTGCGAAAAACAATGGAGATGCTGCGAGAGAAAGGCTATGAACTTGGAAACATAGATGCGACGGTATGCGCAGAAAGACCCAAGTTGAGCCGTCATATACCCGAAATGGCAGAAACGATGGCATCTGTGTGTGGAGTTGCTGCCGACCAGATATCAATAAAGGCAACAACGACAGAGAAACTTGGATTTACCGGCAGGCAGGAAGGCATCTCTGCGTCGGCTGTTGCGCTGATTTATTCTACTTCTTCAATGTAAATTATTCTATTTCTTCAAGGTAAAATCGAATTGTAATCCGTTGTTGCTTGATGCGCTGATTTTGCCGCCGTGCAGCATTATGGCATTTTTCACTATGGCAAGTCCCAGTCCTGTGCCGCCCATAGTCCGGCTGCGACCCTTGTCTATTCGATAGAAGCGTTCGAATATTTTTGGCAGTGCTGACTGTGGTATGCCGTTGCCGTTGTCGCTGAACGTAAATTTCCAGTAGTTGTTTTGTTCGGTTGCACTGATGGTTATCGATGTGTTTTTGCCTGAATATTTTATTGAATTGTCTGCAAGGTTGTGGAAAATACTGTATAGCAGCGGTGCATTTCCGTTGACTATGATATTGTCGGGGACATTGTTTGTCAGTGTCATCTGCTGTTCCTCAAGTGCAAACGATGTCTCCTGCACAACTTCCTTTATTATTTCAGAAACGTTGATAGGTGTCATTTCTATGATTTCTGCGGCATAGTCGATGCGGTTGAGTGTCGATATGTCCTGAAGCAGCATTGTCAGTCGCTGAGCCTGTTTGTGGCATCGCTTGATGAACTGAAGCCGTGTCGGCTCGTCAATGTCGGGGTTGTTGATGATGGTTTCTGTATATCCGAGAATGCTGGCGACAGGAGTTTTCAGCTCATGCGATATGTTTTGTGTCATCTGCCGGCGTGTCAGTTTTTCCTTCTTTGTCTGTTCGCGACGTATGCGCGCATCCATTCGCAGGGCATAATGGTGAAGAAGGAAGCCGAGAATGACTACAACTATCACGGCAAAGGCAAGCAGGTGTCTTTCTGCTACGTCGTCGAGCTGCAGCAATTTGTTGCGGTCGAAGTCGTCGAAGATGATGAAAACGGCTGCATAGACAATGAAAATGCTCATTACGGTAATGAACATTTTTCGCCCTTCAGACATTTTTTTCATGTACATATATATGTTTCCGTTTATATGTTCTCCTCAAAATAATATCCAAAACCTTGCCGTGTGATGGTGTGTTTTGAATAGTCGCCTAATTTCTTCCTGATTCTGTTGATGTTGACATCAATGGTGCGGTCTGTAACGATGACGTTCTCAGGCCATACAAGCTCGATGAGTTTCTGTCTTGAGAATACCGTTCCACGTTTCGAGAGAAACAGTTGCATCATGTAGAGCTCGGTCGGTGTGAACGACACAGGATTGCCGTCGATGGTTACTTCCTTGCGGTTTGCATTGATAGTCAGTCCCTTAAACGATATTATGTCGTCTGTAAATTCGTCGTTCAGTGGCTTGCTGCTGTTGTTTTTCGAGGTGCGGTTTATCACGGCATTGACGCGCGCAATGAGTTCCTTGACTGAAAAAGGTTTGGGAATATAGTCGTCTGCACCAATGTCGAAACCTTTCAGCATGTCGTCTTCCGTGTCTTTGGCAGTAAGGAAAATCACTGGAATGTCCTTCGTCAGACGGTCGTTTTTCAGTATCTTGGCAAACTGAAAGCCGGAAATTCCAGGCATCATGACATCCAGCAGAAGAAGATTGTATATAGTTAAATCTTTCCTCAACGCTTCTTCCGACGAGTAGGCAATGTCTGCATCGTAGCCAGCCGTTGTGAGGTTAATCTTTATTATGTCGCATAAGTCTTGTTCGTCGTCGACAACCAAAATCTTTTTTCTGTCCATCATTGTATTGTGAGTGAATTGTTACGTTCTGCAAAGATACGAAATAATACTGACGTAGCAAAAATTTTTGTATGATTAACGCAGTTCGCTACATAAAAAGACATTTCGAGGAAAATTGAGGAAATAACGGTCGCTGTTCGCAAAGCGAGGTAATGCAAAGTCTGCAAGATACATGAACAGAGCAAATGAGCAGCACCAGCAGGAGGTGAGCAACTTGAAGCGTCTCTTAGACAAGGCTTATAGATGGTTCCCAAGTTTCAAACGGTTCCTCAACATGGAGCGTGAATTTTTGCAATGCGGTTTTAGTGAGGAACAGACGGAGAAACTGCTGCATGGGCACACTATAAACTATAGTGGTTGGCTTCACTCTAATGAATATAGACGGAATGCCCTTGCTGATAATGTTTCGGCGCAGGTGATAAGGGACGAGAAGCGCAATCTGTTCCTGCATATCAATCAGATGCCTATAGCGCAATGGTTTAGGGAGCAGTTTAAAATCAATCAGGAACATAAAAGGACGTTGAAGCGATAAAAGAATTGTCTCCCTCTCTTTAAAACACGGAGAGGGAGACAACCATTTAACCAAGTCTTTGAGCAGCGATGCGTCTTTGTTCTCTTGACTCATCAAGCAATTGTCTTGTCTGCTTGTTCATATACCAGTTGACACCCAACTTGGCAATACCCCATACAATCAGGCAGTAGAAGGCTACAGAGAAATTGAAGAAGTACCACAATACGAGTGTCAACAGACAAGCCCATGTAACGTAGCTCTTTATTTTCTCGTTCTTCTCGACAGCTGCCAACTCTTCAGAATCAACAGGGGTACTATAGGCATCGTGTTCACCAAGACCATCCATCATATAATAATGGGTCTGTCCTTTGTAGCCATAGTATACGAACCAGAAAGGCACCATGACGTTACGACCATCATGTTTTAGGTCGTAGGACGACGATACATGGAAATTCTTGATTTCCTGTCCATTCAGCTGATTCTTGGCAGCCTGCTCTGCAAACTGTCCGACAAGGCTATCACCATATTTATTCCAAACCACGTCCGAGTCAGCATTAAAGAACAGCGTCTGCACCTTTGGATCTAACATCGTGGGGTCAAAGGGCTTAGAGTCTTGAATATGATATGGGAATGTGGATGTAAACTCACGCAATTCCTGGGGAATGTCATCGTCTTCATGAGCCAAGCAGAGGAATGCAAAATTTCCCTGTGATGTGCCGCTGGTAGTACGAAACTTCTTCACTTTCTTTTCCTTCAGACGGTCACCGCTAAGATTCGTGCCAATTTCTGTTGCCTCGTATGCTACATCGCACGACCATGAGGACTGGTATTTGCCTTCGTAAAGATACATAGGCAGGTAAGTCTGAATCAGGCTGTCGGGTGTAATACACTCAAAAATGTCTTTAGGAACATAGTCCGTGTTAATCAGACGATTAACCAACGATTTACTAAATGCTTCTTCGTCCGTTTTGAATGGGATGATACGCTCTGGTACAGGAACGCTCTTCTCCTCATACAATGGGTTCATGTGGTTCTGTCCACACTTGGGACAACGTACTTCACCTACAAAAGGACCAGGTTGAGAAATTGGATAACCACATTTCTTGCACTGGAATGTTTTAAGAACTAATTCTGCCATAATAATAAAATGAATTTAATAAAAGATTAGTGTATATATTTAAGCTTTCTGTTTCTTTCTTGTATTCTGCGATACAACTCTCTTGCCAGTGCCGTCTGACTTTCAGGGTCGTTTTCTAATATTGAATCCTGTAATTGCACTATCTTATCCCGGATGTCATTTTCTATACCACTGATAGACGGATGCGATCTTAGGGGACCATATCGCAGCTCATTATAGCATTTGTCTATAGCCTTTTTTACTTCGGGGGAAAAGTCTTCATGGCTCAATGAAAGCAAGTCGTCGACAGCACTGTCAAACTGGTAGCTCTGTTCTATGCGTTGCTCTTCGTGCTTCTGCGTCACCTCATTGGCCATCATGTTGGCAATAAGGATAAATAGGAATATTGCAAAGACGATGCCCTGCACAAGTAGCGGCCACATGATACTGTCGCTTGGGGCGTTTATGTCGAATACAACAAAACCAGTACCTAAGATAAGTTCTACGATGAAGTATGTAATAGTCTGCGACCAGATGGTATAGTTCAACATTGGGGCTGTGTCTGTCTTCACCGTCAGCAGCGGAGTGACCAGCACGAATATATATGCCAAGTGAATAAAGCCATACGATATCCATATTGCAGTGCAAACATCTGTCCCTGCCAACAGGAAGAATAGGGCATTAAACGTAACAAGGAATACAAGCCCAAGAATTACTGATAAGATACGCTGTTTCATAATCCAAACATTTTAGCCATTATTTGTTTCTTTGTTCCCTCAAATTCTTCTTGGGTAATCATACCCATATCTAACATTTGCTTCAGCTTAGTCAGTTTATTCATCATCTCGTCATCAGGATTCGTGGCAGCAGGCGAGGCTCCTGCTACACCAAAGCGGCTATTACCACCTCCTTGCTGCACTGGTTGTTGGGGCTGCTGAGGCTGCTGCATAGTGGAGAACACTGACTTTGCAATGTCGCCTACCATGCTGCCTGCTGCAATACCCATGCCGAGACCCGCTCCGGCACTGGCTACGCCTCCAGCACCAGGGTTGTTTGCCAGATCCTTAAGAATTTCACGCCCTTGGAATTTTTCCCATAATCCTTCTTGCACCTGTGCATATTGTTTGTAGGCATCCACATCACCCATAGCATCAAGTTTTTTTCCTGCCCTAGCCATCTTGCTGTCAGCAAACTGCCTATATTCTATACTGTTTTCATCGACTTCAAGGCTCTCGAAAGCCAGTTTCTCGATTTCCATTCCGTACTTTTCCAATTCAGGCGCAAATTCCTGTGCCACCTTCTCGGCAACAATGTCAGCCTGCTCACAGGCATCGATCAGCTCCTCGCCCGAATTCCTCAGAACCTTTCTCAGGCTGACATTTAGCGACTGAGACAGTCGTGACCTCATCCAGTCATCAAGTCCCTGTCGTTCCAGACGGTATTGACCATCGCCAACCAAAGCCTCAGCAAACTTGCCCGTATTCCTAATGATGACATTATATCCACCATAGTATTGGATAGGCAGTGGTACATCGTACTTCGGATCGTTAACCTTTATACGCCCACCGAAGTTTATTTCCTTGCTGACGTTAGTCTTGACAAAGTATATTCGGCAAGGAAAAGTACTGATTCCACCACTAAGCGCATTACGGAACCGACTGAGGAATGGTATGTTATCGGTAATCAAGTTGTGCTTACCTGCTCCTAATACATCCACAAAACGTCCGTTCTCCAAGAAAACAGCCTCTGTTCCTTGATATACTATTAGCGGAGAATTGGTGTTAAAATCTTCCTCCGGCTGTCGCCAGAATAGCAAATCACCGTCCCCCGTATTCTCAATGCGGTCAATGATGTGCTTCTTGCCGCCGTTATAGGCGACCTCGTTAGGGTTCTTTCTAAATAAACTCATATCTTCTATGTTTTTGAATTATTACTATTCTGATACGTCACCACCACTGATATCACTGGCAGAATCACTACTGAAGTCACTACTTGTATCTGTCATGTCGCCACCATCGGTTCCCCAGCCGCCACCGTTGCCCATGCCTCCTTCGTAGTCATCATCGCCAGAGTCATAGCTGTCGTCTCCTTGATCCCATGAGTTTTCATACTCAGGGAAGTAGTCTCCACCCTCCACATAGTCATCATTAGTGTCCTCTCCACCAGTTGTATCCCATTCTCCAAACGTACTGTCATCCTCACTTCCAGTTGTGTCCCAAGTGCCAAAGTTGTCATCAGAAGAACTCTCGTCTGAAGAGAAATCTGAGCCACTGTCGGTTAAGTCATCACCTGATTCACTTGAAGAATAGTCGGGACCGCTGTCTGTAACGTCATCTCCAGATTCCGATAATGAAAAATCAGGCTCGCTATCCGTCGTTTCTTCTGCACTCTCTCCATTGTCGAGTCCCGTATCCGTTGGCGTTTCCTCAGAATTGAGGTCGCCACTGTCCTGCTGTTCTGCGCTTGAACCATCCCCGTGATCATATGTGTCAATTTTGTATCCTAACTCATCACGTTGGTTCCACAAGTCATCAGCTCTTGACTGCCAATAATCCTGTTCTTCTGGACTACGGCTCATTTCTATGTCATTCTTTGCATTCTGATACTGCTGGTCAATGTCCTTATAGTAATTTTGCAGTTGTTGGAATTCTTCACTATATTCTTTCATTGTAGTATGGTGGCTTTAGGATTAGTAATCACGTTTGATGGACTGCTCAATATCGGCAGGACGTATTCTCAGACGAGTTTCAAATTTTAACTTGCGCCAAAAGTGCACCTTGACACATGTACGAAGTTCCTGTGTGAACGGTTCGTCGTTCAATTCTGCTTTTATGAGGTTTGTAAACTTTGTGAACGCCTTCTTTACATATTCTGGTTCTTTTGTATTGAGTGGAATACCTTGCCTGAAAATTCGTCGAGCCACTTCCCGCGCCAACAACCGACGATTGTAGTCACAGCATTTCTCACAGCAGGGGGCAAAGGAACACTCGGGGTACGGACGCAGACGGTCTTGCTTGTCATTCCAATAAGTGGAGAGTTGCTTGATACCATCGTCAGACAAGGATATACTTATCTGATTGTTTAAGCGATAGTCGGGTGTAATGATTTCCTCTGGCTCGTCCAAGCGGTTGAAGAACAAGAAGGCTTCGCCTGGTTTCAGTTTAGCTAGCCGTGCCATTTGCGTCTCACTCATGCTCGTTGAATTGGCTAATATCTCTTTGTCTTGACCCTCTACAAGTCTGAATGCAACTTTTATATCAGTGAGAGCCACGATGTCGATGCCGACCTTACGAGGCGACTGGTCAGCAATGGCAATTCCTACGCCATACGAGCGTATTTCTGCAAGCATTCGCTTAACAAGCCCCTGGGCTATGGCACTGGGATTGGCGGAACCTTCTCCTACATTAGTGTCAGCGTCAAGTAGTACATGCGCTTCTTCCAGCAAGATAAAGTTCCGCAATCCTCCTTCACCTATGTAGTTAGCATTCACGTAAGCAAGGATGGAGAGTAGCAGCAGGGCGATAATAAGGGCTTTCTGCTCGCTATTCTCAATGGCAGCCAGTTCTATAATGGTCGGTTTTTGGAGTATATCCTCAATGGGAATGGAGTAGTAGTTATCAAACAGGTTCACAAGACTTTTCAGTCTCACAATACCTGCCCGCCCGATATTCTTTGCATCTCCTGTGTAGCCGATCTCATCGAATGTCTCTTGGAAGCACTTGATGAAGTCCGTTATGTTGAATGTCTGTCCTTTGTTGTCGGTGGTATAGGAGTCAAGCCAACGAAAGTCGGAGTAGCAGTTGTTGATGGTATCCTCAAAAATCTTGTCAAGCGGAGTTGACATGGAAACACCTGCTGCGAAAGCTGTCTTTAAAGTTGATTTATATGTTTCCAATCGTACATTCTTTGGTGGTACAAAGGGATTGAATACGAATGGGGAAATAAAGTTCTTTCCAGGAGTAAACACCTGTAGTTCCGGAATACTCTGGACCAGCGCTCGATATTCGTTCTTCGCAGGTTCTATAACAAGGAAAGGAATGTGATGGTCTTTCCATAAACGGTCAAGTAGTCCAACTGAGAATGTTGTTTTACCTGAACCTGGTGTACCTACTACGAGCATGTGTTTAGCAAGATCTTTCAGCGTAAACCCTATGGAGTTGGCCGAAGACGATTTCAACTTTCCAATCTCAATGTCGCCAGCGTTGATGAGATTCTGCGAATAGGTCTTACTTGTTTTCCCTGTTTCATTAACCGTCAAGCCGGCATTCACACGGTCGTCACCAATAGGCAGACGGAAGAACGCTGCGGCTTCTTCAGAGGTGATGATGAAAGGGAATCGGTAAAGGGCATTGCTCACATAACCGCTGCTCCATATTGATATGTTTCTATTGCGATTAAGCAATATGTCACTTACTACCCAAGGCTGTGGATAAAGCATTTCCTGTGATGCACAGACTTTTTCGTGTGGAAGGTTTATCAACTGAAGGTTTGGCGCATCGTGTTGTGTGGAATTCAACTGCCCTAACACACGGGTCGAAACAGCACTTAATGACTGTAGTTCTCCATTTATAATAATGTTATACTGAAAGAGTGGTCTGTTCTGATTGTCAGAATAGTATTTGTATAACTGGCTTACTCGCTCCGCATTCGTAAAACTCACATTGCCAACTTGTCGGTCATTGATACCTTGACTTAGCATGCTTACGCTCTGATTTAGGCGATTTAGTTCTGTGAGTTCCTCATTATTATAATAGGTAGGAATGAGTTGGAAAGACACTGCACACCCAGGATGCATGATAAGGATATTCGCTATGCGGCTCAAATCTTGATAGTCAGTAGGCAACTTGTCATATGCATAACAGGCTGGTAAGTAACTATTTTGAAGGTCTTCTATTCGTTCTTCTTTAACGATTGCCTGAACACCGCCACCTGTAGCCGCCTTGAATACACCATAATAGTCAGCGAATGAGCACTCGTCATATTCATATCTTCCACTATCAAGTGTTGCTTTCATGAGGCCGAGCAGCACTTGAAGTGTTTTGTCTGCCTGTTCTTGTATTCTGTGTATGCTTCGCAATATAAGGAACAAATGTATCTTGGCCTTGTAGGGCTGATTAACAACAGCCTCATTAACCCAGCTTACTTCCAAAGCAATGTCTGTATTCTGGCCCGACTGCTTGAATAACTCCTTGTATTGTTGATAAACCTCATTTAACAGGTTTGCCATATCTTGAGCATAGTGCTCTATATGTTCTTGTTGCGTATTGTTCTCAGACAATATGGAGATGTGGGGGATTGACCTGATAGCCACAACCCTCATGCCTATGTATTCACCACTGTTAATCTGTATGACATCCATTACTTTTATGCTGTGCCATCATTAGCCAGTGTTCCCTAACTGGACACATTCTACCACATGAGATACGGCATAAAAGAAAGACGTGGGAACCGTTCTGCTGCCCGTCCCACATCCAAAGGCTCTCGCATTGCCCGATATTGTTGAACGAGCAACGCTGATAGCCCACGCCGATATGAATATAGTAATCCCTAAACACGACACATGCACAATTGTGACAGTGTGAATGTCGGTAAAGGAAGCGTATAAACACATCCCGAGGACATCTACCGTTGCCTTGCTCTGACAATATCGTTCGAATTTGCGAGATTCTTGGATGTCAAAGACAAGACGCTTGAAGACGCCTTTTTAATATGTCGCGACTCCTGTTTTCTCCCACCCAATGCCCGCCTTGTTGCAGCGGCATCGCCTCACATGGCTCGGCGTGGACAGTCTTTTGCTGTGAGCGTCGGACACGTCCGACTATACACATTGGCGCAAGACCACAGAAATCAGGTGTAAAATTACAAAATTCTCTTGGTAACACCGCCATTTTTAGCAAAAAACTTATAAAAATTTGCATTATTTAAGAAAAAGCATTATATTTGCACCCGTAATGAAGAAGATTCTCGGATAAGACAGTCCGAAATCTGCGAGTAAGCGAGTGTCATGAAAGCATGCTTTCAAATGACCGAGCTAGAGCAGATTATCTAATCAAACGATAACAGAACCCGTCGGCATCCCGTAGATCTGCTGGCGGGTCACCTTTTTTATAGACAGCAATGTGCAATCAGAAGCCACGTACAATAGAAGAGCAAATCAGGTTGCTCCGTTCAAGAGGAATGCAGTTCAGAAGTGAAGAGTATGCGAAGGAATGCCTGTCGCATATCAGCTATTTCCGTCTGAAATACTATTGGACAGATATGATTGACGAAGAAACAGAACATGACTTCCTTGAAGATGCTTCTTTCGATGACGTGATAGCACGATACACCTTTGACCGCAGCCTCCGTCTGTTTCTCTTTGATGCCATTGAGATTATAGAGGTGGCACTGAGGGCGAAGATTATCAACCATTTGTCACAGGCAAAGGATAGTGGACTTTGGTATCTGGATGAATCTCTTTTTGAAAAGATGGAGTACTACGAGGACTTTCTGCTTGACCTCAAGTATGAGTTTGAGCGTAGTACAGAGCCTTTTGCCAAAGAATACATTGCCAAGCACTCAAATTGGGATAGTGAGTCAGTGGAAGGTGACAATCCTGATGCATGGATGATACTGGAAGTTGCTACATTCGGCACACTCTCGAAGATGTATAAGAATCTGAAGAGCCAGTTACCCCAACGAGCAACCATTGCTAACGAGTTTGGACTATATTCTGCAAAGGAACTATCAAGTTGGTTAGAGGCAATTTCCGTTCTGCGAAACATCATCGCCCATCATTCGCGTCTTTGGAACAGGAGCCTTGCCAAGCAGCCTATGAACATCAAGGGGCATCGTGACAAGTGGTTGAACGCCCCATTTACAGACAATCAGAAAAAGAAACCTTATGGAGTTATCACGGCTATGCTCTATCTCTGCAATGCCGTATATCCAGAGAACCAAATCAAAACAAAGATTCTTTCCCTGCTGGATAATAGCAAAGATATTCCTTACGGCAAGTTAGGCTTTACAGGCAACTGGCGAAATGAGCCGATATGGAAGTAAGGAGGATTGCTAATAAGTCCTAATTTATTTTGCCGTCTCAATTATTCTGTGTACCTTTGTCCCCGACAACGAGCCATTGAAACAGGCTGGTGGCTCAGCGTCGGGAGTTCATTGACAAGCAAATCACGGCAGGATGAGGAAATGAGAACCGTTGCCAGTTCGTAACCCAGATTTTCTCAATCCTCTGAACTGCCTTTATTTACAAAAGGTTTGCGATTTTATCCAAAATAACGGAATATTATTGATATAACAAAACCTTTAACAATACAATCATATTTTACGTGAGTTTATATTTTCGCGATGCTGAAAATTGTGTTCAGCGTCTGCTGTTTCGTGTTACAGCAAAAACTGTGCCAAAGTGTGCGGGATTTTCTTTCGGGACGAAAATGTATGAAAATTTTGACAGGGTAAAACTTGCAAAATAGATGCGGGATAGGGGTCGGATGTGCAAAAATATGTGAAAATAAAGGTCGGCGATATTTGTTAAAATTGTCAAAGAGTACCTTTGACCCGCCCATTTCGCCAAAATGGGCTTGCCAGACATAGTGTCTGACCACCCCAAACACTATGTTTGACCTCCTCAAACACACTGTTTGACATTGTCAAACATGCTCTTTGACATTTTTAACACTTGCATTTTGCGCTCAAAAGGCGCATGTGTGTGGCTAACAAACTGATGGTCAGTGGAT
>CADALZ010000029.1 GCA_902788865.1 uncultured Bacteroidales bacterium | reverse complement strand
CAAAGTCGGGATTTCCGAAGAACTCCTCTCCTATCTGTCCCCAGAAGATAGCGTATTGTCTCTCACTATCTACCACTACACCGTCGAAGTCGAATAAAGCAAGCTTCATTTTTTTATTGAGAATTGAGAATTGAGAATTGAGGATTTTTCCTATTGATTATCACTTTTATTGAACATTGAACATTGAGCATTGAACATTGAGCATTAATTATGCGGTATGAAACCATCCGGAAAGAAACGGCGAAACCATAATGTTCAATGCTCAATGTTCAATAATTGTAACATCACCACATCCTTGTACTCCCCTTCTACCCGCCACCAGCCTTTCAGAATGCCACACTGCTCAAAACCACAGCTCTGAAAGAGAGAGAGGCTGTGGGCATTGTCGGCTGCAACGTGGGCATTAAGCTGCTTGAGGCGCAAGAAACGGAAAGCATAGTCAGCAAAGAGTTGAAGGGCCTCCTTGGCATAGCCATGTCCCTGATGAGCTTCGCGGATAGCGATACCCACCTCTCCACGCCGATGGAAAGCAGAAAAATCGGTGAGGTCAATGGTACCCACGACCTCACCGTCTCCCCCACGCACAATCATCAACCTCAACTGCCTATCGGCAAAGAGGTCACTCTGCGACTGCGCGATATATTCACTTAGCACATGTCGAGAATAAGGTACGGAGAAGTTGCTCACGTCCCAAGACGCAGGATCGTTCTCCATTTCATAAAGCACCTCTACATCCTGAGGTTCCATGGCCCTAAGCCTCACCTGCTCACCTATGAAGAATCCCTTATGCATAGAACACCATAGAAAGCAAGTAACAGATGACAGTCGATGTGATGACGCACACCATGCCTGGCATCATGAAACTATGATTGAGCAAGTACTTACCTATCACCGTAGTACCCGAACGGTCAAAGTTCACTGTGGCAATATCTGATGGATAGTTAGGGATGAAGAAGTAGCCATAGACACTTGGCAACACGCCCAGCAGCACCCATCCAGGAATACCCAGCGAGTAGGCCAAAGGCAACATAGCCACTACCACAGCCCCCTGCGAGTTGATAAGCACAGACACAGCGAAGAACACCAGAGCGATGGACCACTTATACTGTGCCACGATGCCACCCAGGGCAGCCTGCATCTGGTCCATATAGTTGGCAAAATACGTATCGGCCATCCAAGCGATGCCATAGATAGCCACTACAGCCACCATGCCACTCTGCCACACAGCACCAGCCACAGCTTTCTTAGGCTGTGCCTTACAGAAGATAATCATCAGCGCAGCCGCACAAATCATCACAATCTGAATCACGAGGTTCATCTTCAGAGTTTCTATAGTGCCATCAGCCTTTGGGTAATGAGGCAGCAGATTCTGGAAGATAGCGAAGAACACGATGACGCAGAGCGCACCAAGGAAGATATACACAGCATGCTTGCTGTCCTTGGAAATCTCTTTATCGAGCGTCGTAGCAGAGTTGCCATACATATATTGATAAGTCTCTGGATTCTGCAGGCGCTTCTGGAACTCAGGATCCTTGTCGAGGTCGAGGCCACGCTTGTAGGAGCATGCAGAAGCTACCATCAGGCCAATGACACACGATGGGATGGTGAGCATGAGCACCTGCGGAATGCTGATATTGAAGCCATTGGATGCAGAGATAGTAGTGAATGCTACCACTGCAGCAGCAATAGGTGAACAAGTGATGCCCACCTGCGAGGCGATAGAAGCTACACCACAAGGACGCTCAGGACGGATGCCTTTCTTCAAGGCGATATCGCAGATGATAGGCATCAGCGTATAGACCACATGGCCCGTACCTACCAACACGGTAAGGAAGAAGGTGGTAAGTGGTGCAAAAAACGTGATGCGGTCTGGATGCTTGCGCAGCATGCGCTCTGCAATCTGAATCAGCCAGTCCATACCACCAGAGGCCTGCATCACACCTGCACAGGTCACTGCTGCAATGATGATGTAAATCACATCGGTAGGAGGCGTACCTGGCTTCAAGCCAAAGCCAAATACGAGAATGGCAAGACCAATGCCAGAAATGGCTCCAAGGGCCAAACTGCCATAGCGAGATCCTACGTAAAGTGCTAATAAAACAATTAGCAACTGAATAATCATCAACATAGTAATTAAGATTTAAAGTTATTTTGGGTGTAAATTTACGCATTGTTCGGAAAAACATCAAAGAATAGCCGAAGAAATTTTCAGATTTGAGGCGAAAAGACTATCTTCGCCGAAAAAACAGAACCCTAACAGTGATACTATGAAGTATAAATGCCTCTGGACCCTTCTCCTGCTCTGTATGTCTGCCCTGCTTCCTGCTCAGGAACAAGGCAGCATATTCCGTTTCTACGGACAGGTGCGCAATGATTTCTACTACCAGAATCGTCAGGCCAGAGAGTCATCCGAGGGGTTCGTGATGCTGTTTCCGCTCGACAGGCAGATAGATGCAGATGGCAAGGACATCAATCGCTCTACGTCTGCCAACCTATTTAATATGCATACCCATCTGGGGGTGAACATCACAGGGCCGACCTTTGGGAAGGTCGCTACCAGCGGAACGATAGACATTGACTTTCGTGGCACACTGAATGGCACTGGAGCTCAGCTCCGCCTGCGCAACGCCGTATTCCGCTTCAGATGGGGCTACCACTGGATATCTGTGGGACAGTTGGGCCATGACTTAGGACACTCGCTCTATAATGAAACGGTGAGTCTGAACGTGGGAGCACCCTACCAGCCTACAGGCCGTGTGCCTCAGATAAAGTACCAATATGACGATCCGCATGTGAAGTTCTCTGCCGCCCTGCTATGGCAAGCTCAGGGAGGCTCTGTGGGACCAAACGGCAAGAGCCGTGAGTACTTGCGCAATAGTGGTATCCCAGAGATAGCGCTGAAGGGAGAGGTACACAACCCACAAGGCTCTCTGCTGGGCACAGTAATCCATTTCGCCTCTATCCGCCCTCGTCTGCAATCGGATGAAGGGTATAAGGTAAACGAACGCGTCAACGGCCTCAACCTGCAGTTGTATGGCCGCTACCAAAGAGGCATGTTTACCATTGCAGGAAAAACCATGCTGAATCAGAACTTTACGCAGTCTAACACACTGGGTGGTTATGGCGTGACATCCAAGAACCTGCAGACTGGCGAGCAAAAATATGCTCCCCTCAGGCTGTGGCAAAGTTGGGCGAACATACTCTATGGCCGCAAATGGCGTGGAGGATTCTTTGGAGGCTACATCAAGAACTTCGGAGCCAGCAAGGCAGTGAGCGACTTGATAGGTACAGGTACTAACATCGACCAGATGTTTACCATTTCGGCTATGCTGAACTACAATATTCCAAATTGGCGTTTTGGCTTAGAATACAGTTATACACGGGCTTTCTATGGCACCAACGATGCTAAAGGGCGTGTGAAGCATACGCATGGCATTGGCAATCATAGGCCGTATGCGACAGTGATGTACTCTTTTTAAATTGAGAATTGAGAATTGAGAATTTTGCGATTAAGTGAGAGCAGAGCGATGCTTGCATCAGTTCTGCCGAACGTGAGCAAAATCAAACGAAGTTTAATTGAAAAATATAAGAATATGTGTAAGAGATTTGTTTCCTTTATATTGGTTGCCCTATCCGCCTTGCCACTTTTGGCTCAGAAGGAGGGGTTTAGTTATAAGATCTACGGACAGGTGCGCAACGATCTTTATTTCAACAGCCGTCAGAACAACGAGAGTGTAGATGGGGCGTTGCTTTCTTTTCCTAAGCCGAAAAATCTGGATCCAGCTGGGGAAGACATCAACGGAGTGAGCAATCTCAACTTCTACAATATGCATACCCGTCTGGGAGTAGATGTGACAGGACCAGCGCTGGGCAACTGGAAAACATCTGCCAAAGTGGAATTTGACTTCAGAGGTAGCAGCTCCACACTGGGCATTGTGCGCATGCGCCATGCATACTTCCAGTTGGCTAATGGAGGGTCATCCCTCTTGGTGGGGCAGACATGGCATCCTCTGAACAATACTGTTACCACAGAGCTGATGAACCTCAACGTAGGAGCGCCCTATCAGCCACTGGGACGTGCGCCACAAATCCACTACCAGTATCAAGACCAAGCTGTGAAATTCCGCGCAGCCATGATTTGGCAGGCACAGGTGGCCTCTATGGGACCTGGCAACACGCGCAGTCGCGAATACCTCAGAAATAGCAAGTTGCCAGAACTCTTTGCTAGCTTCGATGTGCGTCATGAGAGCTCCACATTGGGCTTAGCCGTACACTACATGAGTATAGCTCCCCGCATCAAGACAGACGAAGGCTTTAAGACTGACGAGCGCGTGAATAGTCTGACACTGGAAGCCCATGGACGCTATCAGAAAGACCTTCTGACCATCAGTGCTAAGAGTTTCCTGAGCCAGAACTTCAACCAAGCCAATGGTTTGGGTGGCTATGGAGTGACCAGTACAGACCCTCGCACAGGAAAGAAGGAATATGCACCGCTGCGCATCTCGCACAGTTGGCTGAATATCATGTATGGCAAGAAATGGCGTGGAGGAGCTTTCTTGGGATACTTGAAGAACCTCGGAGCTACCAAGCAGGTATCAGAGCTGGTAGGTGTAGGTACAAATGTTGACCAACTGGCTACAGCCTCTGCAGAGCTTACCTACAACATCCCAGGATGGAAATTCGGGGTGGAATACAACTACACTACCGCTTGGTATGGCACACCCGATCATAAAGGACGGGTGAAAAACACCTATGATGTGAGCAACCATAGACTGGTGTTTGGAGCAATGTTTATGTTCTAAGTTTTTCACCTTAATAATATATAAGAGAGGGTGCAGATGCATCCTCTCTTTTATTGTGTTATACAAAACGAGTGTTAATCTGACGATTTCTTTTTGCGTTTAAAAAAGAATGCTATAATTTTGCATTGTTAATTAGGAAACGGAAAGCAACAAGTGAGTTTTTCCGAATAGAATAACGTTATAAATCATGATATTATGAGACGAATCATAGGTTCCATATTACTCCTTTTCACACTCACTGTGGCACAGGCACAGGTCTTGAGCCTTGATAGTGCCCGTGCGTTGGCATTGAGGAACAACAAGGAACTGACCATCAGCCGTCTGAAACAAGATGTGGCACGATATAACCGTCAAGCAGCTCGTACCAATTACCTGCCTAAAGTAGAGGCTATAGGAGGCTACCTCTATAGCAACAAGGAGTTGGCTCTGCTCAGTGATGCACAGAAAGGCACCCTAGGCAATCTGGGAACTATCGCTGGACAGCAACTGATGGAGAACCTGCCAAGTGCTGTGACCACTATGGTGCAGACGGGCCTCATCAACATGCAGCAGGCACAAGCGCTGAATCAGATTGCCGCACAGTCAGGGCCTGCCTTCCAGCAAGCACTGAATGGCCTGGGGCAGAGTTTGGCAGATGCTTCCCGCACAGACACCCGTCACATGTGGGGTGGCTCTATCATGATGACCCAGCCCCTCTTCATGGGTGGAAAGATAATAGCCTACAACAAAATCACCAATGCAGCTGAGCGACTGGCACAGAGTGCTACGGAGGCAGAAGAGCAAAACACCATCTACAATACAGACCAAGCCTATTGGTTGGTAGTATCGCTGAAACACAAGCAACGTTTGGCACAGGCTTTCTATGATCTGGTGAAGACGCTGGACGATGATGTGCAGAAGATGATACGCGAAGGTGTGGCCACCAAAGCCGATGGCCTGAGCGTCAGCGTGAAAGTGAATGAAGCCGAAATGGCACTTCTCCAAGTGGAAGACGGACTGACACTCGCCAAAATGGCACTGTGCCAGCAATGCGGTCTCCCTCTGGATGGTACACTCACACTGGCCGATGAAGATAAGCAAGACATCTACCCTACTACTGTGCAGGCCATCGCCGATGAAGACATCGCCCTACAAAACAGACCTGAGTTGAAGATGCTTACAGAAGCCATCGAGATGAACAAGCAGAACATTCGCCTCACAAGGGCCGACTTCCTGCCTACTCTGGCATTGATGGGAGGATATACTGCCACCAATCCAAGCGTTTTCAATGGTTTTGAGAAAAAGCTGCATGGCATGTGGAATGTAGGTCTGATTCTGAAGGTTCCTGTATGGAACTGGTTCGAGGGCTTGTACAAGGTACGTTCTGCACGCACCAACACGGAGATGGCACGCTACCAGTTGGAAGATGCGAGGGAGAAGATTCGCCTGCAAGTGAACCAAAGTGCCTTCCAGGTGAACGAAGCCAGCAAACGACTGGAGATGGCTAAGAAAAACATCAGTCACGCAGAAGAGAACCTACGTAGCGCCAATCTTGGATTCAAGGAAGGCGTGATTCCTACCAGCGATGTTTTAGCTGCACAAACTGCTTGGATGCAGGCTCAAAGCCAAAAGATAGATGCCGAGATCAATGCTAAGCTCTCGGAAGTGAACTGGCAAAAGGTGTTAGGAACTTTGAGCATTGAACATTAAACATTAAACATTGTACATTAAACATTAAACATTGAGCATTAAAATAATTCATAATTTATAATTCATAATTATTATTATGTCAGCAAAATCACAACATACCAACATACTGCTGGCCGTATTTGGCTTGATAGCAGTGGTAGCCATAGTGGCAGGTATAGGTTTCCTGGCACTGGGGCGTGCCCCAGAGATTATTCAGGGACAAGTGGAGGTAACGGAGTATAGGGTTTCAAGCAAGGTGCCAGGACGCATCCTTGAGATCCGTGTCAAAGAGGGTGACAGAGTGCGAAAGGGTGATACACTTGCCATATTGGAAGCACCAGACATTCTGGCAAAGCAGCAACAGGCTGAAGCCGTAGAAAGTGCAGCATCTGCGCTCAATGACCAAGCACGCAACGGAGCCCGTCAGGAGCAGATTCAAGGTGCCTACCAACTCTGGCAGCAAGCCAAGGCTGGCCTGGAAATCGCTGAGAAAAGCTATAACCGCGTGAAGCGCCTATTTGATGAAGGGGTGGTAAGTGCACAGAAAGCCGACGAGGCTTTGGCACAATACAAAGCCCTGCAAGCTCAGGAAGAAGCCGCAAAGAGCCAGTACGACATGGCTGTGAACGGCGCTCGCCAAGAAGAGAAACGTGCAGCACAAGCACAACTCAACCAAGCCAAAGGCGTGGTTAGCGAGGTGAACTCCTACATCAACGAAACCGTCCAAATCGCTCAGATGGATGGTGAAGTCAGCGAAATCTATCCTAAATTAGGCGAGCTGATAGGCACTGGTTCTCCGATTATGACCATCGCCCTGACAGACGACATCTGGGGCACATTCAATGTGCGTGAGGATTTGCTGAAAGGCATGAAAATAGGTGATACGTTCAAAGCCTATGTACCTGCCTTCGACCAAGATATAGAGATGCAGATTTACTCTATGAAAGATGAGGGTAGCTATGCCGTATGGAAAGCTACGAAGGCCAACGGACAATACGATCTTAAGACATTCGAGGTGAAAGCCCGTCCGACCCAAACGCTTGAAGGGCTGCGTGCTGGCATGAGCTTGATAGTCGAAGAATAACATGAGTATTTTAGGGAAAATAGTAAACATCGCCCTGAGGGAGTGTAAGATTCTGGGGAAGAACCATATTTACATATTCTGTTCGGTCATCTTCCCGCTGTTCCTTATCTTCTTCTTCACCAGTCTGCTGGGAAAAGGCTTGCCTACCAGTATGCCTGCTGGCATAGTGGACATGGACAATACCTCTACCACCAGAAGGCTGACGCGCATGCTCGACTCCTATCAAAGCACGGAAGTGGTGGCCCACTACCCCACCGTAGCAGAAGCGAGAAACGCCATGCAACGCGGAGAGATTTACGCGTTCTTCTATTTCCCCAAAGGCACAACAGAAAACCTTCTGGCCTCAAGGCAGCCCAAGGTTTCTTTCTATTACAACAACTCATTTCTCTTGGCTGGTTCCTTATTATATAAGGATATGCGCGTAGTAGCTACCCGTGCTGCAGCGGCCGTAGGATTGGCGAAGATGCAAGCTCAGGGATACACGGAAGACCAGATTATGGCCTTTCTCCAACCCATCGTTGTAGATACCCACCCCACGGTCAATCCCTATCTGAACTATAATTTCTATCTCAGCACCACCATCATACCTGGTTGCCTGATGCTGTTCATCTTCCTGATAACCGCCTACTCTATAGGTACGGAACTGAAGTTCGGCAGATCAAAGGAGTGGTTGGCTATGGCCGATGACAATATCCATGTGGCATTGATTGGGAAACTGCTGCCACAATTCATCGTGCATCTGGGCATCGTGCTGTTCTACCTTATTTATACGTTTGAGATACTCCAGTTCCCCCATGAATGTAGTTTCTGGCAGCTGATTCCCTATGGCATACTCTTAGTGATGGTTTCGCAAGCCTTTGGAGTTTTTGCCTTCGGACTGATGCCCTCGCTGCGCATGTCGATGAGTATCTGTGCCCTTTGGGCCATGTTGAGTTTCACTATCTCCGGATTCGCCTTCCCTGTGGATGCCATGGATCCTCAGATTCAGGCACTCTCATGGCTATTCCCTCTGAGAAGTTTCTTCATGATTTACCAGATGACACTCTTCAATGGTTATCCAGTGGCTTATGCCTGGATATACTATGTAGCCTTACTGGTATTCCTGTTGTTGCCTTTCTTGGTGCTACCCAACATTAAGAAAGCCATGCTTAAGTTTGTGTATATCCCTTAAATGTATGAGTCATGATCGATAGAGAAAGTTTGATAGGTCGCATTCAGGAAGGTTTCCACGACATGCTCTACATCTGGGCAAGCGAGATGAAACAGGTATTCAAAGACGAGGGAGTACTCATCTTCTTCATCTTGGTGCCAATACTCTACCCCCTACTCTATTCGTGGGCATACAACAATGAAGTGGTAGAGGATGCCCCTGTGGTGGCAGTGGATCATTCTCACAGCTCACTGAGCCGTGATTTTCTGCGCAGATGTGATGCCACGCAGGGCATAAAGATAGTGGCTTATGCTGCCGATATGGAAGAAGCCAAAGAGGTGATGCGCCAACAAGGCGCCAGAGGCATCATATACATCCCCAGTGAATTCTCTGATAAGCTCAACCGCATGGAACAAGCTTCTATCAGTATCTATACAGACATGAGTGGCATCTTGTATTATAAGCAGATCTTGCTGACAGCCACCAACATCTCACTCGATATGGGAACCGACCTACAAATCATGAAGCTGGGCAACTATACCGAACGGGAAGACGAGGTAAGTACTGCTCCACTGCAATATGTCGATGTACCTATGTTCAATCCTGCTGGTGGCTATGGCAGTTTCTTGCTCCCTGCCGTGTTGATACTGATACTTCAGCAGACGCTGATCTTGGGCATTGGACTCTCTGCTGGAACAGCCAGAGAGAACAGCTTGCATGAAGAACTTATCCCTATCAGCAGACATTACAATGGTATCTTCCGCATTGTGTTCGGAAAGTCCATGTGCTACTTCATGATCTATGCTGTGATGGCAGCCTATCTGACCTTAGCCATCCCGCATCTTTTCCATTTCCCTCAGCTCTTGCATCTCAAAGATCTGATTTGTATCATGATACCTTATCTATTAGCATGTATTTTCTTTGGTATGACCCTCTCTGCCATGGTGCGCTATCGTGAGAATGTCATCCTCCTTATTGTATTTACATCTTTGCCGCTTCTCTTCCTTTCAGGCATTTCATGGCCAGGTAGTGCCATTCACGGAGCTTGGAAAGGCATCTCCTATCTATTCCCTTCCACCTTTGGAATCAATGCCTTCGTGAAGATGAACAATATGGGAGCCCTGCTGAATGATGTACACTTTGAATACCGAGCCCTCTGGCTGCAGACGGGTATATACTTCTTCATGGCCTGTGCTGTTTACAGACACCAGATCATCCTTTCACACAAGCACTATTTGGAGAAAAAGTACAATAAAGGAGAAGGGAGCCAGCCTTCAGAATCCCTGCCGCAGAATGCCTAATAATGAAAAAGTAGCCCCCTGTTGAAAAATAATTGCTCATTTATTAAAGAATTGTGAAAACATTTAGTAACTTTGCAGCCTGTTTGAACGAGAACAGGTCGGAGAAACAATGTTTAAGTAAAATTTTAAGTCATTTTCAATGAGTTTACTTTCTGACAAACTGGGAAAATATGATTTGCCTCAACAATACATGGCAAAAGGAGTTTACCCATATTTTCGTGTAATCAACAGCCATCAGGACACTGAGGTATTGATTGACGGTAAGAAGATTTTAATGTTTGGTTCGAACGCTTATATGGGTCTCACCTATGACGAGCGAATCATTAATGCAGCAATAGAAGCCACTAAGAAATATGGAACTGGATGTGCTGGTTCCCGTTTCCTGAACGGAACACTCGACCTCCACGTGCAGCTTGAAAAAGAGCTTGCTGAGTTTGTCGGAAAGGAAGATGCACTTTGCTTCTCTACTGGTTTCACTGTAAACGAGGGCGTCATTCCAGCCATGCTGGGAAGAAGCGACTATGTGATCTGTGATGACAGAGACCATGCGTCCATCGTCGATGGCCGTCGCTTGTCTTTTGCTACTCAGCTGAAGTATAAGCACAACGATATGGAATCTCTGGAGAAGGAGCTGCAGAAATGTGCCCCTGATTCTATAAAGCTGATTGTAGTAGATGGTGTATTCTCTATGGAAGGCGACCTGGCTAATCTCCCAGAAATCGTAAGACTCAAGAAGAAATACAATGCTTCTATTTATGTAGATGAAGCTCATGGCCTTGGTGTTTTCGGCAAGCAGGGACGTGGCGTTTGCGACCACTTCGGTGTGACCGACGATATAGACCTCATCATGGGTACATTCAGTAAGTCATTGGCTTCTCTGGGCGGTTTCATCGCTGCCGATAAGAAGATTATCAACTTCCTTCGCCATCATTCACGCTCATACATCTTCCAAGCCAGTATGACTCCAGCTGCTACTGCAGCTACGCTGGAAGCACTGCATATCATTAAGAATTCACCAGAACGTCTGAAGCAGTTGTGGGATCTTACCAACTATGCATTGGATCAGTTCCGTGCAGCAGGCTTTGAGATTGGTGCTACCGAATCCCCAATCATCCCATTGTACGTGCGTGATGAGGAGAAGACATTCGTGGTCACTAAGATGGCATTTGATGAGGGTATCTTCATCAACCCTGTGATTCCACCAGCATGCGCCCCACAAGACACGTTGGTACGCTTTGCCTTGATGGCTACTCACACGAAAGAACAGATTGACATTGCTGTAGCGAGACTGTCAAAATGCTTCAAGGAATTGGGTATCATCAAATAACAGATTTCCCTCTATTAGTAGAAAAAGTTTTTTCATGGTTATTATAGGTTATTCAGAGGCTTCGCCGTGATGGTGCGGCCTCTGTTTTTTTTAGGACAAACTCTTATTGATTTCTTCAATATAGCCCAGAATCTCTTCCTTACCTGTGCCTTTCTCGGCAGATGACAGGAAATAAGGTGGCAGCTCCTCCCACTCTTCCCTCAAGGTATCCAGAAAAGCCTGTACATTTTCATCTACTTTGGCCTTACTTAGCTTATCCACCTTAGTGAAGATGATACCAAAAGGCACCCCGTTCTCTCCCAACCAAGTGATGAAATCCAAGTCTATCTTCTGAGGCTTCAGACGACTGTCAACCAAGACAAAGAGACTGGTGAGCTGCTCTCGCTGCATGACATAGCGCTCTATGATGCTCGATATCTGTCCTTGCACCTTCTGACTGCGCTGTGCGTAGCCATAGCCAGGCAGGTCGACCAGATACCATTTCTTGTCAATGATAAAGTGATTGATAAGCAGTGTCTTTCCAGGCTTAGAAGAAGTCATGGCCAATCCTTTATGCCCCGTCAGCATATTGATCAGGCTCGACTTTCCCACATTAGAACGGCCTATGAAAGCATATTCTGGCAATCCAGCCTGCGGACATTTGCTCACGTCGGTATTACTAATGACAAATTCAGCGCTTTTGATTTTCATCTTGGAGATATTTTATTAGTTCATGCAATAATCGTTCTCTTACTTCCTCGAAAGACACCTCCCTTCCCAGCTCTTTCTGCAGGGAAGTCACCCCTTTATCTACAAATCCGCAAGGATTGATGTAACTGAAGTAGCGCAAATCGGTATTCACATTGAGTGCCAATCCATGCATCGTGCAGTAATGGCTGCTGCGCACGCCTATGGCACAAATCTTACGGGCCTTCGCATTATCACCATCCAACCACACCCCCGTAGCCTTCTCCACCCTACCAGCTTCTATGCCATAAGCAGAGCAGGTAGAGATCACGGCCTCTTCCAGCACATGCACGTACTGCTTAAGGCCCAGTCCGTAGTTCTCTAAGTCTATTATAGGATAACACACCAACTGCCCAGGTCCGTGGTAAGTCACATCGCCCCCTCTGTCGATATGATAATAGGTGGCACCTATGCGGTGAAGTTGCTCCTCACTCATCAGCATATTCTGCTCCTTACCACTCCTTCCGATGGTATAGACATGCGGATGCTGACAGGTGATAAGTCTTCCATCAGTAGGCATCCCCTGTTTCTTGGCTTCCACCAATGCCTCAAAAAGGGCAGTCTGCCGCTTCCAAGCATCGGCATAAGGCACCAGTCCCCAGTCTTCTTCAATCAATCGTGGCATAAGCAACTTCCATAAATCTCCACAAAAATACAAATATTTTTCCTAAAACGCATCATTTCTTCATTTAGAAGTCTTATCTTTGTAAAGGTAGAGTATTTTTGCATACTAAAATTATATTTATGCGTTTTCATAAACAACTCATTCATACGTTAATCCTCGTGCTGGCATGCCTTCTGAATGCCTCTTGTGGTTCGCATTTATCTGATGGCATAGGGATAGAAACGGCTGAGATCAGCATAAATCAAGCCACTCATCTGTTTCAAGACGAGAAGAAGCCTGCAGCCAACGTGGAGATTCTATTTACCTACATCACCGACAATAAGGACGAGCGTATGAGAGACTCCCTGAACCACATCCTCGTGGAGAAGACCTTCGGAGAGAAATACCGCCAGATACCTGCAGAGGAAGCCCCTGCCAAGTATGCAGCCGACTATGCTGAGACTTATCGGCACGACTTGGAGAGTGCTTATCTGGAAGATGAGCAGACCACCGATAGCGATGTCGTCAGTTCTTGGTATAGCTATGAAGAGAGCATCCAGAGTGCCGTAGAGCGCTATCAGAAGAACACGCTGCTTGTCTATCGGGTGAATCAGTATGCCTACACTGGAGGCGTACATGGCATGCATGGCACCTATTATACCAATATCGACCTGCACACCTTACGTGTCATCAAGCTAAGCGACTTGTTCAAAGCAGGCTATGAAGAGCCTCTGACCAAGTTGATTTGTGAACAGCTGATGAAGGACGTAAAGGCAGAGAGTCTGGAAGAACTGGAAGAGCAAGGCTTCGGACCTTTAGAAGAGATCACTCCTACGGAGAATTTCGTCATCTACGCAGATGCCATCGAGTTTCTATACAATGTCTATGAGATAGCCCCATACGCTTATGGAGCCGTCAGCGTAGTTTTGCCTTACGAGACTCTGAAACCTCTGCTTAACACAGATTACCTAATCATTAAGAAACAACTATGAACGCATTGATAGAAAAATACTTCCCCCATCTGACTGAAGCACAGCAAACCCAGATAGATGCTCTGGAAGCACTCTATAACGACTGGAATGCCAAAATCAACGTCATTTCACGCAAGGACATCCAGAATCTATACGAACACCACGTGCTACACTCCTTAGGCATAGCCAAGGTGATACAGTTCACGCCTGGCACTGAGGTAATGGACTTAGGCACTGGAGGTGGCTTCCCAGGCATTCCACTGGCCATCTTGTTTCCAGACGTGAAGTTCCATCTGGTGGACAGCATCGGGAAGAAGGTACGTGTGGCCGAGGATATCGCCAAGCAGATAGGGCTAACCAATGTGACCACTGCCCAGCGCCGTGCCGAGGAAGAGAAGCACCTATTTGATTTCATAGTGAGCCGTGCGGTGATGCCGCTTGGCGACCTGATACGCATCTGCCGCAAGAACATCAAGCGCAGACAGCAGAGCGCTCTACCCAATGGCCTCATCTGCCTGAAGGGCGGAGAACTGGAATCAGAAGCACATCCTTTCCAGAAAGAAACCACGCTTTGGAATCTGAGCGACTACTTCACAGAGGAGTTCTTCGAGACCAAGAAGGTGGTGCATGTAGCGATTTAAAATGCAAAAATGCAAGAATGCAAAAATGCAAAAAAAATATATAAAATGAAGATAAAGCGATTTGAATTTAATATGTTTCCCGTAAACACCTATGTTGTCTGGGATGAAACGGGAGAGGCTGCTATCATAGATCCAGGATGTTATTATCAGGAGGAGAAAGTGGCCCTGAAAGAGTTTGTAGAGGTGCAGAAGTTGCAAGTGAAGCACCTGCTGAATACCCATCTGCACTTAGATCACATCTGTGGCAACCCGTTTGTGGAAAAAACATGGAATGTGAAATCGGAAGCCAATGAGCTGGATGAATACTGGGTAGAAGAGGCACCAAAGCAGAGCCGCATGTTTGGCTTTGCCCTGTCTGAACAACCTGCACCTCCCTCACTGCACCTACACGACGGTGCCATGGTGACCTTCGGCAACACCAAGCTGGAAGTGATTCATGTGCCTGGGCACTCTCCTGGCAGCATCGTGTTCTACTGCCACGAAGCCCACTGCATGTTCTCTGGCGATGTGCTCTTCCAGGGCAGCATAGGCAGGGCCGACCTCGCTGGTGGCAATTTCGACACGCTGATAGACGGCATCTGCAGCAAGCTCTTCGTACTGCCCAATGAGACTATCGTCTATCCTGGACATGGTGCTCCCACTACCATCGGTGCCGAGAAGGCTGAGAATCCGTTTTTCCGTCGTTAATCAAAGAGAATCTAACATATAAAACTTTAATCTGAATATGAAAAATGACCTATTAGCAAACCGCCACATTGGCATCTGCCCTGCAGAGGAGAAGCAGATGTTACAGCAGATTGGCGTAGGGAGTCTGGACGAACTGATAGACAAGACCATTCCTGCAAATATCAGGCTCCAGAAGCCACTCGACCTACCTGAAGCTATGACTGAGTATCAGTTTTCACAGCACATCGCTGCACTGGCTGCTAAAAACAAGCTCTTCACCAGCTACATCGGCCAGGGATGGTATGGCACCATCACACCTGCCGTGATACAGCGCAATGTGTTTGAGAATCCTGTATGGTACACCTCTTATACTCCGTATCAGACGGAGGTATCACAAGGCCGACTGGAAGCATTGATGAACTTCCAGACTGCTATGACCGACCTCACTGGCATGCCATTGGCCAACTGCTCTCTGCTTGATGAAGCTACGGCTGCTGCCGAGGCTGTGAACATGCTGCATGCGCTGCGCACGCGTGATCAGCAGAAGAGTGGCGCTACTACCGTGCTGGTAGATAAGCACATTTTCGCTCCTACCCTCGCTGTGATGCAGACTCGTGCTGTGCCTCAGGGCATCCACCTCTCTGTGGGGTGCTGGAAAGACTTCGAGTTTACCCCAGATGTGTTTGCCATCGTGCTGCAATATCCTAATGCCAACGGTCAGGCAGAAGACTACCGCGAACTGGTAGAGAAGGCACATGCCGCTGGAGTGAAGGTGGCTGTGGCTGCCGATATTCTGAGCCTTGCCCTGCTCACTCCTCCAGGAGAATGGGGTGCCGACATCGTCTTCGGCAGCACCCAGCGACTGGGTACGCCACTGTTCTATGGTGGTCCGTCTGCCGCCTATTTCGCTACCCGCGAGGAGTATAAGCGCAACATGCCTGGACGCATCATCGGATGGTCGCTCGACAAGTATGGTAAGCGCTGCTTCCGCATGGCACTGCAGACGCGCGAACAGCACATCAAGCGTGAGAAGGCCACCTCTAATATATGTACCTCACAAGCGCTGCTTGCCAGCATGGCTGGTTTCTATGCCGTTTGGCATGGCGAGGAGGGCATCCGCACCATCGCAGAGCGCATCCATAGCATCGCTGTTTTCTTAGACGAAGCTCTGACTTCCTATGGCTATCGCCAGCAAAACACCGCCTACTTCGACACACTCTGTATACAACTGCCAGCTGGCGTAAGTATCAAGCAGGTAGAAACCATTGCCCTGAGCAAGGAGGTAAACCTGCACTATCTGGACGACGGACGCGTAGGCCTCAGCATCGATGAGACTACCGATGTGGAGGCTGTGAATACGCTGCTGAAGATATTCTCTACGGCTGCAGAGCACCGCTGTGAGACCATCACAGACATACAGCCTTCTGTGAAGTTGCCAGAGGCTCTAAAGCGCACCAGCCACTACCTCACCCATGAGGTGTTCCAGCGCTACCACAGCGAGATGGAGATGATGCGCTACATCAAGAAGCTCGACCGTAAGGACATCTCCCTCACCCACTCTATGATTTCACTAGGTTCTTGCACCATGAAGATGAATCCTGCCTCTGAGATGCTGCCGCTCTCTCTGCCAGGCTTCATGGGCATTCACCCGCTGGTACCAGCCGATCAAGCTGCTGGCTATCGTGAACTGATCGACAATCTGTGCGAGGAGCTGAAGGTCATCACTGGCTTCGACGGTGTGACCCTGCAACCTAACTCTGGTGCTGCTGGCGAATATACTGGCCTGCGCGTGATCCGTGCTTATCTGGAGCACATCGGCGAGGGCAATCGTAATATCGTACTGATTCCAGCCTCTGCGCATGGCACCAACCCCGCTTCTGCCGTGCAGGCAGGTTTCTCTCCTGTCACTGTGGCCTGCGATTCGCTGGGTAATATCGACCTTGACGACTTACGTCAGAAGGCAGAAGAGCATAAGGAGCAACTGGCGGCACTGATGATTACCTACCCATCTACGCATGGCATCTTCGAGACAGAGGTGGTGGAAATCTGCCACATCATTCACGCCAATGGCGGACAGGTCTATATGGATGGTGCCAACATGAACGCACAGGTGGGTCTCACCAATCCTGGCACCATTGGGGCAGACATCTGCCACCTGAATCTGCACAAGACCTTCTCATCACCTCATGGAGGTGGCGGTCCTGGTGTAGGCCCAGTATGTGCCAAGAGCCACTTAGTGCCCTTCCTGCCTGGACATACCCTCTTTGGCGATGCCACCAATCAGGTATCTGCTGCGCCATTCGGAAGTGCAGGCATCCTGCCCATTGCCTATGGCTATATCCGCATGATGGGAGCAGAGGGCTTGACGCGTGCCACGAAGATAGCCATTCTAAATGCCAACTATCTGGCAGCCAAGCTGCAAGATACTTACGGCATCGTCTATCGCGGAGCACAGGGCTTCGTAGGCCATGAGATGATTCTGGAATGCCGCACACTGCATCAAGAGGCAGGCATCAGCGAGCTGGACATTGCCAAGCGTCTGATGGACTATGGCTACCATGCGCCTACGCTCTCTTTCCCTGTTCATGGCACCTTGATGATAGAGCCTACAGAGAGCGAGAGCCTTGCAGAGCTGGACAACTTCGTGGATGTGATGCTCACCATCTGGGAGGAGATTCAAGAAGTGAAAGACGGACGAGCCGACAAGGCTGACAATGTGCTGGTGAATGCACCTCATCCTGAATATGAGGTAGTGGCCGATACTTGGAACCACAGCTATGGGCGTGAGAAAGCGGCCTACCCACTGCCATCTGTCCGTGAGAATAAGTTCTGGGTGAATGTGGCACGTGTGAACGACACCTTAGGCGATCGCAAGCTGTTCACCACAAGAAACCAAGAGCTTAGAATTGAGGATTGAGAATTGAGAATTGAGGATTGAGGATTGAAAATTCATAATTTATAATTCATAATTGTTTAGGCTTATGAAGAAGTTTTTTATTCTGATGATTGCCATGATGGTTTGTGGTATGAGCTATGCCCAGCAAGCCATCTTCCAAGGCAGAGGCGTGACCTCTCCTGAAATCAATGCGGACAAGACAGTGACGTTCCGCGTTCGTGCTCCTAAGGCCATCACCGTACAGGTGACAGGCGACTGCATTGAAGGCCGCACGGCTGATATGACAGAGAAAGACGGTGTGTGGGAATATACCACGCCAGCACCTGTGGCTCCTGAGATGTACACCTACAACTTCATCATCGATGGTCAGCGCACCCTCGATATGAATAATGTGGCAGTGAACCGCGATGTAGCTTCACTGACCAACATCCTGTTGGTGACAGAGCCAGGAGCTCGCTCCGACCTCTATGCTGTGCATGATGTGCCCCATGGCACCGTTTCACGCATCTGGTATCACAGCGATTATGAAGGCATCAATCGCCGTATGACGGTCTATACCCCAGCAGGCTATGAGACCAGTGGCAAACGCTATCCTGTGTTCTATCTGCTGCATGGCATTGGTGGCGATGAAGAGGCTTGGATCACCCAAGGCCGCACGGCTCAGGTGCTCGACAACCTCATCGCTCAGAGCAAGGCTCAGCCTATGATCGTGGTGATGACCAATGGCAACATCGCTATGGAAGCTGCTCCTCTGGAGACTTCTACGGGCTACAATGTGCCATCTATGGGCCTGCCAAAGACGATGGAAGGCAGCTTCGAGACTGCATTCCCAGAGATCGTGAAGTTCATCGACAAGACCTACCGCACCATTCCGCAGAAGCGCAGCCGTGCCATCGCAGGTCTGTCTATGGGTGGCTTCCACTCTAAGTTCATCAGCCAGAACAATCCCGATATGTTCAACTACATCGGCCTGTTCTCTGCTGCCATCGGTGTGACGGATGCCAACATCTCTCCGATCTATCAAGACAATGACAAGAAGCTGGCTACCCTCTTCAGCAAGAAGCCAGCCCTCTACTGGATAGGCATCGGCAACGAGGATTTCCTCTTCAAGAACAACACCGACTATCGCAAGTTCCTCGATGAGCATGGCTATAAGTACACCTACATGGAGACTGGTGGCGGCCACATCTGGCGCAACTGGCGCATCTACCTCACCGAGTTCGTGCCTTTGCTGTTCAAGTAAATCAGCATTACGCTATAAAACGAAAGCTCTCACCCAAAAAAGTGAGAGCTTTTTAGTTTAATTCCCAATGCCCTCCTTTAGCAGGTCCCACACGTCTTAATCGCCCATCCGCTCTCAGCTTGGCAAGTTGCTTTTCTACGGCTTTTGCCCCTATGCCGATGGCAGCAGACAGACCCGCAATAGTGAGTTTAGGATTCTCTGCCAGGAGTTCAAGGATTTTCTCCCTACTTTTTGGTTTTTTCTCCCTACTTATACTAAATTCACCCACCGTTTCTTCTGTAGATTGCAAATAGAGTGCGATTTCAGAGTTCAGGTTTTTCACCATCATATCACTCATAAAGTCACGAAATACCTGTAGATCATCTTGTTCTCTGGCTTCAATGAGTGCCTTGATGTATTCCTCCTTGTCCTCTCTCAATATTTTAGTAGGAATCAATCCAAATTCAAATTGAAGATGGTTCATAAGCAAACGTGACATTCGTCCGTTACCATCTGCCCAAGGGTGTATAGTTACTAATCTAAAATGAGCATCGAAACTTACGTCATAGCGCTGCTGAACAGATAAGTTTGAAGCTTGTCTCCTTGACTCATTAAGACTCTGAGAAAACTCATTCAGCTTCTGAGGCACTTTGTTAAAGCTCATATAAGAGCGCCCACCCACTCCAGCAGTCACGTTCAATAGGCGCAAGTCCCCGTTTGCCGAAGAGAAATCGCCTAATGCAGTGCGGTAGGTCTTCCCTGTACCCTTCATCACGATGGCAGCTAGATGCCTAAGCATATCCACACTGATTTCTGAATGCTTTCTAACTAATGCCAAGCTTTCCTCATATGCTGCTTTAAGATCAACGTTCATCTGCTGCTCAGCAAGCGTCTTACCTTTTGCTGTGATTCCTTCATCAAAAAGCAATTGGTTTTCAAGCTCCGTCACCGTAGAACCCTCTATGGCGGTAGAGTGTGTAATGATGGAATACAGATAGTATTTCTCATAGTCTATCTGCTGATTGATACCCAAATCCAAGTATCTCAGAATGACTTCTTCAAGCTTACTCATGGCGTTTTCTCCCTACTTTTTCTGCAAATATACTGTTTTCTCCCTACATCTTACAAGTTTTCTCCCTACTTTTTTGTTTAACACGTGTTTCGGAGGGGGCAAGAAAGCCAGACATCGTTCTCTCACTACAAAAAAGTGAAAGCTTTTTTGTTTTCTTCTTCCGCTCTTCCGCTATGATAACACATATAATATATAATCTAATAAGATTTAGCGGAAGAGCGGAAGAAAAACTTCACTTCCTTTTTCATTTTACGCTGAAGAAAACGCAGGCTATTTCTGCAGAAATGTCCAGTGTTACAAAAGAAATACTTCAATAAAACCTATGCTAATGCTTGGTATTTCCGCAATAACTCCTTGCGTTTCTGCAATTCGGCCTGACTTTTGGGAAAGAAAAGCCCAGACATTGGCGGATGTCTGGGCTTGTTCTTCTCATTGTTTCTCAGTTATTCATTTTATATAGCTCTTTGCTATGTCAAGAATCTGGTCATAGTTATCGCACATCAAGTCCTGTGTATCAAGGAAAGAGTTCAGTCTGTCGTCCGAATTTAGCAGCTTCATCAATGGTTCATACTTCACGCTCCGCATGATTCTGCCCACCAAGAAACTGGCAAGGTTTGCCATCTGACCATCAAAAGCATCCATTTCTCGATTCCACTCTTCTAACCTCTGAAGGATTATTGCAACAGCAGCCCTTTTTTCATCACTACTTAATTTACCATAGATATCATCTACGGAAGCCATCATGTGGAGTGCCATAAACTCCGCCCAAGGAAATAGGTGGTCACCCTTGAAATCATACGTCTTGAAAACATACATCACTGCCCTTCCCGCATCGCTCCTGTTCCTAAGCACAGCATAGATGTCTTTAGTAGTAGGATGATTCTCCAAATCCCATTCGAAGGCTATCCAGTAAGTAGAAGAACTGCAAAACATAGATTCCGCACAATAGGTATAATCCAAGAAAGACTGAACCAATCCTGCAGAAGACATATTCTTCAATATAGACTCTGGGATCTCCAAAGCAGCATAAACGGCTTGCATGCCATGACTATGCAGTTCCAGCCATTCTGGGGTATTAGGCACATAAGGGAATTGTTACACATCTGTAGGCGGTTCCATATCGAAGGCGGCACTAGCTACTACCCCATCAGCACGAGTGAGGATAGAATCCTCATCATCACTGCAGGCATTAAGAATGGTAAGCATTGTTACCATACAGAATGCTCCAAATAAGTAAGTAAGTATTCTTTTCATAGCTGTATTATAATAATTCTATGCAAAGAAAGACATTAATCGGGAATATATCCTCCATATTTTGTTGACAAAAAGTTGACAAAAGTCTGGCCTAAGTCATCTGAGAAAGTAACAGTCACCTCATCATTAGAATCCAGTTTGAAAAAGACCCAAAGGTTATCATCCTTAGCTTCCAAAGTGCATTTCTGCATCTCCACTCAAGGTTTCAAGTCTGTCAACGCCTCTTAAAATTCAACATACTGCCTACAATATGACATGGCACCGAAGATGCCGAATCCGTTGTGAGCATTGTAATGTACTTTCACGGGTTCTGCATCTGTTTGCAAAGTCCCGCCATTTTTCTCTATCGACCTCAAGTACATGAAGAAATCGGGTGATAGGGCTTCAAGTTCTATCATCACACGGGGGTTGATGCGGTAGGCATGTTCAATGTCATCCCTCTGCGTACTGTACGATTGGAAATAGTCTTTATTGAACCATGAATGATGCTCAATCTGCAGTTCTTTAGGCACATTGATACTGAAGGTGTATTCACCGCCATCAAATAGTGTGTCATCAAAGGTAGAGGAGAAGGGCCAATAGTCAGGCATGTAACTACTCAGAGAATACAATGGAATGATATACAGTGAAGTAGTGTCCCTTTCTATATTGTAATGAAAGATTCTATCTTTAGAATCAAAATTCTCATTCAGCGCATAGAATACATAGGTGCGGTGCTCTAACTCGTTCCCATCTTCGTCACCTATCGTGAGATGCTCATAGGCCTCGCGCTCACTACGCACGCGCAGACGATAGTAGTGATGGCCTGGGCCCGTATCGGTGATACGACACGTTACTGTCATCAGAGTGTCTGTAAAAGAACCATTGCCAAGCTCTGTTATCTTGTGTCCTAGCACCTCAATCGAGGGCTTGACAGGTACGGTAGCTTCAGCATGCAGAGTTTGGTCACCTGCAGTGGCAGTGATTTTGATGTGGTCTCCCACTTTTGGCTTATAGTCAGTCCAGTATCCCATACTGTCGCTGGCCAGTGTGAGCAGGTAGCTCTCTTGCCCGTTCACCAGTGCTTCTACCTGCGCATCGAGAACGGCAGTCTGCTTGTAGTTCGTTATTTCCAATGGCAGAAAAGATACTACCGGTGTTTTCCCTATTGGGAGCGCCCTGTTGAGATAGACTCCCAGCGGTGATCCCTCTATGGCCAGCGCATTGATGGTGATGTTGTGGCCTGTATCTACCGTGGTATCAATAAAGTCGAGGTTACGCTCACATGAACAGCAGATAAAGAGTATAAGAGATAGGATATAATTACTTGACTTCATGGCAATTCAGAGTTTTAAAGTAAGACTTATAGCTGGCATGATGGGGAACATACATACGCCTTTAAGAACTTGGCGGTTGTGTTCAATTCCCCAGTACACCGATGATATATTTTGCTGATTATAAAGATTGTACAAGCTGATGTCGCATATCATTTCACCTATGCCTATGCTGCCGTGATGCGTGAGACTCACATCCAGACGATGTGCGGCAGGAAAGATGAAAGAGTTGCGGTTCTGATAGGTATTCATGAGTTCAAACCTGCCCAGAAAGGTGTCTTGTTCATACTGATCATACTGGTGGTAGGACTGAGTGTCCATCTGTCCGTTGGTCACGGTGACGGTATTGATGTGAGCACGCCTTCCGCTCTGGTAGGTCCATGCGGCAGAGAAATCCCAGTTTTTGCTTAGTCGTTGAGTGATGGTGATATTGAAATTGTGCCTTCGGTCGCCTGGAGCATAAAATTCAAGCCCTTCGTTCAGTTCCATACCTTCGCGGTCGAATGTCCTTAGTGATTTGGCCCAGGTATAGCTCAGCAGGCCTGTAGTGTTTCCTATGTTCTTCTGTACTAGTAGCTCTATGCCGTAGGCCCTGCCTTTGCCTTGTGCCACCAAGCGTTGCCAGTGCGACCCCTGCATGAACGATGAGCCTTCTTTGTAATCCACCACTCCGTCGAGCCATTTGTAATAACCCTCTAAGGAGAACTGAAGCCCGCTGGGCAAATCATGGCTGTAGCCCAGCGATACCTGCTCAGAGATAGCTAGGTCCATCTCGTCGGTAAGTGGAATCCATACCGACGAGGGGGTTACTAAGCTGCTGCTGGTCAGCATGAAGATGTTTTGCGACATACGGGAGTAGCCGGCTTTCACAGCCCCTTCCTTTGTCACCAGCCAGCGCATGGAGACACGCGGCTCTACTGCGAAGCGTGCCTTTCCTTCCGATGGGAATACAGCAAACCTCAATCCTAAGTGAGCCTTTAGTCGTGGACTGACACTCCAGTCGTCACCCACATATGCAGCCAGAGTTGTGGACAGCTCCTTATCTATCAGTGTATTCTCATCGGCATTCCCCTCTTCATAGTAGCGATTCTCTCCCAATCCTGTCTCCTTTACCACTTCCTTGCTTGTCGCCTTTTTGACGTACATGGCACTTTTCGATCCTATGTTTGGGGTTAGTTCCATGCTGTTACCCTGTATGCCTGCATAGAAATCATGCTTGTCTTGCCACTGGTAACCCACTCCCAGCCGCAATTGCCAGTCATGTACCTCTGAGATATAGTCGGCAGTATCTTCATTCTTTGATAGAGAATACAGTTCTGCACCTTCTCCCTGGTGACCCCAAGCATCTATACTCACTTTGTGCGATGTAGAGCTTTCATAGCCCAGCTTGTATTCATATCCCGAGTAGCTCATACTGGCGTCAAATAGCAAACCTGGGGCGAAAGTATGTGTGTAGTGTAGTCCCCCCAGCAGGTTGTTCCATTGGTTTACTTGCTGGCTTTTCATGGAAACTTCGTGGACAGTGGTTTCTTCTCTGCCGTTTTCATTCATCTCTGAGTAAGTGATTTTCTGGCTGCTGACATCAGGGGAGTCATTGTTGGAGTCATGTCCCATGTAGAATATAGCTGAGAGCTTGTCTTTCTTCCCAAACCTATGCGTCAGCTTAGCATTCAGGTCAAAATAATTCATGTGACTGTAGTTGTCCATCTGCCCAGGATTGTCATAGATTACCTCTTTCAATAATGGCCTTACGATGGCACCGAAGTAAGAAGCTCGGGCAGCTATATTAAAAGAGGTATGTCCTTTCCACAGAGGACCATCCACCTGCACGTGCGATGCAAGCATACCTGCAGTAAGGGTGGCATGATATTCTTCCATGTCGCCTTCTTGCAAACTCACATCTACCACGCTGGAGAGTCGGTTACCATAGCGAGCAGGGAAGGCACCTTTGTACAACACCAAATCATCCAACACATCGGCATTGAAGGCTGAAGTAAAGCCTTGAAGGTGCTCAGGGTTATACAAGGTGATTCCATCCATTAAAAAGAGGTTCTGGTCGTAATCACCACCACGCACGTAGATGCCAGTCTTACCATCGCCACTAGACTGAACGCCAGGCAATTTCTGTAGCGTTTTGAGTACATCAACCTCACCGAGCAATACCGGCATACGGCGAATCTGTTCAGCACTCATGGCTATGGCACTCATTTGCGAACTCTGTGTTCCGAAGTTATGGCGTGTGCCGTAAACCTGCACTTCGCGTAAGTTTTGCGTATCCAGTTCCTGTTCCACATTCAATTGACGATTACCTGTCAAGGTTAGTGTTTCACTATATGAAGCATAACCTACATAGCTAAACACCAATTCCAACGCTCTGTTACTTGGCAAGGTAAGTGTATAATTTCCTGTAGCATTGGTAGTTGTTCCAGTGCGTCTCTGACTATTATACACGCTTACACCAATCAGAGGCTCACCTGTTGTTGAATCTGTCACTCTACCACTCAACACGACATTTTGGGCAGGGAGCAGAAGACAGAACATGGAGAACAATACAGTGAAGCCTAATGGTTTAAATAGCCGAACAATCATTGTTTCTAGTCTTTTCTTATTACATATCATCGTTTTATATGCAAAGAAAAGCTAAACCATAAATATATCCTCCGAATTATGTTGACAAAAAGTTGACAAATGTGTTTTGCGGTGCCTATTCCTCAGAGATTATGCCAATAAACTGAATATTGCCAGAGATAATTTCAAAATAATAAGGGAAATGAGTGGCTGGATTAATGACAAACTCCTTCCCACTCTTTAGATAAGCAACTGGTTCATGGACATAGGCATTATTATCCATATCTTTGATAGTGACAGAAACAGCATCACCAAAATCCAGCTTGAAAAAGACATGCAGAGTTTCTCCGTTATTTTTCACTGAATATTTCAGCCTTGAAGATTGCTTAGGAGAAGAAACTGTTGCACTATTGTTTACAGTTGTTGTAACATACTCCAACTTGGGATGCTTCTTGGAGTCACGTTTCTTCATTTCCTGCTGTTGTTGCTCCAAAGTCAGAGGGTCTTCTGTCTGGCAGGCGGTGAAGCCTAAGGCCAGCAGGATGCAGAGGGTGAATATGTAGAGTATCTGTTTCATCTTTTCGGGTATTAGTTTTTGCAAATATAGCGAAATTATCGGGAGAAACAATGCTTTATCCTAATTTCTTGATATAGCTATCAAAATCTACAGCCTTGCCTGGCTTGCCTGTCAGCTTGGCAAAGAGACGCTCCTTGGCACGGCTGATGCCTGATGGCGTGTGGCTGGTGAGCACGGCAATGTCTGCGGCTCGGAGGCCCAACTTAGTGAGCAGGGAGAGCTGATATTCGAAGGGGCTTTCTGATGGATTCACAGAAAGAATGCGACGAAAGTCGGGATAGACAGCATCGAGCAGCGACTCTACTTGCTGCGCCTGCTCCGCACGCAAGCTCTTATCGGCAGCAGCCGCTTCTATCAGCTCGTCATAGATGGCAGAGCCTTTGACTTGCACTTGCTGTGCTTCACGATCGGTGATGATGAGCTGTGCCAAGTGATTCTCGGCCTCTATCTTCTCCACACGACGTTCCAACTGATGCCGAAGTTCGGTGTTCTCACTGCCAAGGTCGGAAAGCTGTGCCTTGAGGCGCTCTATCTGGCGCTCATTGTCGGCTATGTAGGCCGCACTTTGGCGGTATTGCTCTTCACGCTCTCGCTGCAAGTTGCTCACTTCCAACGTAAGCTCTGCCTTACGCCTACGGGTGTTCAGCCACAGGATGATCAACGCAGCAACCACCAACAGGGCACCGAGGGCCGTGAACCATAGCTGACGCTGACTGCGCTCACGCTCATGGGCCACCTGCAGCTGCGTCTGATACTCATAGATCAGTCGCTGCACATCCACACCTCGCTCTGCCGTATAGAGCGAATCCAGATGGTCGGTATAGGTATAGAGGTGGTCGAGGGCCGCAGGATAGTCGCCCTGCTCCTCGGCCAGTTCACTGAGTATATAATAGGTGTTGAAGCGGCCCTCATAAGTGGTATCGGCAGCAGCCAAGGCCATATAGTGACTGACACTATCGGCAGGGGCATCGGCCTCATAGAGCAGAGAGCCAACGGCATAGTAGTAGGTGCCACGCGGCTGACCTTGAGGCACATAGTCTATGGCTCGATGGGCATAGAGCAACGCACTGTCGGGCTGATGAAACACATGGTGCGCCAAAGCCAAGGAGTGCAGGCGATAGGCAGTCTTCAGTGAATCGGCATCTATCAAGGCATGATTCAACGAACGATGGGCATAGTAGAGCGCAGAGTCGGGCTGCTCCGTCATGACGTAGTAGGAAGAGATATCATGACAGGCGATGGATTTCTCCCTATCCGTCTCGCAGAGTGAAAGAAAATCCCGATAGACGGGCAGGCTCGCGGCATAGTTCTTCTGCTCGAAATAGGCATCGCCCAGCAGGCTGAGCACTGTGCGCATGAAATCACGCTCTTCAGAATGCTCCTGCAAGATGGCTCGGCACTCATGCAGGTGGCTGATGGCAGCATCGTGGGCATGCTGGGCCTCATCGGCCTCGGCTTGCTCAAAGAGCGCATGGGCACGCTGGAGGTCTGTCTGCTCCCCACCACATGACGCACAGAGACAGAGGCTGAGCAGGAGCAGTATATATAGATATAGTTGTGTTGGTCTCATAATAGATACAAATATAGCGTTATTCTATCGAAAAACAGGCGAAAGGAGTTGACAAAAAGTTGACAAATGTGTAACTTCGCACCCAAAACATTTATAGTATGCATACAAGAGAAGAAAAAATGGAAGCCTTCGGACGCTTCCTGGATATCTTAGACGAGCTGCGGGTGAAGTGCCCGTGGGACCGCAAGCAGACCAATGAGAGCCTGCGCCCTAACACCATAGAGGAGACTTATGAGCTGACTGATGCCTTGATGCGTGAGGATGTGAAGGATATCTGCAAAGAGCTGGGAGATGTGCTGCTGCATGTGGCCTTCTATGCCAAAATAGCCGATGAAAAGGGGCAATTTGACATGAAGGATGTGTGCGACCGCCTGAGTGAGAAACTCATCTATAGGCATCCGCATGTGTTTGGCGATGCGGTGGCAGAGACTGCCGGACAGGTGGTGGAGAACTGGGAGCAATTGAAGATGAAGGAGAAGGGGGGCAACAAGACGGTGCTGAGCGGTGTGCCCAAGTCGCTCCCTACCCTCATCAAGGCCTACCGCATACAGGACAAGGCGCGTGCCGTGGGGTTCGACTGGCAGGAGCGTGAGCAGGTGTGGGACAAGGTGAAGGAGGAAATCGGAGAGTTTGAGGCTGCCCTCGACCACATGGACAAGGCGGAGGCCGAAGCCGAGTTTGGCGATGTGCTCTTCAGCCTCATCAACGCCGCCCGCCTCTATCACATCAATCCAGACAATGCACTGGAGCACACCAACCAGAAGTTCATCAGCCGCTTCAACTATGTAGAGGCGCACAGCATCAAGCAGGGCAAGAACCTGAAGGAGATGTCGCTGGAGGAGATGGATAAGCTGTGGGAGGAAGCAAAGAAAAAGCTGTGAATCCACAGCTTTTTCTATATTATAATATTATAAAATTAAAAGATTAAAAAAATTCGAGGTGCTTCAATATAAATAAAAGCGTAGCGAAAACATCACGCCCTATTTTAATTTTTTAATATTATAATTTTTTATTTTTAGACCTAAAGAACGGTCTTCTGCAACGCGTTTTAAACGCGATACAGAAGGCCGTTCTTTAGGTCTATCAGTGCATCTTCCTTGATCTTCACATGCAGCTTCTTGCCAGTGGCATTGAATGGAAGCTGCGCCACGAAGCGATAGAAACGCGGACGCTTGAAGTTGGCGATGTAAGGACTCTCCTTGCAATATTCATCCAGCTCTTCGGGGATGAGCGACTCGTCTGCACGCACCACATAGGCCGTGACTACCTGTCCGCGCACCTTATCGGGCACAGAGGTTACGATGCAGTCTTTCACCTTCGGATGATTGTTGAGCACTGCCTCAATCTCTGTAGGATAGATATTCTCGCCAGAAGAGATAATCATATCGTCCTTACGCCCCACGATGGTGATGAACTGATTTTCATCCCATGTGGCAAGGTCGTGCGTATAGATAAAGCCCTTATAGTACTTATTCTCCGTCTCCTCAGCATTGTTGCTGTAGAGGAAAGGCGACTTAGCAGGTGAGCTGATGATGACCTCGCCCACTTCCTGTCCATCGTGTGCTGCCAGATCGTCTGGCTCTGCACGACGGTCCTCGTAGATCTTCACCACGCGCACATCATCATCGATGCAAGAGGCACCAGCTGTTCCTGCATTCTCAGGCAGGTCGAACGGACGGAGGAACGTGTTCCAGAAGGTCTCCGTGGTGCCATAGCCATTAAATATATTAGGTGTGAGCACTTTCTGATAGCGGATGCAAGCAGAGCGCTCCAGCGGGCTGCCCATCGTCACGATGCCACGCAGCGTACTGAGGTCGTATCCCTTACGCTCCTGATTATCTGCCAACTCCTCCAGCACGGTAGGAACACCAATGAGGAAGGTTATCTTATATTTGGCTACATAGCGCAGAGCAGTCTCAGAATCGAACTTGCTCATCACCACGATGGTGGCTCCTGCATAGAAGGCAGGGCCAGGACCTGCGCAGTGCAAGCCTCCACGATGGAACCACGGTGTAGTGTTCATGGTCACATCCTTATAGCTCATAGGGAAGTGAATCATCACATCGTGTGCAGAAAGCACCTCATTGATGCTGGTCAATGGCACACCCTTAGGGCGGCCCGTGGTGCCAGAGGTATAGAGACGGGTGGTCTCATCGTAGATGTTATAGTCATAGTCGAAGGTAGGTTCCGCCTCTGAGCTGCCTTTCAAATAGTCGCTGTAGGAGATGACGTTTCCTTCGGTCTTTCCGCCTACCACGATAAGTCGTTTAGGTTGGTAGCAAGTCAGCGTGAGAGCCTCCTGCACCGTTTCCTTATAGGCTTCGTTGAAGAGGAGCACCATAGGCTTGGAGTCATCGATGTTGAAAGCCAGCTCACCTGCACTGAGGCGGAAGCTCACAGGGCAGCAAACGCCATGCATCTTATGTGCTGCCACATAGGCGAAGGCAAACTCCGGACAGTTATACAGCAACAGCATCAGCACATCGCCTTTCTGCATGCCATCGGTCTGCAGGGCATGCCCCAGACGATTCGTTTCTTTGTTCAGTTCGGCATAGGTCCACTGCCTATCGTCATCAGGATTGATCATGGCCAGCTTGTTGCCATAGCGGCGCACATTGCGCATGAATCCCTCGATCCATGTATAGCGGCTCTCAAAGATAGTTTTAAAATCCATCATTTTTGAAGATTACTAGTTCTACATTATTTTGAATGCAAAATTAGGCAATCTTTCTGAAGAAACGAATAAGAATTGTAAACAAATGTAAATTTACCCCCTAAAAAGTGTAAAAGACCCTCAAATTTGGGGCAAAAAGAAAGGCAGCCCCTCATGAGACTGCCTTTAGATCATCGCCTTCTGTCGTTACTTGGCGCATCGGGCACCCGAGCCCCCCTGTTCTGTCCTCCAGGGCCACGCATTCCTCTCACCAGATCTTGGCGGAAGCGTGACTCAGCTTCTTTGATCTTGAAAATCTTCTTATAGCTTATCACCTCTTTGAATCTGTCTAAATAGGTGCGCTCTAAGCTCTCTACGGCTATGGCATTGGCGCTCATGCTTTCGAGCAGTTCCTTATACTTAGCTTCATCCAGCTCCTTGCCCCACGACTCACGCATAGCCTTGAACGACTGGTCGTTCAGCTCCTGCTTGCGTTTCTCCAGCTCATTGTAGATGGGGAAGAACTTGGCAGCTTCTTCTGTGGTGAGTTCTGCATACTTGGTGAGATAGGCTTCGTGGCGTTTCTGGAACTCCTCACGGCTCAGCCTCACATTTCCACCCCTGTCGCCGTTGTTTTGCGCACAGAGTGCGAGAGGCAGCAAGCCTATCATCAGGATGCATAGCAATAATCTCTTCATGTCTTCCTACCTTTCTTTTTTATTATTCCACATCCGACAGTAGCTGATAGAACGTATAGTCATCCATCATAGCTTCATCCACCAGCTGGTCTATGTACTCGCGTTCCATCAGCTCTTCTTCTTCAGCCACATACTCAGGATCCTGCTTGGTCAGCATTCCGCCTAATCTCAGAATGAAGGCAGCCCCCACGAAAACGGCAGCCATATAGACCCATGGCTTGATTTTCTCACACGTAGAGACTTCTGTCTCTCCCTGGTTGTAATCCACCTCGGGCAAGCGACTCATCATCTCCGAAGTGAAATTCTCAAAATAGCCTTCGGGAGTTTGAAAGTGATTATCCTTTCCAATTTTTTTTAAGATGTAGTCTTCTTCTTTCATATTCTATTCTCCGTTTCTATCTTATTAGACTCTGCTATCTGCAAAAGGTTTAATCTTGTTCTTCTAAATATGCTTTTATTTTCTTCGCTGCATGGTGATAGTCGGCCTTCAGGGCACCTACCGATGAACCCATAATCTCAGAGATCTCTGTATAGGTGAGTTCGTCGTAGTATCTGAGGTTGAACACCATGCGCTGCTTAGCTGGCAACGTGGCCAGTGCGGCTTGGAATTTGCGCTGTATCTCGTCACCCGTAAAGTAGGCATCGCCCTCCAGCGTATCTACCACACTGGCTTCAGGGTCGTCGAGCGATACAGACGCGCGGGCTTTCTCTTTGTTCAGGAAAGTCAGGCACTCGTTCAAGGCTATGCGGTAGAGCCAGGTAGAGAGCTTCGCCTCACCACGGAAGAGGCCGATGTTCTGCCATGCTTTCAGAAAGGTGTTCTGAAGGATGTCATTGGCATCTTCGTGCGAGAGGACCAGCCTTCGGATCTGCCAATAGAGGGGCTGCGTGTATTGCGCCACCATCTTGGCGAATCCTTGCTTCACCGTCTGCTTGTCTTGCAACAAGTCCATTACTTCATATTCATCGTAGCTTGCGCTCATCTTCAGTCTTTAGTATATGTATATTAGACACATAAACATGCAAAAGGTTTAATGGAGAAGCTCTTATTCTATCTTCACACAGAGATTCTCTCGTGCCAGGATAGTGGGCTCAAACACGGCACTGGCTTCGCAGAGCAGCTGGCTCTCATCGTCGTAGCGTGAGGAGTAGTGCCCTATGATGAGTTTCCCCACGCCTGCCTCCTTAGCCACCTGTGCGGCTTGCGAGGCGGTGGAGTGGTAGCGTGCCGTGGCTTTCTGCGCATCGTCTTCACAGAAGGTGGCCTCATGATAGAGCAGGTTCACGCCTTGCAGCTTGGCTGCCAATGCAGGCATATAGCGGGTGTCTGAGCAGTAGGCATAGCTGCGTGGAGGGTCCGAGGGGGTGGTGAGCCGCTCATTGGCTATCACGCGCCCATCGGCCAACGTATAGTCGGCTCCGTTCTTGATGCGGTTTATCTCAGAGAGCGGAATCTCGTAGGCATCTATCATCTCGCGCAGGATGTGGCGTGGTGTGGGCTTCTCATCGAAGCGGAAGCCACAGCAGGGCATGCGATGCTCCAGCGGGAGGGTGGTCACTGTGAGGGAGCGATCTTCGTAGATTACCTCGCTCACCTTGTCGTCAAACTCGTGGAAGATCACCTCGAAGGTCATTTCCCAGTTGAAGTAATGAATCACAGGGCCAAAGACCTCTCCCCCACCCTTAGGCAGATAGACGTGCAGCTGTGCCGTGCGTCCCAGCAGGTTGAGGGTGGATACCAGCCCTATGAGGCCAAGGCAGTGGTCGGCATGCAGGTGTGAGATGAAGATGCTCTGCAGCCTGCTGAACTTGAGGCGCGACTTGCAGAACTGTATCTGTGCCCCTTCACCGCAGTCTATCATGAACAGCTTATCACGCACATTCACCACCTGCGAGGCAGGAAAATGGCGCGTAGTAGGCTTTGCGGAGCCACAACCTAATATGTGAACTTCAAACTTCTCCATTCTGGAGTGCAAATATAGTGCAAATTTCCGAGTCTTCCTAATGTAGCACAAAAAAGAGGAGCAACCCTAAGGCTGCCCCTCTCTGGAAAGTTTATTAGAGTTTTAGATTACTCTTATTTATTGTTGCCAGCTTCCATCTGAGCCTTCAGTGCAGCCAGTGCATCGATGTCGCCCAGAGTGGTAGAAGCAGCCTGATTCTGAATCATTGGCTTCTCCTCCTTCTTGCTGCCAGAAGCACGCTTCTGCTGCTTGCGCTGCTCTGCTCTCTCCTCACGTGCAGCATCTTCGTAGGTGCGGCTGTGAGAAACGATGATGCGCTTAGCGTCCTTGTTGAACTCGATCACCTTGAATGGCAACTTCTCATTCAGCTGAGCCTGTGAGCCATCCTGCTTCACCAGATGCTTAGGAGTAGCGAAGCCCTCTACGCCGTAAGGCAGAGCCACTACATCGCCCTTGTCGAGCACCTCGATGATCTGGCCATCGTGTACAGAACCTACTGAGAACAGAGTCTCGAATACATCCCAAGGATTCTCCTCGAGCTGCTTGTGACCCAGGCTCAGACGACGGTTCTCCTTGTCGATCTCCAGTACCATCACCTCGATGCTGGCACCTATCTGAGTGAACTCTGATGGATGTTTCACCTTCTTTGTCCAGCTCAGGTCAGAGATGTGGATGAGGCCATCTACGCCCTCTTCGATCTCTACGAATACGCCGAAGTTGGTGAAGTTGCGCACTGTAGCAGTGTGCTTGCTGCCTACAGGATACTTTTCCTCGATGTTCTCCCATGGATCAGCCTTGAGCTGCTTGATACCCAGAGACATCTTACGCTCGTCGCGATCCAGTGTCAGCACCACAGCCTCTACCTCGTCGCCTACCTTCATGAAGTCCTGAGCGCTGCGCAGGTGCTGGCTCCAAGACATCTCTGAAACGTGGATCAGACCCTCTACACCAGGAGCAATCTCTACGAATGCACCATAGTCGGCCATAACCACTACCTTGCCCTTCACGTGGTCGCCCACCTTGAGGTTCTGATCCAGAGCATCCCATGGATGTGGGGTGAGCTGCTTCAGACCCAGAGCGATGCGCTTCTTCTCATCGTCGAAGTCAAGGATCACTACATTTATCTTCTGGTCAAGCTCTACAACCTCGTGTGGATCGCTTACGCGGCCCCAGCTCAGGTCGGTGATATGGATCAGACCGTCCACGCCGCCCAGATCTACGAATACACCATAAGAGGTGATGTTCTTCACTGTGCCCTCGAGAACCTGGCCCTTCTCCAGCTTGCCGATAATTTCCTTCTTCTGTGCTTCCAACTCGGCCTCGATCAGAGCCTTGTGAGAAACCACTACGTTCTTGAATTCCTGGTTGATCTTCACCACCTTGAATTCCATTGTCTTGCCTACGAATACGTCGTAGTCGCGGATTGGCTTCACGTCGATCTGTGAACCTGGCAGGAAGGCCTCGATTCCGAATACGTCAACAATCATACCACCCTTAGTGCGGCACTTGATGAAGCCCTTGATCACCTCTTGGTTGTCCAAAGCGGCGTTGATGCGGTCCCATGCACGTGATGCACGAGCCTTGCGGTGTGACAGCACCAGCTGTCCCTTCTTGTCTTCCTGATTCTCGATATACACCTCTACAGTGTCACCTACCTTCAGATCAGGGTTGTAACGGAACTCACTCATTGGGATGATACCGTCACTCTTGTAACCGATATTTACCACTACCTCACGCTTGTTGAGGGAAATAACGGTACCGTCAACGACCTCACGCTCGCTGACCTTGTTCAGTGTGCCGTCATAGGCATTCAGCTGCTGCTCCTTGCTTACGTCAGAAACAGCTTCTCCACTTTCATAAGCCTCCCAATTGAACTCATCAAGTGGCTGAATGTTCTTTAAGTTTTCCATTTTTGTTAATAATTTGTTTAATAATTAATTGTGTTAGACATTATGTTGTCTGAAAAACGCGGCAAAGTTACGACTTTTATTTCATCCGACAAACTGTTTTGGCATTTTTTTCCCTTTATTTTTTAAATAGGTAAGAGCAGCACCAATGGCTGTACTGTATTCTGCATACGGAGGAATATGGAAACGCACACCATAAAGGCCTTCCAATTCATTGAAAACATCTTTACATTGGGGCATTCGGGTAAGGTTACCAATCATCACGAAATCCTTTATGCCAGAATTCAGAGAACAAAGCACTGCACCGCTACCAATTGTTTGTAATACTGTAACAATAATACCTGCAGCTATATCAACTTTAGAAGAATCGCTATGTGCTTTACCAAGAAGGGATGCAGTAGCATGGAGAGGCAAGCCAGGGAGATCGGATTTACACACATCTCCTATCAGCAAATCGACTTTTGTATGATCGCCTTGCAAAGCGAACTCAGCTACTTGACTGATATCATGAGCTTTGAGTAATAAATTTGATAGACCTTGGAGAGTACCGCCTCCAATGCCCATACCTCCAATGTGTTTAATTTCGTCATGATCAATTTTTACAAATGTAGTACCTGTACCCATGCTCACAACAATTAATTTGTCTATCCCAATGTAATGACGTGCGCCCAAACCATCTGCTGTAAATTCGTCAACCATCTGAGTAGGTAAATTATAAATAGGAGTTGTAACAAAAGCGCTACCAACACCAGTCACCATCACCTGTTCTATATCTTCCAGTTTAATGTTATTATCATGTAGATATTTCCCAAATGCGCCAAACAACGATGTAACAGGATCTGCTGCTGTTATAAACATTGGCTGAATGATTTGATTGTTTTCATCTATTCCAACAATCTTAGTGGTAGAACCACCCACGTCAATTCCAATAACCATTCCCATAATTAGTTTACTGTTTAAGAATTTATAGTTTCAAGTTTATAGCAAAATCTTTTCTTCAAAAACTTGCTTTACCAACGTAGCAAACTCCTGAAAAGCAGCTGTATCACTCAACGCAGACAAAGATTGCATGAGACCATAATAATGCCATGCATGTTCTTGTGGGTCACTAACATGAAAACGTGTCCACAATTCATCACCAATCTTTGCATAATCTCGAGCTATATGTTTTGCAGTGAAAGCTCATGCCAATACTGAGCGTAAAGGTAAGGGTTTCCCATATATTGTACATCCTTTAGAAGCAGTTGTCATTGT
>CADALZ010000028.1 GCA_902788865.1 uncultured Bacteroidales bacterium | reverse complement strand
TTCAGATAGTAATAGCCTCGCGAGGTCATTTGACTTTCCCCGTGAGGCAGTTTTTACGACCTCACGAGGGAGTTCGTTTTTGGCATTTGGAGTGGGTGGTGGAGTTAATGTCGCGATTGTATATTTATGCATCTTGCAGCAGAATATCATGGGCATCCATGCCACAATTCTCATTTCATTTCAATTTCTTCCAAAAATACATGCACACATACCTTATCCTTAACTGCTATCAAAAGCAAGAAAGTGCTTCGGGAATACGTTATCCAGAGGGCAGTAGCGTTTTTGACAGCCATCGGCACCTCGCTTGGCGTTACCTCCTGCATGTCCATGCTCTGGCCATCGACTTTGTGGAAGTAGATGGTATTCAAGTTTCGCAAATTAGTCCCTCTCCCTCTGGGAGAGGTTAGGTGAGGACTTTCACATAGCCGTCTCATGCTATGCAGCGTGCGTACCCTCTCCTAACCTCCCCCATGGGGGGAGGGATTGTAAGTGTGTGGACTTATGCCTTTCAGGGCTTTGCGAACTTCCGAAACTTATTTATCATCTTGAATGAACCCAATGCGGCGTCGAGGCTTTTCTTCCTTTGGCTTGGCTTGCAACTCTGCAAGGGCGGTGGAGATGGCATCCAGCTGCATGCGGGTTTTCTCGTTGATGTCGTTCTGATTGCGAAGGATTTCTTCAATATCTAGTTTTAAGTCTTCAAAGTCTTGGCGCAATTGTGAAACATCAGTTGTTTTATCTGGCTTAGGTAAAGAATACGCCAATTGACGAAGTGCGACAAACGCTCTCATGATACCGATATTCACCTCGATTGCAGTCTCTGATTTCAAGACACTACTTAGCATAGCTACCCCCAGTTCTGTAAAAGCATAAGGTAAGTATCTAACACCACCTCTTCCTTTTGAGGTCACAAATTGTGACCTCAAAATAGTTAGCTCTGCCTCAGTGAGTTGAAACATGAAATCGTGGGGGAAACGTTGTATGTTTCTCTTTACAGCCTGATTCAAAGCCTTTGTTTCTACACCATATAAATACGCTAAATCCCTGTCCAGCATGACGCGCTGGCCTCTAATCTCATAGATTTTGTTCTGGATAATTTCTATATCATTCATTGCCGTTTTTATTTTTTAAGTTTGCAATTTGGGCGCAAAAGTAGTACAAAAAACCATCTGTACAAACTATTACATTATTATTTTCAATTATAGGCAACAGCAAGTGCTTATTAATCAATCCCTCTCCCTTGGGAGAGGTCAGGTGAGGGCTTTCACGTAGCATTGTACTCTTACTATGCAGGAGGCGTTCCCTCTCCTAACCTCCCCCACGGGGGGAGGGATTATAAGCGTGTAGCCTTCAGCCCTTTCAGGGCTTTGCGAACTTCCGAAACTTGAGTAAAAGAATAAAGAGGACTATGCTCACGCAGGGTCCTCTTTATTTAGTTAGCGTTTTATGAGATTTTGTATGAAACGAAACTTCACAGCTTCTTTTGTTTAAAGACTTTTATAACAATACACTAACTACACATTATGTTTAAAGCAAATGAAAATGTTACTCTTTCAGCACATTCACCACATCGAGGCTGTCTTTCTCGGCGATGGCGGCCTCGTCTGTGAGGGCTACCGAAGGCACGGAGATCTGATTGCCTATGGTGTCTGTGGGAATGATGTCTCTCTGACCAGCGGTGAACGACTGCTTCAGAAGATTGCCCATAAGGAGCAGCAGGGCGATGGCGGCAGCGGCTTTAAGCATAGGCATGAGGCGCGTGATGAGTGTGACACGACGTGCCTTCACCACAGGGGCATCGGCAATCTCTGCCAGCACACGGGCATCGAAATCGGCACTGAGCCCTGCTTCCGACTGCTGCTGCTGATAGACGAACAGGGTGCGATAGGGCTGCAGGGAAGAGGGTACCTCTTCCTCACTGAAGTAGCGGCGCAGCTGCGCTTCTTCCTCCAGGGTGGTCTCACACGCCCAGTAGCGCTCCAAGAGTTTTTCTGCCTGTTTAGAGTCCATAGCCTTCTGTTTTAATAAACTGCTGCCTGATTTTCTGCCTGGCACGGAAGAGATAGACTTTCACCTGCTCTTCTGTGAGCTGCAGCATCGAGGCAATTTCCTGATAACTTTTTCCTTCTACGTCGCGCAGGTGGAAGATGTCACGCTGCTTCTCTGGCAGACGACTGACGAACTGCCTGAGCATCTGGATGCGCTCTTTCTCCACCAGCTGATCATAGGGCGTAGATGCAGCAGGGGCTTGGTCTTGCTCTGGGGTAAGCTCTTCGTGCTGAGCGTCTTTCTTCTGACGTGCATCCAGTGCCAGATTCTTGGCAATGGTGACGCAAAAGGCTTCGATGGACGCTTTGCTGGAAAGCTCGGCCCGCTGGCTCCATGCTCTGACCAACGTTTCCTGCACGATGTCCTCGGCCTCTTCGCGGCGAAGGGTGATCCTGAAAGCTACTCTGAAGAGCTTGTCTTTCAGTGGGAGAACATCTGCTTGAAAGTCGATTTCCTGCATCTCTCTATAAACATAGACGGTTGAAGTGCTGAAAAGTTACAGCTGAATAACAAAAAAAATTTACTTTAAGGTATAATGAGTGTACCGCCTTGCCCGTCGATGGCTGTGGAAGAGGTGATATAGACCTGCTTCACACCTGCGTCGAGGGCACTGAAGGCGTTGTCAAGTTTCGGTATCATGCCGCTGAAGATGATGCCCTGCTCTACCAGCTCACGGTATTTCTTCCTGTCGATGGAGGGTATCACGCTGGCATCGTCGTTCTCGTCGAGGAGCACGCCTGGCTTCTCGAAGCAATAGACCAGCGTGACGTCGAAGTAGGCCGAGAGGGCTTTGGCTGTCTCACCAGCGATGGTGTCTGCATTGGTGTTGAGTAGGTGGCCTTTGCCATCGTGTGTGAGGGGAGCCATCACGGGCACTATGTCTCTATGGATAAGGTCGGCGAGCACATCTACGTTGGCCTGCTTCACATCGCCCACGAAGCCATAGTCCACCTCACGCACTGGGCGCTTGTCTGACAGCAGCACGTTGAGATCGGCCCCTGTGAGTCCGAGGGCATTGATGCCACGTGCCTGCAATCCTGCCACGATGTTCTTATTCACCAGTCCGCCATAGACCATAGTCACCACTTGGAGCATGGCGGCATCCGTGATGCGACGTCCGCCCACCATCTGCGTCTCTATACCCAGCTGTGCTGCCATCTTCGTGGCAGAGCGGCCTCCGCCATGCACCAGCACCTTGTAGCCTGGAAGGGCTGCAAAGTCATCGAGCAGGCGTTGCAGGGTAGCGTCTTCTTCTACGATCTTGCCACCCACCTTAATTACAACCAAAGGGGATTTTACATTAAACATTAAACATTAAACATTAAACATTAAACATTAAACGTTAAACATTAAACATTAAACGTTAAACATTAAACATTATCAATTATCCATTACTCCAAGTAAGTGTATCCATAAAGTCCGGAACGATAGTTGGAGAGGAACTCCTTGCCTTCTTCGAGGGTGATGCGGCCTTCTTTGACAGACTGTGACACCCACGTCTCCAGCGTGCGCACCAGTTTCTTGGCACTGAACTGGGCATAGTCCAGCGTATCTGCCACGGTCTCACCATCTATCACTTGGTCTATGCTGTAGCCCTTGCTATCCACAGACACATGCACGGCATTGGTGTCGCCAAAGAGGTTGTGCAGGTCGCCCAGAATCTCCTGATAAGCACCCACGAGGAATACGCCTATATAGTAAGAGTCCTTGCCCTTCAGCGTGTGCACAGGCAGATTGTGCGCCACATGGCCATTGACCACGAAGTTGGCTATCTTTCCATCAGAATCGCACGTCATATCCTGAATGGTGCAGGTACGATCGGGTTTCTCGTCCAGACGCTGAATAGGCATGATGGGGAAAATCTGGTCGATGGCCCAAGAGTCTGTGAGCGATTGGAAGAGTGAGAAGTTGCAGAAGTATTTATCAGCGAGCAACTTAGGCAGTCCGCGGAACTCATCGGGCGCATGCTTCAGGCTGTTGGCTATTTGATTCACTTCACGCATGATGCTCCAGTAGAGGCGCTCTATCTTGGCGCGCGTCTGGAGATCTACCAATCCATGACTGAAGAGGTCGAGCGTCTCATAGCGTATCTGCTCGGCATCATGCCAAGCCTCCAACAGTCGGCTCTGCCCCAGGGTGTCCCAGATTTGGTAAAGCTCCTGCAGCAGTTCGTGCTCGTCGCTGCCCACCACCTCACTGTCGTCCCAAGAAGGCAGGGTAGCCGTCTCATAGACCTCGAAAACCAGCACAGAGTGGTGTGCAGCCAGTGCGCGTCCGCTTTCTGTGATGATGTTGGGGTGTGGGATGTTATTCTTGTCGCTGGCATCTACCATCGTAGAGACAGCATCGTTCACGTACTCTTGGATGGAGTAGTTCACGCTGCCCTCGCTCGATGAAGAGCGTGTGCCGTCGTAATCTACGCCCAGTCCGCCGCCTATATCCACAAACTCCACGTTGTAGCCCAGCGTGCGCAGTTGCACATAGAACTGTGAGGCTTCGCGCAGTGCTGTCTTGATGTGGCGTATCTTGGTGACCTGACTGCCTATGTGGAAGTGTATCAGCTTGAGGCATTCACGCATCTTCTTCTCCTCAAGGAAGTCGAGTGCCTCTAAAAGTTCGCTGCTGGTGAGGCCGAACTTACTGCCGTCGCCCCCACTCTCTTCCCACTTTCCGCTGCCAGAAGAAGCCAGCTTGATGCGAATGCCGATGTTGGGCATCACGTTGAGTTGGCGTGCCAGCTTGGCGATGAGTTTCAGTTCGTTGAACTTCTCTACCACGAGGAAGATGCGCTTGCCCATCTTCTGCGCCAGCAAGGCCAGCTCTATGAAGCTCTCGTCCTTGTAGCCGTTGCAGATGATCAGGGAGTCTGAATCCATGTTGGTGGCTATCACGGCATGCAGCTCTGGCTTAGAGCCTGCCTCCAAACCCAGGTTGTATTTCTTTCCGTGACTGATGATCTCCTCCACCACGGGGCGCATCTGATTCACTTTAATAGGATAGATGATAAAGTTCTCAGCCTTGTAGTCGTACTCTTCTGCTGCCTTGCGGAAGCAAGAGGAGATTTTCTCAATGCGGCTGTCCAGAATGTCTGGGAAACGTATGAGCATAGGTGCTGTGACATCGCGAAGCTGCAGCTCATCTACCAGCTCCTTCAAGTCCACCTCAGCCCCGTCTTTGCGCGGGGTTACCACCACATGACCTTTGTCATTGATACCAAAGTACGAAGCCCCCCAACCACTGATGTTGTAGAGTTCTTCTGAATCTTCAATACGCCATTTTCTCATTTCCTTGCTAGCTCATCTTTTAATAATGTGAATAATTGGGTGTCAAAGATACGCAATAAATTTGAAATTTTTGTTTTTTTCTGCGATTTTACCGACATTTGCAGAAACATAGCACCTTTTGCATCGTTTAAACCTTAAATAATTATACTGACATGAAAAAATTACTTGTTTTCTTAGCAGCAGCTGCCTGCACTCTCACCGCTTGCCAAAACGAAGCTACAACGGAGCAGCAGCCTACCAACAGCGAAGCTGCACACTTCCTGCCCCCATTGATGGGCTGGAGCAGCTGGAACACTTATCACGTGAACATCAACGAGGCACTGATCAAGAGTCAGGCAGACGCTATGGTGCGCACGGGCCTGAAAGATGCTGGCTACCTCTACATCAACACGGATGATGGCTTCTTCGGATGGCGAGATGAAACAGGACTGATGCACACGCATCCCGATCGCTTCCCTAATGGCATGAAGCCTGTGGCAGACCATATCCACTCCTTAGGCCTGAAGGCGGGCATCTACTCGGATGCTGGCACGAATACGTGTGGCTCTATGGGCGATAACGATGAGCGTGGCATAGGCTCTGGCCTCTATGGGCATGAGCAGATAGACCTGGATCTCTACCTCAAGGAGTGGGGATTCGACTTCATCAAGATAGACTTCTGCGGTGGCAGCGAACTGGGTCTGGATGAGGAAGCGCAATACACCAATATCGTGAATGCTATCCATCGCACAGGGCGCAACGATGTGTCTATCAACATCTGCCGCTGGGCTTATCCTGGCACGTGGGCAGAAAACATCGCTCGCTCTTGGCGCATGAGCGGAGATATTCAGGACAACTGGAACTCTGTGAAGAGCATCATAGGTGAGAGCCTCTACCTCTCTGCCTTTGCTGGCAACGGGCACTATAACGATATGGACATGCTGGAGATAGGGCGCAGCCTCACCCCTTCGGAGGAGGAGGTGCACTTTGGCATGTGGTGCATCATGAGTTCGCCACTGCTCATAGGGTGCGATATGACCAACATTCGTCCGTCTTCTCTCGAACTGCTGAAGAACCAGGAGCTGATAGCCCTCGACCAAGATCCTCTGGGCTTGCAGGCGTATGTGGCACAGCGCTTTGGCGACTGCTACGTGTTTGTGAAGGACATAGAGCAGTTGCACGGCAATGCGCGTGCTGTAGCGTTCTATAATCCTACGGAAGAGCCTTTCACGTTCGACATCGACCTGAAGACGCTGGAGCTGGGGGGTAGCGTGAAGTTGCGCGACTTGGTGCATCATACGGATTTGGGGGCTTTCAGCGGTACTTTCAGCTATACGGTGCAGCCTCATGGGGTGCTCATCGTGAGGGCAGAGGCAGAGCAGCGCTTGGAGGCAGATACCTATGAGGCTGAATGGGCCTACCTGCCTTTCTACAACGAGCTGGGTACGCGTCGCCGCATGATCAACTTCCTGCCTGAGGAAGGGGCTTCTGGTGGTATGGTGGTGACCAACATTGGCGGACAGGCTGGTAATGACATCGTTTGGCGCAATGTCTATAGCGAGACTGGTGGCGACTATGAGATGACGGTTTATTACACTGCGAAGCATCTGCGCACTGCCAAGACGCGCGACTTGGTGGTGAGCGTGAATGGCAAAGCTCTGCCTGCCTTGACCGACTTGCATAGCGAAACGGTGCAGTCGCTGACGCTGAACGTGCATTTGGAGCCTGGCTTCAATACGGTGAGCATGAGCAATCCTTATTATTGGGCACCAGACATTGATGGATTCAAGATTAAAAAATTATAAGATTAAAATATTATAAATTAGGCTATGAAACGCTTTCTTACTATAGCTTGCCTGGCACTGGCTGCTGCATGGGCACAGGCGAAGGTGACTTTGCCTCATCTGCTGGGCGATCACATGATTCTACAACAGAATACGGATGCTCGCCTCTGGGGCAAGGCTACCCCTAACGCTACCGTCAAGGTGACGGTTTCTTGGAGTACGGCTGTTAGCACAGTTAAGGCTGATGCTCAGGGCAACTGGAAGACGACTGTACACACGCCTAAGGCCAGCTTCGAGGAGCTGAGCATCACCTTCGACGATGGGGAGAAGCTCACGCTCAGCGGCATCCTCTCTGGTGAGGTGTGGGTGGCTGCAGGACAGAGCAATATGGAAATGCCTGTGAAGGGATTCAACATGTGCCCCGTGGAGGGCTACAACGATGTGGTGGCAGATGCCGTGAGGAATCGAGGCATTCACCATGTGAAGGTGCCCAGCGTAATTCGTCAGCATCCGCAGGACGATGCCAATTGTCACTGGGAGGTGGTGGATAACAAGACGGTGCAGAACACCAGTGCTACGGGCTATTTCTTCGCTCGCTTGGTGAGTCGCACGCTGGATATCCCTGTAGGCATCATCGAGGCCAACAAGGGGGGCAGTCGTGTGGAAGGCTGGCTGAATGAGGAGAACCTGAAGCGCTATACCGATGAGCCTACCGACTCTATAGAGATCCGCCAGAAGTATCGCACTGACATGCACTATCCTATGATGTGGTACAATGGTACCATGCATCCTGTGCTGAACTATACCGTAGGTGGCATCATCTTCTATCAAGGTTGCTCCAATGTGGGGGATCCTGGCAATCGCTACAGTGAGCGCTTGGCACTGATGGTGAAGCAGTGGCGTGAGGAGTTCGACTGTGGGGAGATCCCTTTCTACTTCGTACAGATTGCGCCATTCAACTTCTCTGAACCTCAGAAGGACGAGAATGCCCGCCTGCAGGAACAGCAGTTCCGTGCGCTGAGCCTGATTCCAAACAGTGGCTTGGTATGTACCAACGATGCTGTCTATCCTTACGAAATCGAACAGATTCACCCTACGCAGAAGCGGAAGGTGGGCGAGCGTCTGGCATATTTGGCTCTCTCCAAGACTTATGGCGTGGAGGGATTTATCTGCGAGAGTCCTTCGTTCTCCAGCGTAGAGTTCAAGGACAACAAGGCGTTCGTGATACTCGACAATGTCTTTGGCGGACTGAATAGGGCTGATGGCATGGTGGGCTTTGAATTGGCAGGTGAAGATCGTGTGTTCCATCCCGCAGAGGGCACTTTGCCCCTCTATGGCGCTGGCAATCGCATCACCCTCACCTCTCCGGAAGTGCCTCATCCTGTGGCTGTGCGCTATTGCTTCCGCAATTTCCAGCTTGGCAATGTGGCCAACATGGGTGGTCTGCCCCTCTTCCCTTTCCGTTCCGACGATTGGGAGTAAATTATAGATATAATAATGTGAATCAGATATGAAAGGATTAGAAGCATTTAGGGTAGATGGTAAAATCGCCCTTATCACTGGCGGAGGAGCCGGTATCGGAAAGAGTTGCGCCAAGTTGCTCTCCTCAGCAGGGGCCAAGATTTTCATTGCTGACATCGTTGAGGAGCGTGCCTTGCAGGTGAAGGCAGAGATAGAGGCTGCTGGTGGGGCTTGTGCCTATGCGGTGGCAGATCTCAGTGTGGAGGAAAATTGCCAGAAAACGGTAGAGGCTTGTGTGCAGGCTTTCGGACGTATGGATGTGCTGATCAACAGCGCAGGGACGCAGGGAGCGCATGGTGACTTGGAGAAAGAGATGGATACAGCCAACTTTGAGAAGGTGATGAAGGTGGACTTCAACAGTGTGTTTATGATGAGCAAGTACGCATGGCCGCATATCGCAGCACAGAGCGGAGGCAGCATCATCAACATTGCTTCCCTTGCAGCCCTGAAGTGCAACGGCCCATTGGTCTATACGGCTGCTAAAGGGGCTATCCGCAGCTACTCGCATACGCTTGCTAAGCGCTTAGGCGAAAAGGGGGTACGCGTGAATGTCATCTATCCGGGATTTGTGCTCACGGAGATGACGCGTGGCGTGCTGGAACGTCCAGAGCTGAAGAAGCACTTCGAAGAAGAATCGCCACTGCATATCTTAGGGGAGGCGGAAGACATCGCCTACTGCGCCCTCTATCTGGCCAGTGATGCTGCCCGCTTCGTCACAGGACAGGATTTCGTGATAGATGGCGGTGCTTTATGTCAATAACATTTATTATTAATATATGAATAAAAGAATCATTCTCACACTGCTGGCATTGGTGTTTTGCATAACCCTGCCAGCCAAGAACCTGAAAGGGGCAAAGCTGCCTTTCACCTATGCAGACACTATCTTCAAGAACCCGTTTATCGATGTGGATAAGACCATCAAGACACCTGTGGTCTGCCGCTATATTCATGGTGGCTTCGACGATGGTACGCGTTTTTCCTTCTATTTCCCTATCGAGAAAGAGGACTATACGGGACGTTTCTTCCAGTACATCACGCCTTTCCCAGATAGCGAGACATCTGCACAGGCTTACTCTGACGAATTGAGTCCTATCCGCTTCAGCATAGAGCATGGGGCTTATTTTGTAGAGACGAACGAGGGGGGAGCTATCGATCTCTCCAGACCTGACCAGCAGCGTGATCGCACCATTGGGGCTTATCGTGCCAATGCGGCTTGTGCGGAGTTCTCGCGCGTGGTGGCTAAGGCTATCTATGATTGCCCACGTCCCTATGGCTATTGCTACGGAGGCAGTGGCGGTGCTTATCGCACCACAGGTGGTGTGGAGAGCACAGAATGGGTATGGGATGGCTCTGTGCCTTTCGTGCTGGGCAGTCCGCATGCCATTCCCAATGTGTTTGGCGTACGTATGAACGCACTGCGCGTCTTGCGCGACAAGATGGCTGATATCGTAGATGCACTGGAGCCTGGTGGCAGTGGCGACCCCTACGCTACACTGAATGCGGAGCAGCGCCAGGTGCTGCAGGAGGCTACACGCATGGGCTTCCCCATCAAGGCGTGGTATGGCTGGAAGTATATGGATGCACACGGATTCTTGGTGCTCTATCGCACAGTGGTAGGGGCAGACCCTACGTATTTCAATGAGGATTTCTGGCATAAGCCTGGCTACTTGGGTTATGACAATCCTGCTTCGCTGGCTCGTGATCATGTGCAGACGCAGGCACGGGTGACTCGTATCTTAGGTCAGTCGGAGGCTGAAAAATTAGGATTGGTGGAGCCTATGAACGAGGCTGATCGTGGTACAGCCGATCGTGCATGGGCCAGCATGAGCAGCGAGCTGAAGGACAAGCCTGTGGCTTACGAGATAGACCAAACGGTGGAGATGCACACGATGGGTGGCGACCTCATCATCCTTTCTGGCACAGGTGAGGGACAGCGACTGCAGATCACTTCTGCCAAAGGGCACTATGTGACGCTGGCTAATGTGAATACGGTGGAGTCTCTGACTTATCTGAAGGTGGGTGATCGGGTGCAGGTGGATAATAGCAACTGGCTGGCTTGTGAGACTTACTATCGCCACCAGATGCCTACACCTGATTTCTATGCGTGGAACCAGTTCCGCGGCTATTTGGACAAGCCTGTCTATCCGCAACGCCCCATGCTTTTAGGTCCTATGTTTACGATGGGCGCAGCGGGATGTCTGCCTACAGGAACCATCCACGGCAAGATGATTCTCTGCTGCTCTGTGTGGGATCGTGAGGCGTTTGCTTGGCAGGGCGACTGGTATCGCAAGCATGTGGAGGAGTATCTGGGCAATGCCGCTGAGGACAACTTCCGCCTGTGGTACACTGATCGTGCCACGCATGGTGAGACTGATGATCCTACAGAGGTGGTGAGCTACCAGAGCACGCTCTTCCAGGCTTTGCTTGACATCAGCGACTGGGCAGAGCGGGGCATTGCACCTTCCAGAACGTCCGACTATGAGATAGACAATGGACAGGTGGTGCTGAGCAATAATGGCAATGCTCGTGGTGGTATTCAGGCAGTAGTGCAGGCGCTTATCAATGGAAAGGAGCGTGCAGACGTGCGTCCAGGAGAGGCTGTCACGGTGCATGTGAGCATCGATGTGCCTAAGGGTACAGGGCGTGTAGTGAAGGCCGACTGGTGCTTGGATGATTCCAAGGAGTTCACATTGCCAGTAAACCTGTCTGAGGCTACTGTGAGTGCCAATGGGGAACACATGGAGTTTGATACTACCCTAAGTTATACTCAGGCTGGCACTTACTTCCCCACCCTGCGTGTCTTCACAGAGCGTCATGGGGATGTCAATGCCGATCAGACTTTTATTCCTAACTTAGGAAAGGTAAGAGTAGTGGTGAAATAGTCACCACTACTCCCTACGCTTATTTCACACTATTGCAGCGTGCGGTGTAGAATTGCTTCACATCGCTCCACTTGTAGTAGGGGAACATGTCTGTCTTCACTGGCAGGGTAGCTTCAGAACCGTTGAGCAGGCACTTCACCAAGATGTCGTCTGTAGATTTCTTGCCACGATAGAACACCAGCTGTATGTTGCAGGCCTTGCAGGTCTGCCAGTTCTGATACACGTTCTTCACCTCATAGGGGTCTTCAGGGTCGAGGTCTGCCCCGTTGATGCCCATCAAGACAGTCAGAGGTCCTATGCAGCTATCATGTCCAAAGCGCAAGTCGGAGATGTGGTCGCTGCTGCCATTTATCACAGCATCAGCCTTGTTCATGATGTCTTCCAAGATAGGAATCATTTCGTATTGGCCAGAGAATACCCATGAGTAGGAGCCTAAGTTGGATTGTTCCCAGCGGTTCATGATTTCCTCGTCTGTGATGATATTCCCCATCATGCCCTCATGGTAGATGTTGGGTAGTGAGGTGTAGAGGTTGATGAGGTTGCCTGCTATCCTACTTACATTGCCTGGCAGTCCTTCGGTGCTGACGAACACGCGTGAGATGATCTTGTCCTGCAGGGAGTTATCGCTCTGAAACTTATCCTTATTGGCTTCGTAGCGTGGGGTAGCCTTGGGATAGTTGTGCTTCACAGGGTTCTCCTTGTCTGTTGGCACCACAGCGTCCAGTGTGAAGCGTGACGACTGCTCGCGTATTTCTATCTTTGGGTTGCACTGCACCAGTTCTTGGCAGAATGCCGACATGCTCAGCACGCAGCGGCCGGAGAGTGAGGAGATGGCCAGCACATTGCCCCCTTTCTTGAACACCTCAGGGAAGCGGTTGTACATGGTGCGAGCTATGCCCTGATGCTGTTCCCAGCCCAACTGTGTCAGTTCGCTGACACCTGTCTTCAGCTCTTGCTTAGCGGCCATGAACTTGCCATAGAAAGTCTCGCCCTCGCTGGTGAGGAGATGTTTCTCGTGGGCAGTAGTGAGCAGAGAGTCCAGATCATTATACAGCTGGTCGTTCCAGTAGTAGCGTGACCCATGTCGGGCATAGTGGCTGATGTAGAAAGGCTTATAGCCTTTAGGAGCCTTCGTCAGCTTGGTGACCTCAAACTGGTAGGGATAGTCGTTACCATAGGCCTTCTTTGGCGTGGCCCTAAGTTCATCAAGCACCGCATTCTGTGCTCCGACAGTCAGCGTGAGGAGCAACAGCAGCAGGGTGGTGAAAATGTTTTTCATAAATCTAGTATTAAAGGTTACATCGTATCTTGCTCCAGCAACTCGCGCAGCTCCTCCACAGAGGTGGCTATCTGCGAGCGACTTTCCAGGTGTCCTCCGTCAAACCGATAGCGGGCTTGCTGATAGAAGGGGGCACGCTGTTCCAAAGCGCTCTGGATGAAAGCTAGCAGCTCCTCGTCACTCTTATCCTTCAGCAGCGGACGCTTGGCCTTGGCTACCTTCAAACGGCGGAATAGCACAGGGATAGCTACATCCAGATAGACGGTCTGCCCTTGACTGTTCATGTAGTCCATGTTATCGAAGAAGCAGGGCGTACCTCCTCCCACGGAGATCACCACATCGTCGAACTCGCCCACCTCATGCAGCATGTTACGCTCCATCTGACGAAAGCCTTCCTCACCACGCTCATCAAAGATCTCGCGAATGGTCTTATGGTAGCGTGACTCTATGTACCAGTCTAGGTCGATGAACTGTAGTCCCATCGCCTTGGCAAATGCTTTCCCCAGGGTGGTCTTTCCTGCCCCCATATAGCCTGTCAAGAATATCCTTTTCATTTTCTTTGGTTGTTACGGATACAAAGGTAAATAAAAAAACGTATCTTTGTACCATTATGGCAAAAAAGCAGAAATTCTACGTGGTTTGGAGCGGTCTCACCCCAGGCATTTATACGTCTTGGACCGACTGTGAGGCGCAGGTAAAGGGCGCTAAGGGGGCGGTCTATAAGGCGTTCGACACTCGTGAGGAGGCAGAGCAGGCGTTTGCCTCTGCGCCTGACAAGTTTATTGTAAAGATGCAAAAATGCAAAAATGCAAAGATGCAAGAAGGCAAAGATGCAAAGATGCAAGAAGACCGTGAGACCGTGAGACCAAGAGACCCTGAGGAACTACCTATCTATCCCGAAGAAGTGGTGCCTAATGCACTGGCTGTAGATGCAGCATGCAGTGGCAATCCTGGCATGATGGAGTATCGTGGGGTATATGTGGGAAATCGTCAGCAGATATTCCACTTCGGACCTATGTTTGGCACCAACAATATCGGGGAGTTTCTGGCCATCGTGCATGGATTGGCTCTTATCCAGCAGAAAGGATGGGACCTGCCCATCTACAGTGACAGCCGCAATGCCATGCTCTGGGTGAAGGCGAAGAAATGTCGCACCAAGCTGGAGCGTAATGCACGCACAGAGCCTCTTTTCCAACTGATAGAGCGGGCGGAGAAATGGCTGCGTGAGCATACGTACACCACACCTATCATGAAGTGGCAGACGGATAAATGGGGAGAAATCCCGGCCGATTTCGGAAGAAAATAATACGGCGGAGCCGTAACTCCTTCACCACTACATCAAAGTACATGGGACGGTTGGTGACATATACCTCGTAGTCTTTGCCTTGCCACCGCAGGGCGTATATATCTATCCGATAGCCATCTTCATCGGGCATTTCGCCTATATAGTTGCTGCGCAATTCCTCTTTGAGAGCCCTCACGGCATCAGCCAAAGTATGCAGGTTCAGTGACACCACACACCTCACCTCGCCAGTGTCGCACATCAACAAATGCTGTCCCAGCATGTAAGAAGGAAGCTCGTCCTGCGTATTGCTATACCTACGATAGCCCCACATGGGTTGCAGTGCCGTATATCCATAGCCCTGCAGCACAGCAGTCTGCTGCTCTTCATCCATCAGAAGCAAGGCGGTGAAGTTCTTCCATGAGGGCAAAACAAGGCTCACGCCCGATGCCTCTGCAGCAGGCAGCACTTCCAGCGTCTGTCCTTGCATAGACACACAGCAAAACAATACTATGTACAGCAGCAATCGCCTCATCACAGTACGGCTACACCGTAAAATTAAAAAAATAACTATATCTAAATGTTCCCAAAGCCCTGAAAGGGCGGAAGACTACAGGCAGGGGCATTCCCCTGCATGGCAACCCACACTTAAAATCCCTCCCCCATGGGGGAGGTTAGGAGAGGGAACGCCTCCTGCATAAAGTATGTGCCATACTACGAGAAAGCCCTCACCTTACCTCTCCCAAAGGGAGAGGGATTGAGTAGGAAACCTCTCCCAAAGGGAGAGGGACTGATAAATAAAAGCACCTGCGAAACTTTAACCTTATAATTTCTGCATTTTTGCATTTTATAATTTTATCATAAGGCGAAGCCTTATGATAACGACTGCATGTCATTCAGCCGCTTATAGTAGCCATTCAGCTGCAGCAGCTCCTCATGCTTGCCGCGCTCCACAATCTTCCCCTCGTGCAGCACATAGATTTCATCCGCATTACGGATGGTACTCAGGCGGTGGGCTATAGCAATGGTAGTACGCGTCTTCATCAGGCGCTCCAGAGCCTCCTGCACCAGCCGCTCGCTCTCTGTATCCAGTGCCGAGGTAGCCTCATCCAGTATCAAGATAGGTGGGTTTTTCAATATGGCACGGGCGATGCTGATGCGCTGGCGCTGACCGCCCGAGAGCTTGCCACCCCTATCACCGATGTTGGTGTCATAGCCTTGCTCCGTAGCCATGATGAAGTCGTGCGCATTGGCTATCTTGGCAGCCTCCACTACCTGCTCCATCGTAGCATTCTCCACCCCGAAGGCGATGTTGTTGAAGAACGTATCGTTGAAGAGTATCGCCTCTTGGTTCACATTGCCTATCAGCCCGCGCAGGTTGTGTAGCTTCACATCCTTCACGTTCACCCCATCTATCAGAATCTCGCCCTGCGTGGTGTCATGGTAGCGAGGCAGCAGATCCACCAACGTAGATTTGCCCGATCCGCTCTGCCCCACCAGTGCGATGGTCTGCCCGCGCGGTATCTCAAGGTCGATATGGCTCAGCACCTCATGCTGCCCGTCGTAACTGAAGCTCACGTCACGATAGACGATGCGGTCGTTCAGTCCGTCCAACCGCCGCGGCTGCGCTGGTTCTTTGATAGGGTTCTCCGCCAGCAATATCTTGTCTATACGCTCCATGCTGGCCAGTCCCTTAGGGATGTTATAGCTGGCCTTAGAGAAGTTTTTCAGTGGATCTATCACGCTGTAGAGTATCACCATGTAGAAGATGAAGGTAGCCGCATCGATGCTCGACTTGTCGCCCAGTATGAGATAGCCGCCAAACCACAGTACGATGACAATGAGCAGCGTGCCCAGAAACTCGCTCATGGGGTGTGCCAGAGCCTGCCGCACAGCCACCTTATTGTTGGCCCTACGCACGTCGTCTGTGATTTTCTTATAGCGCCCCACCATCTTGTCCTCGGCAATGAACGCCTTGATGATGCGCAGGCCGCCCAGTGTCTCTTCCAGTTGTGACATAGAGTCGCTCCACAGGTTCTGTGCGTAGAGCGACTGTCTGCGCAGCTTCTTACCTATCTTACCCATGATCCACGCCATGCCAGGGAGAACGAGTACCGTGAAGAGCGTGAGCTGCCAACTGGTGATGATCAGTGCTGCCAGGTAGAAGGTGATGAGGATAGGGTTTTTCACCAGCATGTCCAGACTGCTCGTGATGCTGGTCTCTATCTCATTCACGTCGCCGCTCATGCGGGCTATGATGTCACCCTTGCGCTCCTCGGAGAAGAAAGCCAGCGGCAGGCGCGTCACCTTCTCGTAGAGCTGCACGCGTATGTCGCGCACCACGCCTGTGCGCAGGGGCACCATGATGGCTGTAGAGCCAAAGTAGCACAGTGTCTTCAGCAGCGTCATCACCGCGAGGAACAGGCCGAGGAAGAGCAGTGTGGTAGAAGGGCCATACTGCGCTATGAGCTCTGTCACGAAGTAGTAGAAATTGTTCACCGCCACATCCTTGATGCCTGCGCTGCCCCACTCCATGTAGTGATAGGTCACATCGTTTGCTCCTGTCTTGAACAGGATGTTCAGCATCGGGATGATCAGTGTGAAGGAGAAAATATTAAACACTGCCGAGAGGATGTTGAGCACCACTGCCCAGCACACATATTTCTTATACGGGGCGATGAAACGCCTCAGAAGTGCTATAAAATCTTTCATTCCGCTTAGTTGGAGCTTTAATCTCTGCAAAGGTAATGATTATTTCCAAACATTGCCAGAAATCAACCAACAATTCTGCCCACCCCAATTAGGACCTCACAATTAGGGAATCCTCTATTTTTTCCTCCCGATAAAAAAATTATTTCCTCGCGAAGTAAAAAAAACACCTCCTCGTAGTTAGAAAATCTGCCTCGAAGTTCCACAACACTCCATGCGCTACATGCTACAAGCGCTACAGTGAAATCCTCACTTATCCACTCCTATTCAAAATTATACTTTATATTTTAAAATATATAAAAATAAATTTGAGCCTCGATTGACCAACACATACTATGGTGTAGCAAGTGTAGCGCGTAGCAATTTTTGATGGTTACATTTTCCCCAGCCGCTCTGCCAGTCCGTCGCGGTAGGCCTGCCAAAAGTGGGGGATATCGCGCCAGCTATAGCCCTCTGAGAAGGGGGCTGTGAAAAGGGCTGTGAGGACGTAGCCCGACATGCCGATGAAGCCACGCAGATAGCGCACGGCCCAGTTGTGCCCATAGTGATGATTCATATAGGTGGAGTTGCGCACCTGGTAGAAATGTTTCCACTTCTTCTTACGGTGGCGCTCTCCCCATGAATCATTGGAAAAGAAGCGCTGCTTATCCATCAGGGCTGTGGGGACATAGAGCAGGCGGAAACCTGCCTGGACGGTGCGCAGGCAGTAGTCGGTATCATCGCAGAAGATGAATAAATCTTTGTTGGGCAGGCCGATGCGCTCTACCACCTCACGGCGGATGAATGGTCCCTCGAAGGCTGTGCCAGCTATCTGTGTAGGAGCATTCACCACTTGTTTCTTCAACTTCTGCTGGTACATAGAAGTCAACGGATTGGTGAGATTGTAGGCTTGGAAATCGTTGGTATAGACCTGCCCCTCCATCAGGCGTCGAGGCGCTAAGATGCCTATGCCTGCCTCATCGGCATGCTGCAAAAGTTGCTCCAGACAGTCGGGCCGTGGAAACACATCGTCATCCATACACCAGATCCAGTCGGCTCCTTCCTTATAAGCAAGGTCTATGCCCGTATAAAAACCGCCAGAGCCCCCTACGTTAGCCTGAGTGACAACGGTAAGGTCGGACTGTTCCTGCAGCCATTCGGCCGTGCCGTCGGTGCTGCCATTGTTCACCACCATGATAGCAGTGAGCGGCTTCTGCTGGCGCAGGCAGGCGATGTTCTTCTGCAGCAGCGGCAGGCGATTATATGTCACGACAACGGCGATGATCTTCATGTCTCTGTGAGTTTTAATATTTATCATCAATCTTACCCGGCTGAGTGCTGCGGTAGGCCTGCATGAGACGGAAGCACTCATCGGCACTGAAGCCACGTGCCTCTGCATACTCCTCGGCTATCCAGCGATGCATCTCAGGCGTAGCAGGCAGGCGTTCCAGATTCTTGCAGCCCTGCTTCATGTCTATCGGTCCATGGTGCATGCGGTTGAGATCTACCAGTTCAAGTCTGACCCCAGAATCCTCTACGGCAAAGAGGATGTTTCCACGGCCATAGTCCAGATGCGCCAAGCCATGCTCATGCAGCTGTGCTGTGAGTCGGCCCACTGCACGCGCCACCTGCTCTGTGCATGAGAACGATTGGAAAAACAGATCGTTCCAAGTATAAGGACAGGTAGAAAGCTCCGTGATGAGGAAGCTCTTATCGAACAGCAAACCAGCACGTTCTTCTACATAGCCGATAGGCAGCGGATTGGGCACCCCGATGCGCAGTAGTTCCAAGCCATTCTGATAAGCCCGCTGTGCCTTGGATGGACGCAAGCGTCCATAGACCAAGCGATTGATGAAATTAGGGCGGCGGAACGACTTCACCACATAGCTATGCCCTGCGTACTCCATCCGTCGGAGCTCGTTGCGCCCACGATAGATCATCTCCCCTTCCCCTTGCTTGAAACGGAAAGGCACGGAATCTACAAACACCTTCAGTGCTGGATGCTGCGGGTTTACCTCTAACTTATGATGCTGCATACGATCGGCCATGGCGGAATCAGATTTTGTCAAGTCCCTTGGTGAACTTCAGCCAATAATACTTCAGTGGATTCTTATACTTCAGTTGCTTCCACGGACGACTGCTATGCGGGCGGTGCAGCACAGGCAGACAGGTGAACAGATAGTTAGAAAAACCATGTGCCAGAGCTTCGTGAGAGATGGTCACATCAAACCAGCTTTTCTCAGGATTCAGTTCCTTGAAACTGAATGCACGGAGGAAATCGAGCGTGAGGAGTGAGCAGCAGAAACTGCAATGCTTGCTTGTCTTCAGCACTTGATTCTCCTGTCCGCGGGCATGCTCATAGGGATAGTTGATCACGCCAGCTTCATCTACTGTCACAGCCGCAGCGATGCCACAATGCTCCCTTTCTAAAGCCCCCTGGAATAAGCGTTGCAGCGTGTCTTTCTGAACCACCACATCGCTCTCTACGATGAGCAATCCAGCCTCCTCGTCTATGGCGCGTGCCTGCGCTGTCTGCAAGGTAAGCAGATAGTTGGGCGATGGGTGGGAAGTGAGATCCGCCAAGTTGACCAGCGTGAAGTCATACTTCTCTGCCGCCTCTGCCAGACGCGCCGTATTCTCGGGTGTAGAGAAGTCATTATAAATAAAATAGGTATGTGGCACGCTCAGTGCTGAGCCTGTCACTGCTTCTATCGTCTGCAACGTGAGGTCGATAGAATCTTTGACCGGTGTGATGATGTGTAGTTTCTTCATTGCCCTGCAAAGATAGCGCAAATCTACCTATTCTGCAAGCAACAAGCGCTCTATCACCTTAGGATAATATTCATACTCCAGCGCATGCACCCTATTGGCCAGGGTGACAAACGTATCGTCGGGCTTCACCTCACAGCGATATTGTGCGATGATCTGCCCCTCGTCGTAATGCTCATTGGTATAATGAATGGTGATGCCACTCTCCTTCTCGCCAGAAGCCAGCACCGCCTGATGCACCTTGTCGCCAAACATTCCCTTCCCGCCGAACTTAGGCAGCAGTGACGGGTGGATATTGACCATCTTGCCTGGATAGGCCTGCAAAATAACGTCGGGTATGCGAGCCAGAAACCCTGCCAACACGATGAAGTCTATCTTCTCTTTTTGAAGAAGAGCCAGCAAAGTCTCCCCCTCCTGCCAGAACTCCTTGGAAAAATAAGCACACTTCACACCCAACTTCCGTGCACGCTCCAACACAAAAGCTTTCTGCACATTGGCCAGCACCAACTTCACGCAGATGTTCTCATTATCACTGAAATGCTGAATGATATTCTCGGCATTTGTTCCACTCCCAGATGCTAAAATTGCTAAATTTTTTGTCATAACATGCCTATTTTTGGCACAAATGTAAGAAAAATGTGCCACGAAATGCAATAAATTATTAAAAAATTTGCTAAGTAGAATAAATATTTATTCCTTTGCATCCGCAAAATGTAGAAATAAATTAATCATTAACTAAAAACTTAAAGTTATGGCTGCAGAAATTGAAGCAAAAGTTAAGGCTATTATCGTAGATAAATTAGGTGTTGAAGAAAGCGAAGTTACTCCAGAAGCAAGCTTCACTAACGATTTGGGTGCAGATTCACTGGATACAGTAGAGCTGATCATGGAGTTTGAGAAGCAGTTTGGTATCACTATTCCAGACGATCAGGCAGAGAAGATTGCTACCGTTGCTGACGCTATCGCTTATATCGAAAACGCAAACAATTAATTTAATTCATACATAGTTTCCCCTATGGAATTAAAGAGAGTAGTGGTAACAGGTCTTGGAGCCATTACCCCGCTTGGCAACACCGTTGCAGAATTCTGGGACGGTCTGATGCAGGGTAAGAGTGGCGCAGGACCTATTACTTATTTTGATAACTCCTTATTCAAGACACACTTTGCTTGCGAGGTGAAAGGTTTTGACGTCAATCAATACCTGGACCGTAAGGAAGCTCGCAAGATGGATCTCTACACCCAGTATGCCGTGGCAGTAGCCAAGCAGGCTGTGGAAGACTCCAGTCTTGACTTGGAGAAAGAAGACCTAAACCGCATTGGTGTAATATTTGGCTCAGGCATTGGTGGCATTCACGCTTTCGAGGCAGAGATAGGCTATTACTATCAGCACTTGGAGCAGGGACCGAAGTTCAATCCGTTCTTCATCCCTAAGATGATTTCCGACATTGCTGCCGGCCAGATTTCCATCATCTATGGTTTCCATGGTCCTAATTATTCTGTGGCATCTGCATGTGCCACTTCCTCTAACGCCATCGCCGATGCCTTCAATCTTATCAGACTGAACAAGGCCAACGCCATCGTCACTGGTGGTGCAGAAGCAGCTATCTCTGCTGGCGGTGTGGGAGGTTTCAACGCCATGCATGCCATCTCTACCCGCAACGACTCTCCTGAGACAGCTTCACGCCCATTCAGTGCCAGTCGTGACGGTTTCGTGATGGGTGAGGGTGCCGGATGCTTGATTTTGGAGGAGCTGGAGCACGCTAAGGCTCGCGGTGCCAAGATCTATGCCGAGATCATCGGCGAGGGTATGTCGGCAGATGCCTATCACCTCACAGCCTCTCATCCAGAAGGACTGGGAGCTAAGTTGGTGATGCAGAACGCCATCGAGGATGCTGGAATCAAACCAGAAGATGTGGACTATATCAACGTTCACGGCACTTCTACTCCAGTAGGCGACATCTCTGAGTCTAAGGCTATCAAGGAAGTGTTTGGCGAGCATGCCTACAAGTTGAACATCAGTTCTACTAAGTCCATGACAGGACACATGCTGGGTGCTGCTGGTGCAGCAGAGGCCATAGCAAGTATCTTGGCTATCCAGCACGGCATAGTGCCTCCTACCATCAACCATGAGGAAGATGACAAGGACGAGAACATAGATTACAACTTGAACTTTACGTTCAACAAACCCCAGAAGAGAGACATCAACGTGGCCCTGTCAAATACCTTCGGATTTGGTGGTCACAATGCTTGCCTGCTCTTCAGGAAATACGCTGAGTAATCGTCGTGTTTCAGAAATTATATGGTCAGATAAGGCTCCTTTTCGTCAAGGATAAGGAGTCTTATCTTCTTTTTTATCGCTTGCTGGGGTTCTATCCCCGCCGAATGAGCTACTACAAGGTGGCATTGCGACACAAGTCGTTTCACAACCGCAAGGGCATCACGCTCAATAATGAGCGTCTGGAGTTCTTGGGCGACGCTGTGCTCGATGCTATCGTGGCAGATATCGTCTTCAAATACTTCAAGAGGCATCATGAAGGCAAGCTCACCAACATACGCTCTAAGATAGTGCAGCGTGACATGCTGGGTAAGCTGGCCGAAAAGATTGGCATTCCCCAACTGCTGCAGAAATCACAGCCCATCTATACCCACAATAAGTTTATCTACGGCAATGCCTTCGAGGCACTGATAGGGGCTATCTACTTGGACCAAGGGTATGACAAGTGCATGACCTTCTTCAAGGAGCGCATCTTGGATAAGTATATAGATCTGGAAAAGATTTCACACCAAGAACTTAACTTCAAATCGCACCTGCTGGAGTGGGGGCAGAAATACAGGATTCCCATAGAATATCGCTTGGTAAGCAAGACGCAGAACACTACTACGAGTGACATGACCTTCGAGAGCGAAGCACTGGCAGGCGGAGTGAGCTGCGGCAAGGGCACAGGATACACCAAGAAAGAGTCTGAGCAGAAAGCTTCCAAAGAAGCCTTGACCCGCATCCGCACAGACAAGGAGTTCAAGCGCATGCTGCTAAGCCTGAATGCAGAAGCCGACCAGGACACGCTGGAAGAGAAACCAGAGGAAATGCCTGAAATGCTTGAAAATAAGGAGCAGGAATCAACCGAAGCAGACGCCTAACCTCAGGGCTTGCTGCACCAAATCGTTATTTTTAGTTACCAGCTTCACCTTGCCCGCCACCTCGTCGAGCGAGATTGAATGCATTCTATTCCCGCGCAAAGCCACCATGCGGCCAAACCGGCCAGAGGCAATCAGTTCCGCCGCACAGCCACCCATCATAGTAGCTAAGTTGCGATCGAACGACGTAGGCGTACCACCACGCTGAATGTAGCCTAACACAGTCTCACGAGTCTCAACACCCGTTTCATACTCTATTTCTTCAGCGATGTAGGTAGCAGCACGTTTCTTGCCCTCGGTCTTGATGCCTTCTCCCACCACAACGATGGAGTAAGGCTTACCATTTTTAATGCGCTGCAGGATGCAGTCGCCTATACGATGTATATCATAAGGAATTTCAGGAATCAAGATGATGTCTCCACCAGCAGCCAAACCAGAATAGAGAGCCAGCCATCCTGCCCTGTGCCCCATCACCTCTATGACCATAATGCGACGGTGAGAGTTGGCCGTAGAATGCAGGCGGTCGATAGCATCTGTGGCGATGCTGACAGCAGAGTCAAAGCCGAAAGAGAAGTCTGTCCCCCAGACATCATTGTCTATCGTCTTAGGGATAGTCACTATGTTGATGCCCATCTCCGCCATCTTAGCAGCTGTGGTCATGGTGCTGTTTCCGCCGATGCACACCAAGCTGTCTAACCCCATCGACTTGATATTTTTGGCTATGAGTGTAGGTTTGTCCACCCCCGGCATGATGTCATCCCGTTTGAAGACAGATTCACGTGAAGCTCCCAGCATGGTGCCTCCCTGCATAAATAGTCCAGACAGCATATCTTCCGTGATAGGCTGCACCTCTCCCGTGAGCAGACCCTGAAAACCATTGTGGATACCTGTCACCTCCATGCCGTAATGATGGATGGCCGTTTTACACACGCCCCTGATGGTGGCATTGATGCCAGGGCAGTCGCCTCCTGAAGTCAAAATTCCTATCCTCATAATACCTACATTTAATGATTTCACGCTTTCAGCGTGTAAAATTAGAAAAAAAACTGAAAAAATAGAATCAGAAAAGGCAGAAACTTTGCTTTTGTTTTCAGTTTGCATTATTTTTGCATCGCAAATTTAGGAAAATGAACCTTACAAGATTAATTGATACTTTTTATTTCACTCCGCGCTATCACAAGATAGAGAGATATGCCGACCATGCCGCAGAGATACAGAATCGTGTATTTCAGCGACTTATAAGTCGTGCTGCCAACACAGAGTGGGGGCGTAAATACGGCTACTCCACCATACACAGCTATGAAGACTTTGCCCAGCGTGTGCCGGTGAATACCTATGAGGAGATGAAGCACTACATAGAGCGTACTCGCCAAGGAGAGCAAAATCTGATTTGGCCTTCAGAGATTACTTGGTTTGCCAAGTCATCTGGTACTACCAACGACAAGAGCAAGTTCCTGCCTGTGAGCCGTGAGTCTATCCGCGACACACATTTTCAGGGTGGCATAGATGCCGTGGCACTCTACCTGCATATGAATCCGAAGAGCCGCTTCTTCAGTGGCAAAGGTCTGATACTTGGTGGCAGCCATGAACCTAACAAGGGCACTAAAGGCTTGGTGGGCGACCTCTCCGCCATCTTGATAGAGAATATCATCCAGCCTGGAGGCTACCTGCGAGTGCCCAGCAAGGAAATAGCTTTGATGAAGCATTTCGAGCCTAAGATGGAAGCTATAGCACGCACCACCATAAACAGGAAGATCACAAGCCTGTCTGGCGTGCCTTCTTGGATGCTGGTTCTCATCAAGCATGTACTCGACAAGACGGGCAAGCAACATCTGGAAGAAGTATGGCCCGACTTGGAGGTATTCTTCCATGGTGGTGTGGCCTTCACGCCTTATCGCCAGCAGTATGAGGAACTGATACAGAATCCCAACATGCACTATGTGGAGACTTACAACGCCTCTGAAGGCTACTTTGCAACGCAGAATGACCTGTCAGACCATGCCATGCTGTTGATGATAGACTATGGCATTTTCTATGAGTTCATCCCTCTGGAGGAAGTGGGCAAGCCTAATCCGAAAGTGGTGCCACTGACAGAGGTAGAACTGGAGAAAAACTATGCCATGGTGATCAGCACTACGGCAGGTTTGTGGCGCTATATGATAGGCGACACGGTGAAATTCACCTCACGCAATCCATACAAAATCGTCATCACTGGCCGCACCAAGCACTTCATCAATGCCTTTGGAGAAGAGCTGATAGTGGATAATGCCGAGAAAGGACTGGAGAAAGCCTGTGCAGAGACTGGCGCACAGATCACCGACTATACTGCCGCTCCTGTATTTATGGATGCTAATGCCAAGTGCAGGCATCAGTGGCTGATAGAGTTTGCCAAGATGCCTGACGATCTGCAACGCTTTGCCACTATTCTGGACAATACGCTGAAGGAGGTAAATTCCGACTATGAGGCCAAACGCCAAAACAACTTGGCACTTCAACCATTGGAAATCATAGTGGCACGCGAACATTTATTCAACGATTGGCTGGACATGAAGGGCAAACTGGGCGGACAGCATAAGATTCCGCGCCTGAGCAACAATCGTGACTACATCGAGGAAATGTTGAAACTGAATAAGAATTAAGAAACCATTTAACCACGAATGTATTTGTACGCATGGCAATTCGGCTAATTCGTGGTTTACTTTAAAAAACATAACTTATGGAAGCAAACCTGTTCATCTACAATACGCTGACACGCCGCAAGGAGTTGTTCCAGCCGTTGCATGCCCCCCATGTAGGCATGTATGTATGCGGTCCTACTGTCTATGGTGATCCACACCTGGGACATGCACGCCCTGCCATCACGTTCGACTTGCTGTTCCGCTACCTCAAGCATCTGGGATATAAGGTGCGCTATGTGCGCAACATCACGGATGTGGGCCATTTGGAACACGATGCAGATGAAGGGGAGGACAAGATAGCCAAGAAAGCACGCTTGGAAGAACTGGAACCTATGGAGGTGGCACAATATTACACTAACCGCTACCACCAAGCTATGGATGCTCTGAACGTGCTGCCACCAAGCATCGAGCCTCATGCCTCCGGACATATCATAGAGCAAATAGGACTGGTGAAGCAGATACTCGACCATGGCTATGCCTACGTGAGCGATGGCTCTGTGTATTTCGATGTGATGAAATACAATACGCACTATCATTATGGTAAGCTCAGCGGCAGAAACCTCACGGATGTCATCAATACCTCACGTGAACTGGACGGACAGGATGAGAAGCATAATCCTGTGGACTTTGCCCTCTGGAAGAAAGCACAGCCAGAGCACATCATGCGCTGGCCTTCACCTTGGAGCGACGGTTTTCCAGGTTGGCACTGCGAGTGCACGGCTATGGGACGTAAGTATCTGGGCAACCACTTCGACATTCACGGAGGAGGCATGGACTTGGTTTTCCCACATCATGAGTGTGAGATAGCTCAAGCTACAGCTTCCCAGGGCGATGATATGGTGCGCTACTGGATGCACAACAACATGATTACCATCAACGGCCAGAAAATGGGCAAGAGCTTGGGCAATTTCATCACGCTGTTTGAATTCTTCACTGGTGAGAATAAGAACCTCACACAGGCTTATAGCCCTATGACCATCCGCTTCTTCATCTTGCAGGCACACTATCGCAGCACGGTGGATTTCAGCAATGAGGCTTTGCAGGCAGCAGAGAAGGGCCTGGAGCGCTTGATGGATGCTTGGCACACTTTGCAGAAGCTCACACCAGCAGAGACTACTACTGCCGATGTAAAAGAGCTACGCCAAAAGTGCGATGATGCCATGAACGATGACCTGAACTCACCGATTGTGATTGCCCATCTCTTCGATGCTTGCCGTGCCATCAACAGCATTGCTGCTGGTACTGCCACTATCAGTGCAGATGATCTGAAGGAACTGCGTGATACGTTCAGCCTCTACTGCTTTGACATCCTCGGCCTGCGCGAAGAAGCTGCTTCTGGCAATGCTGCCCGTGAAGAGGCCTATGCAGGTGCTGTAGATATGCTGCTGGCAGAACGCCAGAAAGCCAAAGCTGCTAAAGACTGGGCTACCAGCGATGCCATACGCAACCAACTTACCGCCCTTGGCTTTGAGATCAAGGATGGTAAGAACGGAACGGAATGGAAGCTGAACAAATAATCAGTCTTTCAGTATTATTTTATCCTTGAAGTCAGTGGGTAACGATTGCCGCTGACACTCTTGAACTGCACCCTGGCAGTACCGAACTTCAAGCTCAGGTCTAGGCGCAAGGGCAGGTGGTTAGAGTCATCAGACACATAGAATGTGATGATTTCCGAATCCTTGCCATCGCGGTGAGTGATGTAGGTATAGATCAGCGTACGATAAGTATGCCCGTCTTTAGCATCAAGGTTCTTGGTTCCTTTATATATTAAGGTACCCTCCTCTACCTGCTTGCCACTTGCCAGAGGAAAGTCGAAACGCTGCCCTGCCTTCAGATTAGAGGTATTCAGCGAACGTGCCCACCCCATGATGCTCACCATGTCGAAGATGCAGCGACTGTCGGTCTTTTCACTATAGATGGTGCCACTGCCACGCTTGTAGCGACTTTGCTTCACGCTGGCTGTGCCGCCGTTGTAGCTATAGCGTGCCTCTTCCACCGTGTAGCGAGACTCCTCCTCTGCTCCCTTGCGGTAGTAAAGCGGTTCCAAACGCTGACTGACGATGCTCGTCAGCGTATCGCGCATCTTGAAGAAAGAGTCGGCCAAACTATTAGTATTTGCCAGCAGTTCCATGCGATAAGCAGGTTTGCTGTCATACGTTGTGCTACTGACGCGGAAGCTGGCAGTACCCACTTTCTTGGCCAGTATGCCCCAATTGAAGTAAAGCTCATAGCTGATGTTTTCACCAGCCTGAAAAGCCGTGTTCTCCACCCCACACTGTGCCCACGCACTGTCCGAGATGAGCAGGCAGAGAATCGTGATGACAAACTGGCGCACATTAGAAGAAGCCCATGCTGCTACGCTGGTTGCGCATGCCCGAGCTTGTGCTGCTATTGCGGTTGTTCTGATTTGACGCATTTCTACTGTTCCTCCTATTATTACTTGTATCTGGTTTTTGTTTCTTCAGTTCATCTGGTTTCTGCTTGTCGAGCGGCAACTCATGCACATCCCAGTTCTGATAGATGTCGAAGTTGGCCTTCAGCTCCAGCAACTGGTGGTAATAGTACACCATCTCCGGTGCCAATTTTAAGTCATAGTCGCCTGTATCCCAGCGCCCATTCCCATTGGTATCTACCACCAAGCGTGCACCATATTTGGCAGGATTCAGGTAGTAGAAGTCGGCATGCCCATCCACTACATCTGCCGTGCGCACCACATTGTCGCGCTCATCCAGCAGCTCCACGAAGGCTGTAGTATCTACCCCCATGATAGTGTAGAATATCTGCCCATACTCCTCCAGCGGCTTTATCTTGAAGCTATTCTCTGTCTTACTGGTAGTGAGTCCGTAGATGCCCGTTACTGCAGCAGAATCTATTCTCAGCTTATAGTTGCCATCTACCTCCCAGTCGGCATAAATATTATACACTTTCTGATCTATAGAATCCTGTTTGAATTCGAAGGGGATAGCGGCAAAGGTAGAATCGGCTTGCATCTGCTCCAAATGAATAGCAGCAGTATCCAGACGCAGCACAGGCTCCTGCATGGTGAGCGACAGATAGTCGTAGATATCCAGCGTTCCTGGAGCATAGACCTCCATTGGCAATGGCTTTACCTCTGGCTTCTTCACTTCCAGGGTATCACCATGCTTCAGACGGCGCTCCTCCTCTTTCTTAGCTTGCTCGGCAGCCTTGCGTTCTTGCTCCGTAGGTGGTTTCTTCCGATAGAGCACACGCAGTGTATCCGTGCGAGGCTGAAGCTGATAGAGGGAGTCTGTATAGTGGTAAGACACACTCATTTGCAACGTATCCATGCGGATAAGCGTGGAGTCTTTCAGCCAGTATGTCAGCGTGTCGCGCACCCCGTTGTTCAGTTCTACCACGAAGGCATCTTCTGCATTGAAGTTCAACCCCTTAATCACCGGCAGAGAGTCAGAAGGTGCCGTGAAGTTGAGCTTGAACTTATGGGCCTCTTCACGAGTAAATCCAGCCAGTCTGCGGTTAGGACGCAGCTGCTTGAAATTGCGCAGAATGATATTGTCGGGCATATAGTAAGTATAGCTCACTGGCACGATGGTATCTACCGTCAGCGAGTCTATCCACACCGTATCTTGGCGCATGCGTGGTTCAGACGTAGGGATGATGATAGAGTCACTAAATGCCAATTCCTCATTAGGCTGTGAGAACTTATAGTCCTGATCGGTGTCTTGCAATGCAAAGACATGATACTTGCCAGGTGCAATGCCACGGATAGAGAAATAGCCACGGCTGTCGCTACGCCCCATGCGCTCGAAAGGCTTTGACGTAAAGACTGTGTCACTGAGGTCGGCATAGAGGCCCACCACTGCTCCCTTGATAGGTTCCAAATTGGAAGCATTGAGCACCGTACCTGCCACTGCTAATGTATCCAACTGATCACCCGTAGAGAACGTATAGGTGAACTGCGTCAGTGGGTTGCTTTCATTATTGTCTTGTATCGCATCAGCAAAGTCGATAGTATAGGTAGTATTCGGCATCAAGGTATCTACCTGCAGGTTCACCACCACCTTCTTGCCGCTGGCCTTGATCTCTGGTGCCTTGGCCTGTGGAGGAGAAAAGACTATCTTTTCTTGCGGTTTATCCAGCTTGATATATTCATCAAACTCTATGGTGAAGCGCTTGGTATTCTTCTGGTTTACAGACCCCAGAGCCGGTGAGGATGAAACCATCACAGGGGGGTCGAAATCCTCTTCACCTCCCTCAAGCCTTCCTACGCTGGCGCAAGAGTAAAGCAAGGCAGCACCACACAGGTAGGGCAGCGCCTTCCGAAGACATATATTTAGTTTCCCGTTCATTTTCTCATACAAAAGTAGTGCAAAGATACAGGTTCTGAATCAATATCCCTATTTTCAAAGGATTTTTAACACCTTTGCACACCTTTTCAGGGCTTAAACGCTTTTTTAAGCTGTTTTAGGACAACGGATAAAATAATTAGGACATTAATGTCTGAAACATCGTTAAAAAAGAAGCGTAAGTAGTGGAAATTTCGGTGTTTTTGATTACCTTTGCGAACTAATTACGAAACTAGAATACATCAAAAAGTTTATAATAAGAATTCTTATGAAAAGTAAATTACTGATTTTGGCTTCATGCATGGCCCTGGCAAGCTGCGGGGGCGGTGGCCAAATGGGAGGAGGAAATGCTCCTCAGATCGCAACAATCACCGTACAACCTACGAGTGCAAATCTTACAAACAGTTATCCAGCCACTATCAAGGGTAAGCAGGACATCGACATCCGCCCTATGGTAAGTGGTTTTATCACCCGTCTGCATGTTGACGAGGGTGCCGTAGTGCGCCGTGGACAGGTGCTCTTCACCATCGATCAGGTGCAGTATCAAGCAGCTGTCAACCAAGCTAAGGCTGCCGTAGAGACTGCCAAGGCTGCTCTGGGCACTGCTCAGCTTACCTATGACAACAAGGTGCGCCTGAATCAGAAGCAGATCATCAGCGACTATGATCTCTCTATGAGTGCTAACCAGCTGGCACAGGCTAAAGCTGCATTGGCACAGTCAGAAGCCGCACTGACCAACGCACAGAAGAATCTTTCTTACACCAATGTGACCTCTCCAAGCGACGGCGTGGTGGGTAGCATCCCTTACCGTCTGGGTGCTTTGGTGAGTCCTTCAAGCGTACAGCCTCTGACTACCGTGAGCGACAATACGAATATGTATGCTTACTTCTCACTGACAGAGCGTGAACTGCTGAACCTCACCAAGGGTGGCAGCTCTCTAAACGAAGTAATCAAGAATATGCCCGACATCCAGCTGCAACTTATCGATGGCAGCATGTATCCTGAGACTGGCCGCGTAGAGACCATCAGCGGTGTGATAGACCAAGCCACTGGTAGTGTGAGCCTGCGTGCCCTGTTCCCAAATCCTGGTAAGCTGCTCCGTAGCGGTGGTACGGCCAACGTAGTGTTCCCTAACCCACTGACCAATGTGTTTGTCATCCCACAGAGCGTTACTACCGAGATTCAGGACAAGAAGTTCGTCTTCGTAGTGCAGCCCGACAATACAGTGAAGAGCACTGAGATTACCGTGCATAATGTGGATGATGGTCAGAACTACATCGTGCTGGCAGGTCTCAACCCTGGCGACCGCATCTGTATCGAGAACGTACAGAACCTGCGCACTGGCACAGCCATTACTCCTATCACCGCTGAAGAGAAGGAGCAAATCTACCAGCAGAATCTGCAAGACCAGAAAGACGGCAATCTGCAATCTGCTATGCAATAAAACGAAAAATGAAGAGTGAAGAACCATAATTCATAATTCATAATTCATAATTTCGAATACATTTATGAAACTTGATACTTTTATAAACAGACCGGTACTCTCCACGGTGATCTCCATCCTGATAGTCATCCTTGGCTTCATCGGGCTTGGTAGCCTGCCTATCGAGCAGTACCCTAATATTGCGCCGCCTACCATCATGGTATATACCACATACCCTGGTGCCAACGCGCAGACCGTTTTGAACTCCGTGATTGCTCCGCTGGAAAACCAGATCAATGGTGTGGAGCACATGATGTATATGAACTCCAGTGCCTCCAACTCTGGAACGGCACAGATCCAGATCTTCTTCGAGCAGGGCACAGATCCTGATATGGCCGCTGTGCAGGTGCAGAACCGTGTGTCTATGGCACAAGGCCTCATGCCTGCCGAGGTTACCCGTGTAGGTATCATCACCATGAAGCGCCAGAGCTCCATGCTGCTGATTTTCTCACTCTATGATGAGAGCGATACTTACACTACCGAATTCATAGAAAACTATGCCGCCATCAACATCATCCCCGAGGTGCAGCGTACCTACGGTGTAGGACAGGCACAGGTGATGGGTGTGGACTACTCCATGCGTATCTGGCTGAAGCCTGATGTGATGGCACAATACGGACTCATGCCTACCGATATCTCTGCCGCACTGGCCGAGCAGAACATCGAGGCAGCACCGGGTTCGCTGGGTGTGAATGCCAACCAGTCTTATCAGTACACCTTGCGCTACAAGGGCCGCTTGCAGCAGCCAGAAGAGTTCGAGAACATCGTGCTGAAGTCGCTGCCTAATGGCCAATTACTGCGCATCAGCGATGTGGCCGATGTAGAACTTGGACGTATGAGCTACTCGTTCTTCAACCGCGTGAACGGTCATAAGGGTGTGACCTGCGTAGCCATGCAGCTGCCTGGCTCTAACGCCACCCAAGCCGTCAACGAGATACAGTCTGTACTCGACGGCTTCAGCAAGGATCTGCCTTCAGGTCTGAAGATAGACGTGGCACAGAGTGTGAACGAATTCCTTTACGCTTCTATCTACGAGGTAGTCAAGACCTTGATTGAGGCCTTCGTGCTGGTGTTCCTCGTAGTGTACGTCTTCTTGCAGGACATGCGCTCTACGCTGATTCCTGCCATCGCCATCCCTGTGGCACTTATCGGTACGTTCTTCGTACTGCAGATTTTCGGCTTCAGCTTGAACCTGCTCACACTCTCGGCGTTAGTGCTCGCCATTGCCATTGTGGTCGATGATGCCATCGTGGTGGTGGAGGGCGTGCATGCTAAGCTTGACCAAGGCTACTCTGACTCTCGCATGGCTGCCATTGATGCCATGAAGGAGTTGGGCGGTGCCATCGTATCCATCACGCTGGTCATGATGTCTGTGTTCATCCCTGTGAGCTTCATGGGCGGTACGGCAGGTACTTTCTATCAGCAGTTCGGTCTGACCATGGCCATCGCCATCGGCTTCTCTGCTATCAACGCCTTGACGCTGAGTCCTGCCCTTTGCGCTGTGTTCCTGAAGCCTCACAAGAAAGAAGATGAGGAGAAGGAGCCATCACGTGTGGAGCGCTTCCACCGTTGGTTCAACCGCAAGTACGAGGGCATCCTCGAAAGTTATAAGAAGAAAGTGCTCTATTTCATCGATCATAAAGCCCTCTCTTTCGGCATCACTGGTGCCAGCATCGTGGCACTGATAGTGCTCATGGCCGTCACGCCTACGGGCATGGTGCCACAGGAAGATACTGGTACGCTGATGGGTGCCGTGACCTTGCCTGCTGGTACGTCACAAGAGCGTGCCATCGAGATTATGGAGCGCGTCGACAGCCTCGTGGCTGCCGAGCCTGCCGTAGCCTCACGCACCATGGTGTCTGGCTTCAGCTTCACAGGTGGTAGCGGTCCGTCATACGGTTCGTTCATCATCAAACTGAAGGATTTCGAGGAACGTGGCATGATGCAGAACTCCAACGTGGTGTTCATTACCCTTTACATGCGTGCGCAGAAGATTATTAAGGAAGCTCAGGTGCTGTTCTTCCAGCCTCCTATGATTCCTGGTTATTCTATCTCCAGCGATATCCAGATGTATATGCAGGATAAGACAGGTGGTACGCTCGAACGCTTCTATGAGGTGGTGAACGCGTATAACGCTGCCTTGTCACAACGTCCGGAGATCAACTCCGCCACCACGTCGTTCGACCCGAACTTCCCACAGTATCAGATCGACATCGACGCTGCAGCATGTAAGCGTGCCGGCATCAGCCCAAGCACCATCCTTACTACCCTGCAGGGCTACTATGGCGGTCTGTACTCATCAAACTTCAACCGCTTCGGACGTATGTACCGTGTGATGGTGCAGGGCGATCCTTACTCTACCCGCAACCTTGAGACGCTCAACAGCATCAAGGTGAAGAGTGGCGCAGAGATGGCTCCTATCACGCAGTTCATGAAGCTCACCAAGGTCTATGGACCAGATGTGATCAACCGCTTCAATATGTTCACCGCCATGACCGTGATGGTATCTCCAGCTACAGGCTATACCTCTGGTCAGGCTCTGGAGGCCATCGAGGAGGTTGCCCGCGAGAACCTGCCTACAGGCTTCAGCTATGAGCTGGGCGGTATGGCACGTGAGGAGGCCGAGACCAGTGGCAATACCACTGCCATGATCTTCCTGCTCTGCTTCGTGTTCGTATATCTGCTGCTGAGTGCCCAGTATGAGAGCTACATCCTGCCATTGGCCGTGCTGCTTTCTGTGCCATTCGGCCTCATGGGCAGCTTCATCTTCGTCAACATCATGAGCGCCATCGGCAGCACCTCTGTGCTCTCCCTCATCATGGGCTCTATGAGTAACGATATCTACATGCAGATTGCCCTCATCATGCTGATGGGTCTGTTGGCCAAGAACGCCATCCTGATTGTGGAGTTTGCCCTCGACCGTCGCAAAATGGGTATGAGCCTCACCTCTGCCGCCGTGCTTGGTGCCGCTGCCCGTCTGCGTCCTATCCTCATGACGTCACTCGCCATGATCGTGGGTCTGCTCCCACTGATGTTTGCCTTCGGTGTAGGTGCCCATGGCAACCGCACGCTGGGAACCTCTGCCATCGGTGGCATGCTCATAGGTATGATTCTGCAGATCTTCATCGTGCCTGCCCTCTTCGTAGTGTTCCAGTACCTGCAGGAGAAGTTCACTCCGATGAAGTTTGCCGATGTTGACAATACCGATGCATTACCTGAAATTGAACAATACACTTAAAAAGGAGTCATGACAATGAAAGGAAAAATAATCACCCTGATGTGCGCAGCTGCCCTCTTGAGCAGTTGCCACATCTACCAGAAATATGAACGCCCCGACGACCTCGTGGCCCAGGGGCTCTATCGTGACCTCAGCGAAGACAGCTCTGTAGATGAGCTCAACTTCGGTGATGTGCCTTGGCGTCAGGTCTTCACAGACCCACAGCTGCAGGCTCTCATTGAAGAAGCACTGCACAACAATGCCGACATCCGCAGCGCTGCCCTCACCGTGGAGCAGGCTCAGGCACAGCTCACCGCTGCACGCCTGGCCTACCTGCCCCTGTTCCAGCTCTCACCATCGGGTACCCTCACCAAGGTAGAGGGAGCCGACTGGACTAAGGCTTGGAGCGGCAATGTGACGGGCCAGTGGCAGCTCGACCTCTTTGCCTCACTGCTCAATAGCAACCGCAATGCCAAGGTAAGCTACCGCCAGGCACAGTACTACCAGCAAGCCGTGCAGACGCAGATCATTTCCAGCGTGGCCAACCTCTACTACACGCTGCTCATGCTCGACCGCAATCTGGAGATCAGCACCGATATGAGCAAGCTTCTGGAGCGCACCACCGAGACCATGCAAGAGATGACCAACCTCTCTTATGCCAACGCTGCCTCTGTAGAGCAGGCACGTGCAGGCTATATGCAGGTGGTGGCATCACTGAGCGACCTCAAGCAGAACATCCGCGAGATGGAGAACACCATGTGCCTGCTGCTCAATAAGCCCGGACAGGCCATCCCACGCGGTCGCCTCGAAGACCAGCACCTGCCCACGCAGTTCAACACTGGCGTTTCGTTGCAGCTGCTGAGCAACCGTCCCGATGTGCAGGCCGCCGAAATGGCGTTAGCAGCCAACTACTACAACACCAATCAGGCACGTGCCGCCTTCTATCCGCAAGTCACCATCAGCGGACAGGCAGGATGGACCAACAACCTCGGCGTGATCACCAATCCCGCCAAGTTCCTCACCTCCATCGTAGGTTCTATTACCCAGCCCCTGTTCTACCGCGGTCGCCTTGTGGCAGCCCTGAAGGCAGCCAAGGCCAACGAGGAGAAGTCCAAGCTACAGTTCCAGACCGCCCTGCTCAATGCAGGCAACGAGGTGAGCAACGCCCTCTATGAGTATGAGATGTGCCAAGAGAAAGCCGCTGCCCGCGAAGTGCAGGTTGCTTCTGCCAAGAACGCCTCTGAATACACCGCCGAGCTGTTCCAGCTGGGCACCTCCAGCTATCTGGAAGTGCTGAGTGCCCAGAATAGCTACCTCAGTGCCCAGCTTTCACAGGTCAGCGACACTTTTGCAGAAATGCAGGCTGTCATCAACCTCTATAAGGCGTTAGGAGGCGGACGTGAGATTGAGCAGTAATGGCTCAATCTCAAGATTAAAAAATTAGAAGATAAAAAAACAGAGAATCACAGCATAACGTTTTATCTTTTAATATTTTAATGTTTTTGATAGTTTAATTTTAAAACGAAGTTTTATGATTAGTCCATTAGCATACGTAGATCCAGCCGCTAAGGTCGGCAAGGACGTGACCATAGAGCCCTTCGCCTATATCGAGGGCAATGTGGAGATAGGAGACGGCTGCGTCATCAAGGCACACGCCAACATCCTGAAGGGAACCATCATCGGTCAGCGCACCGTGATCTATCACAATGCCGTGATAGGTGCCGTGCCACAAGACTTCCATTACAAAGGCGACGAAGCCGGCGTGAAGATAGGCGACGACTGCGACATCCGCGAAAACGTAGTCATAGCCCGTGCCACCCATAAGGGCGACTTTACCACCATCGGCAACCACTGCTTCCTCATGGACGGTGCCCATCTGTGCCACGATGCTTCACTCGACAACTATGTCATCATCGGCATCAAGGCCTCACTGGCAGGCGGTGCACATGTAGATAGCTACACCATCGTGAGCACAGCCGCACAGCTGCAGCAGAACGTGCATGTAGGCTCTTGGAGCTTCATCCAGTCGGGCTGCCGTGTGTCTAAGGATGTGCCACCCTACGTCATCATGTCTGGCAACCCAGCCAAGTATCACGGCGTGAATGCCCAGATCTTGCGCCAGAACGACAAGCAGCCACTCGACGACCGCACCATCCGCCACATCATGAACGCCTACTACCTCATCTACCAAACCAGCTACAGCCTGGAAGATGCTACCGAGAAGATCATCGAGCAGGTGCCTAAGGGTGCCGAGATCGACAAAATCGTAGGCTTCGTGAAGGAGTCCAAAGGATTGACCAAATAATCGTTTTCTCCTTTTATATAGCTAAGCCCCCTCCGTGCCGCATAGGCATTGTGGGGGCTTACTTTTATATCCATGCGCACATATTTTTGATATTTACTGAAATGAATTTTTGGAAAGGATACAAAAACAAAATCTATGAGATTCGAGGATGCCATCTCTACCACCCTTACAGAGCTGCAAGCCAAGCCAAAGGAAGAAAAGCCTCGACGCCGCATTGGGTTC
>CADALZ010000027.1 GCA_902788865.1 uncultured Bacteroidales bacterium | reverse complement strand
ACTGGTTACGGTATCTCAAGCTTGGGTGATGACAACGCCAAGTGGGAGACCTCTAAGATGTTCAACGTTGGTTATGACCTGACCGCGTTCAACAACCGCCTGACCTCAAGCTTCGACTTCTACATCAAGAAGACCTCAGACATGCTTGTGCCTGCTCCTTGGTCATACCAGACAGGTTTGGCATCACGTCCTTACACCAACGTGGGTGAGATGAAGAACACCGGTATTGACTTCTCTATCGGTTGGAGAGACAAGATCGGCCAGGTGTCTTACAACATCAACGCCAACGCTTCTTGGTACAAGAACGAGGTTGTGAAGCTGGGTGCTTCTGACTTGTTCTACTCTTCTCGTCTGACTGACTTGACCATCACTACTCCAGGACAGCCTATCGGTATGTACTATGGTTATGTAGTGGACGGTATCTACAAGAGCGTGGAAGATGTGAAGGCTTTGAACCTTGCACCTTATGGTGCTGCCAATGGTATATATGATATTATCGGAAGAGGAGTAGAAGGCGATAAGGATTATATAAAGGCACATCCAGAAGACTGGGTAGGTCGCTATATTTTCAAGGATTTGAATGGGGACGGTATCATCAACGCAGATGATCGTACCATCATCGGTAATCCTCATCCAGACCTCACAGGTGGTGTGAACATCAGCCTGAACTGGAAGTCTTGGGATCTGAGTACTTATCTGTACTACTCAATCGGTAACGATAACTACGCACACTTCAGATACTATACTCACTTCGGTAACCTGGGTTCAAACTACAGCTACGATCGTCGTGACAACTCTTGGAGCCCTGAGAATCCTAACGGCAAATGGCCTATGTGGGTAAGCTCTAACGCTGAGGCTACTGAGTCTGGTAACGTATCTAACTCAATGTTCGTAGAGGATGGTTCATTCCTGCGTATGCAGACTTTGACCTTAGGTTATACTCTGCCTCGTAAGTTTGTTCAGAAGCTCACGCTCTCTCGCATCCGTCTGTACGCTCAGATGTCTAACGTATTCACCATCACTGGTTACTCAGGTCTGGATCCTGAGACCGGCCGTGTAGGTAGTGATATGAACAAGGGTATCGACTACGGTAGCTACGGTATGCCACGTCAGTACATCTTCGGTGTGAACATCGGCTTCTAATTAAATGAATTGACTTCAAAAAGATAGTTTCTCCCCATCTCCCCTCCCCACATGCGGGGAGGGGAACAATGGAGAAGCTTGAAGAAGTGGTTTAATTACATAAAACTTAAAATTGAAATACAGTATGAAAAAAACATTATTATATTCAGCTATGGCGTTGGCAGCTACCATGACCATGAGCAGCTGCGGTGACGACTTCCTGGTGCTGGAGCCTGTAGGTGCTGTGACAGAGGCAACGCTGCAGGATGCCACAGGTGTTGACTATGTGTTGACTAAGGCATACGCCAACCTGTACGCTCCTGGCCGTGACTATTTCTCAACTCCATTGGTAAACTATGCCTACGGTGACGTATTCGGTGGTGATGCCAACAAGGGTTCAGAGTTTGCTGACCAGTCTGACTTTACTGATATCGAGACCTATTCATTCAACTCATCAAACGGCTACCTGCGCAGCAAGTACCGCTATGTATATGACGGTGTGAAATATGCCAACGATGCAGAACGTATCGCTAACTTGACAGCCGAGAAGGGTGGTATTACAGAGGCTCAGCTGACTCAGGTGAAGGCTCAGACTGCTTTCCTGCGTGGTCTGTTCCACTTCGAGGCTGTGAAGATGTTCGGTGCTGCCGTTCCTTACGTAAGCTATGAGGCTTCTATCTCTGCTACCGACCCTAAGGTGAGCAACGTGGATGAGAACGGTAACTATATCTACATCTGGGACAATATCATTGCCGACTTCGACTATGCTATGAACAACCTGCCTGAGACTTGGCCCAAAGGTCAGCAAGGCCGTGCCAATAAGTGGGCTGCTGCCGCTTACAAGGCTAAGGTGATGATCTATCAGGCTTCTCCTTACACTGGTGCTGAGAATGGCGCTGGCAAGACTGCCAACTGGGCTTCAGCTAAGTCTCTGCTTGAGCAGATTATCAACAATGGTGTAGATGCCAAGGGTCAGAAGTATAAACTGGCTGACACTTATGAGGATCTGTTCACTGCTGGCAAGAGCGACTGGACAGGTGAGTCAGTATTCGACATCCAGGCTACCTACATTGGTATCTCTAACAACAACACCTCTGCACTGCTCGGTGGTTCTCACATCGCTATGGCAGGTGCCCTCGGTGGTGGTTGGGGCTTCTACCAGCCTTCAGTATATCTGACTTCTTCTATGAAGGTAGATGCTAACGGTCTGCCTGTAACTGATCTTGGTGAGACAATGTCTGTGCCTGCTATCGTTCCAGATCTGGACAAGGATGGTAAGGAGCAGTATGACGATGAGGGCAACCTGAAGACTAAGGAAATCATAAACACCGACTTGGCTGTTTATACAGACCCACGTTTGGACTATGCAGTAGGTCGTTTCGGTGTTCCTTACTATGACTGGGGTACTCCTCAGACCGTAGGTGGTTGGGTACGTGCTACTTCAAACGGTGGTTACTTCCTGAACAAAAAGTACATGCCTAAGAAGGCCGATAAGGGTAGCCTGAGTTCAACCAACTCTACCGGTTCTACCGTTAAGAACCATCACCTCATCCGCTTGGCAGATATCTATCTGCTGTATGCCGAGTGCTGCATCGAAACTGGTGACAACGCTACTGCTCTGGAATACATCAACAAGGTACGTGCACGTGCAGCTAACAGCTATGTGAAGGCTGATGCCACTACTACTGGTGGTCCATACGTTCTGGAAGACCTTGTAAATGGTAAGACTCTGGAAGGTGCTGCCGGTAACTACCGTATTGGTCTGTGGCCAGAGGGTACTGACGTTAGAAAGGCTCTGATTGCTGAGCGTCACATGGAGCTGGCAATGGAAGGCCACCGCTGGTTCGACCTCGCTCGTTGGGGTATCGCACAGTCAACCGTTCAGGACTTCATCAACTATGAGGCTAACTATCTGGTGAAGTATTCTGGCAAGACTTACAGTGCATCTTGGGTAATGTTCCCAATTCCTAACGATGAGATTGTGACTATGCAGGGTCTGTTGGTTCAGAACTCAGCTTGGAAGTAATTGATTCTTAATTGATGCAACTGCGGTTGCTTCAATGATTCAAATACTAAATGTTAATTGCTTTTTTCGGAGGAGCATGCCGTGAGGCACGCTCCTCCTTTTCTTTCAAATGCAACCATGTGAAAAAAAACTGACCAACTGACCAACTGACCGGTTTTTAAGCTACTCGCTGCTTCTGGATATAGCTCTCACCTTTCTTATAAATACCAGTTTTCTTGTCGAAGGTAATGAAATTTCTGCGTTTCCAGTTTCGTAGCATTTCATAGGTCTCTTCGTTGAGTCCTTGACTTCTGCGCATTTCTTTCGCTTGATCTTTAGTGAATGTATCTGGAAGTAGGTCAAGCATGTTTTGAGGGCCACGCTTGCCTTCATTCTTTTCCTGACCAATAAGCATCTGCAATGCTTCACCAAAAAATTTCATCTTACACCATAAGTCATATTCTTCACTCCAACGCATAAAGTCGGCTATCTCTGTACTCCATTGTCTCCCTTCCATGAGATAAACCAGCATAGCCTTGTGATACGCAATGACGTTGGCACGATACGACAATACTTCAAACGCTTCGTTATCGCTGTGCTGAGCGAACTCAGCGTTTTCATCTTTCAACTTCATGGCCATCTCTTCGGCCTCCTTGCATTCAATGAAGCCGCTTGCAGCGTTTAGTCGGTCGATGTAAGGCTTCAAAGCATCGGCAAATGGTTGCCCATAAGCCCCGATGATGGGCATGTCGTCTCCTGTTTGATGCTCAATGGTGCAGAAATTCAAACGGGTGATGGTGCCGTTTGTCAGATCATCCTTGAAGAAAAACTTGCCACCTCCGATAGTGCTGGAAACATTGAAATTCCAACGCACACGCACATTAGCAGTGATGGCATCTATGCCGACGCGCTCCTGTCCATATCTGCCGCAATCGAAAGCCAACCGCAACAGTTGGCTGACTTGTTGCCCATTACGACCAGCTTTCAACTGATGGAGCAATTCTATCTCATCCATCTGAGAGTAAAGAAAATGTCCATTGGCATCTTTCAGACGCTGAACAAATGCGGCATTCGTCATGTCAGAACTCAACACCTGAATAAGCAAGTCTTTAGGGCGGTCAGGTCTATTCATCCCGCGAGGAAAGCGCCTAAGAAGTTCCTTATATTCCGCTTCACGCAGTCGATTTACGGAATCACGTTCAAGGATGTCAGCCAGGATGTAGTCAATAGGTGCATTCACAGCCGATTTTCCGCTGCTCATTTTGGCAAACAGGCAGCACATGAAGGCAGGTTCGTGTTCTACTTGGTCAATGTAGCGGAAGCGTACGCCGCAAAGATGGGCTCCTAATGCTGGGAATACGGCATGTGCCACTGCTGGTTTTAGTTTCTCAGGTACTCTACTGGTAAGCAACTCAATACTACTTGGTAATTTCTTTGGCATTACCGGTGCCGTGCTTTCAAATTTAATCATACATTATTAATTATTAGTTAAGTATTGGGTTAGGGTTGAAGTTTGACTTTTCATCCCTAGCCCTATATTAAAGTTATAATCATGAATTGCCGTTTGTCAAGAGGTAGTGTAATATTTAACATTCAATTAGGTTTTGCACTCATTAAAATCATACGTTTTCTTGAATTGACAATTTGTGCTTTTAACACTTAGAAAATGAGGTATTTTTGAAAAAGACATTAAGAAGAGCTTTGTTTTGCATAAATATGCAGTTGACAGGTAGATAATGAAAAATCTTGTATATTTATTCAGAAAAGTAGCTGTCTCTATACCAAGATTCAAAAGGGCAAATTTCAATGCTCAGGTGAGGAAAAAATTTTTCCCAAGTGAGGAAATAAAAATGGCCTCGTGAGGGAATGCGAGAGTTCTGCCCAATTGGATAATGCATAAATATGCAAAAACAGAGACCCAAAACCGGTCAGTTGGTCAGTTGGTCAGTTTTTTTTCACATGGTTGCATTTTGAGGAATAAACAATAGCGTTTAATACATATTAACATTTAGATGCTATACTATTATTGTTGAATTGTATATTTTTGTAAAAAATAAGGTTTAACTGACTTGTGAATGACTACTCAAACAAATCATAAATTCAGTAAAGTATTCACTTTGCTGTCCTTGATATTCATACCTCTTGTAGTATGTTTGGTATTGTGGTACTTTTTGCAGGAGTTGCATGAGTTTACTTATTATTATAGAGAGCAGCAACAGATTTTCCTATTTGATGCTGACTATATCAAAGATCTCGTCAGCCCAATAGGGGGCTGTGCCGCATTGGTAGGGCAGTGGTTGGTGCAGTTTTTTGTGCTGCCACATATGGGAGCCTTGATTACGACTTTGCTTTGTATAGCAGGAGCTGTGTTTCTGTGGCTGACTATGCGGAAATTGGCTGGAAGTCAGGTGTGGCCTGCTGTACTGGCTTTCTTGCCCATGGCGCTTTATAGCATCTGTCTGCAAGACAGTTACGTGCACTATGAGGGATTGCTGGCCTTGGTATTGGGCATCAAATGCCTATGGATCTATTCCCTCTTGCCAGAAGACCGCTGGATAGTTAGAGTAGGGGTGGGGAGCTTGCTGATGCTGGCGCTGTATTACTTGGCTGGCTCGGTGGCCATACTAATTACACTTTCTATCATCGTGCTCGACGGACTGCGCAAGGCACCTAAAACCTATCTTGATATCATCCCTTTGGCACTGTTGGGTTTCACTGGTTTGCTGGCTGTTTACAACGGATGGTTGGTGGATTACGACTATGCTTACTGGACCAAAGGCTACTGCGAATACTACTTCGAACCTACGGCTCTGCACACTTTGGCATGGCTTTCGGTGCCATTCCTTCTTTTGGTGGCTTGGGTTGCCGGTAAGTGGTCGCTGAAAGTTGGCTGGATGCAATCTATACTATCGTTAGTGCTGGGAGTCTTGGTTTGTGCGGCCTTTGTGCGCATCAGTGATGCCGTGCACAACAAAGCCTACTATGCTCTTCTGAAACAAATTCACTATGCCGATACAGAAGAGTGGGATAAACTGACGGGAGTGACGGACATCAGCCCGACCAATGATATGCAGATGAACTACCTCAACTTGGGCCTCTCCTACCAAGGAAGGTTGTTGACCAACCTCTTCTCCTATCCTCAGCAGAGCATTAACTCCTTGGTGACCAGCGATCAACAATATACGGAGTCGGCTTTGTTACTAAGTAGGCTCTACTACCACTTGGGGGTAATAGGGGCAGCCCAATACCAGGCTTTCAGTGCCAATGTTGGTATCACTTATGGCAACCCATCGATGACGAAGCTCCTGATAAAGACTTATCTGATCAATGGTACCTATACCATTGCAGAAAAACAGATCAAGATGTTGGAAAAGAGTTGGTATTATGCCGACTGGGCGCGTGAACAGCGGAAATTCCTCTATAACGATGCCGCAGTGGAGGCTGATCCAGAGCTGGGGAAAATGCGCAGGAGCCTGCCCGATGGCGATGGCTATACTATGATATTTGGCATCATGCCCGATCTGGAAGCTGTATTGAAAGCCAATCCTGATAACAAGGAGGCTGCAGAGTATGCCATCGCTCTACTTCTTCTCTCTAAGGATTTCGACAGCATCAAATTTTTTATAGAGCGATATGCCGGAAAGGGGTGTCTGGCGCAACTGCCTGAACGTTTGCAAGAAGCCATAGTGACCTATTCGGAGCATGACCCTGATTATTGTAGGGAACATGGGGTTAGCGAGAATACTATTGAACGTTTCACAAGATTCCGTCAGGAGGTGCTGAACCTGCGAAGAAGCGGAGCCACGAATATATCAAGATTAGCTTCTGAGTATGGTAATACATTCTGGTATTACATGCTGAAGTAAAATGGTTTCTTATCCTTTACGCTTTTCTGCTAAACAGGTGTCACAGATGCCACAATTGTGTGGATTGTCTTCTCCGAAGTAGTGCAACAGCATACGACTTCGGCAGCTTACATCGTTCTCAGCATAGTGCAGGATGGCTTCCAACTGTTTCTCCAGCTTTTCCTTACGCTTCTCGTAGATTTCCTCTGAGAAGTGGAGATCCTTCATCTCCAAACGCTCGCGCGTATATATAATAAAAGGTGTCTTTTTGGCTGGAATGTAGCTGATGATATGGAGCTTGGACAGATGGATGAGTCGCGTATAGATTTCTTGCCTATCCATGTGTAGGCGTATGGAGAGCAGGTCTTCGTTAATATAAGCGTAGTCGGAAAATACACCTGTGTAAGAACGCAAAACCATCTGAATAAGACGATCGGTCTCCTTGTCATTGTCATGAAGGCGGTATAGCTCCTCCTTCGAGAGTGTAAACATCAGTCGTGAGGCATTGTCCTGTTCATCGGTGTATTCCAAGTACCCTGCTTGTGTGAGTAGCTTCAGCGCGTTGTGCACAGGGACAGGGAAATGCTTGAACTTATGGCAGAAATCGTCGATGTCGAATGCCTTGATACACCCTAAACCATCGCCCATGGCCATCTGGTAATAATATTGTAGGTGTTCGTAAACCTGACGGATATAGTCCTTCGAAGGAAAGGTGTCAGGCACACGACGGCGCAGTGTGATCCTGTCTTGTGGGTGATAGAGCAGCACGGCATAAGCTTTCTGACCATCGCGACCGGCACGTCCTGCCTCTTGGAAATAAGCCTCTATGGAGTCGGGGAGGTCCATGTGCAGCACCAGTCTCACATCGGGCTTATCAATCCCCATGCCGAACGCATTGGTGGCCACCATCACACGGCTTTCTCCCTTCCGCCAGCGCTGTTGGCGCTGATCCTTTACAGCATCGTTCAGTCCGGCATGGTAGAATTCGGCTGTGACTCCAGCGGTTTGGAGCAGTTCTGCAATCTCCTTGGTCCGTTTGCGGTTGCGCACATAGACAATGGCACTGCCGTTGGTGTGCTGCATGATGTGGAGCAGTTCCCGTATCTTATCAGCAGGTTTACGCACCACATAGGCCAGATTCTTGCGCTCGAAGCTCATGCTGAACACGCGTTCTTCCTTGAAGAGCAGTTGTCGCTGGATGTCTTTCACCACCTCAGGCGTGGCAGTGGCTGTGAGGGCCAGAACGGGTACGTTTGGCAGTAAACGTCTAAATTCTGCGATTTTCAGGTAAGCGGGGCGAAAGTCGTATCCCCATTGGGAGATGCAATGGCTCTCATCTACCGTGATCATGCTGATGTCCATACGTTGGACCTTGACACGGAAAAGCTCTGTGCCCAGACGCTCTGGGGAGATATAGAGGAACTTATAGTTGCCATATAGACAATTGTCTAATGTGGTGAGGATTTCCTGATGTGACATGCCAGAATAGATGGCCTGAGCCTTGATACCCCGTTCCTTGAGGTGATGCACTTGGTCTTTCATCAAGGCGATAAGGGGCGTAATGACCAGGCACATGCCTTCTTGACAAAGGGCAGGCACTTGGAAGGTGATGGATTTGCCACCACCTGTAGGCATCAATCCCAATGTATCATGCCCTTCAAGGATGCTTTGGATAATCTCCTCCTGCACCCCTCGAAAAGCATCATACCCCCAGTATTGCTTCAGTATCTCTTTCGGACTAAACCTCATTCGGCTTGATGTCTTCTATCTGCAGCTGCACTTCCCCTTTCTTATGCGAATTTTCTTCGATGGTGTAGCAGATGTCAAAACTGCGCTTAGTCTTGATGAAGCGTACGTGCGAACTCTGTCCGAAAGCGATGCCATTCATCACCTTATTAGACTTATTGTCCACCAGTTCCAACTTGATGTGCTCCTGTCCACGACCCACCACCTTGCTGGTGCCATAGTCGTACACATGGTGCGTGCAGAATACCGGTTTTTCGTTATATGGGCCGAAAGGACTGAACTTCTTCAGGTCTTGGTAGAACTTATTGGAGATATCCTTGAAGTCGATTTCAGCGTTGATGTCTATCACAGGCTCCATCTGCTCATCGGTGATATGCTCTGCCACAAATTCCTCAAAACGTTCACGGAACAATGGCACGTTCTCGGCTTTCATCGAGAGGCCTGCCGCATAGGTATGACCTCCGAAGTTTTCCAAAAGATCACGGCAAGACTCTACTGCCTTATACACGTCGAACCCTGTGACAGAACGCGCTGAGCCTGTAGCCAAACCACCTGTGTAAGTAAGCACCACCGAAGGCTTGTAATAGACCTCCGTGAGACGTGAAGCCACGATGCCTATCACGCCACGGTGCCATTCTGGATTGTAAAGCACGATGGAATGCTTGTCATTCAATGCCGCATGTTCCTCCACAATCTTGTTGGCTTCTTCGGTCATCGCCTTGTCCAGGTCTTTGCGCGTCTCGTTATACTGATTGATGGTATTTGCCTTGTCCACTGCAATAGAGAATTCCTTCTCCGTCAGCAAGTCCACAGCCTCTTTGCCATTTTGAATACGCCCAGAGGCATTGATGCGCGGGCCAATTTTGAACACAATATCCCCCATGGTAAGTTCCTTGTCGTTCAGTCCGCACACATCAATGATAGCTTTCAGTCCCACACTTGGATTGCTGTTGATCTGCTTCAGTCCGTGGTAAGCCAGAATGCGATTTTCGCCCATGATAGGTACTATATCGCTCGCAATGCTCACAGCACAGAGGTCAAGCAAAGGAATCAGGTTGTGGAAATCTATGCCATTGCTGATAGCAAAAGCCTGCATAAACTTAAAGCCCACACCACACCCCGACAGGTGCTCGTATGGGTACGTGTTATCCCTGCGCTTGGCGTTCAGGATGGCCACGGCAGGTGGAAGTTCATCGTCTGGCACATGGTGGTCGCAGATGATGAAATCTATACCTTTCTCTTTTGCATAGGCTATTTCCTTTATGGCCTTGATGCCGCAGTCCAGCACGATGATAAGCTTCACGCCCGTCTCTTCGGCATAGTCCACTCCCTTGAAAGAAACGCCATAGCCCTCTTCATATCGATCAGGGATGTAGTAATCGATATTCGAGTAAAACTGTTGAATAAACTTGTAAACCAGCGCTACTGCCGTAGTGCCGTCTACGTCATAATCTCCATAGACGAGGATACGCTCCTTACGGCCCATGGCTGTATTCAGCCTATCGACCGCAAGGTCCATGTCCCTCATCAAAAATGGATCGAGCAGGTCAGACAGTTGGGGACGGAAGAATTTCTTCGCCTGGGCCACTGTCGTAATACCACGCTCTACCAATAGTCTGCCCAATATCGGACTCAACCCCAGGTCTTTGGACAGCTGCAGGCTTGTCTCTGCCAGGTGGGGAGATATGGGCAAAAAATTCCATCTGTGAGTCATTATATATATTATTTTTTATTTTTTTCATTGTATGTAAAATTAGTTAGGGCACATTACGCCATTATAACGAATGTGTAAAGATAGTGCTTTTTTATTAATATTGCACAAATAATGTGATAAAAAATCTTATTTCAGTGAAAAAGAGCGTTTTTCACAGTTGGAGAGGCTTTCGCTGGTTGCGCCTTACGTCCTTGCCTTCGAAGCGGCAGATGGCCTCAATCCACTCCCATTTCAGGGGCATAGACTCGTGTGCTATAAGGTCGTAGGTCACCATTACCGAAGTTCCCATGCACTTCACTTCCTGGGTGTCAAGGTCTATGACGCGTTGTGAAAGGTGGAAACTCTTATTGCCTATCTCCGTCACTGCAGTCTGTACGGCAATATGGTCGGTCTCGTAGATTTGAGAGAGAAAGTCGGCCTGCACATGCACCGCTACAATGCCATAATTACGCCAGTTTACATGAGGGCATACATGGGCAAAGTACTGACTCTTCCCAAGGTCATAGAAAGAGAAATAGACTTCGTTGTTTACATGCCCGAAGCGGTCAACATCATTCCAGCGCAGCTGGATAGGTATCGTATGGTGATATACTAACTCTTCTTTTTGCTCTTCCATTGTTTTTTCTTGTTCGTTTTTTTCTATTTCTTTGGCAAAAGTACTATTTTTGCGTTTAATTATATGTCTGAAATGTGAAAGAAATGAAATTTCAGCCTTAAAAAGTATGAAGCTATGACAAAAGCAATGATAGAAGACATGAAAAGAGCCTGCGAGGTGCTGCGTGCTGGAGGCTTGATTCTGTATCCCACAGACACGGTTTGGGGTATAGGGTGTGATGCCACTAATGAGGAGGCCGTGCGTAAGGTCTATGCCCTGAAGCAACGTGAGGACTCCAAGGCCATGCTGGTGCTGGTGGACAATGCCGTGAAGGTGGATTTCTATGTAAAGGAGGTACCACCTGTGGCATGGGACTTACTTGAAGTGGCTACCAATCCTCTTACCATTATTTATTCTGGTGCGCGTAATCTGGCACCCAACCTGCTGGCTGAGGACGGCAGTGTGGGCATCCGTGTCACTGAGGAGGAGTTCTCTAAGCAGCTCTGTTTCCGCTTCCGCAAAGCCATCGTCTCTACCAGTGCCAACATCAGTGGCGAACCTTCACCAAAGAACTTCGCTGAAATCAGCGAGGCTGTGAAACAAGGGGTGGACTATATAGTGGGCTATCGTCAGAACGATAAGCAGAAACATAAGCCAAGTAGCATCATCAAGTTGGGTCCTACGGGCGAACTTAAAATCATCAGACAGTAATGGGCACACTAAATAATTGGTTTGAACGTTTCATTGCGTGGCGTGAGGCACATGTCAGCAACCGTCAGTTTGTGTTGTTTCTCAGTCTGCTGGTGGGTGTGGCTTGTGCCCTGGCGGCTTTGGTGCTAAAACAACTCATACATCTGATACAGAGCCTCCTCATGGCAGGCTTTATCAGTACGGGGGCTAATGTCCTCTACTTGGTTTATCCGGTGGTGGGTATTTTCCTCACAGGTCTTTTCATCCGTAAGGTGGTGAAAGACGACATTGGACATGGCATCACTAAGATTCTCTATGCTATCTCTCGTAGGGAAGGGCACATCAAGCGCCATAATACGTGGAGTAGCATCATAGCCAGTTCCATCACCATCGGATTTGGTGGATCTGTAGGAGCAGAGGCACCTATTGTACTCACTGGATCTGCCATTGGCTCTAACTTAGGCTCTGCTTTCCGCTTGGATCAGCGCACCCTTATGCTCTTGGTGGGATGTGGGGCAGCAGGGGCTGTGGCAGGTATCTTCAAGGCTCCTATTGCCGGATTGGTCTTCACTATTGAGGTCATCATGATAGACCTTACCATGTCCTCTCTGCTTCCTCTGCTCATCACATCTGTGACAGCAGCCACCATTGCCTACATCACTACGGGCACAGACGCTATGTTCAAGTTTGCCATGGACGAGCCATTCGAACTCTCACGTATTCCTTACGTTCTTATTCTTGGTGTGGTCTGCGGACTTGTTTCCCTTTATTTCACCCGTGCCAATGTAGCCACTGAGGAAATTTACCATAAGCTGAAATCGCCTTATGCCCGATTGGCACTGGGCGGAATCGCACTGAGCGTACTCATTTTCCTCTTTCCACCCCTCTATGGTGAAGGTTATGACACGATAGAATTGCTAATCAATGGCGGCAGCAATGCCGATTGGGATACTGTGATGAACAATTCCCTTTTTTATGGGCACAGTGAATGGCTCCTGTTCTACCTTGCCCTCATAGTGTTCGTCAAGGTCTTTGCAGTCACTGCCACCAATGGTGGTGGCGGGTGTGGCGGAATCTTTGCACCATCACTCTTTCTCGGCTGTATCGTGGGTTTTGTCTTTGCTCATTTTCTCAATGGCTATGCTCCTTCCATTACTCTGCCAGAGAAAAACTTTGCCCTTATGGGTATGGCAGGCCTGATGAGCGGTGTGATGCACGCCCCTCTCACGGGTGTATTTCTCATTGCAGAACTCACAGGTGGGTATGATCTTTTCCTGCCCTTGATGATTGTCTCTGTGATGTCTTACCTGACCATCTTCCTCTTTGAGCCTCATAGCATTTACTCTATGCGACTGGCTAAGAAGGGTGAATTGCTCACGCATCATAAAGATAAGGCTGTACTTACGCTGATGAAAATGGACAGCGTGATAGAGAAGGACTTCCACGTGGTGCATCCTGAGATGGATTTGGGGCAGATGATAGGTGCCATAGCCAATTCTAAGCGAAATATCTTCCCTGTCACCGATGCTAAGGGCAATTTCCTGGGCATGGTGCAGCTGGACAATATACGCAACATCATGTTCAGACAGGAACTTTACCATCATTTCAAGGTGTCACGCCTTATGACAACTCCACCTGCGCGACTTTATGATACCGATAGTATGGAGCAGGTCATGGAGAAGTTTGATGAAACAGAGGCATGGAATCTTCCTGTTGTCAGCGAAGAAGGCAAATACCTTGGATTTGTGTCTAAGTCGAATGTTTTCAACGCCTACCGAGAGATGATGATCAATCTGTCTGATGATTAATGGTTTAGGGTTTAGGGTTTAGGGCTTAATAATATTGTAATTAATGGACAAAAGCGAATTGAAAATAGTATATATGGGTACTCCCGACTTTGCTGTGGAGCCTTTGCGCTGTCTTGTAGAAGGTGGCTATAATGTGGTAGGAGTCATCACTATGCCCGACAAGCCAGCAGGTCGTGGACACAAGATTCAATATTCTCCCGTGAAGCAATATGCCTTGGAGCATAACCTGCCTTTACTGCAGCCAGAGAAGCTTAAGGACGAAGCTTTCATTGAGGCTCTTCGTGCATGGAAGGCCGATCTTCAGATTGTGGTGGCTTTCCGCATGTTGCCAGAGGTGGTGTGGGCCATGCCTCCGCTGGGCACCTTTAACCTTCATGCGTCTCTGCTTCCACAGTATCGCGGCGCAGCTCCTATCAACTGGGCTGTAATCAATGGTGATACGGAAACAGGTATTACCACCTTCTTCCTAAAACATGAGATAGATACGGGTGAGGTGATACAGCAAGTTCGCATTCCAATAGCTGATACGGATGATGTAGGCATCGTACATGATAAACTCATGATACTAGGTGGTAAACTTGTGGTGGAGACCGTAGATGCCATACTTGCTGGCACAGTACATTCCGTTCCACAGGAAACTCTTATTACAGAAGAGTTGCGTCCAGCTCCTAAGATTTTCAAGGATACCTGTCGCATCTGTTGGGACCAACCAGTTAAGCATGTGTACGACTTTGTGCGTGGGCTCTCTCCATATCCCGCTGCCTGGACTGAGCTTCGCAAACCAGATGGTAGTGTGGAGACTCTGAAGATCTTCCAGACTGCTAAGATAGAGCAAACCCATCAGCTCCCTACAGGCACTATTCGCACCGATGGTAAGACCTACCTGCGTGTGGCCGTCCTTGGAGGCTTTATTGATGTACTCTCTCTGCAACTTCCTGGCAAGAAACGCCTCCCTGTGGCAGAGCTACTCCGTGGCTACCATATCACAGAAGAATACAAGATGATATAATTTTTTTTAATGTTTTCATTTTATAATTTTTTAATCTCAGATAGTCCTATGCTTCTCTCTCCTTCTATTCTCTCCGCAGATTTCTGCCATCTCGGCCAAGATATTGATATGCTCAATAGCAGTGAGGCCGACTGGGTGCACATCGATATCATGGATGGTGTCTTTGTGCCCAACATCTCCTTTGGATTCCCCGTGCTTAAGCACGTGGCCAAGGTCAGTCAGAAACCACTTGATGTACATTTGATGATTGTTCAACCCGAAAAATTCATTCAGGAAGTAAGAGATTTGGGTGCATACATCATGAATGTGCATTACGAAGCTTGTCCACACTTGCACAGGGTGATACAGCAAATCCGTGATGCTGGCATGCAGCCTGCTGTTACCCTCAATCCTGCCACCCCTGTTCAGCTCGTACGTGACATTCTGCCCGATGTCTATATGGTGTTGCTCATGGGTGTTAATCCTGGCTTCGGCGGTCAGAAGTTCATCCCTCACACCGTAGAGAAAGTGCGCGAACTCCGTGACCTTATCAGTGAGACTGGTTCTCGTGCTCTCATCGAAGTGGATGGCGGTGTCAACATGCAGACTGGAGCTCGCCTTATAGAGGCTGGGGCTGATGTGTTGGTGGCAGGCAATGCTGTATTCTCCGCCAATGACCCACAAGAAGCCATCAGACAGCTTAAGAGTTTGTAAAGATAAAGCATCATGAGGAGGAACTCTGTACTGCAAAAGCATCCAATTCTGAGATTGCTCCTCCCTTTGATGCTTGGTATAGTATTGGCCGATGCATTTTATCAGCCGTTGGCCTCACTTCAAGGGTATCTTTTAGGGATTACCCTTTTTTCTTTTGTTTTATTGGTTGCCTGTTTATGGAGATGTAAAAACTGGTTTGTGCTGTTCTTACACCTGACATTGATGGGTGTTGGCATGTTGCTTACGAGTAGGTGGCTTGAAAAAGCTTCTTTTTCTTTTCCAGAGGAATACGGTGCTTATCAGATACGAATAGAGGAACAGCCTGAAGAGAAACCGCGTAGTATTTTATGCAGGTCTTCACTCTTGACAAGTGATAGTACCCTAATGAAAACGGAGAAAACTTTCCTTTTTTATTTAGCCAAAGATTCTGCCTCTTATCAGCTGAATAAAGGTGATACGCTGTGGGTCTATGCTCAGTTGGAATCAGTCGTGCCAAGTGGTATACCCGAGGCTTTCGACTATGGGCGTTATTTGCGAAGGAAAGGAGTCTGTGGTTCTGCTTATGTAGCAGGTGGGCACTGGAAAATGGTCGGGCATAGCTCTTCAATGTCTGTTATGGATCGTCTGGAGAAGGTTCGCGAAGGTTTAAAAGAGCGCTATAGAGAACTGGGCTTTCAAGGCGATGAACTTGCATTACTGACAGCACTGACAGTGGGTGAGAAGGAAGATTTAAGCGAAGAAATACGAGAGGTGTATTCAGTGAGTGGTGCCAGCCATGTGTTGGCTATTTCTGGTTTGCATATCGGCTTGTTGTATTCCATTCTTTGGATGTTTTTCACTCCTTGGAGACGAAATCGGAAACTTAAGGTTGTCTCTGTGTTTATCATTATCGGTGTATTATGGATCTTTGCTGCATTGACAGGATTCCCAGTTTCTGTGGTTCGCTCGGTTATCATGTTTTCACTGATAGGCATCTCCTGCCTTTTGCAAGAGAAACCTCATACCTTGAATACTTTGGCAACGGCCGCCTTCTTGATGCTGCTGTTCCGTCCGTTGTGGCTATTCGAGATAGGCTTCCAAATGTCGTTTGCTGCTGTTGCTTCCATTGTGTTGTTGCATCCAAAGCTATCTTCCTTATGGAACGTGAGGCATTGGTCGCTTCGCTGGTTTCGCGATATGCTTTCCGTATCAATCGCTGCACAGATTGGTGTGGCCCCAATCATTGCTTTCTATTTTCATCGTTTCTCAGTCTATTTCCTATTGACGAATTTCTGGGTTATCCCTATGGTATCTGTGGTGATGTATGTGGCAGTTTTTATGTTGGTATTGCTGCCTTTCTCATCTTTACAGCAATGGGTTGCTATCTTAGAGATAAAGCTGATTCATTGGCAGAATGCCGTTCTGGAAGGTATCAGTCAATGGCCTTCTGCCACGATAGATAGAATCTGGCTGACTGTCATAGAAGTTTTTGCATGGTATGTGGTGATCTGGCTTTGCTATCGCTTCTTCCAGAAACATACTCCACAGCGCACTTTGCAGGCTTTAGCGGGATTGTTATTGCTTGTAGGAGGACATTGGTGGCTGGGACAATAGGCCATCATGAAACCTGGGATAGTATTCTATAATGTGCGAGGTTGTCCAGCTGTGCATCTAGTGTCTGGCTTAGAGGAGTCGTATATAGTAGCCTCTGATAGTCTTCAGCAAGTTGACCAGCTGATAAGGCAGGCAGACCCTTATTGGATGCGTAGAAATCTGGCTGTACCACCAGTACGGACAATAGAAAACCAAATAGTCAGTTTTCATGGGAAGCGCATTTGCTTAGTGAATGATGACCGCTGGCGTAAGAAAGCAAGTGCCCAGAAGTTGCCTATAGATTATTTATATGTTTCAAGTGGCTACCGAGGTACTTTAGAAGAACTTTGTACTTTATTTAATGTGCATGAAGTGATAGTTGATTCATCGCTGTCTGATTATTATCGGGAAAGATTAGAACGGGAGTGTCGAGAAAAACATATTCCTCTGCGTAGGATGTCTTCAGAGGGAATTCTTGAGATACTTATATAAAAAAAGAAGGGTATCTTCCCAGACACCCAATCTTTAATAACCTTAAATCTAATACCATGAAAAACACGATGCAAAGGTACAGATTTTATACTATTATACACTAAAACAGGAGAAAAAATGCTCCCGTTTAACATTCTTTAAGTATCTTGTGCCGTTTTTGTTCAGTGTACATAGCATATATCAGGCTATACGGGTGATAAAATGCTATTCTACATAAAGCACTAAGCCTTTAAGGTACTCACCTTCGGGATGGTAAATATTCACAGGATGGTCGGCTGGTTGAGTGAGCTGATGCAGGATGCGCACGCTGCGTCCTGTCATGGCTGCTGCAGAAAACACAGCCGTACGGAACTGGTCTTTATTTACAGCTTGTGAACAGGAGAAAGTGAACAGAATACCCCCAGGTCGAATCTTTTCCAGAGCCTTGACGTTGATCTTGCGATAGCCTTGAAGTGCATTGCGAAGGGCATCACGGTGCTTAGCGAAGGCTGGAGGATCAAGAATGATAAGGTCGTATTGACCATCGGACATCTGGTCGAGGAACTTGAATGCATCTTCTGCATAAGCAGTGTGACGAGTGTCCTCAGGAAAGTTGAGGCGTACGTTCTGATTGGTGAGTTCTACAGCCTTGGCAGAGCTATCTACGGAGTGTACAGTGCGAGCACCACCACGCAGAGCGTAAACGGAAAAACCACCTGTGTAGCAAAACATATTGAGCACATCTCTGTTGTGAGCATAGCGTTCCAGCAAAGCACGGTTCTCACGCTGATCTACGAAAAAACCGGTTTTCTGACCTTTGGCCCAGTCTATATGGAATTTCAGCCCGTATTCTAAGGCTATATTCTCCTGACTACCACCAGCAAGGAAAACGTTTTCTGCCCCAAGGTCGGCCTTGAAGGGTAGGGTAGTCTCTGATTTATAGTACACGTTTTGGATAGTGCCGTTCATGACTTGAATCAATGCATCAGAAATCTGTTTGCGGCAACAGTGCATGCCTACAGAGTGGGCTTGCATCACGGCGGTATGTCCATAGATGTCTATGACAAGACCAGGGAGGTTGTCGCCCTCACCATGCACTAAGCGATAAGTGCTGTGGTCAGGCCTATCGGTCAGTCCGATGTGCTGCCTCATCTCATAGGCTATGCGGAGTTTGCGCTGCCAGAACGCATCATCTATGACTTCCTCTTCATGGAAACTGAGTATCCTGACAGCAATGCTGCCTATTTGATAGTGCCCTTTAGCGATGAACTCTTCTTTAGAGGTGTATATCTCTACAAGATCGCCTTCTTCTGGTGTGCCTTCTATGTGAGAAATGGCGCCAGAAAACACCCATGGGTGAAAGCGCTTTAATGACTCTTCTTTTCCTGGTTTCAAATAGACTCTGTGCATATTTCTTCCTTGTTTGTTTTCTGAATGGTGAAGTCGCCTGTGCGACGGAGTTCTTCTAATTTATGGTAGATATGTAGGCATGCCCAAGCATCGATAGCAGCGTATTCTTGCTGTGGGTGGCTGAGCGTATCGGCTTCCCAGTTGCTAAGGCGCTGTGCCTTGGAGATTTTCTGGCCGAAAAGAATAGCATAAATTTTCTGGAGGCTCTTCTCCTGGATTCCAAAGGCACAGGCATGCTCTTGCAGTTCGACGTAGTGGCGAGGCTGGAAGGGGCTGCGCTTCTGTAGCATCATGAAATCATCTCTGAGAGAGAGGCCTATTTTAAGGATATCGGGACTCTCAAGCAACTGTATCACTGGTAATGTGAGACCGCTCTTGCAAAGGCGGATAAGGTAACAAACATCATCAGTGGCTACTTGGAGCAGAGCTACTTGGTAGTTCTGGCCTCGCTTGAAGGAAGGACGTGTCTCTGTATCTATGCCTAAGGCAGGGAAGGTGCGCAGGTAGGCTACTGCACGTTCTATGTCCTGAGGCGTTTCTACCACACGTATGGAGCCTGTGAAGCCTACACGGGGCATCTGGTTGATTTCTTCTTTTGTTATGGTATCTCTGATAATCATTGGCTCAGTCGTAATACTTGTCATCATCGTCTTGGTCGTCATGAGTAGCAAACTTCACCTCATGCAATGCGCGGAGAGTGTTTACGAGCTTCTGACCCCAATAAAGTTTGAAGTTTTCTTGGCAGAGTGACAGGGCATCGTGCATATTGAGGTTGAGCCCTTGCTTGAACACGAAGACGAAGTTACGGATATCTTGATAGATGTCTGCTAAATCCTCGGAGATATGCTTGGCGATGGGGGTGTCACTGTATTTCATGTCTTCCAAGAATACATCCAGATAGACATCATCGCTGCCAAGCAGACGCTCGATGGTGGTGCGCACATATTCATAATCATCTTCAGTGACATTCTCTTCAAGCACGCCGTCGCCCATAGTCTCACAAGGTGGCAGAAGCAGTGCCTTCACATAGAGTAGGGGCAAAACCTTAAGGGTAGTGTCCACAAACTGATCACGTTCGGTAGAGACAGCCTGCTCCATGAGTTTGCAGAACTCTGCAGCAACAGTGACGAAGTCTATCACGTTACGATCGAATATTACTTTACTCTCTTTGGCCATATTATCTGGATTTGAATGCAAATATAGTGAAATCGGGGATAATAACAAACGTTAAAGGCAATAAAAAAGGGGTGAACATGGTCCACCCCTTCTTGATATGGTAAGAAAGCATTAGCAACGCTTGTCGAGGTAAGGCAGCACGTAAGGCTTGCGATACTCATAGTAGTACAGACGGTGGGCAGCAGCCTCCTTGTCGTTACCAACGAAGGTACGGGTAGCTGGATTCCACTTCACTGGACGACCAAGCTCATAAGCAATGTTGCACAAGCAGCAGAGAACTGCGGTACCTGCACCAGCCTCGATAGGAGCAATAGTCTGCTCACGAGAACGGATACAGTCGATGAAGTTCTGAGCGTGTGGTGAGCTGATCTCATAAGCACCACCAGCTTGACGAGGAGCGGCATTACGCTGTTGCTGTGGACGAGGAGTACCAGGACGGGTACCACGGATGTTCTCAGGAATCAATGACATGTCTGAGCACTCGATGTGTGAACGAGATACATCTACATAACCATTTGTACCCATGAACTTCAGACCCTGTGAATTTGGCTGATCCTCCAGATAAGCGTGTTCCATCATGATGGTGCCATCAGGCCAACGGCAAGAATATGCCTCACCCTCATTCCAGTAGTTACGTGGATAGTACTCCACTGGCTGCAGACCGTCGAAGCCCATAGCGCAGTTAGCGATGTCGTGCATGTGAGCACCCCAGTCAGCGGTGTAACCGTTACCAGTCTCACGATACCAACGCCAAGCACCCCAGAATCCTTCGTTCTTTCCAGGAATAACTTCAGTCTTCTTGCCCTTCTTAATAGTCTGCTCAAGAACGATTTGTGGGCAGAGCTGCTCGTTGTACTCAATCTTAGGATCATTCAACGGACCAAGCCAGAGGTTGAAGTTCAGGTTAGCTGGGATAGGCTGAACGCCACCAAACTCCTCGTACATCTTCTCGATAGGACGTGGAGGATCGCCTACCTTAGAGTAGATCTTCTCTACATGGCCGATCTTACCAGCCTGAATAATCTCAATAGCCTTCTGGAAGGTAGCACCTGAACGCTGCTGGCTACCAGTCTGGAATACACGGTGGTTCTGACGAACAGCATCTATCATGGCATAAGCCTCAGTAATAGTGTAAGTCAGAGGCTTCTGGCAGTAAACATCCTTACCGGCCTGGCAAGCATGGATAGTATGCAAAGTGTGCCAGTGGTCTGGAGAAGCTACCTCAACTGCATCGATGTCTCTACGCTCGAGGAGCTGCTCATACTGCTCGTAAACGTCGCAACGCTCGTTCATGCCCTTAGACTTCTGCCACTGCTCAACAGTACGGCGGAAGCGCTCAGTCTTAAAGCTGTCAACATCGCTACAAGCTGCAACCTGTACACCTGCACAAGATGCCAAGCCACGGAAGTCGCTCAGTCCCTAACGGCCAAGGCCGATGAAACCTAATACAACACGGTCACTTGGAGCAACCTTCACACCATTCTGTGCCCAGCTAGGCATGATGGTAAGGCTAGACAAACCAAGGGCGGAAATGCGCAGGAAGTTTCTGCGGCTCATTCCATTCTTACTTGTTTTTTCCATATAAATTAATTAATAAGTGATAAAAAAGATTTTAAAGTAATATCTGACGGGCATAGTTGATGCAAGTACCTACTTCCTTCACAGCATTAGACCATGGCTTCACTGGATATTCGAGCTCGACATCGCAGTAGAAAGGCTTCTTCTCGTCACGGATGTAGTGCAGCAGGTCTTCCAATGGTGTCTGTCCCTGACCCCAAACCTGGTTAGCATTTGGCTCCTGAGCATCAGGACCAGTCTTGTCTTTCATGTGGATAGAGAAGATACGATCTCCGTACTTCTTGATGAAATCTACAGGATGCTTACCGGTAGAACCGAAGTAGTGGCCCTGGTCGAAGTTAAGCATGATGTTTGGTGAGATAGCCAAAACTGGATCTGGACCATCTTTCCACTCATCGGTAGCATACTGCATGTGGTTATGGAAGGCAAGAATCATATCGTGCTTCTCTGCAAATGGAGCAACGCGCTTAGCTGTATCGAGGCTAAGCTCGGTAGTCACGGCAGGGGCACCCATAGCCTTGGCCAACTTGAAAGCATAGTCAAGGTCTTCGTCAGAGCTGTTGGCTCCTGGGCTGGTCTTCACGATGTGAATGTCAATGCCGAGGTCGTTGAAACGTTTGCGCACTTCAGCTACCTTGTCCCAATCCATGCTGGCACGCCAAGCCTTCACGGTCTCCTGATACTTGGCCATCTCTGCCTGTGCCTCGGGACCCAGTTGGATGCGACCCTGAATTTGCTGCCCGGCTTTCTCTGCTGCGGCTCTGGCCTCTGCCATAAGGCGCTGCTGTGGACTCTCAGGAATGCCTAAGCATCCTTCCAGGTCGTTGCCCATAAGCTCCAAGTTGCTCACGCCAGCATTTTTGCAATAGCTGAGAAGGTTCTCTAAACCGCCAGGAGTGCCACGGAAACTGTAGGTGATACAACCCATGCGTACACCAGCAAAGTTTGAATTCACTTTACCATCGGCAGGGGCTGCAGCTTTAGGCTCGGCACCTGCGCACGATGTCAGTGAAGGTAATACGGTAATACCTGCTAAAGCTGCAGCAGATACTCCCAGAAATCTACGTCTTGATTTGTTCATCATTCTTATGATTTTAAGATTAATATATTTTCATCATTGTTTGAAACAATTTGGGCTAAAGATATGTAATCTTTATTTGATTTACAATAAGAAATGCAAAAAAAAGTAATTTTCTATAAAATAACAGACCTATGACTCTGAATTGCTATTTCCACTTTGCATTTCAGGCTTATTCCCATCTCCTTTCTCTTTATTATCGTTCTTCAAAAAGATTTTAGAGGCTTCCTCAGAGCTGATGCCCACATAACGTTTGAAAGCATATTCTGTCTTGTGACCTGTGACTTTCATGATGAGGTACGTGGGATTCTTGTTCAGCAGCATATTGTTGATGAACGTACGTCGGCCCGTGTGAGTGCCAATCAGCTCATAGGCTTTCTTTCGTTTGATTATCACTTGGCCTCCTCTGATTTCTTTCTTCAGCACCTCTCGGTCTATCTTAGCACGTCTGGCTACCTCTTTTACATCGGTCACAATGGCGGTAAACTCGCCCACTGGCACACCATGATACTTGTTGTAGATGTCCTTGGCTGCACCTAAGAGTGGAGCGAACACCTCGTTATTCTCCTTTGTAGAGATATAACGGATGGAGTCCCCGAATTCCGTCTCCTTCAGAATGCCGTTTTCACGCATAGCCATTAAGTCGCTAAATCGCTGCCCTGTTTGGCAAAGGAACACCAATACATCGCGTGCCAGATCCAACTTCCCAGATAGTTTGAGTTTGTAGATGCGGTTAACTTCTTCTTGTGTGAGGAAGATACCACTCTCTGATTCTTCCTGCCTTGGTTTCTTGTAGCCAGTGATTTGGGTGTTGTCGAACAGTCCAAGACTGGCGCAATGGTTCAGAATGGCAAGAAACTTGGTCATCTTGTTTTCAACGGCATTGGTAGAGATGTATTCCCCATTTTTCTTGTAAGAATTGAAAAGGAAGGTTTCAAATTGTTTAAGCAACACCTTATTAATATCGTTGAAAGTGATATTCGGACGTTTGATGGAGCGTAAAAAAGCCGGAAAGCTGGTCTTGCTGGTGCGTGATAGCTCGTGCATGTATGACTCCTTGGTGGAAGGCTTGATGTTATTATTACGCATTACAGCCCTTTCCATCTTGTCGATGATGTTTGTTTTTTTGCTAAAAGTGCTCTTCTGCTTGCCATTTATGACAAACAGTCTAAGGATCTGCTCACAGTGATCTACCTCTTCTACATGCTGGGATAAGTACATCTTAAAATTGTTGAAGCGTCCACGGAAAAGAAGTAAACGCTTATTGAGTAACTCATTATTGGCATTATCAAGAGGGTCTAATTTTGGGCTGATAATGGCCAGTTGGTCTGACTTCTTCCAATGGACAGGATATACTTTCATCCCTGTGGAAAGCTTAATTTGCCTCCCATTGATACGGACTACAAAGAAAACCATCGTTGGCTTGCTGCCTTTGGGCTCTCTGAGGTTGAAGTGTCCGTTAATCTCATTAATGAACAATTGGTTTTTCATGCTGTTTTTTAGGTTGGTTTGGGAAAAAAAGACTGCTTCTTCGTGCTGGTGCTGGAAGAAGCAGTCTTTTCGATATGGGTGAGTTATTACTTATCTTTCTTATTACATCTTGGCTTCTATCCAGCGTCTGGCATTGACGAATGCTTCCACCCATGGGGTGATTTGATCATCTTTGCGGTCGGCAGGATAGAAGGCGCATTGCCATGGGAAGAACGCACGTTCTGGATGTGGCATGATGGCCACATGTCTGCCATCCTTGCTGGCCAGTCCAGCCACAGCATAGTCAGAGCCATTAGGATTGCCAGGGTACTCTTCGTAGCTATATTTAGCAATGACATTATAGTCGTACTCCTTGCCTGTAAGTTTGAACTTACCCTCACCATGATCGGCCCAGATGCCAATCTTACTACCACTCAGGCTGCCAAACATCACACTACGGTTGGTAGGTATGGTAAGGGAGACGTAGGCAGACTCAAACTTGTGGGAGTCATTGTGGAGCATCTTGCCAATGTCCTTACGGTCAGGACTCAGTAAGTTGAGCTCCATAACCAGCTGGCAACCGTTGCAAACACCCAGTGACAGGGTGTCTTCACGTGCATAGTAGTGGTCGATAGCCTCCTTAGCTTTCGGATTGTACAGGATGGCACCTGCCCAACCTTTGGCAGAACCAAGTACGTCACTGTTGGAGAAGCCACCACAGAAGACGATCATGTTGACGTCATCCAAAGTCTCGGTACCACTCTCTAAGTCGGTCATGGTTACATCCTTTACATCGAAGCCTGCCAGATAGAGCAGGTAAGCCATTTCACGCTCACTGTTAGTACCCTTCTCACGGATCACTGCAGCACGGATGCCTGTTGGCTTGCGACGGTTAGGGTCGATGCCAAACTGGGCAAACTGTCCGGTAAATGCCTTATTGTAGATTACTTCCAGCGGTTGCATCTTATAGTTCTCGAAGCGCTTCTTGGCACAGCCGTTCATGCTCTGTTTTCGGTCAAGGAGGTAAGAAGAGCTATACCATACATCGCGCAGATGATCGATGAGGAATTGGTAAGTAGCTCCTTCATGACTGACGAGGATGTGACGCTCATCAGTAGGATGTCCCAGTTTCACGAATGCCACCCCAGCTTCAGCCAGTATCTTCTTCACAGCGGCATTGTGCTCCTTGCTGACCTCTATCACTACGCCAGGATTCTCAGCGAAGAGCACTTTGATAAGGTCTTTCTCCTTGATGCCGTCCAAGCTGATTTCCATACCACCTTCTACGTTGGCGAAGCACATCTCCAACAGAGTAGTAATCAGACCGCCAGCACTGATGTCATGACCAGCCTGGATGAGACCTTCAGCGACTAATTTCTGTACGGCTATGAAGGCGCTTCGGAAATACTCTGCACTGCGGGTGCAAGGCACGTCGTCGCCAATCTTGTTCAGCTGCTGCGCAAAGGCAGAACCACCTAAACGAAGCTTGTCATAGCTGAAGTCGATGTGATAGATTGTACTCTTGGCATCGTTCACCAAAACGGGAGATACCACCTTCTTCACATCGCTCACTTCACCACCAGCAGAAACAATGACTGTTCCAGGTGCTATGACTTTGGTGCCATCAGGGTATTGCTGCGTCATGCTCAGCGAATCTTTGCCTGTAGGAACATTGATCTTTAAGTCGATGCAGAAGTCGCTCAGTGCCTGAACAGCTTTGTAGAGGCGTGCATCTTCGCCCTCCTGAGAGCGGCAAGGCCACATCCAGTTGGCAGAGAGTGAAATGCTGTCCATGCCATCTGCCATCGGGGCCCAGACTATGTTGGTCAATGCTTCACTCACAGCCATGATGGAGCCAGCAGCAGGGTCGGCCAAAGCTACTTGAGGCGCATGCCCCAGTGCGATAGCGATACCCTTTTCACCACGATAATCCAAGGCTACTACACCACAGTCGCTCAGTGGGAGCTGAATCTCACCTTGCGTTTGCTGGCGGGCAATCTTTCCAGTCACGGCACGGTCCACCTTATTAGTCAGCCAGTCCTTGCAGGCCACGGCTTCCAGTTGGAGCATGTTCTCTAAATAATCTTGAAGTTTTGATATTTCATAAGTAGGCATCTCATAGTGACGCTCTACGGTCTTGTCTATCATGTAGGTCGTAGGTGAAGAGCCAAACATCTGGCTTACGGCCAAGTCGAATGGACGCACACCATCTGCCTGCTGGAACGCAAAGCGATGGTCGCCAGTCGTTTCACCAACTACGTACATTGGCGCACGCTCACGTTCTGCCACTTGGCGTACATGATCTAAGTATTTCTCCTGTATCAGCAGTCCCATGCGCTCCTGACTCTCGTTGGCAATGATTTCCTTAGACGACAGCGTCTTATCACCAATAGGGAGCTTGTCCATCTCGATGAGGCCACCACAGTCTTCTACCAATTCAGACAAACAGTTTACGTGGCCAGCTGCACCATGGTCGTGGATGGAAACCACAGGGTTCTCATCTTCTTCACAGAGCGCGCGCACTACGTTGTAGGTACGCTTTTGCATCTCTGCATTGGCACGCTGCACAGCATTCAGCTCCACGCCATTGCTGTAGCGCCCAGTATCTACGGAAGATACAGAACCACCACCCAGACCGATGCGATAGTTGTCGCCACCCAGCACCACAATCTTGTTTCCTGGCTTAGGCTCACCCTTCAGACAGTCACGCTTAGTGCCATAGCCCACGCCACCTGCCAGCATGATGACCTTATCGTAGCCATATACTTCATTACCTTCCTTGTGCTCGAAGGTGAGCAGAGAGCCGCAAATCAGAGGCTGTCCGAACTTGTTGCCAAAGTCGCTGGCACCATTGGAGGCCTTGATAAGAATTTGCTCAGGCGTTTGATACAACCACTTGCGCACGGGCAGGATATCCTCCCATCCACGCCCCTTATCTGTGCGTGGATAGCTGGTCATGTAGATGGCTGTACCTGCAATAGGCCAAGAACCCTTACCACCACCCATACGGTCGCGAATCTCACCGCCAGTACCTGTAGAGGCACCATTGAATGGCTCCACGGTTGTGGGGAAGTTGTGAGTCTCTGCCTTCAGAGAAATCACGCTCTCAATGTCCTTCACCTGATAGAAGTCTGGTTTGGAGTGGTCTGCAGGAGCGAATTGCTCAATGACAGGTCCCTGTGCAAAGGCCACATTATCTTTATAGGCAGAGATAATCTTGTTAGGATGTTCCTTTGTCGTCTTCTTGATGAGCTGGAAGAGTGAAGACTCCTTCTGCTCTCCATCTATCACGAAGACACCACCAAAGATCTTATGGCGGCAATGCTCAGAATTGATTTGCGCGAAGCCGAATACCTCACTGTCAGTCAGAGGCCTGCCACAGTCTTTCTCTACTTTTTTCAGGTAGTCCATCTCCTCTTTGGAGAGCGCCAGACCTTCTTTCTCGTTATACTCCTCCAGATTGTCGATGTGTACGATAGGTTCAGGCTTGCGGTTGGTAGTAAACACTTGCTGATTGAGCCCATGATACATGCGTTGCAGCATAGGGTCGTGCTCCGCATTCTCGTCTTTCACAGGAAAATATTCTTCGATACGGGTAATGCCTTTCATACCCATATTCTGAGTGATTTCTACGGCATTGGTACTCCACGGAGTGATCATTTCTCGTCGGGGACCCACGAAGTAGCCAGTGAGATTTTCCTCATTTTCAATGGTTGCTCCGCTGAATAGCCAGCACAACTTCTCATGGTCTGCTGGGGTAAGCTGATGGTCGCTTTCTACGGCTATCACGCTCTGTTGTTTGGTTCTGTAGAATAGAATCATGATTAAAAGAGTTTGTATTTTGGTGCGAAGATAATAAAATTATTGCGAGTTTCATAAAAATGTGCGATATTTGCACAATGTTTATTGATGTAAGTACTATACTGAACATAATCTGGAAAGGATTGTTGGTTGGAATCGTGGCATCGGCTCCGATGGGACCAGTCGGTGTGCTGTGCATACAGCGCACACTCAACAAAGGGCGTTGGTATGGTTTTGTCACTGGCTGTGGTGCAGCCTTGAGTGATATCATCTACGCTTTGCTCACAGGCTTGGGCATGAGCTTCCTCTTCGATTATCTTAGTCAGAATGTGTTCTACCTCCAACTTTTCGGCAGTGCTTTGCTCTTCTTTTTCGGACTTTATCTTTTTCGTAGCAATCCTCTGCATGCACTCCGCCCGCCTTCAGGAAAGAAAGGAACCTATCTCCATAATTTCGTCACAGCCTTTTTGGTCACATTGTCAAATCCGCTCATTATATTCCTCTTCATCGGCCTCTTTGCCCGCTTCGCTTTTGTAGAGCCTGGCGAGTTGGTTTCAGAGACCCTGACGGGCTATCTGTCTATTGTGGCTGGAGCCTTGTTGTGGTGGTTTTGTATCACTTGGTTTGTAGATAAGGTGCGCAACCGCTTTAATCTGCATGGCATCCTTTACCTCAACCGTATCATTGGAGGCATCGTGATGGCTGTGTCTGTCTTAGGTTTCATATTCACCCTACTGGGCGAGTCACTCTATTAAGTATGTCATAACGATTTAAATACAGAGAAAGATTGAAAGCGATAGCAGAACAACTAAGGAAGACCAACATTGCCGAGTATCTTATTTATATGTGGCAAGTAGAGGATTTGCTCCGTGCCAACGGATGCGATATAGACCAGCTGCGCCAGCATGTGCTTCCTGCCTATGATGAAGCACAGAGGGCAGAGATAGATACGTGGCTGAACGACCTTTGCAACATGATGCGTTTGGAGGGGGTGACTGAACACGGGCACTTGCAAATCAACAAGAATGTCTTGCTGCAACTCACAGAGTTGCACCATGCCCTGCTGGCAGATACGAGATATCCACTATATAGCAGTGCTTATTTTAAAGCCTTGCCTTTCATCGTGGAACTGAGACAGAAGGGTGGTCCTCAGACTGAAGAGCCAGAACTGGAAACCTGCTTCAATGCGCTTTATGGCACCATGCTGCTGCGTTTGCAGAAAAAAGAGATCAGTGCCGATACCCAGCATGCCATAGAGACTATCAGCAGTTTTCTCAGCTTGTTGGCCAGATACTTCAAAGAGGGAATCGACGAAGACAAAGAATAACCCGCACTTTAAGAGTGCACCCAATATCAACAAATACAATGAAAAAAGATATCTTCATAGCTCTGATTCCAGTGGTGGTCCTCATCGTAGTTTTAGAAATCACCATCCATGTGTTTGGCAGCGAAGCCTTATCGGGTGCCAGTCAGACGGCTTTGATAGCTTCCGCAGGACTCTGTTGTTTCTTGGCCATGACCCATTTCAAGGTGAAGTGGAAGACTCTGGAAGACGGCATTCGTGAAAACATCGCCAGCGTCAGCACCCCCATCGTCATCCTACTGCTGATAGGCGCTATCTCTGGCACTTGGATTCTGAGTGGGGTAGTGCCTCTCCTTATTTATTATGGCCTCCAGATTATCAGCCCCAGCTTCTTCTTGGTCTGCACTTGCCTTATTTGTGCCATAGTCTCTGTGATGACGGGCAGTTCGTGGACCACTATAGCCACCATTGGCATTGCCCTTCTGGGCATTGGGCAGGCACAAGGTTTCAGTGAGGGTGTCATTGCAGGTGCCATCATTTCAGGAGCCTATTTTGGCGACAAAATGTCTCCGCTCAGTGATACCACTGTGATGGCTTCCAGCTTGTCGGATGTTCCGCTTTTCAGGCATATACGCTATCTGGTCTATACCGTAGTGCCTACCATGCTCATCACTTTGGCCATTTTCACAGTGATGGGGTTGGCTCATACGGTGACAGATGCAGGCGAGATCACTCTATATGTGCAGACGTTGGAGCAGAAATTCCACCTCACACCCTGGCTGCTTATAGTGCCAGTCCTCACAGGTGTGATGATTGCCCGCAGGATGCCAGCACTCATTGTGCTATTCCTTTCTTCTGTCATTGCAGCCATAGCAGCCTTGGTTTTCCAGCCCCATATATTAATAGAGGTGGCAGGTGCTCATGCACCACAGGGCTTGGAACTGTTTACGGGCATGATAAAGAGTATCTATGGAGAGACGCAGATAGAGACAAGTGTTCCTGTTATCAATGAGCTGGTCTCCACTTCAGGCATGGCAGGCATGCTCGATACAGTTTGGCTTATTGTATCAGCCATGACCTTTGGGGCCTGTATGACGGCCAGTGGCATGCTCCATCTCATCACCCGTCTGCTTGTTCCACTTTGTCAGAAACGTACGGGTATGGTGGCAACTACTGTCACTTCTGGTACGCTACTCAATGCCATGGTGGCAGATCAATACCTCTCCATCATCCTTACCAGCAATATGTTCAAGCGCATCTATCGTGAGCGAGGCTATGAAGACCGCTTGCTCAGTCGTTCCCTCGAAGACAGTTGCACTGTCACTTCTCCGCTTATCCCATGGAGCAGCTGTGGCATGACGCAAGCCACCATACTCGGTGTTCCCACCTTAACCTATCTCCCATATTGCTTCTTCAATCTTATCAGTCCCCTCATGAGCATCTGCATTGCTGCCATTGGTTATAAGATTAAAAGGCAATGGCCAATAAACTCTAAACCATAAAATATCAGTTGGGAAAAATTATTTCTCCAGTTAGGGAATAATATTTCCTTAGTTAGAAAGTTTTTTCTCCTGCGCACAGAAAAAAATGTTGCTGTGCGTACGCGCAGATTACGCCCTCTTAACTGCGCCAAAATCATCAAAATTTGCATATTTTGGCGCGTTATAAGTAGGTATAAAACTTTATGTCTATTGAATATTTGCGCAGTATCGCAGTTTTTTGTAATTTTGCGCCCCAAAAGAAATAGCTAACAGAAAGATGAACAACGAAATATCCCGTAGGCGCACATTTGCCATCGTAGCACACCCAGATGCTGGTAAGACATCGCTCACTGAGAAACTGCTGCTCTTCGGCGGACAGATTCAGGTGGCTGGTGCCGTGAAGAGTAACAAAATACGCAAGACAGCCACCAGCGACTGGATGGACATAGAGAAACAGCGTGGCATCTCCGTGACGACCAGCGTGATGGAGTTCGACTATCATGACTATAAGATCAATATCTTGGATACCCCTGGTCACCAAGACTTTGCTGAAGATACGTATCGCACGCTGACGGCAGTGGACAGCGTCATCATCGTGATAGACGGTGCCAAGGGCGTGGAGGCTCAGACGCTGAAGCTGATGGAGGTATGTCGTATGCGAAATACGCCCGTGATCATCTTTGTGAATAAGATGGACCGTGAGACCAAGGATCCCTTCGATCTGCTGGACGAACTGGAGGAGCAGCTGCAGATCAGCGTGCGCCCGCTCTCTTGGCCTATCGACAATGGCGCTCGTTTCAAGGGCGTGTATAATATTTACGAGCAGCGCCTCAACCTCTTCCAGCCTTCCAAGCAGGTGGTGACGGAGAAGGTAGAGGTGGATATCCATACGGATGCTTTGGAGCAGCACATCGGCAGTAGGCAGGCAGAGCAGCTGCGTGCCGACCTTGACTTGCTGGAAGGGGTATATCCAGAGTTCGATCATCAGGCTTATCTTGACGGACAGCTGGCACCTGTGTTCTTCGGCTCGGCCTTGAATAATTTTGGTGTGCAGGAACTGCTGGATTGCTTTGTGGAGATAGCCCCTTGCCCACGTCCTGTGCAAGCTGTGGAACGCTCTGTGCAACCCGATGAGCAGAAATTCACAGGCTTCATCTTCAAGATTACGGCCAACATTGACCCTAACCATCGCTCTTGCATCGCATTCTGCAAGATCTGCTCTGGCAAGTTCACACGCAATACACCTTATTTACACGTGAGACACAATAAGACCATGCGCTTCACCAGTCCTGTGCAGTTCATGGCTCAGCGTAAGAGCACGGTAGATGAGGCTTGGGCAGGTGACATCATTGGCTTGCCAGACAATGGCACTTTCAAGATAGGCGACACGCTTACGGAGGGCGAACTGCTGCACTTCCGCGGACTGCCCAGCTTCTCACCAGAGATGTTCAAGTACATCGAGAATGATGACCCAATGAAGCAGAAGCAGTTGGCCAAAGGTATCGACCAGCTGATGGACGAAGGTGTGGCTCAGCTCTTTGTGAACCAGTTCAACCAGCGCAAGATCATTGGCACGGTGGGACAGCTGCAGTTTGAGGTCATTCAGTATCGCCTGCTCAACGAGTATAACGCCAAGTGCCGTTGGGAGCCAGTACACCTCTATAAAGCCTGCTGGATAGAGAGCGACGACGCTGCAGAACTGGACAACTTCAAGAAGCGTAAGTACCAGTACATGGCCAAAGACCGTGAAGGCCGTGATGTGTTCCTAGCAGACAGCAACTATGTGCTCCAGATGGCTCAAAGCGACTTCAAGCACATCAAGTTCCACTTTACGTCGGAGTTCTAAGCTCTAAGTTCTTAAAATAGTGCAAAGTTGTCTCACTTCATCCTCGAAAGTCTCACGATCGATGGCTTTGTTCTTTACAGTAGAGCGATAGTTATAGATCGTCTGTGGAGACAGAAAGAGCAGAGAGGCAATCTCAGAGCTTTCTTTCACACCTAAGCGAATAAGGGCAAAGATGCGCAGCTCCATGCTTAGCGTGCGCTCTTGTGGAATTATGATTTGCTCCTCTGGTCTGAGTAGCTGGTTAAACTCATCGATGAACGTGGGGTAGAGGTCCAGGAAAGCTTTGTCAAAATGTGTGAGGAAGGTGGTTGCATCTTGTTCTGAGAGTCTGGTTGAAGAAATGGTGCTGGCCAGATCGTTCACCTGATTAGCCTTAATCTTACGACGTACCAGACTTTGGTAGCTTTTCAGCTTGTTGATATAATCTGCACACAGGTCTATGTAGATCTTTGCCAATCGCTCTCGACGGTGGTTGGTGTCCATAAGCTGTCCATTCAGTACACCAAGCTTATCGTTCAGCTTAGTCAGGTTATCGTTCGACAGAGCCAGTTCGTTGCGCTTTTCAGAAAGTTGCCTGTTCTGCTTGATATAGAAGAAGGTCTCGAAAAGTAGCCAAATGGCCAGAAAAGTAATACCCCAAAGCACTAATTGCTGTTTCTTGTTCTGCTCTTGCAGCAATGACTGGTAGGCATTGATGATAGTGGGAAATACGCGTGATGACTCTACGATGCGCAGACGGCTGTCGTAGAAACGAGCATCTTCCAGCGCAATGCTGATATAGCGTTCGGCTCGTTCTACCTGGTTTATCCCTTCTTGAAAGAGGTAGGCTGAGAGTTGTTGCAAAGCCATGTTTTCCTTCACGCAGTTCTTGATGTCTGATATGCAAGAGCGAATGAGGTACTCCTCACCTAGCTTCTGCTCACCTTTATTAAAATAATAGTTTGATAAGTTGAAATAGGCCATAGCGTCAGCACGAGAGACTATGTCTGTAGCCACTTGCTTCTCATAGAAAGACTTAGCTTTTTCTGGGTCTTCTTCTACGTAAGAGTAGTATTCTCCCCAATAGTAATAAGTATTTTGGTTTTCAGGCTCCAGATATTTCATGGCTTCTTTGAGATGATATTCTCTCTGAGAGCGATAGGAACTCGAGTAGGTGTTGTCATCACCATATTCACCGAGGTATAGATTTAGCAAAAAGTTAGTATAGTGATACCTGAAAAGCAACGATTGGTCCAGACTGTCGGCCTCCATCTGCTGGAGATTGTCAAATCCTTCGTAGTAGCGACCACCCAGGGCAAAGAGCTCAGAGCGTTGTATCAACCCCCGCTTCTCTTGAAGTTTATAATCCCACTCCCTGGCCAACTTGATAGCAGCCTCGTTATACACCATGGCAGAGTCATACTTATAAACATAATACTCCCGATAGAGGTCTTGGTAGAGACTGAGTACTTGATCCCTATCTGTGGAGTGGTGTAGTAAGTTCTTTAGACTATCAAGTGTGTGCTCTTTCATTGATACGTAATGCTCCTTTTGCTCCAGAGCTTCATCCAGTGATTGGAGCAGAGACTTATTGATAGATGCAGCCTGAACGATGGTTGGCAGCAGCAGAAGTAATATGTAAAGGTATGCTTTCATGGGCTGTTTTTCTTCTGAATGCAAATATAGTTTAATTCTTTTAAAATACAAACATCTACTTTGATAAAAACTCTTAAGGCTTATAATTAGTTTATTTTCAATGTAATAGAATGTGTGTATAGGGTGACAGAATCTACCTAACCTCTACTTGGGCATACAAGCTATATGTATTATTCTGAAATTTGCGACCAAAGAAGCGCCTGCTCTGTTTGGAGTAGGCATAAGTGATAATTATTTAATTAATAAATCTGATTTATGAATAGCATTTCGGTAATCAACAAGAGGTTCCTCTTTTTCATGTTAGGGCTATTCCTGACTATGGGTGCCTTTGCACAGAATCTCACTGTGAAAGGTAATGTGAAGGATTCCTTCGGTGACCCTGTCATCGGCGGTACGGTACAGATTAAGGGAGAGCAAGGAGGTGCAGTGACCAACTTGGATGGTGATTATACCATTTCCAATGTGAAGCCAGACGCCACCTTGGTATTCTCCTATATTGGTTATGCCACTCAGGAAGTGGCTGTGAATGGACAGACCACCATCGATGTGGTGATGCAAGAAGACACAGAACTCCTCGATGAGGTGATTGTGGTAGGATATGCTGTGGGTAGCAAGCGCACAGTATCTGGTGCCATCGAGCGTGTGAAGAAAGAAGACCTGAATAAGGGTATAGTGACTAATGCGGCTGAAGCCCTGAAGGGTAAGGTGGCAGGTCTGGTTATCAGCCAGTCGGGTGGTGACCCTATGGGTACGACAAATATTCGCGTACGCGGTACTTCTTCTCTTTCTGGTGGTAACGACCCTCTGGTGATCATCGATGGCGTATTCTCAGACATGACCATGTTTAATGCTCTGGCTCCTGGCGATATCGAAAGTATGACCGTGCTGAAGGATGCTTCTGAAACGGCACAGTATGGTTCACGTGGTGCAGCTGGTGTCATCGTAGTGACTACCACTAAGGGTAAGAATGGCTTCACCAACTTGAACTATACGGGCACATTTGGTGTGAATACCATCTTCAAGAACATCGACATGCTTTCTGCAGCCGATTATCGTTCTAACGTGAGCCGTCTGGGTCTCACCGCTACCGACCTTGGAGGCAATACCCGCTGGCTGGATGCCATAGAGCGCAGCACTGGTCTGACACAGAACCACAATGTGGCTTTCTCATCAGGTAATGACAACAGCAACATGCGTGCTTCCATTGGCTACATTCAGCGTCAGGGTGCCCTGAAGAACTCAGACATGAATAACTATACTGTGAAGTTGGATGCTACGCAGTTTGCCTTCAACAAGAAACTGAAATTAGAGCTGGGCGTTCTGGGTTCTGTACGTGATGGAAAGTCACAGTACGACATGCAGAAGATGTTCTACTCTGCTGCTGCCTATAACCCTACTTATCCTACAGTGAAAAACTCCGAAGGACGTTGGGATGAAGATCTGTTGGCCAATGAGATTTACAATCCACTGGGACAGCTTGAAATCACTAATAAGAATGCAGAAAACTCATTCAACACCCACGGAAAAGCCACTTGGACTATCCTTGACGGCTTGTTCTTGAGCGCATTCGGTTCTTATACCACTATCAATAGTGACTTGAAGCGTTATGTACCAAATGATATCCGCCAGGGTGAACTCAACGGTAATGGATGGGCATATATCTCCAATACCAAGCGCACGGATATCATGGGCAATATTCAGCTGACTTACACTAAGGACTTCGGAAAGCACCATTTCGATGGTTTGGCTCTGATGGAAGGCCAACGCTACAAGACTTTCTGGTATCAGACCCAGAGCAAGGGCTATGAGACCAACTACTTCAAGTATAACAACCTGCGTGCAGGTGCCAATATATCTTGGGGTGACAACAACTCTAACTCTGATGAATATACACTGAGCTCTTACATGGCTCGTGTGAACTATATGTATGACAACCGCTACATCATCACCGCAAACCTGCGTGCTGATGGTTCTTCAAAGCTTGGTAGCGGTAAGAAGTGGGGCTTCTTCCCATCAGCATCTGCTGCATGGGTGATCAGCAATGAAGCTTTCATGAAAGACATTCGTGCTATAGACAATTTGAAACTCCGTGTAGGCTATGGTGTGACAGGTAATCAGGATGCTATCAGCCCTTACAACTCTCTGGAGTTGATGGAGCCTAACGGCGTGACTCCTGTGAATGGTGCCAACACCACGACTTTTGCCATTACCTCAAATAGCAATCCTGATTTGAAATGGGAGGTGAAGCGCACTTTCGACGCAGGTCTTGACTTGGCTATGTTCGACAGCCGCTTGAACTTCACGTTCGACTGGTACACTTCTACTACCAAGGATTTGCTTTACACCTACACTGTACCAGTGCCTCCATTTACTTATAATACATTGCTGGCCAACATGGGTACGATGACCAATACTGGTTTCGAGGCTACTCTGCGTGGAGATATCATTCGCACAAAGGACTTTACCTTCAATACAGGCGTAAACGTCTCATTCCAGAAGAACAAACTGAAATCTCTGAGTGGTATGTATAAGGGTCAGGCACTGACTACCAGTGAACACATCTCAGTGGCTAATGTGAATGCTGCAGGTCTGACACAGAATACAGGTGTGACCTATCTCATCGAAGGACAGCCTATTGGTGTGTTCTACTTGCCTCATTGCACAGGTATTGATGAGAATGGACAGTATATGCTAGAAGATATCGATGGCAATGGAACTATCGACACTGGTGATAGCGGTGACCGCCGAGTAGCTGGTCAGGCTATTCCTAAGGTATATTTGGGCTGGGATTTCAACTTCAAGTATAAGAACTGGGATCTGACGATGCAGTTCAATGGTGCCTTCGGTCATAAGATCTATAATGGTACAGCCATGACCTATAGCAACATGAACAACTTCCCAACATACAATGTGCTGAGCGATGCTCCAAGCCTGAACAATGGCAGAGGCATCTACGATATTCAGATTTCAGACTACTGGTTGGAAAAGGGTGACTACATCAACTTTGAGTATGCTTCACTGGGCTACACTCTGACTAAGGACGTGCTGAAGAGCAACTGGTGCAGCGATATCCGCATTGGCTTGTCTTGCAACAATGTTTGTACCATCACAGGTTATAATGGTCTGACCCCAATGATCAACTCAGCCAGTTTGGTACGTCAGAATGAAGGTACAGGCAATGCAGGTACACTGGGTGTAGATGACAAGCGTATTTACCCATTGGTACGTACCTTCTCTTTGTCACTTTCCATCAATTTCTAATTGAAAGTATAATGCTTTATAAAAAGATATGAACCTTAATTCCGCAACACTATAGTTTAACATTATTTATAAGTGCCTGAGCAACAAAAAGTTGCCCAGGATTTTGCCATGTCAGAATTTTCACTTACCT
>CADALZ010000026.1 GCA_902788865.1 uncultured Bacteroidales bacterium | reverse complement strand
GCTGTGGAATAATCGGTGACATCGCCCAGCGGCATGTAGGCATAGAGGAACTTCAAGGCCTCTGTTTCTGCAAGTGTGGGGTGCAACGAAACCGTATCGAAGAACTGCATGCCCACCAACTCCATTTTCTGCGAAAAATCACTTTCTACACGAGCACGGATTTTTTCTCCAGTTAGGAAATTATTTTTTTCTAACGGGGAACATGAAAAAAGGCAACTGAGAAAAAAAACTGCCCCTAAAGCGCCAAGCCACTGTCTAAACTTCATATCTTAAAACAAACCTGAGATGAAACCTATCACTGTACTGAAAAACCATCCTGCTGCCCAGAAGAGGAAGTAGATGAGCACACAGAGCAAGACGAGCAGCAAAGCCATCCAGATGGCGCGCTTATTCACTCGCTTGATCATCGCCTCATCGCCTTCCACGAAGCCTACTATCAGCTCTGAATTCTTCGTGTACGACTTGTGGAAGAAGTCGAGCACATCGCCTATCCAGAAAGGAATCAGGCCCATAGCCACATCGAGCAGCACATTGCAGAGCAAGGCCAACGTCAATGGCAGAGAGCGCACCTGAAAGATAGCCACATAGAGGTACGGAAGTATCAAACCCGCACTGATAAGGTCGCCCGCAGGGACAAAACCCAGGATAGGATCCAGATAGAAACGATCCATCCACTTGGCAATGCCCTTGATCAGTCGATATGAGCGTTTCCCCTCAATGCGGAGGCGTCGTTGCTCCCTCTGTTGTACCTTCACCAGCTTTTCTTCTTGCATGCAAATTCAGATTTTGAACAAAGATATAGAAAAAAGTATTACCTTTGCACACAAAAGAGAAAAAGAAATGTACGTTTTGATATTAAGTCTTATCCTACTGGGCGTGGTGGCTGCCATTGCAGGCAGCATCCGCTACAAGAAGCTGCGCCAGAAAGTGGAGCGCGGAGAGCTGGAGAAGATGCCCGAAGTGAAGATGGTAACCGACTGTGGAGCAGACTCTTGTGCTGTGGAGGAAGGCGGTCTTTGCGAACTTGACTGTGTGCTCAACGGCTCTAAGGGCATCGAATACTACGATGATGAGGAGCTGGATCGCTTCAAAGGCAAGGAGGGTGATGCATACTCGGAAGAGGAGGAAGCGGAGTTTCGTGAGATCTTCGAGACTATGCTGCCAAAGGATGTACCTGGATGGGTGAGGAGTCTCCAACTGCGTGAAATCCAACTCCCTAATGCTGTGAAGGATGAGGTATTCCTGGTTTACAATGACGAAATTCATAATTCATAATAGATAACTCAAAATTATGCAGACAATTCGAATTAATACACTGGAAGAGATAGAGGCAGCTGCCCGCCAGTTTGTAGAGGCGATGGGTGACAATACAGTGTTTGCCTTCTATGGCAAGATGGGGGCAGGCAAGACTACCTTTATTAAGGCTGTTTGTACGCTTTTAGGAGTGACAGACAATATCACCTCTCCAACTTTTGCCATCGTGAATGAGTATCGTTCCGACATTGCTGGAGAGCTGATCTATCACTTTGATTTCTACCGCATTAAGAAGCTGGAAGAGGTGTACGACTTAGGGTATGAGGATTACTTCTACAGCGGAGCGGTGTGCTTCATAGAATGGCCAGAGCTGATAGAGGAACTGCTGCCTGGCAATACCATCAAGGTGACCATCGAAGAGGAAGCCGATGGTGCCAGAGTGCTCACCATGTCTGAGATGGAGTGATGCTCACCGTATTTTCCATAGAGTATATGCGCTACTTCCTGCACGGACTTTTCCTCCTGGCAGGTTGTTTCTCCCTGCTTTGCGCCTTGATGAACTGGGATTGGTTCTTCAAGAGCCCCAACTCCCAGTTGATCGTAAAATCCTTCGGCCGTCCCTATGCCCGCCTTTTCTATGGCATCACAGGACTGGTGCTTATCGTGATAGGAGCCGCAGGTTTTCTCTAAACATTTACGTCAAGAAAACGACAAGGGCGTTGGATTTTCTCCAGCGCCCTTGTATGTTTTTCTCGCACACCTTGCAAGAATTATCCTTCCAAGGTCTCAGCAAAATCTGATTCTCCCTGCACGACAAACAGAATCTCATCGTGTGAGAAGTCACCAATGCCATCTTTCTTGGCTTCCTTGATGATGAAGTCCACGATCTTGTCCAGATCTATCTCCACACAGCCGTCCTTATCAGGCTCGGCATCCAGCACCCCACTCTTCTCATAGTACTCATAGATGAGGTCGAGGAAGTAGTAAAGCTGGTCGTCTGTGAAGCGATCCTTCAGATCCTGTGGCAAATAGCTCTTGATGAATTCTACGGTCTTCTCATCATCCAAGTCCTCTTGCAGGAACTCATCGTCTTGTTTCTTCATGGCAGTAGGAATTATAAAAGTGCGTCAATCTTAGCCACATAGGTTGGCTTCGGAGCAGAACCTACCTGCTTGTCAACCAACTGTCCACCTTTGAAGAACAGCACGGTAGGGATGTTGCGGATGCCAAACTGTGAAGGCAGTTCGTCATTCTCATCTACATCACACTTACCTATCAACACCTTGCCCTCATATTCGGCAGCAAGTTCCTCGATAATAGGGCCCACCATACGGCAAGGACCACACCACGTTGCCCAGAAATCAATCACTACAGGTTTGTCTGTAGCCATCAGCTCATTGAAGTTGCTGTCTGTAAACTCAACCATAATTCTCTCGTTTTTTAAATTACACAATTATTTTAATTTATTTCATATTCCATTTCCTTATCCATGAGGAAAGACACTACTTCCTTATCGACTGCCAAGCGCACCTGACGCGACATGAAGTCCAGGGGCTTATCTACGCCCGAATCCGTGATCTTGAAGTGCAGTTCTGCATTGCCAGGATGCCTGCGTGCCAACTCAGAGAAACCTGCCACGAAGTCCTTATCGAGCATGCTGAGCATGAGCTTCACAGTAAACTTAGTAATGAGCCTATCCTTCACCTCTGGCAGGAACTCCACATTATTTATATGCAGTTCCTTCTGATCAGGCCTCCACTGATGCGGCATGATCTTGCCCGTCATATAGACAAACGAGTGCTCCCCGAGGAAAGGCTGGAACCTTGCCCAGTCGTTGCCAAAGAAAGAGAACTCATGGAAGCCCGAGTAGTCTTCTATCTTCACCCTTCCATACGGATTGCCCTTTTTGGTCATGCCCCGATGCACATTGGTCACAATGCCACCCATCGTCAGGTCACCACGACTTTCCAAAGCCAATTCATTCTCCAAGTCTTTCATCTTCGTGTTGCACACATCGTTCAGTATCACGGAGAATTCATCCAGCGGATGGGCAGAAAGGTAGATGCCCACCAGTTCACGCTCTTTGTTCAGACGTTCTATCTCACTCCATCGCACACCCGATTCTGGCACTGGAGGCGTAGCTATCTCTACCCCGTCGAAACCGTCGCCGAAAAGCGTGTTCTGCGCTTCAGCTTTTCCCACCTGATAGCTCTGTCCGTAGCGCACCAACGTATCGAGGAACACCTCATCCTTGGCATTACGAGCAAAGTACTCCTCACGCGGAATGCCGAAATCATCGAAGCCACCGCTAAGCACCAGTGACTCCAGCGCTTTGCGATTGACACTGCTCAGATTGACACGCTGCACAAAGTCGAAGATATCCTTGTAAGGCCCGTTCTTCTCACGCTCATCGATGATAGCCATAGCTGCTCCGTCGCCCATACCCTTGATGGCTGCCAATCCGAAGCGGATCTCTCCCTTGTGATTCACACCAAACTTCAGGTAGCTCTCGTTCACATCAGGGCCAAGCGTAGCGATACCCATCGACTTACACTCATCCATCAGCTTCGTGACTTCCGTGATCTGGTCACGCCTACGACTCATGATGGCCGCCATAAACTCAGCAGGATAGTTGGCCTTCAGATAGGCGGTCTGGAAAGCTACCCACGAATAGCAAGCCGCATGCGACTTATTGAACGCATAAGACGCAAACTTCTCCCAGTCTGCCCAAATCTTCTCCAATATCTGCGGATCATGGCCATTTTTCTTTCCACCCTCGATGAACTTAGGCTTCATGGCATCTACGATGTCTTTCTTCTTCTTTCCCATGGCTTTACGAAGGGCATCGCTCTCACCTCTGGTGAAATCGGCCAACTGGCGTGAGAGCAACATCACCTGCTCTTGATAAACGGTGATGCCATAGGTATCCTTCAGGTACTTCTCCATGCAAGGGATGTCGTACTTGATTTCCTCCTTCCCATTCTTACGGGCAATGAAGGACGGGATATAGTCCATAGGTCCCGGACGATAGAGGGCATTCATGGCGATGAGGTCCTCGAATACCGTGGGATGCAGTTCGCGGAGGTATTTCTGCATACCTGCCGATTCAAACTGGAAGGTACCTATGGTGCGTCCCTGCTGATAGAGTTCGTAGGTCTTAGGATCATCGATAGGAATATTGTCCAAGTCGATATCGATGCCTCTATGCTGCTTGATGATGGCACAAGCCTCCTTCAGCTCCGAGAGCGTCTTCAGGCCCAAGAAGTCCATCTTGATCAGGCCTGTAGATTCGATGACATGGCCATCATATTGCGTACAGTTAGTCTTAGTGTCTTTGAAGTCAGGATCATCGGCTGTAGAAACTGGCACCCATTCAGAGATTGGATCCCTACAGATGATGAAGCCACACGCATGGATGCCCGTTCCTCGCACCTGCCCCTCCAGCATCTTGGCATACTTGATGGTATTTGCCAGCGATGGGTCGGATGACGCCTCCGCTTCCTGCAGCATCGGCGTACACTTGATGGCATTGGGAAGATTCATCTTCATGCCATCGGGAAGTCGATCAGGAATGGCCTTGCAGAGGGCATTACTGATGTCCAGAGGCACTTTCTCCACGCGTGCCACATCCTTGATGGAGTTCTTGGTGGCCATCGTGGCATAGGTGATGATGTGGGCACAGTTCTCATGTCCATACTTATCCTCTACCCACTGCAACACACGTCCACGCCCATCGTCATCGAAGTCGGTATCTATATCAGGCAGTGAGATACGATCAGGGTTCAAGAAACGCTCGAACAGCAAATCATACTTCAGCGGGTCTATCTTCGTGATACCCAGGCAATAGGCCACCACACTTCCTGCGGCAGAACCACGTCCAGGGCCCACCATCACCCCCAGTTCGTCGCGTGCAGAGTTGATGAAATCCTGCACGATGAGGAAGTAGCCAGGGAAACCCATGGTCTTCATGATGTGAAGCTCGAAGCGGATGCGATCACTCACCTCCTCCGAGAGCGGATCACCATAGCGCTTCTTGGCACCAGCATAAGCCAAGAGTGCCAGATAGTCGGCCTCGAACTTGATGCGATAGAGCTTGTCGATGCCTCCGAGTTTCTCTATTTTCTTCACGCCCTCATCGTGTGGCAAAGGGTTTTCGCCCTTTTCATCGGAGGTAAATTCGCGGAAGAGGTCCTCCTCTGTATATTTCTTGCGCCACTCTTCCTCTGTGCCGAAACTCTCGGGAATGGGGAAGAAAGGCATGATAGGATCATGGTCGATGCTGTAGATTTCTACCTTATCGAGCACCTCCAGCGTATTGGAGAGCGCTTCTGGAATGTCCGAGAAGATGTCGTTCATCTCCTCACGCGTCTTAAACCATTCCTGCTTGGTGTAGAGCATGCGCGTAGGATCGTCCAGGTCCTTACCCGTAGAGAGGCAGAGCAGATGGTCGTGTGCTTCGGCATTCTCCTCATCCACAAAGTGGCAGTCGTTAGTACAAATCAGTTTGATGCCATATTCCTTAGCCAACTCGATGAGCACCTTATTAGCACGCTGCTGCATGGGATAGGTCTCTCTATTAGCGCGTTGCATCGGATCCTTCACCTCATGGCGCTGAAGCTCCAGATAGTAGTCGTCTCCGAACACACGCTTATGCCACTCGATGGCTTCACGTGCACCTGCCATATCTCCATCTAAGATTTTCTTAGGCACCTCTCCTGCTATACAGGCAGAGCATACGATGAGTCCTTCGTGGTAGCGCTCCAGATCAGCACGGTCTGTACGCGGCCTCATGTAGTAGCCATCTACCCATGAATTACTCACCAGCTTGATCAGATTCTTATAGCCATGATAGTCTTTTGCCAAGACGATGAGGTGGTAGCCACTCTGGTCTTGCTTGCCGTTCTTCTGCTCCTTAGGACCATATTTAGAGACGTACATCTCGCATCCGAAGATGGGCTTGAAAGGTTCCAGCCCCTCTTTCTTACGCTTCTTATTCACGCCTCCCACATAGTCGTGCAGCTCCTTCACGCCAAACATATTGCCGTGATCGGTGAGGGCCATGCCACGCATACCGTTGGCTATAGCCTTATCCACTATCTTCTTGATACTGCACTGTCCGTCGAGCAGTGAGTACTGTGAGTGCACGTGTAGATGAACAAAATCTTGCATACCTTATTATCTGATCATTTTGCTGGATACAAAGGTACAATCTACTTTAGAGCTTTCAAAAATATTTCGATAAAAGTTATCAACACCTATATTTCTTTCGCTGAAAATTGGATTGTTCTTAAAAATACGCTATTTTTGCAGCTGCTTAGTACTAAAACATAAAGAAAAAGATAAATGGCTCGTCTTAAAAGACTAAAAAATATACGCTTACATCGTGAAGGCACACATACGCTGATTGGCGGACTTATCGCCTTCGTGGTGCTCAATACAGTAGTGTTCTATAGCTTCCAGAGCATGGTTCCGTTCTATATCGTCGGAGCTATCAGCATCATCATCTATTGCATCTTGGTGAATTTCTTCCGCTGCCCTATCCGCATGTTCGGAAAAGACACCGCTGGTGTAGTGGTGGCCCCTGCCGACGGAAAGGTTGTGGCTATCGAGGAGGTAGAGGAGAACGAATACTTCCACGAGCGTCGTCTGCAGGTTTCTATCTTCATGAGCCTGTGGAATGTGCATGCCAACTGGTTTCCTGTGGATGGCACCGTGAAGAAGGTTTGGCACCAGAACGGGCGCTACATGGCTGCCTGGCTGCCAAAGTCGAGCACCGACAATGAGCGCGCCAGTGTGGTGATAGAGATGCCCAGTGGTATAGAGATCATGGCCACACAGATAGCGGGTGCCGTGGCGCGTCGCATCGTGACCTATGCCAAGGAGGGAGACGACTGCTACATCGATGAGCATCTGGGCTTCATCAAGTTTGGCTCTCGCGTGGATTTGTTCCTGCCCGTTGGCACCAAGGTAGAAGTGACCATGGGGCAGCATACCACGGGCAACGAAACCATCATCGCTCACCTTTAAAACTCAGCATCATGGCCAACAGAATCACCAAGCACATCCCCAACGCCATCACCTGCATGAACCTTTTCTGCGGATGTGTGGCTACTTATCATGGCTTCATGCAGAACTTCGAACTGGCTTTGCTGTTCATCATCCTGGGAGCTGTATTCGACTTCTTCGACGGCATGGCAGCACGTGTGCTCAATGCCCACTCCATCATCGGGAAAGACATAGATTCACTGGCAGACGACATCACCTTCGGCATAGCGCCAGCGTCGATGGTCTTCAGTTGGCTGCAGATATGGCTGCAGATCTACTTCTCCATGTCGCCCCTTATCCCCTTAGTGCCCTATCTTGCCTTCCTGATAGCCGTATTCTCAGCCTTACGGTTGGCCAAGTTCAATAACGACACGCGTCAGACCACCTCTTTCATCGGGCTGCCTGTACCAGCCAATGCGCTGTTTTGGGGAGCTTTGATCGTGGGAGGCGACGAGGTGCTGCTGTCATTCCAGCTCACCCCCCTGCTCATTGTCATACTGATAGGCGTATCATGCTGGCTCTTGGTATCCGAGATTCCGATGTTCTCCCTGAAGTTCAAGAACCTCACATGGGCCGACAATAAAGTGCGCTTCATCTTCCTCTTTGGCTGCCTTCTGTTGCTGGCATGCTTCGAGATAGTAGGCATCGCCCTCATCATCGTTTGGTTTATCATATTGTCACTCATCACACAACGTAAAGTCTCATGAAACTCTTAGGATTTCTCATCACCATACTCATAGCAGGCATCCTCTTTGGCTTTGGCTCCATGATTCGATTCTTCAAAAGCGTGCTGGGCTTTGACACGAAGCCAAAGGCGCAGCGTCAGAACGGGAACGATCAGATTTCACGCAACAAGCAAGACCTCAGCAACAGGAAGCCTAAGATTTTCTCTAAGGACGAAGGAGAATACACAGAATACGAGGAAGTTTGAAAATCTCCACAGTTATGAACATTTATGCCCACAACTGTGAGCATTTTTGCTCACAGCAGTGAGCATAGTGAGCATAAACGGAAGAAGTCTAAATCCCTCACCGCTTCTTTACAAAGAACTCCTTCATCAACGCGGCACATTCTTCCGCCATCACACCACGAGTAACTGCTGTCTTAGGATGGAGTGCATTGGGCGCAAAGACGGTATAGCCTCGCTTCTCGTCACTGGCTCCATAGACTAAGCGCCCCATCTGCGACCAGGCAATGGCTCCTGCACACATCACGCAAGGCTCTACTGTGACGTAGAGGGTGCAGTCGGTCAGATACTTACCGCCCAGCGTAGAGGCTGCTGCCGTGATGGCTTGCATCTCTGCATGTGCCGTGACATCGGTGAGGGTTTCTGTGAGGTTGTGCGCACGTGCGATGATCTGGTCCTTGCACACTATCACGGCACCAATGGGAATCTCATCTGCGGCCTCGGCCTTGCGGGCTTCTGCCAATGCTTGCTTCATGTAGTAATTGTCGTCCATAAACGCGTCATTGAGTTTTTAGTGCCCTAAAATTACAAAAAACTTCGTTATTAGGAAAGAAAACCGTAATTTTACAGCGAAAAAGTAACGCATCTTTATGGCAGAACACAATGTCTTAGGAAAAGCTGGCGAGGACGCAGCCGTGAAATACTTGGAAAAGCACGACTATGTCATCAGGCATCGCAACTGGCGCAGAGGCCATCTGGAACTGGACATCGTGGCTGCAAAGGACGATATGCTCGTCATCGTGGAGGTGAAGACGCGAAGCAACACGGAGGTGCAAGAGCCTTATGAGGCTGTGGATGGACTCAAAAAGCATCATATCATCCGTGCCACAGACGCTTACATCAAGGAGTATGCGCTGGATTGTGCCCTTCGCTTCGACATCATCACGCTGGTGGGCGATGCCGATCATTTCCAGATAGAGCACATCAAGGATGCGTTCTACCTTATATAATTAGAGTAGTAAGAACATGAAACCAGATCCTGCAACATTCCCTTTCCGCCTCATCTGCTTGGATGAGACTGATTCTACGAACAACTATCTCACGGCCCTTTGCGACAGCGATGGAGGGGTGCCAGAACTATGCACCGTGGTGGCCGATTTCCAGTCGGCAGGAAAGGGGCAGCGGGGCAATAGCTGGGAAGGTGAGAAGGGCAAGAATCTGCTTTTCAGCTTCGTGCTGTATCCCGATTTCGTGAAGGCGCGCGAGCAGTTCATCCTCTCTGAAATCATCTCCCTCAGTGTGAAGGAGGCCTTGGATTGTCGCATAGCAGATGTGAGCGTGAAGTGGCCTAACGACATCTATTGGCAGGATAAGAAGATCTGCGGCATGCTCATAGAGAATGTGCTGAATGCAGAGGGGGGCGTGGCGCGCTGCATTGCTGGTATCGGACTGAATATCAACCAGAAGGCATTCGTCAGCGATGCGCCTAATCCGGTGTCGCTCTCGCAAATCACAGGGCAGGAGGAAGACCTGCATGCCGTGCTCGCGGATGTGCTGCTCTTCGTATCTCGCTACTACGAGGAGCTGAAGCAAGACGCTGAAGGTTTCACACAACACCTGACGGAGAAATACAACCAGAGTCTCTATCGTCGCGAAGGGGTGTATCCGTTCCGCGATGCGCAAGGGCTCTTCCAAGCCAGCATCTTGCGCGTAGAGCCAGACGGAAGGTTGCATCTGCTGGATACGGAGGGGAATGAGCGCAGCTACCTCTTCAAAGAAGTGCAATTCATCATCTCATGAGGCTTCGAGACAAGCAAATACTGCATCTGGCCCTGCCCTCCATCCTCTCCAACATCACCGTGCCGCTCTTGGGACTGGTAGATGTGGCGATAGTGGGACACATGGGAGGGGCTAACTATATAGGTGCCATCGCTGTGGGAGGCATGGCGTTCAACATCATTTACTGGATATTCGGCTTCTTGCGCATGGGTACCAGCGGCCTCACTTCCCAGGCACTCGGCAGGAGGGATTTGCCCGAAGTGATGCACACCTTGCTGCGCTCCATCGTCATAGGCCTTGGCATAGCCCTGGCACTCATAGTGCTGCAATATCCGCTTCGAGATCTTATCTATCGCATCATCAGCCCCGACGAAGAGGTCTATCAGTTGGCTACCACCTATTATACTATCTGCATCTGGGGAGCGCCTGCCATGCTGGCACTCTACAGCCTCACAGGATGGTTCATAGGCATGCAGAACACGCGTGCGCCCATGGTGGTGGCTATCTCTCAAAACATCATCAACATCTTGGCCAGTATGACGCTGGTGTTTGGCTTTGGCATGAAGGTGGAGGGAGTGGCCTTGGGCACAGTCACAGCGCAGTATGCGGGCCTCTGCATAGGCATGGGCTTTTGGCTGCGCCACTACCTGCGTCTGAGGAAGTTCGTGGTGCCTCAAATGGTCTGGAAGCGTGAGGAGATGGTGCGTTTCTTCAACGTCAATAAGCACATTTTCCTGCGTACCTTCTGCCTGGTGGCCGTAATGCTCTACTTCACGTCTGCTGGTGCGCGTCAAGGTGAACTGATCTTGGCTGCCAATACCATCTTGATGGAGCTCTATCTGCTGGTGTCGTATGTGATGGATGGCTTCGCCTTTGCTGGAGAGGCTTTAGGGGGCAAGTTCATTGGTGCACAAAACCGTATGGCGTTCGATGAGATGCTGCGTAGGCTGGCGTTTTGGAGCATTCTGGTATCGGCAGCCTTCACTGCAACCTACTTCCTCTTTGGGCATGGCATACTGGCTTTACTGACAGATGAGCAGGAAGTCATCACTACCGCACAGACTTACCTCTATGGGGCTGCCTTTGTGGCCATCACAGGGGCGGCTGCATTCATCCTCGATGGGGTATTCATCGGAGCTACAGCTACCAGAGACATGCTGCTTTCCGTGTTTCTGTCCACAATGGCGTTCTTCTTGCTCTATTTCCTACTAAGAGAGATCATGGGGAATCACGGCTTGTGGATAGCCTACAATGCCTATCTGGCTTTTCGTGGCATCGTGCTCTACCTGCGCCTCCCCTCTCTCAAAGTCGGTGCTTTCAAGGCATAAAAAAGACGGTTGCAAGGCTAACCCTGCAACCGCCATATATTTCAGCATAGTTTACTTGCACTTAGGACACCACGGCTTCAGCTGCTTGAAGAAGTCGTTGCCCTTATCATCTACCAAGATGAAGGCAGGGAAGTCCTCCACTTCGATCTTCCAGATGGCCTCCATACCCAGCTCTGGATACTCCACACACTCGATGCTCTTGATGCTGCTCTGCGACAGTACGGCAGCCACACCACCAATGGTACCCAGGTAGAAGCCACCATGCTTCTTGCAAGCCTCTGTCACCACATCGGTACGATTACCCTTGGCAATCATCACCAGTGAGCCACCATGATCCTGGAACTCATCTACGTATGGATCCATGCGGTTGGCAGTGGTTGGGCCCATAGAACCACAAGGATAGCCTTCTGGTGTCTTGGCAGGACCAGCATAGAGGATAGGATGATCCTTGAAGTATGCAGGCAGATCCTCACCAGCATCCAGACGTGCTTTCAGCTTGGCATGAGCGATGTCACGTGCCACGATGATGGTACCCTTCAGGTTCACGCGCGTACTTACAGGATACTTAGAGAGTTCGCCACGCACGTAGTCTATACCCTTGTTGAGGTCTATCTCCACGCCCTTGGCACCCTCACCAGGCTTACGCATCTCTTCTGGAATCAGTTCTGTAGGATTCTCATCCATCTTCTCCAACCAAACGCCATGCTCATTGATCACGGCCTTGATGTTACGATCGGCAGAGCAAGACACACCCATACCGATAGGGCAAGAAGCGCCATGACGAGGCAGACGGATCACGCGGATATCATGTGCCAGGTACTTACCACCAAACTGAGCGCCCAGACCTATCTTATAGGCCTCTTCGAGCAACTTGTTCTCCAAGTCGATATCGCGGAAGGCACGACCAGTCTCATCGCCGGTTGTTGGCAGGTTGTCATAGTACTTGATGGAAGCCAGCTTCACTGTGAGCAGGTTCTTCTCTGCGCTGGTGCCACCTATCACGAAAGCGATGTGGTAAGGCGGACAAGCAGCTGTGCCCAGGCTCTTCATCTTCTCTACGAGGAATGGCAGCAGTGTGCCCTCGTTCTGGATAGTAGCCTTGGTCATGGGATAGAAGTAGGTCTTATTGGCAGAGCCACCACCCTTTGCCACCATGATGAAGCGATACTCGGCACCTTCTACAGCCTCGATGTCTATCTGAGCAGGCAGGTTGCAGCGCGTATTCACCTCATCGTACATATTCAGCGGTGCATTCTGAGAGTAGCGCAGATTATCGTTCACATACGTATTGTACACACCACGAGAGAGTGCCTCCTCATCCTCGAAGCCTGTCCATACCTGCTGGCCCTTCTCTCCGTGGATGATGGCCGTACCCGTATCTTGGCAGAAAGGAAGAATGCCTTTCACAGAAGCCTCTGCATTGCGAAGGAACTGGAGAGCCACATACTTATCGTTCTCAGAAGCCTCTGGATCTGTGAGGATCTTGGCCACTTGCTCATTGTGCGCACGACGCAGCATGAACTCACAGTCGTGGAATGCCTGCTGTGCGAGCAGCGTAAGCGCCTCTTTGCTGACCTTGAGAATCTTGTGTCCCTCAAACTCGCCCACGCTTACGCCTTCTTTCGTAAGCAGGCGGTATTCGGTAGTATCCTTACCCAGTTGGAACATGGGAGCATACTTAAAATCTGGTGTTTTAGCCATAATTACTTCGTATTTAAAGTTAAAATTTTCTTGTTCCGACAAAGATAGTATTTATAATTGAGAATTGAAAATTGAACATTGAAAATTTATTATCGCACGATCATTCATAATTCATAGTTCTCCTCATCGTATTTCTGGAACAGGAAGTCGTTGTAGGGATATTTCTGCACATGGAGTTCCTTCACTCTCTCGTAGAGTGTAGTGCGGAAGGCCTCTATGCCTGTCTTTTCTCGTGCAGAGATAAACATACAGTTGTCTTCCATCTTGGCCATCCAGGTGTGCATCAGTTCCTCCAGCGTCCAGTTGGCACGTGTGCGTGGGGTGAGGTCGTCCTCGTCTTTCTTTATATAGGTATAGGCATCTATCTTGTTGAATAATAGCATGGTAGGCTTACCTCCTGCTCCTATTTCAGCCAAGGTCTTGTTCACCACCTCTATCTGTTCTTCAAAGTCGGGATGCGAGATGTCCACCACATGCACCAGCAGGTCGGCCTCACGCACCTCATCGAGGGTGCTCTTGAAAGAGTCTATCAAGTCGGTAGGCAACTTACGTATGAACCCCACCGTATCGCTCAAGAGGAAAGGCAGATTGTCTATGATCACCTTGCGCACAGTGGTGTCGAGGGTGGCAAAGAGCTTGTTCTCCGCAAAAACCTCGCTTTTGGCCAGCAGATTCATCAACGTAGATTTGCCCACATTGGTGTAGCCCACCAAGGCCACACGTATCAGGCGGCCACGATTCTTGCGCTGGGTGCTTTTCTGCTTGTCTATCTCTGCCAAGCGTTCTTTCAGCAGGGACATACGACTGAGGATGATACGACGGTCCATCTCCAACTGCGTCTCACCTGGTCCGCGCAGACCTACCATACCCTTGCCACCACCAGCACCAGAGCCACCACCCTGGCGTTCCAAGTGCGTCCAGAGGCGCTGCAGTCGAGGCAGCATGTACTTGTACTGCGCCAGTTCCACCTGCGTCTTGGCATTGGCTGTCTGCGCACGCATGGCGAAGATGTCCAGAATCAACGATGTACGATCGAGGATCTTGATTTTCAGCTCCATCTCGATGTTGCGTATCTGCTTGGCAGAAAGTTCGTCATCGAAGATGGCCATACCCACCTCTCGCCCCTCGTCTTCCTCTGCGAGGATATAGTTCTTGATTTCTTCCAGCTTACCCTTACCTATATAGGTCACTTGGTGTGCCTGATCCAGTTTCTGCGTGAAGCGCTTCACCACCACGGCTCCTGCTGTTTCGGCTAAGAAAGCCAGCTCATCCAGATATTCGTTGGTCTTGCGTTCATCCTGCTTCTTGGTGATCAAACCCACCAGCACCGCTGTTTCCGACTTTACTTCAGAGATTACAAATTCTTTCATACACTTCTCGTTTGGAGCGACAAAGATAGTAAAAATTCCGGAACTATCAAGGCCAAAAGCCTCTTAGAGGAAAAACAGCGAGGCACCTATCACACTCACGATGGCACCTATCACCTCTAATGTGCGTATTTTCTGCTTGAAAAGGAGGTGCACTGGCCATATTATCAGTACGGGCGTGAGGGCCATGAGCGTAGAGGCAATGCCTGCTTCTGTATAGAGCACAGCCATCAGGGAGAGCGACACGCCTATGAAAGGTCCTGTCAAGGTGGCTCCTATGGCCGCATTCATGCCCTTACGGTCTCTGAAAGCCACAAGTAGGGTGTGGAATTTCCCACTTAAGGCCATCACTGTGAGGAAGCCTAAGCTACCTGCCACAGCACGGATGAAGGTAGAGGCGAAGGGCATCATGGTGGTCATCATCTCCTGCCCTGCAGGGATGTCTGCCTCGTAGAATCCCATGCCCACCTTGCTCAGTACCAGTCCTAAACCTTGCCCTATGCCTGCGCCTATGCCGAAGATGACACCCTTGACGGGGAGTTTCAGCTCTATGCGATGGTGATGCTCATCGCCACCCTTGCCTAAGACCGACATGCCTATACCTGTGATGGTGACCAGCATACCCAGCCAAGCTTGCAGTGACAGTCTTTCACCCAGCAGCACCCAACTGGACAAGGCTGCTGCCAGTGGGGCTAAGGTCATGAACAATTGTCCAAAGCGTGAGCCTATCAAGACGTAGGAGTTGAACAGGCAGTAGTCGCCAAAGACATAGCCCACCAAGCCAGACAGGATGAGCCACAGCCAAGCCTTACCACCAGCAAAAAGAGGAAAAGGGGCACCTGTGGTGATCCACAAGGTTGCCCCTAAAAGTATCAATGATAGCGTCAGACGAATGACGTTCAGCTGCAAGGAGCCAAGCCTCTTGCTTGCTACCTCTGCACACAGAGCCGTAATCGTCCATGAAAACGCTACGACCATCGAAAGAATTTCTCCAAAATACTGCATCAACGGTTTCCCTAAGCCCTAATCTCTAGGGCTCTAAACCCTAAACTCTAAACCCTAAACTATCTCACCTGAATCACCAGATACTTAGACACACTCCAGAACGTCTTCTCATCTGTGATGTGCAGCGTCAGGTTGCCCTCTGCATCCTTATCCAGTGAGTAGGAACCTGCAGGATGGGTAGTCAGGACGTCTGCCGACTTAGAATAGAGCTTAATCTCCTTCGTAGTGCGTACGTCTATCTCTGTGAAATAGTCCTTGTTGATGTCGCTCTCTGCCAGCACCTTGTCCTTCTTCAGGAAGCCACCGTCTGTCAGAATGTTCTCCTCACGCAGTTCCTTTCTGGTGCCGAATACGAACCAAGCCTTATGCAAATCCAGATCCTGCTGATTCAGCGTATTCTGCTGCTCCTGCGTCTCCACGATCAGTGCATCCTTGTCAGCCGTCAGATCTGCCACCGCCTCGTCCAGTTCCTGGATGCGGATGTTCTTCTCTGCCAGTTCGGCCTGCAGGGCCTCGATGCGCTGTGCGCGTGTCTCCAATTCCTGATTCAGAGATTCGATAGCCTTTCTCAGCTGTGCGCTCTGGTTGCGGCTACTGTTCAGCATGCTCTCCAGTTTAGCTATCTGCTCCTTGTTCTCCTGCATCTGCTTCTGGATGAACTCAATGTCCTGCGCAATGCGGGTACGAGCGTCTGTAGAACCCTCACCGAGTCTGTTAGACTGCAGATCTACGCGGTTCTCTGCCTCGTTGATCTGTCTGAAGCCTTCCGTTATCTGATTGAAAGTGCCCATCATCTCATCAAGTTCAGCATTGCGCTGAGAGAGTACGGTCAGCAGAGAGTCGTTCTCTGCCTTCAAAATGTCGGTCTTACCGCCAAGTTGGTCGCATGATGCCAGAAAACCTGCGCATACACATGCCACCATAAATACTAACTTTTTCATATGCTTTAAAAATTTAGTTGGTTGTTCTTATTTATCTTTACCTGCCACGCAGATCACTATCTCACCACGTGGTTCATTCTCCGTGAAATGTTTCACCAGCTCTGCCAATGTGCCATGCACCGTTTCCTCGTGTACCTTGGAGATTTCTCTAGAAACGGAAGCCTGGCGCTCAGTACCAAAGGCCTCTGCAAACTGCGTCAGCGTCTTCAGCAAGCGGTAGGGCGATTCGTAGAAGACCATGGTGCGCGTTTCCTCTTCCAGGGTCTTGATGGCTGTCTGTCTCCCTTTCTTCTGAGGCAGGAAGCCCTCGAAGCAGAACTTGTCACAGGGCAGTCCCGACGATACCAGTGCTGGAACGAAGGCTGTGGCTCCTGGCAGTGTCTGCACCTCAATGCCTGCCCGCACGCACTCTCGTGCCAAGAGGAACCCAGGGTCGCTGATGCCTGGCGTGCCTGCATCCGATATCAAGGCCACCGTCTCACCAGCCTCAATGCGCTTCACCAGTCCTTCCACCGTCTGATGCTCGTTGAACTTATGGTGTGAGAGCATGGCATTCTTTATCTCGAAATGCTTCAGCAGATTGCCACTGGTACGCGTGTCTTCTGCCAGTATCACGCTGGCTTCTTTCAGCACCCTGATGGCGCGGAAAGTCATATCTTCCATGTTGCCAACAGGCGTGGGCACTATGTAGAGCATTCCTTTTTCCATGCTGTTCACTTTCAAAATCCGCGGCAAAGTTAGAAATAATTTATGGTAAAACATTAGAAGTTTACAAAAACTCACATATCTTTGCATTACAAAACGTATTAAGATGGACTTATTTTCAGAAGACAGGATACATGAAACCAGTCGCCGAGGACGCATAGAGGTGATTTGCGGCTCTATGTTCTCTGGCAAGACGGAAGAACTGATACGCCGCCTGAAGCGGGCTAAGTTTGCCAAGCAGAAGATAGAAATCTTCAAGCCTGCCATCGATACGCGCTATAGCGAGGAGGAGGTGGTGAGCCACGACAGCAACAGCATCGTCTCTACACCGCTCGACTCTTCAGCCAGCATCCTTCTGCTCTCGTCGGACATCGACGTGGTGGGCATTGACGAGGCACAGTTCTTCGACATGGGACTGGTGGATGTGTGCAACCGTCTGGCCAACAACGGGGTGCGCGTCATCGTGGCTGGACTCGATATGGACTTCCGTGGGGTACCTTTCGGCCCTATGCCTGGCCTGATGGCCATCGCTGATGATGTGACCAAGGTGCATGCCATCTGCGTGAAGTGTGGCGATCTGGCCATGTACTCGCACCGCAAAGTGAGCGATGAAAAGCGCGTCTTGCTGGGCGAAACGCAGGAATACGAACCGCTGTGCCGCCATTGCTACCAAGAGGCTGTAGGCAAAAAAGAATAAATGCTATGGAACACAAGAAAATCACATTCGACCTATTCATCCGCGGAGTCATGGGACTGGCCATCGTCATTGGCTTCCTGATGCTGCTTTATCGCCTAAGCAGCGTGCTGGTGCCATTCTTCTTGGCTTGGCTTATCGCCTACCTCATGTTCCCTATGGTGAAGTTCTTCCAGTACAAGCTGCGTCTGAAGTATCGTGCACTGGCTATTCTGGCCTCGTTCCTGTCCATCGGCCTCGTGCTCACGCTGGCCACCGTCTTGCTGCTCCCTCCCATCATCTCTGAGTTTGCCAGGGTGAAAGACCTGATTGTGGAATACTTCACGTCTAACGAAACGGCTAGTCGTGTGCCAGCCATCATCAACCAGTTTATCCAGGAGAACATCGGAGCCAATCAGATCATGAAACTACTCGACAAGCAGGAGTTCCAGCACATGGTGCGAGAGGCCTTGCCACGTGTTTGGAATATGATCACAGAGTCCATCAGCATCGTCTTCAGCATCTTCTCCCTGCTCATGGTGGTGCTCTACACCATATTTATATTGCTCGACTATGAGACCATCTCTAAAGGCTGGCCCAACTTGGTGCCAGAACGCTATCGCGCCTTCAGCGTGAAGATCATGCAGGATATCAACGATGGTATGAACAAGTACTTCCGTGGTCAGGCCAAAGTGGCTTTCTGCGTAGGCGTGCTGTTCAGCATCGGTTTCCTTATCATAGACCTCCCACTGGCCATCCCACTGGGACTCTTCATCGGGATGCTCAACATGGTGCCCTACCTCCAGATTGTGGGTTTCATCCCCACCATCATACTGGCTGTGCTGCGTGCCGCAGATACGGGGCAGAATTTCTGGGTCATCCTGCTGCTTTGCCTCATCGTCTTCGCTGTGGTGCAGGGCATACAAGACATCTTCCTCACACCAACGATCATGGGAGAGGTCACTGGCCTCAACCCTGCCATCATCTTGCTCTCGCTCTCCATCTGGGGGTCGCTGATGGGTGTCTTGGGCATGATTATCGCCCTGCCTATGACCACCTTACTTCTCACCTACTATCAGAAATACGTGATAGCGCGTGAGCAGAAACAGCAGGAGACTGCACCCCAGCTTCCTGCATCCGATAAATAAATTTGACTAAAAGCATTGCAATTTCAAATAAAGTACCTATCTTTGCACCCGATTTAATAATCGACAAGTGGAGATCCGCTAGCTCAGCAGGTAGAGCACAACACTTTTAATGTTGGGGTCTTGGGTTCGAGCCCCAAGCGGATCACCTCAGAAAAGGCAGTTATCACACGATAACTGTCTTTTTTGTTTCTATATGGCAAAGATAATGGGATTTCCTAAAAAAATTTCATTTCAGTACTTATCAAAAATATGCACACACCTATTACAATCAAAGTGGATTTCCATTATCTTTGCAACAACTAAAAACGAAAAACTCTAAAGCTATGAGAAACTTTGCATGGGCTCTGATTGCCCTCTTGGGACTGGTGCTGGCATCTTGCGGCCAACAGGAAGTGAAACGCAGGGCGAAGGCGAAGCATGTGATCATGATTGGTATAGACGGCTGGGCATCTAAGAGCATGGCGCAGGCTGACATGCCTACCGTGAAGGGCAAGCTGATGGCGGAGGGTAGCTACACGCTGGAGAAACGCTCGGTGCTGCCTTCGGCTTCGGCCATCAACTGGGCATCTAACTTCATGGGGGTGGGCACAGAGAGCCACGGCTATACGACGTGGGGCAGCAAGGTGCCTGAGATACCATCGTCTGTGACGAATGCACACGGCATATTCCCTACCATCTTCTCTATACTGAAGGAGCAGCAGCCTGAGAGCAAGACGGCGGCTATCTTCGACTGGGACGGCATCAAGTATGTGATAGACACACTGGCGGTGGATCATGTGATGCAGCGTGACCATGCGGGCTATGGCAAGGAGTTTGGCGAGGACTGTGGCGACCCTTTGGACTATGTGAAGGAGGCGGTGCAGGTGATCAAGGAGGAGAAACCTACGCTCTTTGCCGTGTACTTTGGCGGACTGGATGAGACGGGGCATACTTATGGATGGTACACGGAGAAGTACTATGCTTTCGAGACCATTCTGGATGAGTGCATCGCCCAACTGATAGAGGCTACCAAGGAGGCGGGCATCTATGATGACACCATCTTCGTACTGACAGCCGATCATGGGGGCATAGACAAGGGGCACGGGGGCATAACGCTGGAGGAGATGCTCTCACCGTTTATCGCCTATGGCAAGGGCATACGCCAAGGCTTCCAGATGACGGATGCCATGATGCAGTATGACGTGGCGGCCACCGTAGCCTATATCTTAGGACTGGAGACGCCACAGGCATGGGTGGGAAGACCTATGACCAGTATTTTTGAAGATCAAAACAACTAAATAAGTATGATAGGAACCATCGTCAACACTGGCACCATCATTGCCGGAACCATCATCGGAACGCTGCTTCACCGCGGCATCAAAGACAAATACAAGGAAGTGCTCTACACCGGACTGGGACTGGCCTCGCTGGCCATAGGCCTGAATGCTACTATCAGCAACTTCCCTAAAAGTGAGTATCCTGTGCTGTTTATCGTCTCGCTGGCCATAGGCGGACTGATTGGCACACGACTTGACATAGACGGCAGGTTCAAACGATTGGTGAACAAGCGTTCTAATTCGGCTTCACCCAATAAGCTGGCAGACGGACTGGCCACAGCCATACTGCTCTACTGCATAGGGCCGCTCTCCATGCTTGGACCAGTGATTTCTGCCTTGAAGGGCGACCATACGTTCCTCTTTACCAATGCCACGCTCGACCTGGTATCGAGCATCGTCTTCGCCTCTACCTATGGTTTTGGCATGGTGCTGGCTGCTCCTGTGCTCTTCTGCTGGCAGGGAATGTTCTGGCTTGTGGCAAGAATCTCTGCTTCTGCAGTGAGCGATGCGCTGATGGCGGAGCTGCTGGTAGTGGGCGGACTGATGATCACAGGCAGTGGCTTGGGACTCTTAGGTCTCAAGGACTGCAAGACGCTGAACCTGCTGCCAGCTTTGCTGGTGCCTGTGCTCTGGTTCCTGATTCTCAGTCTGTTTTAAGGTTTCTTCTTGAACTCTGTGGTGACAAGCCACGCACCCAGCAGCACCATCAGGGCTGCCACGGGCTTATCCCAGGTAAAGATGTCTTGTCCTATGGCTATCGCAACCAGTGAGGCCACCACAGGCTGCAAGTTGGTATAGACGCTCACGGTGGTAGCACGCAGATACTTCATGGCATAGGGGATGAGGAAGTAGCCCAGCACAGTGGCGAAAATCACGATGAAGGCCATGCCTGCTATGCCTGTCCAGATGTCGGCACTGAAGCCTCTTCCATAGAGGGCTGTCTGCGGAAACTCTTTCCATGCGAAGGGCAGCACAGCCACAGTGGAGATGAGAAACACCCACTTCATCTGCGTCACAGCGCTGTATTTCTCTGACACCTTACGAGTGATGATGAGGTAGATGGCCCATGTGAGCAGGCTGAGCAGGGCGTAGATGATGCCCAGCAGGTCGTTGCTGCCTGCATCCGACTGCCACTTCAGCACTACCATCAGGGCTGCGCCTCCGATGCCAAGGAGCACACCCAGCAACTTGATGGGCGTGATTTTCTCCTGCAAGAAAGGGGCAGCCAAGAGCATCACGGCGATAGGCGTGAGGGTGGCTATGAGGGAGTAATAGACAGGGCTGGTATAGTTGAGCGACCAAGCGGTGAGGGTCTGCGACACCACGAAACCCAACAAACCACCCAGCAGGATGATGCAGAGATCCTTACGTTCCACCTTTTCTTTAGGCAGAAAGGCCGCTATCACCCAGAAGATGAGGGCTGCGCCTATGCAACGCGTAGCCATATAGGTCATCGGAGTCACCCAATCTTCCAGTAAGTACTTGGTCACAGGCACGCCCAGACCGAAAATCACGTTGGCAAAGATGATTGCCGCGTGTCCATTAACTCTCTTGTCCATGATATAAATCTTTTACTAAAACATGTGAGGCATTCTTATAGCCCTCTTCATAGGCTTGCATCAGGGCTTCCCACTGCGGCTGGAACTGCACCTCCTTGTCAACCTTGAAGTTCTCTTTTCCTTTCCGATTACGCTTATCCAGCACGCAAGCCACAGTAAGCTGGGCAATATCGACAGAGGGCAGGTAGGTGCTCTCATGATCATCAGAAAGTTTCTCGTGAAGCAGGTTCATCTCCATGAGTTCGTTGATGGACTGCTGCGTGAGGCGGATGGGGATGCGCCCCTCCTTAGAGAGCTCCAGTGCCGTATAGGGTGCCCTACCCTCCTCGAAGCGGTGTGCCACCATAGAGAGGATGAGCAGGGAGACAAAGTCGCTGTAGCGACGACTGACGTGGCGCGTCTCTACCTCAAAGTCGTACTTGGTGAGGTTCTGACTGGCGTAGGTCAGCTCCACGCCTATGAGGCAGATGGTCCATGCCACCTGCATCCAGAGCAGGAAGAGGGGCAGGGCTGCGAAGCTACCATAGATGGCGTTGTAGCGCGACACCCAGATCTGTCCACTGATGTAGAGGTACTGGAACAGCTGGTAGGCTGTACCTGCCAAGATACCTGCCACCAAGGCGTTCTTGAACTTCACTTTCGTGTTGGGGATGTAGATATAGAGTCCTGTGAACATGAGCCACGTGAGGGCGAAGGGGGTGAGCTTCACGAAGAACTTGGCCAGTGGCCCCAGCAGCAAGTAGCTCTCTGCTTCATCGGCCAGTGTGGAGATAAACACGCTGAGGGCTCCAGAGAACAGCAACAACAGGGGCATGAAGAGCAGCAGTGCCAGATAGTCGATGAACATGCGGGCAGGATCGCGGTCTTTCTTCACCATCCAGATATTGTTGAACGTCACCTCGATATTGTTCACCAGATTCAGCACTGTCCAGAGCAGCAGCACGATGCCCACCCCGATGATGACACCATTCTTGGTTTCTTCAAGGTAGGAGTGTACGAAGCCCATGACAAACTGCACCACCTCTGTATTATCGCCCAGGGCAGCTGTGATTTGCTGCACCATGAGCTCATCGAGTCCGAAGCCTCGCCCTATGGCAAACACGATGGCCAAGAGGGGCACCACAGCCAGCAAGGTGCTGTAGGTGAGAGTCGAAGCCCTGATGGTGAGCTTCTGGTTGAAGATGCCTCGCACGGTGATGGAGAGTGCCTTCAGCACATTGAGCAGCAGGGGTGGGATGCGCAGTTCATCTCCCTCTGTAATGTGCCACATATCCACTGTGAGGAACTTCCATATTTTCTTAAAGTGCTCGCTCATAAGCCTCTTGTTTTTGCGATTTTGCTGCAAAGATAGGACATTCTTACATTAAATTACTATCTTTGCACTCTAAAATGTATAAAAGAGGAGGGATAAATGCCACTGAATCTACCCAATAAGCTGCCAGCTATCGAACTGCTGAAGAAGGAAAACATCTTCGTGATAGACCATTCTAGGGCTACACAGCAGGACATACGCCCACTGCGCATAGCGGTGCTGAACCTAATGCCGCTGAAGATCACCACGGAGACAGACTTGATACGCCTGCTCTCTAACTCGCCCCTGCAGATAGAGGTGACGTTCATGAAGCTGAAGAGCCACACGTCGAAGAACACGCCTGTGGAGCACATGATGGCGTTCTATACCGACTTTGAGGAGATGCGCTCGCAGAAGTATGATGGCATGATAGTGACGGGGGCTCCTGTGGAGCAGATGGATTTCGAGGAGGTGACCTACTGGGATGAGCTGACCAGCATATTCGACTGGGCACGTACGCATGTCACTTCTACCTTATATATTTGCTGGGCTGCCCAAGCCGGACTTTACCACTTCTATGGCATCCCTAAATATCCGCTGGAGAAGAAAATGTTTGGCATCTTCGAGCATGTGAAGTTGGAGCCTCTGCACCCCATCTTCCGTGGCTTTGATGATGTGTTCTACGTGCCACATAGCCGCCATACGGAGGTGCACAAGGATGACATCCTACGCAGCCCAGACCTCACGCTGCTCTCTGAGAGTCCAGACGCAGGTGTATATATGGTGGTAGCCCGTGGCGGACGTGAGTTTTTCATCACAGGCCACTCGGAGTACTCACCTCTTACGCTGGATACGGAGTACAAGCGCGACCTGGGCAAGGGTCTGCCCATAGAGATGCCTCGCAACTACTACCTGCACAATCGGCCTGAAGAGGGTGTGGTGGTGCGTTGGAGGGCACATGCCAACTTGCTGTTCACCAACTGGCTGAACTACTTCGTCTATCAGGAAACACCATACAACATCGAGGACATCAAGTAGTGAGGGCATGAAGGAGGTGCGACGCATAGAGCTACTGGCCCCTGCCCGAAACTTAGAGTGTGGCATAGAGGCCGTGAATCACGGAGCAGATGCTGTGTACATCGGAGCGCCTAAGTTTGGCGCACGTGCCACTGCCACCAACTCGATAGAAGATATTGCCCAGCTAGTGGACTATGCCCACCTTTATAATGTGCGCATCTATGTGACGCTGAACACCATACTCAAGGATGAGGAGCTGCCTGAGACGGAGGCCCTCATCTGGGAACTTTATCGCATAGGGGTAGATGCCCTCATCGTGCAAGACATGGGCATCACCATGCTCAACCTTCCCCCTATCCCCCTGCATGCCAGTACGCAGATGGACAATCGCACGGCTGAGAAGGTGCGCTTCCTCAGTGAAGCGGGCTTCCGCCAAGTGGTGCTGGCCAGAGAGCTGACGCTGGAAGAAATCAAGCAGATACATGAGGCTTGCCCTCAGACTCCCTTAGAGGTCTTCGTGCATGGGGCCCTCTGTGTGAGCTTCAGCGGACAGTGCTATGCCAGTCAGGCTTGCTTTGGGCGCAGTGCCAATCGGGGGGAGTGTGCCCAGTTCTGTAGGCTGCCCTTCCATCTGGAAGATGCCGAGGGCAGGCATCTGGTGGAGGAGAAGCACCTGCTCTCACTGAAAGACATGAACCAACTTGACTTGCTGGAGTCGCTGCTCGATGCAGGAGCCACCTCACTCAAGATCGAGGGCCGACTGAAGGATGTGGATTATGTGAAGAATGTCACAGCGGCCTATCGCCAACGACTGGATGCCATCCTCAGGCACAGGCCTGAGTACATGCGCAGCTCGTCTGGCACTGCGCACCTCACCTTCGAGCCCCAAGTAGAGAAGAGCTTCAATCGCGGATTCACGCACTACTTCCTCGAAGGGCGCACGCGCGACATCTTCAACCCTCACACGCCTAAGTCGATGGGCGAACCTATGGGCAGGGTGAAGGAGCGTCATAGCGCCTTCCTCACCGTAGCAGGGGTGAAGCCTTTCCACAATGGAGATGGGGTGTGCTATCTCGACGAGAAGGGCAAACTGCAAGGATTCAGGGTGAACAAGGTGGATGGCAACAGGCTCTTCCCTCAGGGCGAGGTGCCCAAGATATTGCCTCGCACACCGCTTTTCCGCAACCAAGACCAGGAGTTTGACAGGGTTTTAGCACGCCCGTCTGCAGAGCGCAAGCTGCAGCTCTCTTGGGTGCTCGCAGAGACAGCCTTTGGCTTCTCGCTCAAAGCCACAGACGAGGACGAGCATAGCGCCACGCTGACCATCGACTGCCCTAAAGAGTTGGCACGCACGCCCCAAGAAGACAATCTGAGGAAGCAGCTCAGCAAGTTGGGCAACACGCCTTTTGAGACCAAGACTGCAGACATCAAGATAGCATTCACTGCCAACTGGTTCATCCCTGCCTCTACCCTCACCGACCTGCGCAGACAGGTCATCGAAGAGCTTATCAGGGTGCGGAGAATCAACTACAGACAGGAGGTGGCCGTCTGGAAGCCAACTACACACCCCTACCCTGTGCAGGAGCTGACCTATCTGGGCAATGTGATGAATGCCAAAGCTGCTGCATTCTATCACGCGCATGGCGTGGAGAAGGTAGCCCCAGCCTTCGAGCGACAGCCTGTAGATGGGGCCACGGTGATGTTCTGTCGCCACTGCCTGCGCTTCAGCATGGGGTGGTGCCCCACGCATCAGCAGCGCAACATCTCCCTCAAGGAGCCTCTCTACCTACGAAGCATGGACGGACGCAGATTCCGCCTCACGTTCGACTGCAAGCACTGCCAGATGAAAGTGTCTTTAGAGAAGGAGGAGCGATGATGAAGAAAGCCCTGCTGGCACTATTCGTGCTCGTGCTCACACTCGTTTCCTGCGAATATCCCAAGCCCATCCTGACAGAGGATATGACAGAGGCTGCCAAAGATTCGCTGCGCTACCTCAGTGAGTACCACTTCACCTTAGACACCAATCTGGAAGTAATCGCAGACTCCATCAACCTGGCTTGCCTGCCTCTGCAAGACTGTAGGAACATGGTCTATGAGGGCGACTTGGTGGTAGTGGCCGAGTTTGCCATAGACTCTCTGATGCCCAGAGACAGCATCCTGGTGAAACTGGCCCACTCGCAAGAGGTGCAGGGCTGGGTCTATCTGAAGGACATACGTCCCAACTTCCTGCCAGTGAACGACATATCGAATGCCATCCACGTGTTTGCTGATACACACCTCAGCTATTTTCTCATCATTCTGGCTTTGTTTATCATCGTGCTCATCATTCAGGCCTTCCGCAAGCAGAAGCTCCAGCTGATCTACTTCAACGACATTGGCAGCACCTACCCCCTCTTTCTCTGCCTGCTCATGGCCTTCAGTGCCACGCTCTATGAGAGCATCAGGCATTTCTACCCAGAGACGTGGGAGCACTTCTACTACAACCCCACCCTCTCCCCGTTGGAGGTTCCCTTTGTGCTCTCCGTGCTTCTGATTTGCTTCTGGCTCTTCTTGGTGGCCCTGATAGCTGCCCTGACAGAGGCGTTCCGCCTACTGAATGCCGATGCTGCCATCTTCTATATCTTAGGACTGGCCTCTGCCTTGGTGCTCTGCTACCTCATCTTCATCTATGGCACGCGCTACTACGTGGGCTATGCGTTCCTGGCAGGTTTCATCTTCCTGTTCCTGCGTCGCACCTACCAACTCATGAAGTCCACCACCTATAGATGTGGCAAATGCGGACACCCCCTTCGTGAAAAAGGAAGATGCCCGCATTGCGGAGCTATTAATAACTAAACTATAAAAAGGTTGTATTTGCGCTTTTAGAATCTGCAACGCAGGTTCACACCCACCTGCAGCGGATTGATGCGCTGGCGGAAGCCTATGCCACGGCTCTCGAAGTAGAAAGCTGTGTAGTCGCTGTCCAGTGCATTGTGAATCCACACATCCAGATTGATGTCTCCCTTGCGGAAGCCCACCTGCCCATTCAGGGTGCCATAGAACTTCTGACTGGCATTATTGTCGAGCGTCCAGTAGATGCGACCCTGACCAGTGTAGTTGGCATTCAGCGTGATATCATCCAAGAAGGAGCCTTCACGCAGGGCTATCACATACTGGCCTCCCAGGGTGAACGTATGCTTTGGCACGAAAGGCACATAGTACTTCTTAGAATCCATAGAAGAGGACAAAACGGAGGTACCTTCAAACTTAGCGTAGGTATAGCCATAGTTGGCATTCACGCTGAAGGCATCTGTGAGCTGTGCCTTGAGGCTGGCCTCTGCACCATAGCTGGTGCTCTCGTCCTTGTTCACAATGAGACGACCTAAGCCTGAAGGGGCAAACTGAGCTATCTGCTGATCTTTGGTCTGCACATAGAACACGGCAAAGTCGGCTTGCAGCGTCTGCTTGGCATTGGTGAGGTGCGCACCCAGCTCGTAGTTCCAAGAAGTCTCAGGCTTATAGCTTATGGTGCCCTCTACATCGTAATTCACCTCACGAGGCGTGAAAGCGCCTCCGCCCATCTGCTCCATGCGTCCGCCACTTCTCTCGTTGATGGCTGCTGTCATATCGCTCGACATCTTGCTCTGGATGAGGTCTGAGAACGTCTGGATGTTATAGCCACCAGCGCGATAGCCTTTCGACACAGAGGCATAGACGTTGTTTCTTTCGTTGAAGTCGTACTTCAGGGCGAACTTAGGCAGCAGCTGCCAAGTGTCCTTATGCAGCTTGCCCACGAAGCCAGGATCTATCTGGATGCCCTTCAGCCCATCGAGCATAGGCTTCATAGCAGGGACGCGCTCAAAGTCGGGCATCAGGAAGTCGAACGTGAGGTTGGCTGCTGAGTTATAGTCTATCCACGTCTTCTCATACTCCAGACGGGCACCGATGGTAAACGACAGCTTCTTAGTGATGTCGAAGGTGCTCTGGTGGTAGAGGGCCGTATTCAGGGTAGGCGTATCAAACAGGCCATTGATCAAGAAACTATTATCCGTCACGTCGAGGGCCATAGTCGGCATGCGAGGGTTCTGGTCCTTCAGTCGCTCGAACACACTATTCACATGGTCTTCGATGATGGTCTTGATGCCATCGCCCCAGAAGGTCACAGGAGCGTCTGTCTTCAGCCACTCATAGAAGCCGCTGATGCCTGTGGTCCAGTGCCAAGGCGAGGTGGTGTTAGGGTCCGACTTGAAGACGAACTCCTGCGTGAGCGACTTTCCGTTCTGCTTCTGGCGCAGGGTGAAGATGTCTTCTGCCGTATAGTCCTGATCCATGTTCATATCGTCTTTCAGGAACTGGAAGCCTGTGATGCTGCTGAAGATGAAGTTGTTGGCTTGGTGCTCCAAGTTCAAGCCTGCATTCAGCAAATTGCGCTTGTAGCTACCCTCGCGGTTGTAGGCTATGGTGCCCTTCTTCTCACCTTGATTATAGATATCAGTAGCCAGTCCCACTTCCTCGTAAGGATAAGCCCCCTGATTCAGGTGCTCATAGCTCAGCGTGAAGTCCAGCTTGGTGTTGTCGCCTGGCAGGTAGATGGCACGCACACGCGCTCCGAACTCATCGCCATCGTCCACCTTCTTATTATTATACGTGTTCTTGAAGAAACCACCTTGGCGATCGTAGAAGAATCCGCCAGAGAAGGCGAACTTCTCACTGATGCGATGGTAGTGGGTGACGTTGGCCTTAAAGTCGCCATAAGTAGCGGCACTCAGGTTGAGGTCTGTGCCCTGATAGTGGAAGGGCGACTTGGTATAGAGGCGAATCAGTCCGCCCATGGTGTTGCGTCCATAGAGTGTGCCCTGTGGGCCACGCAGCACATCCACGCGCTCGATGTCAGAGAAGTTGAAGTCGAACGCATTCTTATTTATATAAGGTATATTGTCCACATAGAGTCCCACGGCAGGCGTATTGATGCGCGAGCCAATGCCACGGATATAGGTGGCAGTGGTCAGCTTGGAGCCATAGGTAGGGATGTAGAGGTTGGGCACCATGGCAGACACGTCCTTAATGGAGGTCACACCCTTGCTGCGCATCTCTATTTGGGAGAAAGAAGTAGAGGATAGTGTCTGTTGGCGTAGGTTCTGATTTTCCTTAGGGGTAGAGATCACCACCACCTCTTCTATATCTCTCACTATCACACTGTCCACAGGCGTTTTCACATCGTCAGCCAGCACTGGGAGTGCGCTGAAGCATGCGAGGCCTATCATCATAGTTAAAAAATTGCTTTTCATCATCGTTTTTTTTCAAATATCTTTTCGTGGCACAAAGATAGAGCGATTTATTCACATCTGCAATCCTCATTTGTGAGGATATTTTTGTTTTTTTATTTGCTCAAATAAAAATAATCATTACATTTGTGATGTTAATTCCTTAAATAACTAATTCAAAATCTAAAAAAACTACCAAAAAACACTATCATGAACAAATCTGCATTTCTCAGACTACAGCTCTGCCTATTGTTGCTGAGCTTGTTTGCTTTCACACCTGTGCAAGCCAAACATCGTAATTTCAAGGTGTCTGTGTATGTACGTGCCTATGAGGTGGACAAGATGAAGGATGCCCAATGGCTGGATTCTACGTGGAACATCATTTCACGCCAACTCGACGTGGACAAGATCTATCTGGAGACGCATCGTGACCTGCTTATCGTAGATGACGCTACGCTGGAGAAAGCTAAGAAGTACTTCCTGGGTAAGGGGCTTGAAGTGGCTGGTGGTATCACCTACACCATCAATGAGTCTAACGACTTTGAGACCTTCTGCTACTCAGACCCTGAGCATCGCAAGTTGGTGCAGCAGATTGCAGAGCATACGGCCAAGCATTTCGACGAGTTCTTGCTCGACGACTTCTTCTTCACCAGCTGCAAGAGTGAGATAGAAATCAAGGCCAAGGGCTCTAAGACTTGGACGCAGTATCGCCTCGAACTGATGAACGAGGCGGGCAAGAACCTCGTGGTGGATCCTGCCAAGCGCGTGAACCCCAAGGTGAAGGTTATCATCAAGTATCCCAACTGGTACGACCACTTCCAGGGCTTAGGCTTCAACTTGGAAGACGGCCCTCAGATCTTCGATGGCGTGTGGACGGGTACGGAGACGCGTGACCCTGCCAGCGCACAGCACCTGCAGAACTACCTTAGCTACAACGTGATGCGCTACTTCGAGAACCTGGCTCCTGGACGCAATGGGGGTGGCTGGGTAGATTCTGGTGGCATCAACATGAGCATGGATCGCTACGCAGAGCAGCTGCACCTCACCGCCATCGCACAGGCTCGTGACGTGATGCTCTTCGCCTACAACCAGCTGATTGGCGTAGGTCTGAACGACAACTTCCGCGGTCCTTGGCAGGGCACAGGCACGTCTTGGGACTATGACGAGATGCGTGCGCCTTTCAAGAATGGCAAGGAGACAGTGACTCCTACCACCATGGCCCGCATCGCAGACGTGGTGCTGCGCAAGGCAGACAACCTGCTGGGACAGCTGGGCAAGCCTATCGGCATCAAGTCGTACAAGCCTTTCCACGCACTGGGTGAGGACTTTCTGCAGAACTATCTGGGTATGATCGGACTGCCTATGGACATCTATCCTACCTTTGCAGACGACCAGAAAATCTTACTGCTTACACAGCAGGCTGCGGGCGACCCTAACATCATGGACAAGATCAAGAAGCAGCTGGACAGCGGACGCGATGTCATCATCACCTCTGGCTTGCTGAAGGCTATTCCAGAGAAGATTGCAGAGGTATGCGAGCTACGTTGCACAGACCTGAAAGCTATCGTGAACGACTTTGGCCGCTATGGCAAGAGCAGTCGTGAGTTCATCATCCCACAGGTGCTCTACCAGACCAATGACAGCTGGGAGGTTATCAGCGCTGGCCGTCCGCTCACAGGTGGTGTGTCTGGTTGGCCTATCCTGCACAAGGCCCTCTACAACGGTGCCTACCTCTATGTGCTGACTATTCCAGATGATATGGGCAATCTGTACGACTATCCAGATGCTGCGCTGAATGAGATACGTCGCACCATGAGTCAAGACCTCGACTTCTACATCGAAGGTCCGTCTAAGGTGAGCCTCTTCATGTACGACAATCGCACGCTGATTGTGGAGAACTTCAACGATGAGCCAGTGAACATCAAGTTGGTGGCCAACGATGCCAGCATCACCAAGCTCACCAACCTGGAAGAGAGTGGCACCATCAACGCGTCTGAGGAGACCTCGCCTGTAGGGCGTAGGGGCACGCGAAACAAGGTCAACAAGTTCGGCATGACCATCAAGCCACACTCCTACATCGCATTCAAATATTAAAAAGATAAGGGGTATTGTTAAAAACCCTTACCTCTATTAAACTTCCTCATCTCTATGCTATCAAAACGATAGAAAGAGATGAGGATTTTTTGTTTAATTAAGGTAAAAGGTATTAGTTATGAAAAAGATTGTTTTTACATTCATGATGGTGTTGGCAGTTGGTGGTCTGACCACGCTTCAGGCTGCGGAAAAAGAAAACACTCGTGCGATGCGCAGCGAGGTAACCGTGGAGCAGGTCACCAACCGCATGACACGCCAGTTGGCCCTCTCAGAGCACCAGCGCATGGAGGTTCAGGAGCTGAACAGGAAGTATCACTACCTCTTCGAGGGCAGTGCGCCCATGAACCTCTCCGATCGTGAGTATCGCAAGGCGTGGGACAAGTACGACAGCAAGCTGCGCAAGATTCTGAGTGCTCACCAGTACACGCTCTACCTCTCCAGTCGTGGAGCGCTCTACGCCAGCAGTCCCCGTCCCTCAGTCCGCGTCACCGTGCCACGCCCACAGCCTGTGCCTCGCGTCACCGTGCCACAGGGCAGAAACCGCCAACCTATGGCCACCACCCCAAGGGGCAACAACCGCCCACAGGCAGGGAATGGACGCACGCAGGGCAGTCGCCCACAAGTAGGGAACGGACGTACGCAGGGCAATAGCCCACAGGCTGGCAACGGGCGCCCCGACAACTGGCGCTCTCGGAGTAATCCACAGCAAAAGGGGGAAACTCCTGAAGAGCCAAAAGCTCCAACCAATGAACAAGATCCGATTTAAACAGGAAGAGGGGTATTTCGAACCCCTCTTTTTTTCACAGCATACTCATGCAAGAAGATACACCTAGTGAGGTACCTACGGCTGTGAGAATAGCTATCAATAGCTGGATGCCATACTTTAAAAGTTCACGTTTGTTTTTCATAGTAGTTAAGGTTTTGGTTAATGTGTGTGCATGTATTTTTAAAAATAATTGAAATGAATAAAAGCCGAAGGGTTTACAATTCACAATTCACAATTGTCATTTTTTCCCGTCTATATTGTTAAGTTACTACTTGGAAGTGGCCTTTGTCAATACCCTAGAAAATATTTAACATCTGTTTGCATTTCAGTATATAATAATCATACGTTTCCTAGAATTGTAAAAATGAAAAATTTTAGAGGTTTTGGAGAGAAGTTTTGACATTCAGCGTAAAAAATATTAGGAGTATGTAAATGCAGAAATTCGGCCTCCCTAACGAGGGAATTATTACGCTCTCACGAGGGAGGTCAGATTTCATATAAAAGCTGGGGGAATCCCTTCCCGATTTCACATTTTATTCATTTCAATTATTTTTAAAAATACACGTATATGCTTATGCCTACATGAACCTTAGAATAGAATTTACTTTATATATTAATATATAAAGTAAAATTTGTACTCAGAGTACAAATAACTAGGTGTGCACAAATTTAAAAAAAAAACTGAAATTGAAATAAACGCTTTTTATAGTTTGTTAATAAGTAATCATGGTTAGAAGTATACTATGCTAGGATAGTTTTATTCATTTCAGTTATTTTTAAAAATACATGCATACACACACAAACAAAAAAAGAGGGGTACCATCGTACCCCTCTTCTTGTTTCTATTGGAAAGCATCAGTAGCTCAGACCGAAGCCAAACTCGAAGGCCTTGTTGGGGGCATCGAATGGAACATCTTCCAACTGAGCCTCTACATCCTTCATCGTGGCTGGGATCTCAAACGGCAGCTTGCCTACAGGATTGAACTTGCCAAAGACGCAATCGAGCAGGGCATTGTCGAGGCAGTCGAACACGAGGAAGCAGCCTTTCACGACTTTCTTCAGGTCTTGTGGCAGCACGATGCTGGTGCCGCTTGGATTGAAGGCTACGACTACTGGCTTGCCTGTAGCGGAGAGCTTCTTGACGTTGTTCCAGATACTGGCTGGAATCTCGATGTTCACTGGCTTGGCGGCCTCGATCTCACGCTGACGCTGCATGGCTGCACGCTGGGCTGGAGTCATGTTGGCCTGAGCGCCAAAGCCGCCTGTGCGAGGCTCTGTGACACCTGTGCGCACCAGAATGAGGTCGGCCTGACGTGGGTTGGTCACCAGCTCTGCATAGTTCTTGGCTATCTCCTCATCGATGCCCTCTACATAGAGCTTGATGCCTTGCTTGGCTGGCAGAGTGTTGGCCTCGTTGACCAACAGGATATTCGACTCCAGCTGTGCCTGGTAAGCGTTCTTCTGGAGATCTTCACGCTGGCACACCTGAGCGGCCTTGTCGGGATCTACGTAAGGATCTTCAAACAGGCCAAGGATGAAATGCCACTGCAGGATGCGGCTGGCTGCCTGATTGATGCGCTCTTCTGACACGCGACCTTCTTTCACCAGTTCGACCACGAGCTGTGTCTCCGTCTCGCTACCCATCTGATCTACGCCTGCATTGATGACCATCTCCATATTGTCCTTCAGTGTGGTCTTGCCAGCCAAACGAGGATTCAGCGGACCCGTGCGACCTACCACACCCCAGTCGGTACAGATGGAGCCCTTGAAGCCCAGCTGGTCATAGAGCACCTTGGTGCTCCAGTAGGGCGAATAGTTCACGTTCAGCGTATCTACATAGGTGCCGCTATAGTAGCCCATGATGGCCAACGCACCCTTGGCGATGCCTGCCTTGAATGGCTTGAGGTGATAATCTACATTGTTGCCTGGATAGACGGTGAAGTTGCCCTTGCCACCCTCGTGAGGATTGGCACCTGGCCAGTGCTTCAGGTGTACCAGCACCTTGTCGGGACCTACATTGTCGCCCTGCGCACCTTCCATGAAGGCTTCCATCATCTCGATGGTGAGGTCGGCATCCTCGGAGAAGCAGCCCATGTTGCGGCTCCAGCGTGGCTCTGTGATGACGTCGATCTGTGGGCCCAGAATCATGTGAAGACCCACGGCACGGTATTCTTCTGCCACAGCCTCGCCAAACTTCTCTACGATGTCACGATCACGGGCAGCGGTGATGCCTACCTGACCTTCCTTGCTGGGCCACTGGCTGAAGTACTGCTTACCACTGACGTGGGCACCCAGCGTAGCGCCATGGCGAGGGTCTGAAGAGAACATGATAGGAATGCCCAGACGAGAGGCCTCGGCGTACTCCTGCATGGTGTTGCTCCACTGTGCGAACAACTTAGGCTCTGCGATGCCATTGTTCAGGATGTTGCGGAAGTGGCGCTGCTCGATGAACGTCTTCACATCGGCTCCCACACGCATCTGTCCTTGTCCCATAGCGCCCTGATTGTTGCCACCAGGACCGATAGGGCCAGCGTAGGCCTCCTGACTCAAAGCGGCCTGTGCATCGTACACCACCTTGCCATCTGCTGGCACGGCGATATTGGGGTGGAACATCAGACCGATCTTCTCCTCCAGCGTCATCTGGCTCACCAGATCATTGATACGATCCTGCATGGGCAGTCGCCAGTCTTCATACGCGTCCAGCTCACCATTCTTGTTCAGGTCCTTGAACTGGTAGCCGTCTTTCTCGATAATCTGCACTTTGCGTGCCTCCAGTGTGGGCTGCTCATACTTCGGAGCCTCCTCACAGCTGGTGAGCATGGCACCCATCAGTGCCAAACTTCCAAAAACGATACTAATCTTTTTCATTGCTTTATTGGTTTTAATAGGATGTATTCAAATCGCATTCGCTTCTATGAGTCCCTGCATCACCGCGTAGATGGTGAGTCCGGAAACCGACTTGATGCCCAGCTTCTCTGTGATGTTCTTGCGGTGGGTGATGACGGTGGTGAGAGAGATGTTCAGCTTATCGGCTATCTCCTTATTGATATAGCCTTGCACCACGAGGCGCAGCACCTCTATCTCACGCAGGGAGAGCACGCTGTCTTCCTGCGAGGCGTTAGCCACTTGGGGATGCCCATGTCCACGCTCCATGAGCTGCAAGATAGACTTGGCCAGCTGCTGCTCATTCTGGTTGATGTCCAGACTGATGATGCCACTGAGCGGAGACTCTCCGCTGGTGAGCACGATGGCACGATGCTTGCGCTCCAAGAAAAACGCCGTATGCTCGAAGTAGATCTTGGAGGAAACGAAGTAGTGCACGAACATATCGGGCGTGTCGTCTACCAACGCTTCAAAACTGGGGAACACACGGATGTTGATTTGAGGCATCACCTCCTCAAGCAAATGCTCCAGTCCTAAGGCTGTAAGCGTGTTAGGCTCTATTATCGCAATCTCAGGGACCATGTCCAATTATGATTTTTTTTGAACCACGAATTTACCGAATTAAACGAATTATTTCTTCTGCATAGTAAATTCGAAAAATTCGGTAAATTCGTGGTTTATAATACTTTAATTTTTTAATCTTTTAATTTTTTAATTTTCAATATCTTCGATATTGAAGATATTGAGCTGCTGCTTCTGCGCAGCGCTCTCCATCGATACCTGCAGAGACGATGCCACCTGCATAGCCAGCCCCCTCGCCACAGGGGAAGAGGCCCTCTATCTGCACATGCTGCAAGGTGGCAGCATCACGCACGATGCGCACAGGAGCCGAGGTGCGTGTCTCTATGGCTATCATCACAGCCTCATTGGTAAGGAAGCCATGACTATGCTTCCCAAACGTGAGGAAGGCCTGACTCAGCCTGCTGCTGATAAACGGCGGAAGCCAGAAGTGCAGCGGAGAGGAAATCAAGCCTGGGGTATAGCTGGATTCAGGCAGGTCGAAGCTCAGCTTCTTGTGGACAAAATCCACCATGCGCTGGGCAGGTGCCGTCTGGCGCATATTCCCCTGTTGCCAAGTGAGGCGCTCAAGGCGCTCCTGAAACTCCATCATTTTCAAGGATTGAGAATGGAGAATTGAGGATTGAGGATTCTCGTCTGAATGGTCATTTTCAATTTTCAATTTTCCATTCTCAATTTCATCTACGTCTTCTGGCCTTAGCTCTACCACCATGCCGCTATTGCTCCACTTAGAGCCTCTGGAGCTGGGACTCATGCCATTGACCACAATCTGCTCTGGGCCGCTGGCTGCTGGCACCACAAAGCCACCTGGGCACATGCAGAAGCTATAGACGCCCCTGCCCTCTACCTGCGTGACGAAGCTGTACTCCGCAGCTGGGAGATACTTTCCACGACCTTCCTTGGAGTGGTACTGTATCTGGTCGATGCGGTGCGACGGATGCTCCAGGCGCACGCCCACAGCGATGCCCTTGGGCTCTATCTGCACCCCGTTCTGTGCCAGCCAACGATAGACATCGCGGGCCGAATGGCCTGTAGCCAGTATGACTGGCCCCTCGAACACCTCGCCCGTATGAGTTTCAATGCCCACCACCTTATTATCATGTATGATGAGCGCATCCATGCGCGTCTCGAAGTGCACTTCACCTCCACAACGCAGGATCGTGTTTCGCATATTTTCTATGACGCGTGGCAGCTTGTCGGTGCCTATGTGCGGATGGGCATCTACCAAGATGGTGGGCGATGCGCCATGCTGACAGAACACGTTGAGGATCTTCTCCACATTGCCTCGCTTCTTGCTGCGGGTGTAGAGCTTACCATCTGAGTAGGCACCTGCCCCACCCTCGCCAAAGCTATAGTTGGACTCGGAGTTTACCTTATGCTCACGCGTGATGAGGGCGATGTCGCGCTTACGATCATGGACGTTCTTGCCACGCTCCACCACGATGGGGCGCAGTCCGAGCTCTATGAGTCGGAGGGCAGCAAAGAGTCCGCCCGGCCCTGCTCCCACGACCACCACCTGTGGCTTTCCCTCCACATTGGGGTATTCCGTAGAGACATACTCATTCTGGGGAGGCATCTCATTGACGAAAGCCCGCACCGTGAGGTTCACGAAGATGGTGCGCTGACGGGCATCGATGCTACGCTTCAGCACACGCACTGCCGTAAGCGACTGGGCATCCAATCCCTTCTCCTGAATCAAGTAGGCCTTGATATCTTGCTCACTGGAGGCCACTTGGGGCGAAACCCTTATTTGATACTCAAATAACATTAAAACATTATAAAATTAAAACATTAAAATTAAAACATTATAAAATTGTTGCGTACCTACGGCACGCTGTCTCTCTATAGCATCCTTATTACCAGCCATTGACATGGCTGGATACCTTATTAAGCCCCTCTGGGACTTTTGTTTTACAGGTTGTCAGCATACTTGCGCATCTTTCATTAAAAAACTCAAGTTTCGCAAGTGATGCCGTAGGCATCTTATAAGGTAGCCAGCCATGTAATGGCTGGATAAATCGCGGCCATTGAATGCGTGCCTTTAGGTATGCCACCTATATTTATTGCGTACCTACGGCACGCTGTCTCTCTTATTAAGTCCCCCTGGGACTTTGTTTTAAAGGTTGTCAGCATACTTGTGAATATTTTATTAAAACATTAAAAGAGAACGAGCGAAGCGAAGTTCAGCCGTTTTTTTAATCTTTTAATTTTATAATTTTATAATCATTGTTCGGTTTATCCGAACAATGACCTGAACGCTTCTTCTATCTTCCGCACAGGCACCAATGCTATCTTCAACCCTTGCGTATTCAGGCCCTGCATGTTCTGCTTGGGCAGGATGAAGCGGGTGAAGCCCAGTTTCTGCGCCTCGGAGATGCGCTGCTCAATGCGATTGACAGGACGAATCTCACCAGAAAGGCCTATCTCGCCTGCCATGCACACACCAGCCTCTATCTCTACATCAAGGTTGCTGGAGAGGATGGCACTGATGACGGGCAGGTCGATGGCGGTATCGTTCACCTTCAAACCGCCTGCGATATTCAGGAACACGTCTTTCTGTCCGAGTTTGAAGCCTACACGCTTCTCCAGTACAGCCAGCAGCATGTTCATACGACGAATGTCGAACCCTGTGGCAGAATGCTGGGGATAGCCATAGACCGCACTGCTCACCAAAGCCTGCACCTCTATCAAGAACGGACGCACACCTTCTACAGCAGCAGCTATGGCAATGCCACTCATGCCCTCATGGTCTTGGTTGAGCAGCAGTTCGGAAGGGTTGCTCACTTGGCGCAGTCCGTCTTGGCGCATCTCATAGATGCCCAGCTCCGACGTACTGCCAAAGCGGTTCTTGATGCTCCGCAGGATGCGATACATATAGTGCTGGTCGCCCTCAAACTGCAACACGGTATCTACGATGTGCTCCAGCACCTTAGGACCAGCGATGCTGCCCTCCTTATTGATATGGCCAATGAGGATGACGGCTGTCTGCGTCTCTTTGGCATAGCGTAGGATAGACGCTGCGCACTCACGCACCTGCGTGATGCTTCCTGGCGACGATTCCACCGCTTCTGTATAGATGGTCTGGATAGAGTCTATCACCACCACATCGGGCTCTACAGCCTCCAGCTGTGTGAGGATTTTCTCCCAGCACGTTTCACAAAACACCAAAGCCTCATCTGCTTCGCCCTTCAGTCGGTCGGCCCTCATCTTCAACTGTCGAGGACTCTCTTCGCCAGAGACATAGAGCACCTTGCGATCATGCATGCCCAGAACGGTCTGCAGCACCAGTGTACTCTTGCCAATGCCAGGCTCACCACCCAGCAGCACGAGAGACCCACGCACCAGTCCGCCTCCCAGCACACGGTTGAGCTCTGCGTCATGCAAGTCGAAGCGAGGCTCCTCTGCAGCCTCTATCTCGCGGATGGGCAGGGGCTTATGCTTAGACTCGGCCTTAGAGCTCTGATAGGTCTTGCTGGCAGACTCCTTGCGAATCTTCACCTCCTCGAAGGTATCCCATGCGCCACACGAGGGGCATTTGCCATACCACTTGGGAGAATCGTATCCGCAGTTGCTACAAACATACGCTGTCTTTTCCTTTGCCATAATTCCTTTTTATCTAATGATGCGTCAAAGATACGATTTTTCCGTTTAATCCTTGCGCATTTCGCTGAAATCTTCTACTTTTGTTAGCAAGACTTTAAATTTGATGGTATGAAAACGAAAGCACTCCTATGGTCGGCCTGTCTGGCTGCCCTGCTCACAGCATGCAATGGAAACAGTGGGAACATGGCTTCCCAGAATGGCGAGTACAACTTGGGGATAGGTCTCTATCCAGGAAATCCTGAAGAAAACTTCGCCCCACAGTTGGTCAAGGACGACACTTATCGCAACATCGCCTTGCTGCACAAGGCCTATCATTCTTCAAGCTATGACTACAACCTGACAGGCCAGCTGGTCACAGATGGTATCATCGACACAGAGACGCCTGCCTCTATCAGCCTATCTACAGCAGAAGGACGTATGCCTAAGAATGAGCAAGAATACCTTTTCGACACCAATTACTACACACGTAAGACGTTCAAGGGGAAAGACCTGACTCTGCAGCTGGACTTCGAGCACTGGAGCCTCCCTGCCAACCGTCTGTGGCTGAATGGCTGGATGGTGACAGAAGGTGAGAACAAGCACTACGAGATGAAGGTCTATGGCTCTGTGCATGGGTCGCAATGGGAGTTGCTGAAGGAAGAGAAGGGCGTGATGCCGCGTGGGTGGATAGACCACTACATCGACTTCGAGGAGAAAGGCTATCAGCACTATCGCATAGAGCTGAGTGGTGAAGCAGCGCGAGAGTGGCAGTTGGCCAGCTGGGACTTCTTCCAAGGAGAGGAGCTTCTGAATGTGCTGCCTTCTGCCCATTTCACCAGCACCTGGCGCAGTGCCACGAGCGGAGAGGAATGGGTGTATGTGGACTTTGGCAGTGAGGCGCGCTTCGACGAGGTGACGCTGCACTGGATCAATAGGGCCAGCGCAGGGGCACTGCAGGTATCTGACGATGCCAAGACGTGGAAAGACATTGCCGCACTCTCGGAGGCTGATAATTATAAGGTGAGTGGCAAGGGGCGCTACCTGCGCCTGCTGCTGACACAGTCGGCCAATGGGCAGCCTTACGAGCTGAGCGAACTGCAGGTGATGGGACGTGGTGCCGTATCCCCTCAGCCTCATCAGGCTCTGAATGCCACAGATAAGGGGCTGGCACTCAGCGGAGGGGATTGGAAATTGCAGCGTGCCTCATTGGTTGACGCTACTGGCGAACAACTCTCACAGACTGGCTACGATGCCAGCAGTTGGCTACCTGCCACGGTGCCAGGCACGGTGCTGACGAGCTATGTGAATGCTGGAGCTATCCCTGAGCCCAACTTTGCTGATAATCAGCTGATGATTTCGGAGTCTTACTTCCTTTCTGACTTCTGGTATCGGAATGAGTTCACGGCCAACAAGACCTCTGAGCGTGCTTTCCTGAACTTCGATGGTATCAACTGGAAGGCGAAGGTGTGGCTGAATGGCAGCTATCTGGGCGAGATAGACGGAGGCTTCCTGCGTGGGAACTTCGATGTGACAGAGGTGCTGAAGCAAGGCACCAACGTGCTGGCTGTGCAGGTGATCAAGAATGCGCACCCTGGCGCAGTGAAGGAGCAGACAGCCTGGAGCAGTGAAGCCAATGGTGGCATCCTTGGAGCTGACAATGCCACATTCCATGCGTCGATTGGTTGGGACTGGATTCCTACCATCCGAGGCAGGAACATGGGTATCTGGGATGATGTGTACCTCACTTATACAGGTGCTGTGACACTGAAAGACCCATTCGTACGCTCGGAGCTTCCTCTGCCAGAGACCAACAGTGCGAAGGTGTTCGTAGAGGTAGAGGTGGAGAATCATGCCGAACAGCCTGTGAATGGTACGCTGAAGGGTAAGCTGGGGGACATCAGCTTCGAACAGGCACTGACGCTGGCTGCTAAGGAGAAGCAAATCGTGAAGCTGAATCCTGAGAACGCCCCACAACTGCTGATGCAGAACCCTCACCTCTGGTGGCCTAATGGCTATGGGGAGCAGTATCTCTATGATGTGAATCTGAGTTTCGACATCGATGGGCAGACTTCTGATGAGACCAACTTCAAGACGGGCATCCGACAGATGACCTTCGAGGAGGAAGAGTATGCTTCCAGCGGAGTGCCCGATCGTACAGGGAAGGTGGTGAAGACAGACAAGCGCCTGAACCTCTACGTGAATGGTCGTAGATTCGTGGGCTTCGGAGGCAACTGGGGCTTCAGCGAGTCTAACCTGAACTATCGTGGGCGTGAATACGACATTGCTGTGAAGCATCACCAGATGATGAATTTTACGATGATACGCAACTGGGTGGGGCAGATAGGCGACAAAGAGTTCTATGAGGCTTGCGACAAGTATGGCATCATGATATGGCAGGACTTCTGGTTGGCCAATCCTGCAGACGGGCCAGATCCATACTACGAAGACCTGTTTAAGGAGAACGCTACAGACTACCTGCTTCGTGCGCGCAATCACCCTTCTGTGGCTATCTACGTAGGGCGCAACGAGGGAAATCCGCCAGCCTCACTTGATGGTTTCCTGCGCACACTGGTGGCAGAGAATCATCCAGGCATGCACTACATTTCTCACTCTGCAGCTGGCGTAGTGAGTGGCGAAGGTCCTTATCGTGCTTTACCTATAGAGAATTACTTCCACCTCTATGGGCATGATAAGTTCCACAGCGAGCGAGGTATGCCTAATGTGATGAGCTACGAGAGCATGCTGCAAGCCCTTGGGGCAGAGCACATAGAGCCAGTGAATACCATTGATACACCTAATAATATCTATGGCATGCACGACTATACGCTGGGTGGTCAGGGCATCTCTTCTGCGCAGTCGGCCTTCTCTTTCAATGAGATGATAGAGCGTGCCTTTGGGAAGCCAAAAGATGCCAAGCAGTTCAGCGAATGGGCGCAGTGGATCAACTACAACGGCTATCGAGCTATGTTCGAGGGTCGCTCTGAGTATCGTCGTGGACTGCTGCTCTGGATGAGCCATCCTGCTTGGCCTTCGATGACGTGGCAGACCTACGACTACTACTTCGACCCCACAGCAGCCTACTATGGCTGCATGAAAGCTTGTGAGGCGCTGCATATCCTATGGAATCCGCTGCAAGACAATGTGCAGGTGGTGAACTACCATGCGGGCAATCAGCAGGGACTGCAGGCGAAAGCACAAGTACTGGACCAGAACGGAAAGGTGCATTGGGAGAAAGAGGTGGATATCAATGTGGCTGAAGATGAAACCGTGAGTTGCTTCCCACTGGAGTATCCTGAGAGTCTGACGGATACCTATTTCATCAAGCTCACACTGCTGAAAGGCGGTAAGCCTGTGTCTGACAACTTCTATTGGAAGGGCAAGGAGAATGGCAACTACAAGTCGCTCCTCCAGCTGCCTAAGACAAAGCTCACAGAGAGCACCCAGGTGTCTCAGGAAAATGGTGAGTGGACGATCAGCTGCACCCTGAAGAATGATACAGAGGTGCCAGCACTCATGGTGCGCCTGAACACTATAGGAGATAAGAGTGGCGAACGCATCCTCCCTGCATTCTATACAGACAATTACTTCTTCCTGATGCCAGGTGAGGAGAAGACTGTCAGCATCACGCTCAGCCAGCGTGATGCCAGAGGAGAGAGGCCTGTCTTAAAGGTTCAAGGTTTCAACCTTTAAGACAATATTATAAAATTAAAAGATTATAAGATTCAAGTATCGCAGGTACTTTTATTAAGCAGTTCCTCTACCTTGAGGATAGGTTCCCTAATCCATCCCTCTCCCTCTGGGGAGGGTCCCAAAATACATCCCTCTCTCTTGAGGAACTGTTCCCAAATACATCCCTCTCCCTCTGGGAGAGGTTAGGTGAGGGCTTTCTCGTAGCATTGCACTCATGCTATGCAGCAGGCGTTCCCTCTCCTAACCTCCCCCATCGGGGGAGGGATTATAAGTAGTTCCCAAACACATCCCTCTCCCTTGGGAGAGGTTAGGTGAGGGCTTTCACGTAGCATTGCACTCAAGCTATGCAGGACGCGTTCCCTCTCCTAACCTCCCCCATCGGGGGAGGGAATATAGGCAGTTCCAAAACACATCCCTCTCCCTCTGGGAGAGGTTAGGTGAGGGCTTTCTCGTAGCATGGCACTCATGCTATGCAGCAGGCGTTCCCTCTCCTAACCTCCCCCATCGGGGGAGGGATTATAGGCAGTTCCAAAACACATCCCTCTCACTCTGGGAGAGGTTAGGTGAGGGCTTTCTCGTAGCATGGCGCTC
>CADALZ010000025.1 GCA_902788865.1 uncultured Bacteroidales bacterium | reverse complement strand
CTGAACCTCACCGAGCTGATAGACAAGTATAAAGGACTGCTCATAGGTGAGCGTGTCTATAAGAAGTTTGGCAATAAGTTCCCCCTGCTGGTAAAGTTCATCGACTCCCGTCAGGACCTCTCCATACAGGTGCATCCCAACGATGAGCTGGCCATGAAGCGCCATGGGTGCAATGGCAAGACAGAGATGTGGTATGTCATCAAGAGCGACGTGGGCTCCAAGATCTACTCCGGACTGAAGGAGAGCATCACTCCCGAGCAATATGAGAAAATGGCCACTGCCGAACCTATCAATGGGCGCTCACAGATGATGGATGTGATAGCCTGCCACGAAGCCCACCAGGGCGACCTCTTCTTCCTGCCTGCAGGTCGTCTGCATGCCATAGGTGCAGGCACCTTCCTTGCAGAGATTCAGCAGACCAGCGACATCACCTACCGCGTCTATGACTATGGTCGTAAGGATGCGCAGGGACACCCACGTGAGCTGCACATCGAGGAAGCTAAGGAAGCCATCGACTATCAGGTGTGGCCAGAATATCGCACCAGCTACGACTCCACCCGTCCTATCTCGCAACTCATCAACTGCCCCTACTTCAACGTCAATCGTGTGGTGGTGCAGGTGGCACAGCAGGTCGATCTTCACACAGATTCGTTCGTCGTAGTGGTATGTCTCTGGGGCGAAGCCAACATCAACGGTATCAAAGTTCGCCAAGGCGAAACTCTTCTGGTACCAGCCAGTGAGAACATCCTCTACATCTTTGGCAATGCCACCTTCCTCACAGCTACTATGGGATGAGGTTGCAATTCTAAAGAAAAAGGGGCACCCACAAAGTGTCCCTTTTCTTTTCGAAGTCATCAGGTTTGATGTTCTGCCACTATCATAGGCCGATACTCATACGTGTACTCTTAATCTTTCTACCGTGATAACATCCTGCCCCAAGGGTTCTGCCAACTGAAACAATAATTTCACCGCATCGTATAATGAACCCGTCCTTTTCCACTCCTTTTATCAAACTGAATACTGAGCCATGAACCTGCATCATCAATACGTCCTCCATATCCATATCTATTCCCTTCTGCACCCCAATGTGATTTGCCTGTATTTATTAAGCTATCTATTGTTTCAATTGTGGCATTAGAGACAGGTTTCTTGAATACAAAAGTAAAACTATCTCTGTATTGGTAAAAGTGTGTGGATTGCTTCGACTTATAATACTCCAGAACCTTCATTTCTGGAAGTTTCACTCCTGTTATTTCTTCTATTCTATCTACATCCTGAAACCTATGCTCTCTCTGATAATCCTCATAGGCTAATACACCCCTAGCAATCAGGGCAATATATCCTCCTAAAAGCAAGGGAGAGAGGAGAATAGACACTCTGGCAAGCCATCTCTCTTTAGTTTCCCAATTCCTTGAAATATAATACAATAGTGGAGATACCGTCAGCCAACACCCCACTACAAGCAGCCCTTCAAGCATGGGCCTAATCCACTCATAAAAGTCATATGCTTTAGTACGAGCAATCATAAAAAGCGTGTAGAGAAAATGAAATACCAAAGCGACTACGAGCAAATCTACAACCTCATTTCTACCACCACTCAAAACAACCAAGACGAACAAATTAGGTAGCAAGATAAAGTCCACGCATAAAGTAATAATTCTACCTGCGTATTTATCAAGTATAAGTTTTGTAATACTATTTGCTAAATGGATGCATAAATAGACAACAAATAGAATGTAAGCAGAGAATAAAATAGCCGCAGGGTTTATCCACCGATAATCATCTATGCGCCATATAATATCAGGAAGCATTTTAAACCCAATAGACCCAATGGCAAGAAAGAATAATAGCAACATAATCAGTGTCTCATAAATAAATAGTTTCTTGTAATTCCTTGTAAACCCATCATAGGCATTCCGTAAAACTTTTTTCCTACTTGAAGCTGTCCCAAACGTCGTTAAAATCACAATAAAAACACCAATAAAGCCAATAAGTCCTAACAAATCAAGTAAAGATTGTAGCTGGCTAGTGCCAAAACCAAGACAAATACTCAGTGTCATCCATACTAATATCATCACCCAGAAGGTATAAAAACTATACGGGTTATAACAACGAATCTTATCTACACAACTCTTCATAATACTCTTTATTATATAGCGTTATAATATAATCATACGCCATTAGCATATAGCTCTCCGAGTCTTTTTCCTTTAGCAATCTTGATGCTCAGGAAATCACCATCCTCAGCAGCATTTTCTTTCTCACGCCAGTCGAAGACATACCAATCACCCTCACGCGTCCAGCCATCTGTTCCTTTTTGCACCATTTCTTCCAGTTGCATAAAAAGTTCGTCAGACAGCGATTCTGAGAAACGAATGCGTTTCCAGACCACAGTCTGATTAAACTCTCCAAAAGTCCAACCTCGAACCACCACAAAGTCTGGCAGATCAAGCCCAGTAAGTCTTCGTACTTTCTCAACTTCTGTATCCTCTTTCTTTCCCTTCCCTTCAAAGATTCCTCCGAATAGAAGTAGGGCAACTATAAGCACTATGATAATATTACTAATCATTCTTAATCAATTAATTGGTTGCGCAGACTCTTATAATACTCATAATCAATTTATTATATATCACAGAAAAACAAAAGGAGCTATTTAATCTTTATCTTTTTTATATTTAAACTACTTTTTACCATACATTTTGCTATAATATTCAAAGCTGTCATCAATCTCCCCATATGTGCAAGGAATAATTTCCTCTCCTTTTTCATTAATTAAGCCAAACAAACCATCTCGTTCAACAATATATAATCCTTCCGCATAATATAATATATCATCGTATTCCAACTTACAAGGTAGAATAGTTTCACCTTTTGAATCAATAAATCCGAATAGATCTTCTCTTTTAACAGCAAATAATCCATTTCTTAAAATGGAAATGCTAATATAATAACATGGAACAATTTCCTCTCCTTTAACATTTATTAAGCCGTACCAACCATCTCGTTCAACAATATATAATCCTTCCGCATAATCAATTATATCATCGTATTCCAACTTACAAGGTAGAATAGTCTCACCTTTTGAATTAATAAATCCAAATAGATCATCTTTCATAACCGCACATATTCCATTGCTAAAAATAGATACCCTCCTATTATTACATGGTAAAATTACCTCTCCATTCAAATTGACAATCCCGCAAATACCATATTCTCTAACTTCACACAAGCCTTGACAGAAGTCACCTACATATTGATATCTACAAGGAATTAGCTCTGTATCAGAAGAATCAATATAACCAAATGTACTATTCTTCTCAACTTTTCGTAATCCATCTTTTATTTGATAAATCCAATCATAATAACAAGGCTCATATTCACCATTTTTTAGTCTGAATACTTCTCCTTTTTCATTTATATAACGATATTCACTAATATCCTCCCTTTCTATCATTACTTTGCAATATCCATTTCGAAACAAAGGGGAACTTCCATCTTCCCAACATCCAACCCAATTATAAATACAAGGGATTATTTCTACTCCATTTTTATCAATCAACCCTTCATAACTATCTCTTTTAACTATACAATAATCTCCGTCAAACATACTGACATAACTATAATATGAATCAGGAAGGATTTCCCCTTTAATAGTGTAGAGAAGTATCCCCCATCCAAGTCGTTTCGTCAGTAGTAAATAATCATTTAGCCTTTCTACTTCATCAAATTGACATGGCAAAACCTCATGCCCATCTTTTCCTACAGCTCCATATAATGAATCTTTTTGTACAATTAGGATATCTGATGAATACGCTATACTTTCAAACTGGGGTGACAATAATGCCTTTCCATTAATATTAACAACACCATAAAGCGCATTTTTTTTGACGAAACAAATATCCGAATGGCATTCAACATCTTCATACTCACATGGAAAGACAATCTGCCCTAAATGAGTGACAATTCCATAAAGTCCATCTTTCTTCACTGTGCATACTTTATCTGACGAAATAAAAATATATTCATAAATGCATGGGATTATCATAACCCCTTTGTCATTAACCGCTCCAAACCTATTACCATTCTTAATGACATTTAAATCATTTGTAGTTGACACCACCATATCAAACTCACACGGAACTAACAAATTCCCATCTCCATTTACTAACCCCATCTTACCATTAGAGAGGACTTTACATTTATTTGACTGATAATACTTCTTTATTTTTTTGTATTTAACTTCACTAAAGATAAGATGACCTTTTCTTTTTTGAGAGATATACATTTCCCCGGAAATAAATACACCGACGTCGTCGTACATGCATGGAATCACTTCTTGTCCTTTGTTGTTCATTAATCCAACACGTTTATTGATGACAATTTCACAATAACCATCGATAAAGAAGTCCCTTAAACCATCATTGTCATATCCAATTCTATTATATTTACAAGGAACAATTTCTTGAAACTTCTCATTAATAAGGCCCTCTAAATTGCTCTTCCTTACAAGGCACAGCCCGTTGCGGAATATTACCCTCTTACCTTCATTTTCTAAATAACCGATTTCATCATACTTGCACGCAACCAATTCGTCCCCATGCTCGTTTATTACACCCCATAAGCCATTTCTAACAACAATTCCTAATCCATCGACAAAAAAACATTCTTTAGGAATTGGTATATGGCCATCATTCTGTGAGATTTTATAATATTTGAATGGAATAAAATCATCGTAAATACACGGAATTATTTCCCTAAAATTTTTATCTATAAGACCAGAATACCCATTTAATGTAACTTGACACAATCCTTTGGAAAAGTAATATCTATGTGTTATCTCATGAAACTTAAAAAGAGGTTCATACGTGGATTTAAATTCTCTAACAGATTCATATTTATAGGGAACAATTATTTTTCCTGCCGAATCCAAGATTCCATATAGTCCTTTATATCTAGCAAAATAACAGTGATTAGCACTAAGTATTTCTTCATATTTACATTGAACAACTTCATTCCCACCGTAATCTATAAAACCATATAGTCCATCTCTTTTCACCATTCTAACACCATTATTTATACTATCTTCAATATATTCATACAAATATGATGTCAAAAACACACCTTTATCATTAAATAATCCCCATAATTTTATATCACCACGTGACAATTCTGCTCTAATACCTCTCCACATACCATAAAGTTTGATTGAATCATATTCACATGGAACAACCTCTTTGAACTGCATATTTTCTTTGTAATTGTTACTAATGATACCAAACAACCCCTCCCGTTTCACGATACATAGCCCCTTAGAAAAATAATGTTCTACCCAAAGTTCAAAATCTTCATACCACCAATAATTATCCTCCTCCTTTTCTTTTTCAATTATTTCAGGGCACAAAATAGATTCATATTTACAAGGAATTACTTCTAAACCATTAACATCAAGTAAACCATATAATCCATCATGACAAACTTTACAATATGCGTTCCTTCTTACTATTACCCACACAAACAAATCATCATCATTATCATAGCGACATGGCAAGATTTCCTTTCCCTCAATATTTTTTAAGCCATAATAGCCCTTTTCTTTTATTAACAGCAATCCATCTGGATAATATTTCATTTCTTCATACTGACATTCTAAAACAATTCTACTTGTCTTATCAATCATGCCATATAATCCATTCTTTTTAGCTATAAAAAAACCTTTGGGGACATAAACAATACTCTCGTAAATAAAAGGGAGAAGAATCTCGTCTGAATCACTTATGAGCCCCCATACCTCATTATTGTTGACGATAGTTGAAGCTATTATAATATTCTTCTCAATAACCTCTTTATGTAAAATAGAGGTAATAGTTTTTTTATTCATATTTGATGCCATTTCTTTTATTGTTAATTAATTAGTTTTTGTCCAAGGATGAATGAGAGATTGGCTTTCTGAGCCATATGGTACTGTACGCCCAACAGACATCATACAAATTATGACTGCTCCACATTCTTCGAGCATATTTATAACTTTAACTAACGAACTAAATTTTGTGATAAGTATATCAAATAGAATTATATATTTGTTATGAAAAAAGTCCTTATCAATTTTTAATTGCGCCTCTTCACCAGATCCTCCTAAATAAAGAGGGATCTCATCTTTTTCTACAACAATATGTTCATAGCTATCTTCAATACCTAATTCAAAAGACACTCTATTTGAGAAGTCTTTAAATCTTTTTCTGTTGTTATAATTAGTCGAAGCAGGATTACAAACAAGACACATCTTCTTTATGTCTTCTTTCGCAAAAGTTGCCTGTAATTTCTCAATAAACAAAGGTGCAAAACTATCATAAGAGCCATCCATAAATTGATAAATGAGTTTTCTTGCTTTCAATGAAATCATTGATAGATTATTTGTTTTATATCTCCTTTTAGGATAATAGTTGAAAAAGTAAAAATATGGAATTCGACAGATTCTTTCCCATTCAGAGAAAGCACTATTAAACCTTTTGAACAATTCTTCTGATTCTTCTAATAAAGACTCCTTCTCTATCACTTTAATTGCTTTCTGATAATCTGTAATAATATAATAATTATAACTACGAAAATAAAACATGAAACTATCTCTATACCTCTCAGCAATTTTTCGGGCTTTTAAAGCAACACTCTCTTCTTTTAATGTATTAATTAGAAAAAAGTAATCATCATCAGATATAATATCGCCATGGGGCATCTTACGGCCATTTCTTATTAGCACATTAATTAAATATTTTTTAGAAAGCCCTAGCTCTCTATTTACTTTATTAATAGTTTTAATAGTATCAAAGGAACCCATAACTACTTAGCTATATAATGAAATTCTTTATAATTTAAGTCTTTTGTCCACTTCTTCTGATGAATAATTCTTTTACTTTTTTCCTTTTTCATTAAGTCACTTCTTTTCTTTATGTACTTATTTTTTGCAAGTAAAGGCAAATAACATCTATTTATCCAATCAACATATGATTTCCTCTCATCAAGAAGCAGTTCCACAAGTAAAACCGCTTTCTCCTGAGGGAAAAAAGCCAGAAAAATGTCTGCGAATTGCTTTGATGAAAATAATTTCGGTAGTTTTAAGATTATCTGTTTAATCATTTCATCTGAAACAGCATTTCTTATAGCTTTATAATCTATCATAGTTTTAATTTTTTAAACGGCAGATTCTTAATACCAAATTGTCATTAAACTTATTGCATAAAAGAATAGCACAAGAATCTTACTTACCCCAAATCAAACATTTCAAAGATTTCGTTTTACATTATGAGCAAATCAGCAAAATCAAAATCTATAACAAATGAATAATGTCATAAGCAAATGCTATCTTTTTATATATGTTTCACATACTTATTCCTTTAATATTATTTCTCTATGTGATTTACCACAAAGATAAAAGATTATAATATAATATCAAATCCAGTAACAAGAAATTTTTTATCTGTAAATCACTTCTCACTTGCAGATTCTGTTTGTACTTCTAATGATGAAAGAAAACCTAATAATATTATTACCTTCACCCGTACACATAAATTTTGTTGCAGTATTAACTTCAGCACAAAGATTAGCTGTATTAAAACGCTTTTGTAAATACTTACATACTTGATCCATTAAGACTCCTATCTTATTATACGGAAGTCCATCTGGTTCAAGAATAATTGCATTAGTGTCACAATCAACAGAGTCACCTATTTGAAAAATATTATCAAAAAAAGTTCCTACAATATTATAATGAGAAAAATCCCCATTTACAAAATCACTTCTTTTTGAAGAAGCAATAAAATGAATTTCTTTATTTTCCATAATTAAATTATTGTGCCAATGATTAATGCAGAGCATAGCAATGGCACTTAAATGCCATACTCTAAAAATATAATTAATAGAATAAGAAGAACTATTAGGAATATAATTATTAGCAGTAATATAAATAATCCACGTTCAATTATCAATATAAGTAGTATAAATTAGCATCATAATTAGTTCTTCTATAAAGAACGTGGATTGATTGCAAATGTAGCGTTTTTTCAAGAGAAAACAAATAATTAGCGACAAAAAAAAATGGAAAAAGCTCAAATTATCTTATAGAGGCATATGTCATCTTTCTATCCTAGCCGTAATTTAATCCTTATCCAAACTATCCCAATCCTTATGCATATCATAATAAAAGGTATATTTGTAAAGAAGAGTATTGTTTTGCGTCAAACGCGTCAATAGAAATAGTAACTTTAGTATAGGAAATACATTTGGTTCGAACCAAATGTATTTATAAGAAAATGTTGGTTTTCTGTTGACGCATTTGACGCAAGCTTTGAGAATAGAGCCTATAAAGGTAACGGATAGAGCCTTTAAACTTGGAGAATGGAGCCTTTAAACTCCTTGATTTTAACTTGCAAACTAAGTGCGGTGAAGCATCTGCTATCGCGAGTTGTTGATAACAGGATACCTGCTATTATCAAACAGACTTATGGTATAGCAATTGCGTTGGATGGCTTGTGGGAGGACGTGAAGTCTCTTTGTAGCCAAAGCTCTCGAAGCTGATGTCTTCATCAAGCTGCCTCCAATGGATTCCTATCGTGCTAAATGTGTAATGGCTTCTCTCTTCTGGCGATGCTTTTCTCAAACGAGGATACCAAAGCAGTGACTGGCAATAAGTTTCCCCATTGTCTGCAAGACCATAAATATAGTCACCATCAAACCATATTTTCTTTATCCTTATCATCCCCTTTAAAATAAAGATTCCAACTTCTTATAATAATGTCACTATTATCATCTATCATCTTCTTAATATTTCTCAAATCTCCAGCTTTTATATTATGTTTTTCTATAAGTTCGAAAAAAGAACCATTCCAAACAAATTTTGCATCACCTCCTTTTCCTATAACATGAACATGTACTGGTTCATGCTCCAAGCTGAAAAACATAAATACGAAGCCGTAAGCCCTAAAAATTTCTGGCATAATAATTTGTCGTTTGTTTTTTGCAAAGATAGGGTATTTTTCTAAACGCACAAAATTGTTGTGAAAAAATAATCCTACATACTTCCAATGTTCCTCCATTGTGACTCCGTTTAGTTCCACGTGAATAAGGCACTTTGATGTTCTCTAAAGTATAAGGTATATAAGCTTAGCAACGAATGACCAACTAATCGTGCAAAAAGAGCAACGAAGATTCCCAAAAACTCCCTATCTTTGCAAAAAAGAAAAATTGTAAAATAAATAACTGTATCGAAATGAAAAAAACAAACTTAAACCTCCTTACAGGAGTATTGGCAGTAGGATTGACTGCCTGTTCTACTGGGCAGCAGGATTTCAATGAAACCTGGGAATTCTGGAGTGACAGTCAACCAGAACGTCAAGTGGTAGACCTTCCTCACGATGCCATGCAAACTGAGACGCGTAGTGCGGACGTGCCAGAAGGTCGTCACAACGGATTCTATCCTGGCAACGTGTATCACTACGAAAAGACATTCAATGCCTCTGCTGATATGCTGGAGAAGCACGTCACCCTGAAGTTTGATGGCGTGTATCGCAACAGCAAGGTGCTGGTGAACGGACAGGAAGCTGGGGGCTATCCCTATGGCTACATGCCTTTCGAGGTGTGCCTGGATGGATTGCTGAAAGCTGGTGAGAACGTGATCCGCGTGGATGTAGATAACTCTGAGATGCCTAACAGTCGTTGGTACAGCGGCGCAGGTATCTATCGTCCTGTGACACTCTGTGTGCAGGAGAAAGACTATATCGAAGATGTACGCATCTGTACGCTTTCCATCGCTCCTGCGAAGGTAGCTGTGCAGACCACTCATCAAGGGGGTGAAATCAGTGTGAGCCTCTTTGATGGCAACACGAAGGTAGCTGAAGCTGAGGGCGACAAGGTGGAGCTCGATATGACAGGTGCCAAGCTTTGGAGTGCTGAGCATCCTAATCTCTATACAGCAGTGGTTGAACTTAAGAAGGATGGCAAGGTTATCGAGGTGCAGGAGAAACGTTTTGGTATCCGTCAGATTAGCTGGAATACTCAAGATGGTCTGCTGGTAAATGGTGAAAAGGTGCTGCTGAAGGGTGGTTGCATTCACCACGATAATGGCGTGCTGGGAACTGCTGAGTACAAAGATGCAGATCTGCGCAAGGTAGCCATCATGAAGCAATATGGTTTCAACGCCATACGTATCGCACACAACCCTGCTTCTGAAGCACTGTTGGAGGCTTGCGACGAACTGGGTATGTATGTGATGGATGAGCTGTGGGACATGTGGTACATCACTAAGACACAATATGACTATAGCAACTACTTCCGCGCTAATTATCAAGAAGATATCCACCGCTTTGTGAAGCATGACTTCAACCACCCCAGCGTGATCATGTACAGCATTGGCAACGAGGTAGGTGAGCCTGCACAAGAGGAAGGTTTGGAACTGGCAAAAGACTTAATTGCCCGTCTGCACCAAGAAGACGCTTCCCGTCCTGTCACCGCAGGTATCAACATCATGATAGTAGGCATGACCAAGATGGGACAGAATATCTTCCAGCAATCCAACTCTGCTGTTTTTGGAGGCAGCGGACCAATGACAAGTGAACAATATAACCAAATGATGGTAACTGCAGGCGAAGGCATGCTGAACGCTGTGTTGATGCCTATGATGGACGAAACAGCATCGCCTGTACTGGATGCCCTTGACATCGCAGGCTACAACTATGCCAGCACACGCTATCAGATGGAAGGTAGCCTGCATCCTGAACGCATCATTGTAGGAAGTGAAACTTATCCTCAACAGTTGCCAAGCAACTGGAAGATGGTGGAGGAACTCCCCTACCTCATTGGCGATTTCATGTGGACTTCATGGGATTATATAGGTGAGATTGGTCTTGGAGCTTGGTACTACTCAGATGACGAGAACTTTGCCAATAAGGAGTTCCCTTGGCACCTGAATGGTGGTGGCGCCATTGACATCAATGGAAATCCAACTGGAGAAGCATTTATGGCTAAGGCCATCTTTACGAAAGACAACAAACCATACATTGGCGTTAGACCTATACATAAGGAAGCGCTGATCAAGTCTATGTGGCGTGGCACCAACAGCATCCCTTCTTGGAGCTGGCAGGGCTGCGAGGGCATGATGGCTACTGTGGAGGTATTCACCAGCGCTACTTCTGTGAAGTTGTATCTGAACGATAAACTGGTTGGCGAGCAGGAAGTGAAGGACTATGTAGCTACCTTTGAGGTGGCTTATGAACCTGGAACCCTGAAGGCTGTCACCAGTGGTGGAGAGCAGACGCTTACTTCTGCTACTGGCAAGGTGGGCATAACCATCGCTCCAGAAAAAGACATCTATAAGGCTGGCGAACTGATTTACCTAGACATCAACCTGACAGGTGAGAATGGTGAGGTGGAATCAAAGGCTGATCGCGAACTGAACGTACAGGTTGAAGGTGCTCAGTTGCTGGGCTTTGGCAGTCAGACACTCATAACTACCAACACCTTCCAAAGTGGTATCTACCCTACTGCCTATGGTCGCTCATTGGCTGTACTGAAAGCTAAGCAAGCAGGCACAGTGAAAGTGACTGTCAGTGGCGAAGGCTTGGAAACGAAAACGATGTCTTTAGGGATTGAAAAATGAATATTATGAATTGCTTATTATGAAGAAACAGCTTTTTTCTCTGGCATTAGGCTTGTCACTATCATTGGCACAGCCACTCTCAGCCCAATTACGTTGGGGTGACCAAGGAAATGGCACTTTCATCAACCCCGTGCTGAATGCCGACTATTCTGATCCTGACATTATCAGGGTGGAAGACAAATATTACATGGTGGCTTCCGACTTCAACCATCTGGGCATGCAGGTGTTGGAATCTTCTGATATGGTGAACTGGACACTGATAAGTCAGATATACGACCGCATGGATTATCCAGGATGGGACACCAACGAGCATTATGGTGGAGGATCATGGGCTCCCAGCATTCGCTGGCATGACGGACGTTTCTATGTATACTTCTGCACACCAGACGAGGGACTCTTCATGAGCACCGCAGAGGATGCTCATGGACCTTGGGAACCTCTCCATCTGGTGAAAGGAGTGGAAAAATGGGAAGACCCCTGCCCTTTCTGGGATGACAACGGAGCAGCCTATCTGGGGCGCAGCCAATGGGGCGCTGGTCCTATCATCATTCACAGAATGTCTGCAGATGGCAAGCAGCTGCTAGATGATGGTGTGACGGTCTATACGGGGCCTGTAGCAGAAGGTACGAAGTTCCTTAAATATAACGATTACTACTACCTCGTCATCCCAGAAGGAGGTGTGGCCAGAGGTTGGCAGACAGTACTACGCTCTAAGAACATCATGGGTCCTTATGAGAAACGCGTCCTGCTGGAGCAGGGATCTACCGACATAAACGGGCCACATCAAGGCTCACTGGTAGACACCCCTGATGGTAAGTGGTGGTTCTACCACTTCCAGGACATCGCTCCACGTGGACGTGTGCTTCATCTGGAGCCTGTGATCTGGAAAGACGATTGGCCACTGATGGGTGTAGACATAGATGGCAATGGCATTGGCGAACCTGTGTATGTGTGGAAGAATCCTATGCCTTCTGTTCCTTCTCTGCCACAGACAGACGATGAGTTTACTGGCAATGAGAAGCACTGGGTTGGCCAACAACAGCGTGCGCTGGGCTTGCAGTGGCAGTGGAACCACAACCCAGTGGACAATGCTTGGAGTCTGGACGAACGCAAGGGATGGCTCACGCTGAAAGCGCTGAAGGCAGAAGCAATGAAAGACAGTCGCAACATGCTGACGCAGAAAACCATGGGTTATGTAAGCGAGGCTACCACCAAGATAGACTGCTCACAGCTGAAAAACGATACTTATGCAGGTTTGTCTTGCATAGGCAGATCATGGAGAGGCGTTGGTGTATGCCAAGTTGATGGCAAGCTCTGGTTTTATGTAGAGGACACAGGGCATCGTGAACTCGTCAGAGAGTTGAAGCGAAAAGTGGTGTTCCTTCAGCTGCAGGCAGACAGCGATGAGAATGAGTTCACCTTCTTGATAAGTGAGGACGGACGCAATTTTGCACCCGTTGGAGAGACCTTCATCATGCGCTCAGCCAACTGGAAGGGAGCTCGTGTAGGATTGTACTGCTACAATACCTCTACAGAAGCAGGACAGGCTCAATTTGATTATTTCCACTATCGCATTCTGAAATAAGCCGGAAGACGGTATTACAGGTGATAAGTTAACCCACCACGAATCTCGAAAGTATTGGCTTTCACATTGGGATAGTACTTGTAGTAGGTGCGACGATAGAACATGGAGGCGGCAAGGGATATGCTCCAGCCCTGACGGAGGTTGATTTCCGCCATCGGGCTGATAACAAACAGACGAGCGTTTCCCTTGCCGCCTTGATTGTATTACTTCCCAGAGGCTTCCATTTGCTGATAGACTTTCTCAGCATTGACACTCTGCACGATGCCTCCACACTGATCGATGGCTTGGCAGGCTGCTAAGGCTGCACTCTGCCCCAACACCATGAAGACAGGCTCCATGCGGATGCTGCCATAGGCGATGTGTGAGGCAGAGAGGCAGACGGGCACCAGCAGGTTGCTACATTCTTCCTCGCGAGGGGTGATAGAGCGATAGGACACCCGATAAGGCTCTTTAAGACCTATCTCTACATTTCCTTCGTTCTTCACCATGCCTTGAATCACGTAGCGCCCACAATTGTGCGAATCCATCGTATAGGCTGCCCAGCCTATGCAGTCGTCTATCTGCGTCCGACTCTCACAATCGGCCTGTGTCATCACATAGCGTCCCAGCATCCTGCGGCTCTCACGGATGTAGAGCTGAGGGGTGAAGTGATCGCTAGTGAGGAACTCGTCCTTCGGATAGCCCCAGCGCAGCATCTCCTGGCGTACGCGCTCTGGGATTCGTTCATCGTGCCCCACGAAGTAGAGCAAGCCCTTGGTGTAGTCCAGATGCTGCTTGGCTATCTCAGCCCGTCGCTCATAGCTGGCTGTGGGATAGTCCCAGTTCTCCCCTATCACATCGGTAGAGAAGCCACCACGATTGTTGATGTCTGTTTTATGGTTAGGCATTCGACTCCAGATGAAGATATCCTCCAGTCCTCTGTCAGAGAATGGCGAACGCTCCTTGAGTCGGATGAGCAGTTCATATTTCTTTGGGGCATAATTCTCTGGCTCAGTGATGGGAATCATGTTGGCAGGATCGTCTGTCAGAGTGATGCGATAGTTGTACGCCTGAATGTGCTTATCGCCCTGCCCTGGCAACGTGGGTTCCCCTGGCAAGATGCCATAGAGCAGTCCGCTCTCTGGATGCCCTGGCACTACGTAGGGATCCACATAGTCAGGAAACTGGTGATGCAGCGACCAGAACGCGCCGTTCCACGTTTCACCATACACCTCGTTTCCCTCACGGCCCGTAGTGAAGCTCACATTACTATTGGCCATCAGGTCGCCCTCATACGAGCAGTCTATATATTCCTTGGCCCAGATGGTCACATTGGTTTGCTCCGTGGGGTTCTTGGAATCTTCCACCACGATGTACTTTATCTTGTTGTTCTCCATCTGCACGCTGAAGAGTCTGTGGTTGTAGAGCACCTTCACCCCTGCCTCGTCGATATACTCCTGATAGATCTGGAGCGCCACTTTAGGCTCGAAGGCGAAGTGCATATCGGAGGTGCCGTAGTACTGCCCTATGCGTTTGTAGAAGTCGTAGGTATAGCCTTTCATGATGTAGGGATTGCCTATGTCTGTGGCTCCCAAGCCGCCTGTGGTGAGTCCACCCACACGGTCTGTAGGCTCCACCAGCAGCACTTTTTTACCCGCCTTGCGGGCTGTGTAGGCAGCCATCACTCCAGAAGATGTGCCACCATAGATGCAAATATCTACCACCTCTGCTGCTCTGAGCAGACAGACAGAAAGAAGAAGGGTCAAAAGTAGTAAAATCTTTCTCATAGTATCCATGTTTTAAGTAAGGTGTCTCAAAGTTGTGCATTATTTTCCGAATTTGCAAATAATTTCTTATCTTCGCCAGAAATAACCATCAAATCGACGTAATTATGACTAAGAAATTAGGATTTGGCTGCATGAGGCTGCCACTGCTCGACCCCACTGATCAGGCGAGCTTTGACAAGGAACAGATTAAGCGCATGGTGGACACGTTCATAGAGCGTGGGTTCACCTACTTTGATACAGCCTGGATGTATCACAACTTCCAGAGTGAAGAGGTGCTGAAAGAGGTGCTGGTGCAGCGCTATCCACGCGATAAGTACACCATCACTACCAAGCTGCCCATCATGATGCTGCACTCCGAACAGAAGCAGCGCGAGACGTTCGAGCGCCAGCTGCAGAAGTTGGGTGTAGATTATTTCGACTACTACCTGGTGCACTCGCTCAACAAGGCCACGTATAAGAATGCCACCAAGCTGCACAGCTTCGAGTACCTACAGCAGCTGAAGGCTGAGGGCAAAATCAAGCATATAGGCATCTCCTTCCACGACACTGCCGATGTGCTGGACCTCATCCTCACAGAGCATCCTGAGATAGAGCTGGTGCAGATTCAGCTGAACTATGTAGATTGGGACAGCGACCGCATTCAGTCTGGCAAGTGCTACGATGTGATCTGCAAGCATCAGAAACCTGTGGTGGTGATGGAGCCTATCAAGGGTGGCACGCTGGTCAATGTGCCAGATGGAGTGAAAGAGATGTTCAGGCAGTCGGAGCCCAACCTTTCTGTGGCTTCGTGGGCCATCCGCTTCGCTGCTTCGCAGCCGAAGGTGATGATGGTGCTCTCTGGCATGAGCACCTATGAACAGCTGGACGACAACACCTCTTACATGCAGGATTTCAAGCCGCTGACAGAAGAACAGATGGCTATCACGCGCAAGGCTGCAGACATTCTCAATGGCAGCATTGCCGTGCCTTGTACCTCCTGCCGCTATTGTGTGAAGGGCTGTCCTCAGCACATCGCCATCCCTGAGTATTTCTCACTATATAACGCCAAGAAGCGCTTCAATAAGAAAGGTTTCACGTCTGAGACGGCCTATTATAACAATCTCATCGCTGAGCATGGCAAGGCCTCCGACTGCATCCAGTGCCGCAAGTGCGAACGCATCTGCCCACAGCATATCGAGATCAGTGAGGTGATGAAGAAAGTGGCTAAGGAGTTTGAAGGATGAAAAACATGAATTGGAAGCTGCTGAGCAGCGAATATCTCTTTAAGCGCCCTTGGCTCACTGCGAGAAAGGATAAGGTGCAACTGCCAGACGGTCGCATCATGGATGAGTACTATGTGCTGGAATATCCCACATGGATCAATGTGATAGCCATCACCACAGAGGGACAGATGGTGCTGGTGCGCCAATATCGGCATGGCCTGGGCCGCACCTGCTATGAGGTGGTAGCTGGCTGTATGGAAGAGGGTGAGACACCTCTGCAGGCTGCTCAGCGTGAGCTGCAAGAGGAAACGGGCTATGCTGGGGGAGAATGGCAGGAAATCATGCAGATCTCTGCCAATCCCAGCACGATGAATAATTTGACGCATTGCTTTCTGGCCACAGGTGTAGAGCGTGTCAGCGCCCAGCATCTGGATGCTCTGGAAGACCTGGAGGTCTATCTCTTCTCCAAAGCCGAGGTGAAGGCCATGCTGGAGCGGGGCGAGTTTATGCAGGCGTTGATGGTGGCTCCGCTTTGGAAATACTTCTCAACACTCTGCAAGGATTGCCCACAGCAATGACATTATCTGGAATATCTTTCGTGACCACCGACCCAGCGCCGATGGTCACGTTGTTTCCTATAGTCACTCCTGGCAGGATGGTCACACTGCCCCCTATCCACACATTGTGGCCTATGGTCACAGGCTCTGCCCACTCGCGTCTGGAGTTTCGCTCCACAGGGTCTGTGCTATGGCAGGCTGTGTAGATGCTCACGTTGGGACCGATGAAGCAGTCATCGCCAATGGTCACCAGCGCCTCGTCGAGCACCGTGAAGTTGAAGTTGGCAAAGAAGCGTTTCCCCACCCTGATGTGCTTGCCATAGTCGCAATAGAACGGCTGGATAATCTTGGCCTTCTCATCGCCCATACTTCCCAGCAGATCTTTCAGCATAGCATACAAGCCCTCATAGTCGGTAGGCTTCAGCGCATTGTAGCGCTGAAGCACCTCCTTTGTCTCATTCAGTTCGCGTATAAGGTCAGGATCTATAGCAGAATACTCCTGCCCTGCGAGCATCTTTTCTTCCTCTGTCATAACTTGCTCTGCTTTAGCGTGCCTCAATGGTATTCTTTCCGCCTTGCAGTTGGTAGGTCTTACCTGCCCAAACCAGCGTGCCAGATACCCCTGTAGGCAGTTCGATGTCTGCCTTCAGCGTAGAGCCGTTCTTCTGATAGTTCACCTTGATGCTGCCCTGCGGATGTGGCATGGTGCCACCTATCTTCTTCAGGTCGCCCAGACGTGGCTCTATCTTCACCTTGGCGAAGGCTGGAGCAGCGCTATCTATACCCAGCAGGGTGCGGAAGAACTCGATGTTAGGACTGGCGCCCCATGCGTGGCAATCGCTGCGTGTGCCATCCACATCGCTGGTCTCTCCCCAAGTAGTGAGTCCCATGGCGATGTTCTCACGCCAGATGTCGAGCCAGTTCAGGTAGTCGTTGCCTAAGCCTGCCTTCACCAGTGCCTCGTGCAGGTAGAACTTATAATAGACTGAGCATGGTGCCAACTCCTTATCAGTGAGCATCTTCTCTGCCACTTGACGTGCCTGCTCGCCCTCTACCAGTCCTGCGAGGATGGCCAGAGAGTTGGCATGCTGTGAGAAGAGTTCCTTCTCTACGGTCTGCGCATAGAGGCCCTTCTCTGCACTCCAGTAGGCACGCTGGATGCTGGCCTTGAGCTGTGCTGCCTTGTCATCGTATTTCTTGGCCATGAAGGTGTTGCCCTGATAGTTCTCTAGGTCGCTCATCATCTGAAAGCCCAAAAGCAACTGCAGATCCATGAGGATGCCCCCACCATCGCTACCCACCTGCGCTACGCCCATGTTCCAACCTGGCTCATACACCCAGTCGGAGAAGTTCCAGCCTGGCAATCCCTTGATGCGTCCGTCGGCCTGCTGGTACTTACTGAAGTAGTGAAGTATCTGCTCTGCTCCAGGGATGAGGTCGAGCACGAGGTCTTGGTCTGCGCCATAGCGCAAATAGTCGTGGATGGCATAGATGTAGCTCAGGGCGTATGGAGTGATGTACTGGGCCAACTCTGAGGGCGCACGTCCCATGGTGATACCTTCGGCATTACGACTCATGTCGCTCTGACGCAGGAAGTTCTTCACCAACCGATCGTCACCACTATTATAGAGGGATACAAGTGCCTGAATGCGCGTATCGCCCAGGTATTGCAACTGCTCGTAGAACGGACAGTCTGTATAGGTCTCTATGGCACAGAGGCGAGCTGTGCGCCAGCCTATCTCCATCATCTTCTGCAGCTCCTGATTGTCTGTATCGAGGTGGGCATTCAGCTGGAACGGATAACCTGTGAAGGTGCTGCCGATATCGTTGATGGTGAGTGCCTCACCCTTAGTGACAATGTTCAACTTCACGTAGCGGAAGGTGCGCCAGTCGAGCGAGGTGAACTGCTGATTGTCCTTACCGCTGGAGAGCAACTTGTCTGAGCGCCCAATGAAGTGCTTACCTTCCACCTCGTTGCGATTGCCTTTCTTGTTGCCACGCTCGTCTGTATAGAGTGCCTCTGCGTAGCCAATGTTGATTTCTGCCCCTGCGCCCTTGCTGAAGTTCAGCTTGAAGAAACCATTGGTAAGTTCCTGTTGGTCAAGGAGTAGCTCTACCGTTTTTCCTGCTGGGATGGTCACAGCAGCGTTCTGTGCTGGCCAGTCTTTTGGGATAGATTGACCACTGACTATCTGCCATTGGCCATTCTTCTGCTGCTTGATAGGTGTGCCGTCTATGGTCAGCAGGCGCACCACCTGCAGACGCTTCTCGAAGCGCTCCACTTGTGGCAGGGTGCTGGGCACCAACAAGTGGGTGCTGTACACACCTGTGCCACTGCTGGTGTCGTGTGGCGTACCTATGTCGAACACCTGCGCGTCTTTCCACTGACTGAGGTCGGCATCTGCGTCCATCCAGCCCGTGATGGTTTGGCTCATGTCTATCTGCTCACCAGCACCGAGGGCATAGTAGCCTGGCACCTGCTGGCGTATCGGAGTGTAGGCAGGGTCTTGAATGGCCTTCCATGTGCCATCTGTGCTCACCACTTTGGCATCGCCCTCGCCCATCATCAGGAAGCCTGTGCGGATGGTGGCGTTTGGCACGGGTGTGAACTCGCCCTCGTTCCACACCTGTGCAGCAAAGACGTTCTTGCCAGCCTTGAGGTATGGTGCCAGATCTACGGTCTCATAGTTCCAATGCTTGGAATCGTTACGGGCTGGGCCCAGTGAGGCCAACTGCCCATTCACATAGAGCTTATAGCGTGTGTCGCCTGTCACATAGACCACGAACTTAGCTGGTTTGGCTGCCAGCTCCACATCCTTGCGGAAGTAGTAGATGCCGTAGCCTTTTGGAGTGGTCTCTGGCACGGCTATCCAGCCTGCACTCCATGATTCCTTCACCATATCGAAGGATTCACGACGCTGCAGTCTGGGCAGCTGGGCACCCATGTTAAACTGGGCGGATATGTCATTGCAGATGAGCATTGCCGCCATTCCAAGTAATAATGCTGTTTTTTTCATATTTCTTTTTTATTTTCATTATCTTATTATTCATTTCTTTTGCTCGTGCAAAAGAAACGAATCAAAGAAAAACACGCCGACTGCATTTTTTCCGCTAAAAATCGCTCTCGTTTTTGGGAGGGCCGCAAGACATCTCCTTCGGAGATTTTGCGGTGCTGCCCTCTTTTCCAAAAACGCTCCCGATTTTCTTCACGCTCCAAAAATGAGGTCGGGAGTTTCTCAATTCTCAAGCAAACAGAGCGCAATCAAACTGGCTTGAATTGCCGAGGTGCGGCCCTCTTTTCCAAAACGCTCCCGATTTTCTTCACGCTCCAAAAATGAGGTCGGGAGTAGCCTGCGCAGCCAAAATGTTCAATGTTCAATGTTTAATGTTTAATGTTCAACGTTTAATGTTTAACGTTTAATGTTTAAAGCGCCGTCTTGTGCTCCCTACGCCACTTGAAGTACTCTTCCCAAAGTTCCAGCTGAGGCTTGTTGTGGATAGGCGTCAGGTAGGCACCATCACGGAAGTTCATCACGGTCTCTGTATCCTTGCTATACTCAGGCCACAGAGGCAGGTAGCCACCATTGGGATCGCCAGTCTTGATGAAGTTGATCCAGTATTGCATCACCAGGCGAGAGAGCGCCTCGTCTGAAGGATTGGCGCGACCACCAAAACCACCCAGCTGCCCGAAGGTCAAGCCCAGCTCGCCTGCATGCATGGTGAGGTACTCACGATTGGCATCCTGACCACGACGGAACATGTTCTGCTTGGCGTGGTTGAAGAAGAACATATACACCTTGCCTTTGCCCTTGCCCTCGGCTGTGTTCTTGCTCTGCAGGTTGCCCCACGCATAGGTTGGCCAAGCAAACGCAGCCTCACGGAAGATGTCGCTATGGGCATCGAATGCCTGCTGTGGCGTGGCCCCAGGATACATCTGGCGGAAGCGCTGCTGCCACACAGGGTCTGGGAAGCTCTCCTTCATCTCCTGCTCATACTGCTCAGGGGTGAAGCCACCCAAGAAGCCCGTAAACATGGAGCCTTCGTCGCTGTTGGTACCTATCAGCACATTCACGTCGTTATAGTCGCCCTGCTCATAGAGCTTGTAGGGGTCGCCCTTCAGCACATAGCCGTCGTAGGTAGGCCACAGGGCACCACCAGCACCAAAGGCTATAGGGTCGCCCATGAACTTCTCTGGGTCTTGCTTGCGCAGATCTTTCAACTTCAGCTTGCCAAAGCCTATGCGCCCCAAGAAGTCGGAACCATATTTCTCGCTGCCCACCACGTTGCGGATGGAGTTATTGTCTATGCGCACATTGTCCTCTGGCACCATGTTGCCACCACTCTCAGAGATGGCTCCACGGAAGAGACCCTTGGCCAGCGGACTCTGGCAGAGCATAGCCACAGAGATGGCCCCTGCACTCTCACCCATGATGGTCACCTTCTCAGGATCACCTCCGAAGGCTGCGATGTTATCGTGTATCCACTGCAAGGCAGCTATCTGGTCCATCAGTCCGTAGTTGCCGCTGATGGCACGCCCCGTCTCCTTCTCGCTCTCCTTGCTCAGTTCTGGCAGCGACAGGAAGCCGAAGACATTGGTACGATAGGTGATGGCTGCATACACGATGCCAGCCTGGGCGAACTTCTCACCGTTCTGCTCCCATGATGCACCAGTGTTGAAGCCTCCGCCATGAATCCACACCAGCACAGGCAGCCCCTCTCCTGCCCGCTTGGCAGGAGTGAGCACATTCAGATAGAGGCAGTCCTCACTCACACCAGGCTGACCAGGACGCGCTGGTCCCTGACTCTGCTGGTAAGGCTTGTCCTTGAACGTATCAGCCTTATACACCCCCTGCCAGGGCTGTGCAGGCAGAGGAGCCTTCCAACGCAAGTTTCCCACTGGTGGCGTAGCAAACGGAATACCTTTATAATAAGCCAATCCGTTCTGCTCCACTCCTTCCACTTCGCCCTGTGCCACCGTAGTATGCAGCAGCTGGGCATTCATTGTCAGCGCCACCATAAACAGCGCCAAAGATAATATCACTTTCTTCATAAGACTCTAAACTATTTTTGCATATTTGCATTTTTTAATTTTTGCATTTTACGGCGAGCCGTAACGTTTTTTAATTCAAGTTTCGCAAGTGATGCTAACATCAAGTGAGATAATGCCCAGAGGAGCATAATAGGGTACGCCACCCACGATTTGTTGCGTACCTACGGCACGCTGTCTCTCTATAGCATCCTCAATACCAGCCATTACATGGCTGGCTACCCTATAAGATGCCTACGGCATCACTTTTTTGCATCTTTTAATTTTTTAATCTTTTAATTTTACGGCTTCGCCGTAACGTTTTTTAACCCAAGTTTCGCAAGTAAGCTTATTAATCAGTCCCTCTCCATTTGGGAGAGGTTTCCTAACCAATCCCTCTCCCTCTGGGAGAGGTAAGGTGAGGGCTTTCACATAGTATCGCACTCATCCTATGCAGGAGGCGTTCCCTCTCCTAACCTCCCCCATGGGGGGAGGGATTATAGCGTGAGCATGAAGACTTGCGAAACATTAATCTTTTAATTTTTTAATTTTACGGCTCCGCCGTACCTATTTCACTCCTTCTGGATCGCGATAACTGATGTTCACCCCAAAGTCGCGTATGCGGCCATTCAGACCCATCATCGCCTGTCCAGAGGTTTCGCCCTTGCGCGTGCCAGCGATCATCTCCTCAGACATCTTCTTCAGGTCGCTGATACGCTGCAGCGTCTCCGGATTGCTACCCATATAGTGGCCCGGATACATCTTCTCTATGCCGTGACGCTTCATGTAGCTCTCTATGCGAGTGGTGGTAGCCAGCAGTGTGGAGAAGTTAGTGGTCAGCAGCAGGTTGCCAGAACCAAAGGCATCGCCACTATAGCCCCACTTCCTGCCCTCCATCTCGAAGAAGGTAGCGCTGCCAGGCGTGTGTCCAGGGGTGAAGATCACCTCGATGCGACGTCCACCCAAGTCGAACACCTGACCGTCTTCCAGGAAGTTCACCTTCCCCTTATAGTCGGCCATGAACTGAGGCACGTTCACCTCATCGCCCGCATTGATCCAGATCTCCTCAAAGTCGTTGATGGCGCTACCCGTATGGTCGGGGTGCACGTGTGTAGCTATCAGCGTGATAGGCTTAGAGGTGATGCCCTCCACTATCTTGCGGAGGCCGTCTATCTTCGTACCAGCATCCAGCAGGATGGTGCGCTCGTTGCCCTCTATGAGGTAGATGGTCTCGTTGGCCATCAGGTGGCCGTTGCCCTCCCACGTATGCTCATCTATGCGACGGATGATCACGTCTGGTCCCTCATACACCACAGGCTCATTATACTTAGGCTGTGGCATGCCTTGATTAGCACGTGGCAGGCTCTGCAGCGTAGCCTCGTCCAGCACGTCAGCTGCTTTCACATAAGGAGCGAAGGCAATGCCCGCTGCTCCTAAACCCATTATTTTCAGGGCGTTTCTTCTATTTGTTCTCATCATTGTAAGTTTTTATTCTTAAAACGTTGCAAGTTAGCAATTAATCTTCAAATAACGAAATAATATCCCAACTATTCTATTTGTTTAAAGCGAAAGGCGGATTATACAGACTATACGAAGCCACTCGTATAAATCTGCATAACCCGCCGTTCAATCCTTATCTATAGACAATCAATTCCATCCTGGATTCTGCTCCAGCTTAGCTTCCTTGTTCAGGTTGATCACCGTCAGAGGAATAGGGAACAGCGTCCACTGAGGCACGATGCCATCCTGACCCAGATCGTTGGTAAACATAGTGTAGTGCTCCAGCTGATATTTCATATCTGGATTCTCACCACCCGTCTTGTCCAGACGCAGCAAGGTAGGCCAACGATGCTCCTCGAATGCCAGCTCACGGGCACGCTCATCCAGAATGTCGCGCATGGTGATGGTGCTATACATATAGGAGGCCTGTGCACGCTGGCGCACGGTGTTCAGGGCTGCTGTGGCATTGGCCTGATCGCCTAAGCGCAGGTAAGCCTCGGCCAGCAGCAGGTAGGTCTCAGCAGAGCGTGCCACATACATATCACGACCATACTGGTAGCAGAAAGTCTGCACACCTGCGAAAGCATGGTGAGAGTCCCAGCCCCAACCATCCTGCATAGCTATCTTGCAAGAGACGCGCATCAGTGCTGATGGGAAGAGCAGCCACTCTTTCTTGCAGATCTCGCCATAGTGCTTAGAGGTCTTCTCCATCACCACTGGGTCGCAGCGCACGATCTGTGAGTTGCGGATATCATCGCCGAAGTTGCCTTCCCAAACCACCTCGTCAGAGTAGTCGGTAGAACCAACCAGACCCCAAGAGGTACCACCCAAGTAAGCACCCTGGTTACCACCCACAAACTGGTTCATGTCGATGTTTGGATTGTCGTGCCAAGGACCAGCTGAGTCTGGCTGCGTCTCTGTGGCATTCCACACGAAGTCACGATAAGGCGCACCTACGGTGACACCATACATATACACATTGCCACCATCGGCCACCCACTGGTTGTAGGTAGGTGCCTGCACAGCCATCAGGCTCTCTGTGTTACCCTCGTCATAGTCGTAGTTGCCCATCTGGAAGAGGTCGTAGTACACGTTACCATCTTCCTTATAGTTGGGCACGCCCAGGAATCCATTGGTACCTGTATCCATAGGGTTGGCACGCACGCCGAAGCGCTGAGTCATCAGCGGATGGGCAGCTATCACCTTCTTAGCTGCTGCCACAGCATCGTTGAAGAGTGCGTTGTTGCCTGTCTCTACGCCTTGTGCCAGATAAGCCTCTGCCAAGAAGTGGTTGGCTATGCCCTGAGCGGCACGTCCAGCCTGGCGAGGATATTCAGGCAGGCCAGCGGCTGCAGCCTGCAGGTCGTCGATAGCAAACTGATAGACCTCCTGACGCGTGTTGCGTCCATAGTCGAACTTCAGCTGCTCGCTGAACTCCTCTACGATAGGCACACCGCCGAAGCACTCACCCAGACGCAGGTAAGCCCATCCGCGGAAGAAGCGCGCCTGAGCGATGGCATAAGCCTTGTCGGCCTCGTTGTTCCAGTTCACCAGCTCTGCGCCATACAGCACCAGATTGGCCTCAGCAGCGAGCTGATAGAGCTCGTTCCACAGCGTGTTGAAGTCGCCTGTGTTTGAGTTCAGGCTCATGAAGTTGGAGAACTGGCCAGCTGCCATGTGAGGGTAAGCCTGACCGCCGCCTATCACATCAGAGCCGTTGCCAGCCAGAAGGTTGCTGGCTGCTGCACCTTCCACATAGAGGTTGTGGAAGCCAAACATATAGTTGAAACCTATGTAGGCACGGGCAATGGCAGCATCCACCTGACTGCTCTTCTCGAAGGCAGTATCTACGGTGTAGATGGTTCTTGGCTGTTCCTCCAAGAATTCATCGTCGTTGCAGGAAGTGAGGGCGCATGTGGCCATCAAACCTGCCAAAAGATAATTATATGCTTTCATATCTATTGTGTCTTTTTAATTAGAATCTAACATTTAAACCAAAGGTAACTGTGCGAGCCAGCTGGGTAGCACGGCTGTTGCGGATTTCAGGATCGCTGAACTCCCAGTCGGGAGCGATGAAGAACAGGTTCTGGCCTGATACATAGACCTGCGCACTGCTCAGACCCACCTTGCTCATCCAGGCACCCTTCAGGTTGTAGGCGAGGTTCACGTCCTGCAGACGGATGAAGCCGTACTTCTGCACCCCTGTGAACTTAGACACATCGGCAGTGGCACCCACGTGCTTCGTGTCGCGGTTCTGCTCTGTCCAGAAAGGATGGTCCTCCACGTTGATATAGGCCATATTCTCCATGTTGGTGGCGAAGGCGAAGTTGTTTGGAGCTACACCATACTTACCACCGCTGAAGGTACCTGCGAAGAGGAAGTAGAGTGAGAAGTCCTTCCAAGTGATGGTGTTACCCATGTTCAGCTGGAAACTTGGCTTGTTGAAGCCCAAGATCACACGGTCTGAAGGAGTGATCACACCGTCACCATCGTGGTCCACATACATTGGGTCGCCAGGCTTGGCACCGTTGGCCTGCATGTACTCTGTATCCTCTACCTGCACCACGCGGTCGTAGTCGTAGCCGTAGATGGCACCCAGCGACTTGTTCAGGAAGAGCTGATCCTGAATGTTGTCCTGACCAGAGCCATCCAGCTCCTTCAGGATAGAGCGGTTCAGGTTGAACTGGAAGTTGGTGGTCCATGTGAAGTCCTTCTTGCGGATGTTCACGGTGCTCAGCACAGCCTCGATACCCCAGTTCTTCACCCTACCCATCGTAGCGTACTGGTGGCTCAGACCTGCGCCCATCACAGGGATGGTGCTGTTGAATATCTGGTCGGTGGTATTGGCAATGTAGGTATCCAGCTCGAAGTGGATGCGTCCACCCTTCAGCAGATCGGTCTCGATACCGAAGTTCCAAGAGGTAGTAGTCTCCCAGCCCAGATCTGGATTGCCCAGCGTGGTGAGTGCCTGAGCGAAGATAGGCTGACCGCCGAAATAGGCTGTGTAGCCGCCGCTCTTACCCATAGCCATCTGCGACAGCGTCTGGTAAGGCATCAGTGACTGGTTACCGTTCTTACCCCAAGAAGCCTTCAGCTTAGTGTTGGTAGCCCAAGGCAGGGCATCCTGGAAGAAGCCTTCGTTAGAGATGGTCCAAGCCACACCCACTGCAGGGAAGGTACCCCACTTCTTGTCTGAACCGAACACAGAAGAACCGTCACGGCGCACAGAAGCGTTGAAGTGGTAGGTGTCTTTATAAGAGTAGTTCACACGTCCCAGATAGCCCACGTTGTTGTGCAGGCGGAAGTTTATCTCCGTGATGTTGTGCGTAGCCGCATTGCCCAGTCCGTAGTAGCCCAGTGTGGTGTTGCCCAGGCCAGAGAAGTCGATACCCTCTACACGAGAGCCGTCCAGCTTGTCAGAGTCGCGGGTATATACAGCCGTAGCACTCACGAAGTGGTCGCCGAACTCACGGGTATAGGTCAGGATGTGGTCCATCACATACGACTTGGTCTTGCTGTTCTCTATCCAGCCCTGCGCCTGGTTCAGGTGTCTGTCGAATACGTCTGTCGTATAGTCCTGTCCGTCGCCTATGGCCACATAATACTGCTCGTGGTTGAACTGGCGGTTCAGCGTCTGGCGGATGTTATAGTTGCCCGTCAGCTTGTAGCTCAGACCCTCTATGCCAGGAATCTTGATTTCTATCTCGCCACCCAGCGACACGTTGTTGTTGCGGTTCTGGCGATCCACGCCGCCTACCACGTTCCACATAGGGTTCACATCGTCTGCCGTATGCTCGGTGATGAATCGTCGATAAGTCTTCCCATCTTGCAGATAAGGTTCACCCCAAGGAGAGTAGTAACGGTTGGTCGATGGGCGCAGACCGTCTTGCGACATGTCGGCATAGTTGAAGTTCATGCCCACCTTAATATAATTATTGATCTTGGTGTTGATGCGTCCGTTCACCGTCTTACGCTTGAAGACGTTGCCACGAATGAAGTTGTCGTTGTTCGACAGCGAAGCGCCAAACATATAGTCCATGTGCTCATTGGCACCAGAGATGCTCAGCGAGTAGTTCTGGTTCACACCCGTATGCGTCACATAGTCCACCCAGTCGGTCTCCTCACCCTTCTCGTAGTTCTCCCTCTCCAGATAAGTCATCCAGTTGGTGCTGCCCTCTGGCAGACCCTGACGGGCGTTGATCAGCTCTATGAATCCCTTACCGTCACGCACCTGAGGCTTGTAGGCAGCCTGCGACAGCGATACGGAGCTGCGGAAGTTGATCATAGGCTTGCCCTGCGCACCCTTCTTGGTGGTGATCATGATCACACCGTTGGCAGCCTGCGAACCGTAGGCAGCCAGAGAGGTGGCATCCTTCAGCACGCTCATGCTCTCCACGATGTTAGGGTCTATATCGTTGATGGTACCCTTGTAGATCACGCCGTTCACCACGATCAGAGGGTCAGATCCGCCGTTCACAGACTTCTGTCCGCGAATCTGTATGCTAGAAGCCGTACCAGCCACGCTCTCCTGCGTCATCGTCAATCCAGGCACCAAGCCACGCAGCATGTCGGCAGAGTTCACAGGAGCCATGTTGGCCACAGCCCCATCGGCCACATTCATCGTAGAAACCGAACCCGTGAAGTTCTTACGCTTCGTGGTACCGTAACCCACTACCACCACCTCGTCCAGCATCTCGCTGTCCTCACGCAGTGTCACCTCCAGCGAGGTCTGTCCGTCTTGCAGCACTATCTCCTGTGACACATAGCCCACGAAGGAGATCACCAGCGTAGCGCCGTTAGGCACACCCTGCACCACAGCCACACCGTCCAGATTGGTCACCGCACCGATGGTGGTGCCCTTCACCTGCACGTTGGCTCCAATCACTTCTCCGAGAGCATCCTTCACCGTCACGGTCACGTTGCGGCCGTTCTGCTGGATGCCCTGCACTCCTGTTGTCTCCGTCACAGCGGCCATAGTTCCCATAGGCATGCAAACGGCCAGGAACAGAGGCAGCGCACAGAGTCTCAAACGTTTCGTTAAAAGATTGTTTCTCATACTTTATATTTAAAAGATTAATGTTATTTGTTTCCTTTTCTCTTTTTTCAGCTTTCTTTTCGGGGCAACACCCGACTCTCTGCTGCATCAGTTCATCAAGTGCTGCCCGAATAGAAAAATAAGCCTACTAAAAACACTAACAATCATAAATGCAAACCTTGCGCATTTATTGCCGGTTGCAAAATTAGAATGAAAAGAGCGGGCTACATAGGCATAGTAACCCGCCCTGTGGCGATTTAGTAAGTCATTCTAAACAGAACTCCATGATTTTCAACACCTCCATTTTTTGAAATAGTAACCCCCCACTCGCCTTATGAGGCTCTGCCGAAGGCTCTTTCTCTGCGAAGAAGGGTTTAAACTCGCTCCTCCAAGACAGAATTTGCATCATTTAGTCCCCTTGCCGTTGTTTTGTCGGACAGTTCTGTTTTTGCATCCACTGAACTGTGGACTTAACTAAAAATGCACCATTTTTCCTATTTTCGTCATATATTTGCAGCAAACTAATCTCTAACATTGTATAGATTTATCTAGAAACTATGAGAAAAAGCATTTATCTGACATATTGGCTTCTGTTGTTCTTCCAGTTTTCTTGCAGACAAGAAGTAAGTCTGCATGGGATTCATCAACGCATGACTTATCCCCCCGTGTTGGAAGAGATAAACAGATTGGCGGATGTAGATGCCGACCTTGCCATGCAACATATAGACAGCATCGACATAGAGATGGCTCACGCATCAAAACCTGTACAGATGTACTACAAGCTGCTCACTGTGAAGGTGCAGGAAAAACAGAAGATTCGTCACTCCTCCAGCGCCATGATGCGCTCAGTACTGGATTACTATGAACAGCAAGGAGACCCCACACTTTTGTCTGAGGCCTATTATTGCATGGGATGCACCTATCGCGACCTGAAGGTCTATTCTTGGGCATTGGAGAACTTCCAGAAGGCCTTGGATTCTATCGTGGAGCCTGATAACCTCTCTTTGAAAAGTGACCTCTATCGTGAGATTGCTTCCCTGCTCACTAAGCAGGAGCTTTATGACAACGCTTTGTTCACTTATCGACAGGCATTTCTGTGCGACAGCTTACAGCATGATGTCTCTGGCATGGTTTATACGTTGCGCGACATTGGTCTCATATATCGTCAGCGACAGGCGTTCGACAGCGTGTATTACTATTTCCATCGTGCAGAAAACCTAGCCACAGCACAGGGCGACTTGAATCTACGTAATGTAGCTGCCTTGGAGATTGCCGAGTTTCAGCTAGATAGGCATGACTATGATAATGCCTGGAAAACTTTGCAGCCCGTATTGGCAAAGCTTAACAATGAAAATCGTAGTAAGGCTAACCTGATAGCTGCACAGATATTCTGGCATAAATATGAGTTCGAGAGAGTACCTCATTACTTATCTGAAGTGATGACCTATGGCAACTATGAAGAGAAGAGCGAACTCTGCAGGATCATGGCTGATATAGCCTATAGGCGCAAGGATTACAAAGAATATGGGAAATACATGTCGCGATGTGCAGACTTCAAGACACGTAGCTTTGACGGCGATGTTACTGCTGTAATGGCAGAGATGAACTCGCTCTACAACTACCAGCAGGCCCTGAAGGAGAATGCCTCATTAGCTCAGAAAGGAGAACACAAGAGTCAGATCATAGCCATTTTGGCGTGTGTCATTGCCACCCTAGTAGTCTTGGCGCTGATTGCATATATGTACTATCTGCGTAAACGTGACACCATGCGCACCAAGTTACAGGAATTGAAGAGTAACCAGCAGGACCAGAAACGTCTGGCTGAGCGTTCCATTACAGAGAAGATGGAGCGCATTCGCAATTTGGAAGGACTCTTGCAGCAGTCGGGCAATGAAAACAGTATCCTTCGCCAGCATGTAGAAGAGATGCAGCAGGAACTCAATCAGCAGGTGGCCAAGGAGATGAAACAGATAAAAGCGCGTGAAGATGCGGATAGCGAACTAAAGGAAACAGAGATCTATCGTCGCATTATTTACTTGATAAATCGCAAACATCTGTTGTTGCAGAAAGACTACGAACAGCTACGCGATACTTTCGATACCCTTTATCCCGATTTCATGAAACGGTTGCTAGAGCTATGCGAAATGAGCGACTTGGAAATTGAGATCAGCCTTCTGCGTCGCATGGGTGTTTCTTCTAGCGACATCGCCTCACTGACAGATTACAGCAAGGCGCATATCTCTGGTGTCCGTCGTTCACTCTACACCAAAGCCTTTGGCATCAAGGGTGCCCCTTCAGATTGGGACGACTATATTGCTTCCCTCTGAGGTCCACTGAACCGTAGGCTTAACTGAAAACGCACCATTTCTCACATTTCGTTCTTATATTTGCAGCAAACAAATAATACGTTTGCGCAATGATTATTTTTGTTTACAAATAAACATTAAAAATTAAGAGATTATGGTTACAATGAAAAAAAGGTTTTTGTTTCTGTCTGTACTTATCACTTTTATGGGCTGTGCTGAAAGGCCGATAGATGCTAACGCTTATCTGAAACAGGTAAAGGGTAATCTGGAGCAAATAAAAACTGCAAGTTATACGCTGGAGAGTTACAATTATTTATGGGGTGCGAAGGAACCAGACGGCCACACCATGAGCTATTTTAAGTCTTACATCCATCCTGAAGATACGATGATGGGATGGTCTTTTGTGGTTCTGGATCCAGACAATAAAAGGCAGATGTCTTTTGGTTATGATGGTGAAGCATCCTACGAAGTTTTTCCAGAACATGAGGGTGTTATTCGAGATGATTTTTCTACAAGGAAACTCCCTTTTCGCCCGTTTATTGCTCCTTTTTATAAGGATGCTCATGCACTCTTGGATTATACCTTGACTACAGAGGATAATGTGACCTATACATTGGTAGATTCAGTGGATTATTATAAGTTCCACATCATTATAAAAGAGGATGAGCAAGTGGAGCTTATCGGTGGGCAGATAGTACATAATGATGCTGCAAATCCAATAATAACCGATCCGACTTCTGAGTATGAACTTTGGATTGATAAGCAGAAAGATTTACCTTATCGCTTAAAACGTATCCAAGAGCATAATACTTCAGATAGCCAATGCATAGACCCTGTGATTAATGCTGAAAACCCCGAAGATTTCGATATATCGGACTATATACCTTATAATTATGTGGTTAAACCTTATACTCGTGCATCACAATCTCGGAGTGAAAAGAATGCCTTATTGAATTTGCCAGCGCCACAATGGACCTTGCAAACCATGGATGGTAAAGATGTCTCTTTGAAAGATTTTCACTCTAAATTAATATTATTAGAGTTCTCAGGAGTGGCATGTGGCCCCTGTCAGGCAGCGGTACCTTTCTTAAAGAAGCTTCGTGAAGATTATGCAGAAAGTGACTTGCAGATAATCTCTCTGGAATCTTGGGGTGCAAATGATGAAACGATGAAAGCTTATCAAGAAAAGAAGCAGTTGAATTACCCCTATGTTCGCGCTACAGATCAAGTAATAGAGGCTTATAAGACGGGAAAGGCCGCTCCATGGTTTTTCCTCATCGATAAAACCAGATTTGTAAGGAAGGTGTTTTACGGATTTGGGTTAGATTATACAGATTTGGAAATCAAGAAAGCAATAGACGAGTTGTTGTAATTGATAGAAAACTCCCACTACAAGGTTTTATTCCTGTAGCGGGAGTACTTTTCTTACAGGCTGGAGCGCAATAAAGCTAACCCCAGCCTAATTTATTCTCTATTTCTTGAACGCCAACTGATACCCCTGTAGTATCGCCGCCACAGGCACCTCTTCAGGCTTGATGCCGTTCTCCACACACGTCATCGCGATGAGGATGGGCTGCAGTGCGATATACCCGTCCATAGACTTAGGTTCTGGCAGCGGTTGCATACCCGCCTTGCCTGTGAGCTTGATCACCTGATGCAGATACGCACTCGTGTCGTTATTATCCTCTGGCGGTGCCCAGCGATGGATAATGTTATACAGGCAGAAGGTCTTCAGCTGCTTCACAAACGTTTCGTAGTACGTCTGCAAGATTTTCCATGCAGCCCGATAGCCCATTCCCTTTGTTAGGAAGCATACAAACTCCCTGTCGTTCTGTTCCTCAGAGCGTCCTTTCCACTTACTCTGCCCGTGGCGGATGTTCAGTGGATTATTGTTTCTTAGTCCTCTTGGTTTCATAATTAATTGTGAATTGCAGAACAGGAAGGCGCGAAAACCTTCCTGTCCTAAGTGAATAACTGAATAAGTGAATATCTTTATGGCAACTCCTGAAGCTGTTTCTTGTAGGTGCCATAGGCTATGCGTTCTATGATACCGTCCTGAAGGAGGCGTGAGATATTGCGAGAAGCTGTAGGCTGTGAGCAACTGAACACATCCATGATATGCTGCGTCTTGAACTCATCAGGCAACTTGCGGTAGCATTCATCAAAGCGGGTTGTCCTACGACGTACCACAAACTCCTTGTTCTGGTCGGCAAAGTAATTGAAAGCCATTTCTCCGAAGAAGAAATGCTGACACTTGTACTGTATCTCCATCGCCAGACGGCAGAGGTGTTTATCCATGTCATCCATCGTCAGGGTCTTTTGCTCCTGCCACTCGTCCCAGTGACGCATCAGTATGAAGGGCAGCGATACGCCTATACCATAGTAAGGAATACGTTTCAGCAGCGTGCGGTCTGCCTTGTCACCATTAAACTCCGCTATCTCCATGTGGCTCGACTGCCAGTCGTAAGTCTCATCGTTCAGCGGCTCTATGGGCAGTTCACCCTCCACCTTATCCAGACGATATGCCCATGTCCTGAGCGTTTCATTGGCATCGGGATCTACCTGTTGGTGACGCTGTGCCGCACCCTTGTCAGGCATCGGAATCACAGCCAGACGGGTACTCATACCCGTACCGAAGTTGCGCTGGTTCACCTTGCGGTGCAGGGCATATGGTGTACCTGTATAGATGAAGTTCCAGAACACGTTGAACATACCCGTGATGCTCTCCTGATTGGCATACATCTGTCCGTCCTGCTCATTATGGAACGCTTTCAGTTCCAAGATCTCGCGATCCTTCCAGTCGCCACCTTTATTATTCTTAGTGACATTGTCCAGCTCGGAGTCAAACGAGAACATGTGCAGGTTTACCGTCTTGCCTTGCACCTTTTCCACTGAAGCCAGCATGTGGCGGATAAACTCACCTGTCGCTGTACGTGCTGGATGCACACGGATGCCCACCACAGGTTTCTTCAGAGCATCACCCTTCTGTGCCTTGGTAGAGGTGGTTCGCTCTGTGCGTCCCTCTTTATAGCGGTTCACAGCATCGATGCCCAGCTGGTCGGCCTGTATCATCGGGTCGGCTATCTTGAAGTAAAACTTCTCTATGACGTTCTTTCCTGCTCCTGGATCTCCGATGATGAAGATGCAATAGTTCAGTCGCCTCACCACCTCTGGCTCATACCAGAAATGGTAGTATGCCCTCGTCATCAAGGTGCCGAATAGCGCTGCGCTGCTGAAGAGAATCGCTGGCAGTTTGTGCGGATGCACATTCATGAACAGTTCCTTCAGGCAGGGGAAGTATTGCGCCATCTCCTGCAACTCCTCGGCCCACTTGTCCAGAGGCAGCTGTGCATAGATATCCTCGTCATTACTGGAGGCACTCTCAGCCTTTACCACAGATTTCTCTGTCTTCCCTTCTACCTTGACAAGCGCCTCCTGCATCCGTTTAGGGATACCCCTCAGGAAATCATAGCCCTGCGCACTCCTCACCGTCTGAGCCACATCCTCATTACGCTCCTGCACTATCTCATTCACGAAGGGAGTCTGGCGCAGAATCTTCTCTATCAATGCCCCGTCGTTGTCTGTAATGTAGCGCAGATGGTCTGCCAGCAGCAGCGACGTGCGATGCCTGTCGCCTGGCTCTATCTTCTTTCCGCCAAGCCATGCCTCCACTATCTTGCTATAAGGTGCACCATGATAAGTGAGCGGCTCCTCACTTTTCAGTCCAGATTCTTCACTCTTCATTCTTAATTCTTCATTTCCCTTCTTCGTGGGCTGCGACTTGCCAGCATGATACTCGGCATTGTACTTCTGTCCGAATGCCTCATTCTCATAATTGATCAGTCGCTCCTCATCTATCAGGATAATGTCATCGCTGGCAGTGAGGAAAGACCCTCTGCTGGCATCCTTGCATGCTTCATCTGGGTTCAGTCCCAGTTTCTCAGAAAACTCCTTCTGGTTGTCTATCAGGTTGCCTACCGCCACATCGGCGATAAACACCACCTTCAATCCTTGTCCCGAAGGCGTCACAAATACAAAGAGGATGCGTTTCTTGTCCTCCTCACTCAGCTTCTCGTAGGCAGCTTTCCACACCTCACGTGGATCACCTTCTATGTGATCGAAGTCTATCACGCAAAGTCCGTTCAGCCTGCAGTACTGCTGTTTACGCCACTGCCCAAGTTTCTTATTCTTGATACTCAGAGACTCCTCGTAGGTAGCGATGAATATCACGAAGGGCAGCGATTTCTTAATTCTGTCGTAGGTGTTCTTGTCACCCTTGGCCAGTGCCTCACGAGCCTCTTTCACCCGTCTGGCAGTCTGAGGCGCATGGATCAGCGCCTCAAACTGTGCAGAGGTCATGACTTCTGTGGGCAGACCAAAATTTCGTTGATAACAAAACATTTGTCGATCTCACTGGTTAATGAATACAACTCTCTCCTTATCTCTAGCAGTCCTTTCGTCTCAAAGGTGAGCCAAGCCGTCACCTTCTGCTCATTCTGCTCGAAGCAGACCTTCACGTTCTCCTTGTTCAGCAGGAACTCGCCCACTGGCATTTCCGGCTCTTCTATCTGAATGTCCTTCGTCAGCTTTGCCAGCTCCTTGTGGAAGAAGGCAGCCTTGTCGGGCACATCCTCTGGACATTTCAGTTCCACACACGTCAATGGGTTCTTTCCGGTGGTGGCATAGCGTTTGCTACGCCCCACCTTCTTGACATCCTTCTGCGAGGGCTCGCCTTTCTCTTGTGGCGTCACCTCTATCGAATCATCGTCATACAGACGTGTATTCGATTTGAACGATTTCAGCAACTTCTTCATACTTACTTCATGCTGATCTTGTCCACATAGATTGTTGTAGCCTGCATGGCCTCACCCGTCTGCTGCGAGTTCCACTCACGCACCACCATAGAGCACTGCACCTGGTACAGATACTGAGGGTCAAACTTCGGGCAGTTCACAGCCCTCTCACCAGTGATTTCACCTAGGAAGGTGTCTATGCCATCAGTCATTCTCAGACTCACAGAATGAATCACTTTCTGCTCACCCGTCTTGCGGTCTACATACTGGCGTGTAGCCAGAGCACTCTGGTTCAGAATTCTTACAGTTGCTTCCATAATCTTAAAACTGTTTTTAGAATTAAATGCAATCCTTATTTCCTTTTCCTTATCATCTTTTTAATAAACTCCTGCCCCTCCACTGTCCAAACAGGGAAGCGTATCTCCTTGAGCTCACCCTTTGAGCTGTAGTGGAAGTGGCTTCGAGTCTTAGCATATCCAAGCCCTGCATATAGGCGGCAGAGCTTCAGTTCGTGAGTGGAACGCTCACGGTAGAGTAACCCCACATCTATCAAGAAGTGGTGTAGGTCCAAGGCAGAGATACCGTACTCTCTGGCTATGTCGGTAGAGAGCATGCAATCTTCAGTGCCTGCATTACGTTTGTTTTGCAGCTGGCGGATGTACTCCTGCGCTGACTGCATCATCTTTATTTCTTGATTGGTCATTTTTCTTTCTCCTTTCTTATTTAATAAATGAATAATGTACGTGTATTATGTGTACGTGCGTATGCGCGTCAGTAGTTAAGGATGTATCGTTGTGTCAACATGTCAAAGAACACCGTAGAGAGGCCGTTTCCAACTTTCGACGATGCAAAAATAGAGACATCAGAAAGAGTGCAGAAAAATAAAAGCCAACTAATAAATATTAATAATTTATTAGCTGGCTATCAGATAGTTATACTAAAAATAATAACGATAATAAAAAATCAAGTATGCTTTTTTATGACGGTCTTGATGATCAAAGCCTCTTCACGGCTCAGGGCTGAGTCGTTTGAATTGTAATTGGCATAGTTATTGATATAGGTGTAGTGGGTCTTTCCTTGGTAGATAAGTCCGTCTGCCTGTTTGGGGTTTACGTCATAGACATCCATACTGCAGAGCAGTCCTACGAGGTTACATGTGAGCTTCTGGTTATAGCCACCCTTGAACGTGTTTGGCGACACCTGTTTCAGTTTCTTTTGCAAATCACCCGCTTGGAGGATTTCCTGCCAGAGTGGGATGTAGTCTTTGTCGAAGTTCTGCGTCACGTGCTCATGCAGAGGCTCCAAGTCGGCCATCATCTTCGCCCAGCATGCATCAAACTCGCTGTCTCTAAGATTTTTCTTCATCTGGTCCATCTCCTGATAGGCCAGCCTGGTGAAGGTGACGAAGCGGAAGAATGCCTCCACCGCTTCACTGCTCAGCCTATCGTGCATCTCGTTGATATAGAAACCTGCTTTGCGTGGCTCTATCACGATGCGTGATTCTTTCTGATCTCTAAGCTCACTGAGCAAGGCAAATTTCCACTCGGCTCCTTCATTCTGGAGGAGCTCTTCGAAGCCCTGCTCACTGAGTTCCTTGGCTGCCAGCTCCCTGTCCTCCTTGGGGATGCCTGTGTCGAACCAGTCATATTGCAGGAAGTCCGAATTCAGCAACTCTCCCAGCACTATCAGCACACGTTGCTTGCAGTCCAGCTCGCGCAGTCCGTTCAGATGGCGGCGTTTCCATGTTTCGTGAATCTTCACTGCCTCCTTGGCTCTCTCAGACCACTCTTGTAAACGGAAAAAATATGCCGCCTCATCCTCTCTATCGCCTATGGTGGGGAGGGTCAAGTTCTCAAGAGCATCGGCCAGCCAAGGGGTGAGCACTGCTGCTGGTTTTACAGTTTTATCCTCTGCGCTGCTCATGAGACGGTAGTGTCAAAGCGATAAACCACGTAGAGCGTACGATATTTCTCGTCTGGCTCCCTCTGGTCAACCTCAAAATGTGAGAACTGGAAGATGGCATCGCCTCCGTCCTTGTAGGAGATGTATGCCCATGCGGGGAACACTCCCTTCTCCACGTATCCCAGCACCTCCTCGTCAAGGTCGGCCAAGATGGCATAGGCACGTCTGTAGTAGGTGTTGCGACTGCAGAAGGTGTCTGTCAGCTTGTCCAAGTTCTCTATCTTCAGCACCATGCTGGTACCCTTGAAGCTTCTCAGAGTCTCTGGCAGGCTCACATACTCGCCATCTTCTCCTTCGGGCATGCCCTGAAAGCTGGTAAAGTCATACAGGCTCTGATTATGCCCGTTGCTGTTGTAAAAACTCTCTGCCAAATGCTTAAAAGTGTCCATCGTCAGTGTCTTCTGCTCCATCAGCATTTCTTCGGCTCTGCAGAAGAGGTAGTTGGCCAAGCGTTCACAGTGCACCTTTTCTGCCATCAATGGCTTCCAGCCCAACAGCAACTGCAAGCTGTTGTCTGCTGTGTAGTCTGTGGCTATGGTCAGCACAGCTGATATCATTGAGGGCGCAAAGTGTATATTAAGCCTCATCTCACGTATCTCTGCGAGCATTTCTTCTATTGTCTTTACTTTTTCCATATAGCTTTAATGATCTTTATTCTTTATTCTTTGGTTTATAGCCTCTTGAGGCAGGGTCTATGAATACATTCCTACCTTGTTCGGGGCCAAAGGGGTGGCGTTCTTCCTTGTACTTCATGCTTAGCAACTCTCTGAGGTTTTCTGCCTGAGCTTCCGTCTGGTTATCTTTGAGCATCTCATTAGAGATGTAGGTAGTGAAGAGGAAGTAGCGGCGGCCTGCTCCAGAGAGACCGAGAGAGAGAGCATTGCGCGTGTAAGATATCAGGTTCTTAAAACCAGACTGACGATCTATCCTATCAGTATCCTCAAAATAGAACAATTCATCTCCCAAGAATTTAGGTTCAATGGAAGTAACGGTCTCGTCCATCCCGTAACTTTGTTCCCTCAGCACCATCTTCACCAAGCCAGGGAAGTCGGGCTGCGCCAATCCCCTGGCCTCTACGAAGCGTTTGCGGAACTGGTTGAAGTAGTGTGGGGGAAACTCGATGCAGGTTATATTCTCCTCGCCATGTCCAGAAAGCTGGTAGATGCCCATGCCATTGTTGCTTTCATTCTTTGAGTGAGTTATGGTATAGGTCTGATATCCATTAACATTGAGAATGCCTCTTTTTACCAAGCTCTTACTTTCTGCTACTATCACCACCGCCCACTTGCCCATGCCTTCAAACTCTCGCTCGAAGGTATAGAACGTAGGGAAGAACTTGGTCCTTTGCACCATCTTCCCATTATGCTTCAGCCAGCCCATCGCCGCCTCTCTGAGCAGTGGCATCATCTTCTCCATCTGCCTCACCTTCTCCTCGGGTGTCATTGTGGGTAGTATCATCTTTGGAATAGTTTTTTCATTAATGACTCATTTTGTCATGTGCGCACATTGTGTTCTTCCATCGCTGCAAAGATACAAAAACTTTGTGACATATTTTTTTATCAACCTATTCTTTTTCTAATTATCGTTGCTGGAAGAAAACACTTCCATACAATGTTTCAATGTTTCGAGGTGCTCCTTATTGATGGCTGCCCTTTGCGTATCACTCATTTCGGATTCTTTCATAAATGTAGTATAAACAATAATCACCAAAAACACTACTTTTATTGCCATAAAATATATCTATCAATAGGTTAATCCGAACTGCCACAAGGGGATGATGTTGCCGTAGCCAGTCTCGATGTCATCTTTCACCACATAGCCTTGCTCTACACTCCGTATCTGCTTCTGCTTTTTCTTCTTGCCGCCTACCTCGATGGTGTATTCCCTGTCAATGAGAAAATCTGAAACAGGCGAAGAAGTAATGTCTTGGTTTACCCTCATCTGGTTGAAAAAGAATGTCTCACGAATGGTGCCTATGTCCGTGTTTTCATTTCCTAAGGCATATATCAGGGCAGTATTGTCCAGATAGACCTTATCTACCTTTCCCAGCCCCTGTATGCCGCCCGTACTTTCGCGAAGCTGACCAATAAGTCCGGCTTTCTCTAACCATGCACACAAGTCGGCTATATTATTGCGCGACACTTCTAGCTGCCCGCCAATCTGTGTGAAGTTCGGCTTGAAAGGGGCTGCTTGGGCAATGATGGCCAGCAGTCGCTTCAGCTTTCTGATGGTAGCGGGTGTCAGGTCGGCATATTGTGCTATGTCCACATCGAGTGTGGCATTCACCATCTGCATGATATAGCGATTGAAGTTGTTGTCCCTGAAAGGATAATACCCCTGCTTCAGACTGCGGCAGCACCACCTGTTGGGAAAGAATCTGCTGAAGGTTGTAAGTGGGTAGCTCAATCTCGTGGAAGAGCTGCAAGTATTCTCGATATGACAGACCTTGCATCTCGAAAGTCAGCACCCGTCGACTCAAGTCGGCCACCCCCTTTGAGATGTCGAGCACAGAAGACCCTGTAAAGAATATGTGCAGTTCTGAGTGATAGTCGTAAATGAGTTTCAGCTCTCGCGACCATCCCTTATACTTATGAATCTCGTCGATAAACAGATGCTTACCTCCAGTGCGTGCAAAAGCATCAGCCAAGTCAACCAATGTGTGTTGCGAGAAATACAGGTCCTCTGCTACCACATAGAGCGTCTGTTCTCGGGGCAGGTTCTCCTTGATGTATTGTAGCACCATTGTAGTCTTTCCCACTCCGCGAGGGCCCAGCAGCCCAACTATCCGTGCCTCCCAGTCTATGTGGTAGTACATATAGCGATGAAACGTAGAAGTGGTCTCTCGCAGCAGTTTGTCGAATGTGGCTTGAAGTCTTTCCATATCTCTAATATTAGTTGTTACTATCTATCTTTCGATGGCAAATATACGGTTTATTTTGAAAAACGCACTATAAATGGTGCAATTTTTTAATAAAATCGCACTAAATTGAATGCAATTCAAAGTATTCACTTATTCAGTTATTCAGTTATGACAGGAAGGTTTTGGGATAGTAGTGCCTATAGTTACGGAGTGATACTTAAATTTTTATATTATATATATTATAGATAATATATATAATATAAAAATTCTTAGTCTAGGTTCTCAGAATGTTCCTGTCATAAGTGAATAAGTGAATAACTGAATAAGTTATAGGGCACGCGAGAGGCGTGCAGACCCCTCTCCTGCCCTCTGCAGAGGACTTGAGGAGATGTGACGGCTCTCCCCCTCTGAAATTACGACGGGCGCACGACGAGGCGTTATTTTCAGACGTCGGAGGCGGGATATCGGGAAATGACTTTTTTTACGAAAAAAGTTGCGAAAAAGTTTGCAGAAATGAATATAATTTTGTAACTTTGCAACAAAGTTGCAAAAAGTATTAAACCGGTTGACTTTTGCAGCTTCTCTGATCAAGGATTTCGAACTAAGGACAAGGCTTAAACGACACTACTAAATCTGTTTTAAGTTATGTCTAAAATCATTTACGACATTTACAAGAACGCCAACGAGGCAAGCTCCTCGTATGGTAACTACTTCGGACGCATCGTGCATCTGGAGACGCTGAACACCCGCAAGCTGGCGAAGCACATTTCAGAGCATGGCTCTGTCTATACGCAGGACGTGGTAGAGGGTGTGCTGACCAAGGCTGAGAGTTGCATCCTGGAGATGCTTCTGGAGTCGAAGAAGGTGAAGCTGGAGGGACTGGGTACGTTCTACCTTATGGCGCAGAACAAGAAAGGCGGTGCTACAAGCATCGACAAGTTCACGCCCAAGGGTTCGCTCGTGGGGCTGCACATCCGCTTCCTGCCCGACAGCTGTTCCGACAGTCAGCTGAACTCGAAGGACATGCTGCAGAAGGCTACCTTCATGTGGGCAGAAGACCTGAAGCGCGAAGCTGCTGAGGGTCGTCCTGACAATGGTGGCAGTGCTGCTGGCAACGGAACCACTGGTGACAACAGCGGTAGCACTGGTGGCAACACAGGTGGTAACTCTGGTGGCTCTAGCACCACAGGTGGTTCTGAGGATAATCCTGGGGGCGGCTTGGGATAAATGAAGTGTGAAGAATGAAAAACCACGAATTTACCGAATTAAACGAATTGATTATTCTGCATAGTAAATTCGATAAATTCGGTGAATTCGTGGTTTAAAAATCTGTATTATGAAAAAGA
>CADALZ010000024.1:383-40424 GCA_902788865.1 uncultured Bacteroidales bacterium | reverse complement strand
TTTTGATTGCTTCGGGGATCTTAGATGGACCATTGATGACAATGGTTAGCAATACCATTGATATTTTTTCTTCTGTTGCCATTTCGATTTGGAAATTGTAAAGGAATGAAAAAAATTTTCTAGTAGTTGAAACCAAATGAAAATAATTGTATCATTTTAATAACTATTGAGAAAGAGAAGGAGGCTCAGCTATGAAAGGCAAATTTATTAAGCTTTTAGCGAGTGCTGCCATGGCAACGAGTATGTTGGCTGGTTGTTCCAGTGGCGGTGGTGCGCAAGCACAAACGTATAAGAAAGGTGACACGGTAAAACTTGGATTAAACTTCGAGTTGACAGGTAATGTTGCCAGTTATGGAAAGGCAGAATATAACGGCGCTAAGCTAGCTATCAAGCAATATAACGCCAAAAAAGGCCACAAGTATAAAATCAAATATGAAACACAGGATGATAAGGGTGATGCAGCCGAAAGTACAAAAGCGGCTCAAAAACTTATCACGGAAGATGGTGTAGCTGCTTTGATTGGTCCAGCATGGCATGGGCACTCCGCCGATTTCTCTAAGACTTTCTCTGTGCAACTGATGTATAAACGTTTCTTCAAGAGCTATGACTATACTTCCGCCTATCATAGTGTGCAGCTCACTGGCGTATGGAGCACCACCTTCGCCCAAAATGCGTTAACGTTTAATGGCTTCATCGATTTCTGGCGTGGACAGAAAGCCGATGGACATGGCCAGTTGGTGATGCTCACAGAACCTCAGTTGTGGTATAACGTCACGGAGCATTTCTCTCTCGGCACGGAGTGGGAGATAAGTAGTAACTTCGTCTATAACACATACAATGATAAGTCGTTCTTCATCAATCCTACCTTAGCTGCGAAATGGAATTTCTAAGAAAAACTAAATGATATACGATTATGAGTAGTGAAACTTTGACTCCTTTCCGCAAGACTATCGTAGGTGTCCAGTTCCTTTTTGTGGCATTTGGCTCCACGGTACTGGTCCCTCTGCTTGTTGGACTCGACCCTGCTACCGCCTTATTTACTGCTGGTGTGGGTACGCTCATTTTCCACTTGGTCACTCGTGGCATGGTTCCTATCTTTTTAGGAAGTAGTTTTGCTTTTATTGCCCCTATCATCTCTGCTGCCGAACAGTGGGGAATGGGTGGTGCCATTGCCAGTATTGCAGGGGTGGCCTTGGTTTATTTCATCATGTCTGCACTGGTCAAGTGGCAGGGGCAGAAGTTGCTCAGCCGACTATTCCCGCCTGTGGTCATCGGACCAGTCATTATGCTGATAGGTCTTTCATTGTCACCTACAGCAGTGGATATGGCTAAGCAGAACTGGCTGTTGGCTATCATTTCATTGGCTACGGCCATCGCAGTGCTCACTTTCGGCAAAAGATTGCTGAAACTGGTACCTGTGGTATGTGGCATCTTAGTGGGTTATCTGGTAGCTATCTGCATGGGCGAGGTAGATTTCTCAGGCGTGGCTGCAGCCTCCTGGTTTGCCTTGCCAGATTCCATCGTGCATTTCCATTGGCCACAGTTTGCTTGGCAACCATTCCTCTTCATGATTCCTGTGGCTATCGCCCCTGTGATAGAGCACATAGGTGATGTGTATGTAGTAAGTGAAGTTGCAGGGAAAGATTTTGTCAAAGAGCCAGGTTTGCATCGCACGTTGCTTGGTGATGGATTGGCTTGCTTGTTCGCCTCCTTCTTTGGCGGCCCTCCTGTGACCACGTATAGTGAGGTGACTGGTGCCATACAGATTACACGCATCAGCCATCCGCAAGTAATCCGCATCGCTGCAGTCACAGCTTTGGTATTCTCTGTCATTGGCAAGCTCAGCGCAGTGCTTCAAGCCATTCCGTCGGCTGTGCTTGGTGGCATCATGCTGCTGCTTTTTGGCTCTATTGCCAGTGTGGGCGCACAAAGCCTTATTAATAATAAGGTGAACTTGAACGAGACGCGCAACATCATCATCGTCAGTCTGATTCTTACTACTGGCATAGGTGGGGCAGTGCTTTCTGCGGGCTCTTTCTCTATCAGTGGTATAGGCTTGTCTGCCGTGGTGGGCGTAGTGCTTCATTTGTTGCTACCGAAAACAAAAGATCAAAATAACTAAACTATGAAATCAAAGACCAAATTATTTAGTGCCCTTGCTTTGGCAACGACACTGTTTATGACTTCAAGTTGTGGTAGTGATGCCACTACTGGAGCTGTGAAGAAAGTAGAGGCATTGGATGCCTCGGCTTGGGATGTTTCTCAATGGATTTCTGCAGCTAATGCACCTGTGGTAACAGGACGCATCAACGACTCAGACAATGGTCGCTCGGCAGATGGATCCAGTTGGTTTGTCTCTACTGTGAAAAATGACCAGAAAGTCTCATCAGCTCGCTGGATGACGGCTGGTCTGGGTGTCTATGAACTTTATGTGAATGGCGAACGCATAGGTGATGAAGTGCTGAAACCTGGCTTTACACACTACGCCAAAACCAAGCGCTCATTCACTTACGACATCACGCCAGTGCTAAAGACCAAGTCGGGTGCAGAGAATATGCTGGCTGTGCAGGTAACTCCAGGCTGGTGGGGCGATAGAATTGTTACTCCTGGTGGACATGAGGGTATGATAGGAAAGAAAGTGGCTTTCCGTGGCGTGTTGGAGCTGACCTATGCAGATGGCACTAAGCAACTCTATGGTACCGACTTAGATCATTGGAAAGCCGGTATAGCCGGACCGGTGCAGCATGCAGCCATCTTCGATGGCGAAGAATACGATGCCCGTGTGCCTCTGGGATTCCTCACACCAGAAAAGCTTTCTGCACCAGAGTTGAACACAGAGTTTCAAGGTGAGATATTACCTTCTGAAGGCGCTGAGATCTACCTACGTTCAGACCTCGCATTGACTCCTGTCAAAGCCTATAAATATAAAGAGGTGTCTGGAGCTACTGAAGAGGAATATGGCAAGGTAGTCATAGCCGAAGAGTTTACATCTGGTGCTGAGATGGTTCTCCGTCCAGGAGAGACGTTGGTGGTGGACTTTGGACAGAATGCTGCTGCTGTGCCATCCTTCATCTTCTCTGCTCCAGAGGGCACTGTGCTGACCTGCCTTCCAGGTGAGCTGCTTAACGATGGCAATGGTGCCAAGAGCCGTGGCATGGATGGTCCAGAGGGGAGCGTGCATCGTGACAATTTACGTGTGCCTAAGATAGGTATGATACTGAAATACACCTTCGCGGGTGGCGACAAGCTGGAGTCTTACATTCCTCATAGCACATTCTTTGGCTATCGCTTTGTGTCTATCACAGCTACAGATGAGGTGCATATCACGTCACTGGTGTCTATACCTGTGACTTCCATAGCCAAAGATATGGAAATAGGTACCATCACTACTGGCAATGAGTTGGTGAACAAGCTGATCTCAAACACTATTTGGGGACAGCGTTCCAACTATCTCTCTGTGCCTACCGACTGTCCGCAACGTAATGAGCGTCTGGGCTGGACGGCAGATACGCAGGTTTTCGCTGAAACAGGAACGTTCTTTGCCAATACCGATCAGTTCTTCCACAAGTGGATGCGCGACATGCGTGATACCCAGAGTCCAAAGGGTGGCTTCCCTGGTGTGGCTCCTTTGGCACAGTATGGTGGTGACATGCTTCGTCTGGGCTGGGCAGATGCAGGCATCATCGTTCCTTGGACGGTCTGGAAACAGTTTGGTGATCGTGAGATGATAGAGGAGAACTGGGAGGCCATGAATAAGTACATGAACCTTATTTATGATACGAAGTACGATCATGTGACTTTGGTATCAGAGAATGGCAACTACCAGTGGGCCGACTGGCTGAGCTATGAGCCACTGGAAAGCTGTGGAGGCGGTGCTTTCAGAAATACACCGCGTGGACGCGAACCTCTGCCAGAGGCCATCATTTATTGGAACTATCTGAGTGCTTCCTACTGGGCTATCGATGCTGCTATGATGCGCGATATGGCTGAGGCTACAGGACGCAGTGCTGCTGTCTATCAAAAGATGGCAGATGAGGCTAAGGCTTATCTGAAGTCTAAGTTCCTCAATGCCGATGGAACTTTCAAGACAGCCATACTGAACACTATGCAGACTCCTGCCTTGTTTGCCCTGAAGAACCAGCTGGTAGAGGGCAGTGCCAAGGAGGCTATGATAGATCGCTTACGTAAGAATTTTGCACAGCATGACAACTGTCTGCAGACTGGTTTCCTGGGCACTTCTATCTTGATGCCAACCCTCACAGAGAATGGCATGCAAGATATCGCTTACGAACTGCTTTTCCAGCGTAAGAACCCAAGTTGGCTCTATTCTGTTGACAATGGTGCCACTACTATCTGGGAGCGGTGGAACAGCTACATGATAGAGAAGGGCATGGGTCCGCAGGGTATGAATAGCTTCAACCATTACGCCTATGGCTGTGTATGTCAGTGGATTTGGGAGACTGCTGCTGGTATCGCTGCAGATCCTGCTGCTCCTGGTTTCAAGCATATCATCATGCGCCCTCTGCCTGACAAGCGCTTAGGACATTTGGAAGCCGAATATCACTCGGCTGCAGGTCTGATAAAGAGTGCTTGGCGTTACGATGGTGACCAGTGGACGTGGGAGTTCACCATTCCTGAGGGAGCTACGGCCTCTGTGACTTTGCCTGGTGAGACAGAAGTCAAGGAGTATGAGGCAGGCACCTATACGGTAACGAAGTAATAGCTTACACCTTATCATAAAAAAGCCAGCGTCCATTCTACGACGCAGGCTTTTTTATTGTAGAGCTAAGAATTATTCAAGCTCTTTAATCTTTACATTCCTATACCATACTTCATCGCCATGGTCTTGAAGTAAGATATGCCCTTCTTCCCAGTTACCGAAGTTAGGCCAGTCGCGATACTTGCTGTAAGCTACCAGTGCATTCCATTCTTGATTGTTGCGTTCATACTCCAGCAGTTTCATGCCATTGAGCCAATGCTCCACATGGGTGCCCTTGACATACACCATCGCTGTGTTGAACCGGCTAATGTCGAAAGGCTTGTTGTCTGGGGCAGGAATCAGGTCGTAAAGTGAGCCCAGTGTGCGATTGCCCTTAACACCCAGCTTGGCATCTGGATGGCGCAGGTCGTCCAGTACTTGAAATTCGCAACCTATGGCAGAGCCAGCACCTTGGTTCAGGTCTGGATGCACAAAGTATTTGATGCCGCTATTAGCACCTTCTGTAATCTTGAAATCTACCTTGAGCACAAAGTTGCGATAGGTGCGAGTGGTGATGATGTCACCTCCATTGGCGGCTTCCTTGCCTTCACCTTGATTCACCTTGAGAATGCCATCTTCGATAGTCCAGCCACTGGGAGGAAATCCGTCCAGACGGGCACCTCTCCAGCCTTCGGAGGTCTTTCCGTCCCAGAGAAGTTTCCAGCCATCGGCCTGCTCGGCAGCAGATAGCGTATTAGGCGAGTCACTGGTTTCTATCTGCCAATATGACTCAGGTTGTGCTACGGTAGGTTCATTGTTTGGTTGCTGACAGGCTTGGAGAGCAGCTATGCACAGCAATGAAATAAGGTATAACTTGATTGTTCTCATGATACGCTAGAATTAATGGTTAGAGTTTGTAGAAATCTTCCCAGCCACGACGCGGAGGCTGACCAGCGAGCAGTGCGTTGGCGAATGCATTGTTGGTAAACTGCTTGGTACGTGGGTCAAAGTAGAGCTGTGCATTCAGGCGCTGTGCAATGACTCCCAAACAGAACACTTGACTCAGTACACCATTGATTTCAAAGGGTGAACGCGTCTTTTCCAGTCCTTGACAAGCCAGCAGGAAGTTCTCGAAATGGTTCGATGGACTTTCTGGAACAGGAGGCAGCAGTTTCTCCATTTCTTTGGCTTTCTCTTCTGGGATAATGCTCAGCGTGCTACCGTGGCTGCCACCCTTGAAGATAAGGTCGCGTGAATAGATGATCTTGCCAGGAGCCAATCGCTGGTTGGTAGTGACACCTTGGTTCGTGATAGGTACTCCCTCTGTGACGGCAGATCCTCCATAGCCTTCTGGTAAAGGTGGCAGATTGTCTGTACCATCATACCAAGTGATATCTACAGGTGGCATGCCCTCTCTGGCGCCAAAGCGGAATAAGATGGTAGAAGAGTAGGGGAAGAAATAATCGTTGTGCCCATTGGCATACTTCATGCTTACCTCATAAGGCAGACCCAAGTTCAGAAACTCGTGTATGGTATCGAGGATGTGTGCTCCCCAATCACCTAGTGCTCCCATGCCGAAGTCGTACCAGCAGCGCCAATTGCCTTGGTGGTATTTCTCGCTATAGTCATGATAAAGCACTGCGCCCAGCCAAGTGTCCCAATCCATGTCTTTCGGCAGTGGATCGGCCTGTGGTAGCCGTCCTTCGTTGGAGTCGTACTTGTGCCAACGACGTATATCGTTCATGTGGGCAGTTACGGCAGTCACATCCTTGATGATGCCAGCCTCCTTCCATGCCTTGAACTGGAAGTAGTTGGCTTCAGAGTGTCCTTGATTGCCCACCTGCGTGGCCAGGTTCGGATGCCTCAGAGCTGCTTGGATCATTAGCTCGGCTTCGTGGAAGGTGCGGCACATGGGCTTCTCCAGATATATGTGCTTACCTTCTGAAAGAGCCAGCATAGCTACAGGGAAATGGAAATGGTCTGGCACAGCCGCAGCTACAGCATCGAACTCACTGCCGCACTTCTCGAACATCTCCCTGAAGTCCTTGAACCGTTTGGCTCGTGGGTACATGTTCATAACCTCTTCTGTCTGCTTGTTGCCCATGTCCACATCGCAGAGTGCTACTACATCCACCATATCGGTGGCAGCAAAGTCTTTAATGATCTGGTTGCCTCGATTGCCTATGCCTATGTAGGCTATCTTCACTTTGTCGGCATGGAATCGAGTGCGGGCATTGGGTCTTGCAAAGATGCCATCTGGAGTCAGGAATATACCAGTGGCTGCCAAGGCCGAAGATTTCAGAAATCGTCTTCTTGTTGTCATGGTAAAATAGATTTAAGTGGTTAACCACCACGAATATAATACTTTTCTTTCAAAGTTGAAATGATTTTGCTAGCATTCTTGCAAAAAAGTAGGAAAATTCAAAAAACAATAGTAATTTTAGTGCGAAAAGAATAAACATCAACCTATGACAAGAGTTTCAAGAAGAAGTTTCCTGCGCACCAGTGTGGTGTCATTGGCAGGTTTTACCCTCGCTCCAAGCAGCGTTTGGGCTAAGAATAGTGGATATGCAATGAGCATGATATATAAAGACAATCGTCCTGCCCCAGCCGATCGCCTGTTCCGCTCTGAAGCGGTGGAGGCACAGATCAAGCGTGTGCAGGGGTTGCTGAAAAACGAGAAGCTGGCTTGGATGTTCACCAACTGCTTCCCAAACACCATTGATACCACTGTGCACTTCCGCCACGATGCACAAGGGAGGCCAGATACCTTTGTCTATACGGGCGATATCCACGCCATGTGGCTGCGTGACTCTGGGGCGCAGGTGTGGCCCTATGTGCAGCTGGCCAATCAGGATGCTGCACTGAAGGAGATGATTGCAGGTGTAATCAATCGTCAGTTCCTCAGCATCAACATTGATCCTTATGCCAACGCTTTCAACGATGGTCCGATAGAGGGTGGGGGCGAGTGGAAGAGTGACTATACGGATATGAAAGACGAACTGCATGAACGAAAATGGGAGATTGATTCGCTGTGCTATCCCATCCGCTTGGCTTTTCAGTACTGGAAGACTACGGGAGATACCAGCATCTTTGGTGAGGAGTGGCTCAAAGCCATTCAGACCATCTTGAGCACTTTCCGCGACCAGCAGCGTAGAGATGGCAAAGGCAGCTATCGCTTCCAGCGTCGCACGGAGCGCCAGCTCGACACGATGTCAAACGATGGGTGGGGAGCGCCAGTGAAGCCTGTGGGACTGATAGCTTCGGCTTTCCGACCTTCTGACGATGCCACTACATTCCTGTTCCTCATTCCATCCAACTTCTTCGCTGTGAATGTGCTCAACAAGGCAGCAGAGATTCTTACAGCAGTGAACCATCGCTCAGACCTTGCAAGTCAGTGCAAAGCTTTGGCTGATGAGGTGGAAGCTGCCCTGAAGCAGTATGCCATCTACAACCATCCCAAATATGGCAAAATGTATGCCTATGAGGTAGATGGATTTGGCAATCAACTGCTGATGGACGATGCCAACGTGCCAAGCCTGCTGGCTATGCCTTATCTGGGTTTGGTAGATGTCGATGACGCGATCTATCAGAATACACGCCGCTTCGTGTGGAGCGAGGACAATCCATACTTCTTCCGTGGCAAGGCTGTGGAGGGCATTGGTGGTCCGCACATTGGCTATGACATGCCTTGGCCTATGAGCCTGATGATGCGCGCTTTCACCAGCACTGATGATCAGGAAATCAAGACCTGTGTGAAGTTGCTCATCGACAATGAGGCCGGCACAGGCTTCATGCATGAGTCGTTTCACAAAGACGATACCACGAAGTTCACCCGTTCTTGGTTTGCATGGGCTAATACCCTGTTTGGCGAGCTGATACTCAAGCTAGTCAATGAGGATAAGGTGGCTTTGCTGAATAGCATTGCATAATTTTCTGTAAAACATCTTGCACGAGATAATGATAGCTGCTGTTTTGTAGTTTCCCTCTTTTTTCGTACCTTTGCAGCCGTTTTGATTTAGAAGCAGCTTGGTAGAACTGTGTGAGGACTTAGCGCCTCAGAAACTCCGCTTGACAAATGAATAAGAACAATGTTTCAAGAAGAGTGACAGCTACCATTCTTTCTATGTCGCTGCTCACCGTGATGGCTGGAGCCGCCATCGCCCCTGCGCTGATCATCATCAAGGCTCATTTCAGTGAAGCACCAGCCATGCTGATTCAGTTTATCGTCAGTATGCCAGCCCTGCTGATTATCATTACCAATTTGTTTTTCTTACCATTAAGTCGTGTGATGCGGACGAGGGCCATTGCCACTACAGGACTGCTGCTCTATGTGGTGGCTGGTGCAGGTTGCTTCTTTGTAGATGACCTCTACTTGCTCCTCTTCATGAGGGCATTGCTTGGTATCAGCGTGGGGCTTATCATGCCACTCTCCACAGGATTGCTGGCCTACTACTACCCTCCAGAGGAGCAAGCAAGGCTCATGGGGCTTTCTGCTGCCATGAACCAAATGGGTGGGGTAGTAGCTACACTACTAGCTGGACTTTTGGCAACGATAGAGTGGAACTATGCTTTCCTGGTCTATCTTTTAGGACTGTTAGCACTAGTGATGGTGTGGCTGTGGCTGCCTGATGAGCAGCTGGGCTCTGCCAATAAGCGGGGTATTCCTTTCCAGCCTCGCCAACTGCTAAAGTTTCATCCATCTGTCATTGGCATGTGGCTGCTGATGACGATCTTCTTCATCTTTCCTACAAACTTCGCCATTGTGGCAAGTCAGCAGATAGGGCTATCCACGGAAATGATCACCATCATCATGGTGGGACTCGATGTGGTGGCATTCTTTGTGGGGCTGTCTTTCGGGGGACTGATGAACCGTTTCCGTCTGTCCATCAAGTATTTTGCTCCGCTGTTCTTCCTGCTGGGTTATATCGCTTATTTGATTCCTACTACGCTGATGGCATTTCTGGGCTCTGCACTTATTGGTATGGCCAATGGGGTGGGAGTGCCTTATCTGAATACTATCGCCAGCATCAAAGGTGGCAAGAACTCTGCTACGACGGTGATGCCTCTACTCTCAGCAGCCCTTTATTTAGGTCAGTTCGTATCGCCTCTGATAGTGATGCCCCTTGCCAGACTCTGTTTTGGAGCTTCAGATATCGTAGGTCCTTATAAGATAGGTATCCTGCTTTGCTTGATATTCCTCGCTCAGGTCTTTTCTACCCGCCATTTCCAGAGTTTGCCGCCAGTAGAGAGCGATTTGCAGAATAAAGATAGATAGCAGAACGTTGTTGCTTTGAATTATTATTCTTATCTTTGAGGCCGAGACCATTAACCTTTAATCATTTTTGTTATGAAAAACGTATCTAGAAGAAATTTCCTGCGCACCAGTGCTACGGCACTGGCAGGATTTACCATCGCTCCGGCGAGTATCTTTGGTAAGAGTCACGGCTTTGTAGCTGCTCCGTCTGACAAGCTGAACATAGCTGCCGTGGGCATTGGCGGCATGGGCAACAGCAATCTGCGAAACATGGAGAAGACAGAAAACATCGTGGCGCTGTGCGATGTGGACTGGAAATACTCTAAAGACGTGATGGCTCGTTTCCCTAATGCCAAGAAGTATTGGGACTATCGGAAGATGTTCGACGAGGTGGGCAACAGTTTCGATGCTGTGCTCTGCGCTACAGCCGATCATACCCATGCCATCATCACCTCTGATGCCATGACACTGGGTAAGCATGTCTATACGCAGAAACCTATGACACACTCTGTCTATGAGACCCGACTGCTCACTAAGTTGGCTAATAAATATAAGGTGGCTACTCAGATGGGTAATCAGGGCTCCTCTTCAGAGGGTACCGACTTGGTGTGCGAATGGATATGGAATGGGGAGATAGGCGAAGTGACCAAGGTGGAATGTGCTACCAATCGTCCTATCTGGCCTCAGGGACTCAATGCGCCAGAAAATGCCATGCGTGTGCCTAAGACCTTGAACTGGGATCTCTTCACAGGTCCTGCCAAGATGCGCCCGTTCAACGAAGTGTATCATCCGTGGAACTGGCGTGGTTGGTGGGACTATGGCACGGGTGCTCTGGGTGATATGGCTTGCCACATCATGCAGCCTGTGGTGGCAGCACTGAAGTTGGGCTATCCAACCAAGATTCAGGGTTCTTCTACATTGCTATTGGCCGACTGTGCACCAAATGCCCAGCGTGTGAAATTCACTTTCCCAGCACGTGACAATATGCCTAAGGTGGCCATGCCAGAAGTTGAGGTGTATTGGTACGATGGTGGCATCATGCCAGACCGTCCGGAAGGATTCCCAGAGGGCAAGGAACTGATGCCTGGCAATGGTGGCCTGTGCATCTTCCACGGCACAAAGGACACACTGATTTGCAGCTGCTACGGACAGGAGCCTTGGCTGCTCTCTGGACGTGTGCCTAATGCGCCAAAGGTATGCCGCAGAGTAGAGAATGCCATGAGTGGCGGCCATGAACAAGACTGGATTCGTGCCTGCAAGGAGAGCCCAGAAAACAGGGTAGAGACGAAGTCGAACTTCAATATCTCTGGTCCGTTGAATGAGGTAGTGGTGATGGGTGTACTAGCTGTGCGCTTGCAAACCTTGAATAAGGAATTGACTTGGGATGGCGAGCACATGGAGTTTACCAACATCAACCCGAATGAGGAGATTCGCATCGTGAAGAAAGATGACTTCAAGGTTGTGGATGGTGATCCGAAGTTCAACAAGATCTATACCGACCCTGTGAATGCTCAGGAGTTTGCTCGTGAACTGATCAAGCATAACTATCGTGAAGGTTGGAAGCTGGTGGATATGCCAAGCTAAGACGCGTTTCTATAACAAAGAAGAAGGAGGGGCTGCTAAAGCAGTCCCTCCTTTGGCATAATTTAGAAGAAACTTCTTGTTATTTTACTTGATAAACTTTCTTGCCTATCTCGACAGTAATGCCGCTCAACTTCATGAAAGTCAGGTCTGTGTCAGTGAGCGCATCAGGATGCGCTTCCATTACACTGGGGTACATGGCAAGAAACTGTTTGCGAACTTCTGGAGTTTCAGCATCAACTAATTTACAAGTGATGCGTGCCCAATTACGACTGTCTTTAGGGTAAAATGCAATCTGGACATTAGGATTCTTTGCGGCATGCTCGTAAACATCTTTAGATTTACGTGTCATGGCGTATACCTCACCATTATACACGTCAATAAAGGTAACTGGTCGAACACATGGAAGGTTGTTGTTTACTGTCGCCAAATAATAATGGCCACATTCTTTCAGCATGGTTACAAGTTCTTGTGGAGTCATGACCTCCGTTGCGTTCGCTTTAGGAGTAGCAGATGTACGTGCATCTGTCTGTTGGGCGTATGACATAGAAACTGTGGTCAGAGCCAAAGCTACAATCATTAGAATTTTTTTCATATTGTTTCTTCTTATAGAAAATAGTCTTACTTCACACTATACACTTTATCACCTACTACAGCAGTGATGCCTACCAGCTTCATGAAAGCATATTCAGGATCATCTATTGGGTGCGCCTGCTTCATTCTTGGATATTTATCCAGGAAATGGGTGCGAACCTCAGGAGTCTCTGCCTCCACCAGCTTGCAAGTGATACGCATCCATCCACGACCCTCTTTTGGGAAAGCAGCAATCTGCACCTTAGGGTTCTTCACCAACTGCTTATAAACATCCTTATGCTTGCGGGTCATGAAATACACCTGTCCGTCGATGACGTCACAGAAGCTAAAAGGGCGTACACGAGGCTGATCACCATCCATAGTGGCAAGGAAATACTGTCCACAACTCTCCAGATAAGCTACGAAATCTTCTGGACTCATAGTGTCATTGGCTTTAGGAGTGGCAGAAGTTGTACCATCTTCTTGTGCAGGAGCTTCTGCTTCAGCTTGAGGCTGAGCCTCTTTCTGGGTGCAAGACATCAAACATGCAGTCAGTGCGACTGCCATCATTAAAAATAACTTTTTCATTTCAATTTATTTTAGATTAAAGTGCTGCAAAGTTAGGGCTTCTCTGTCAGAGAAAGATTACCCATATTTCCACAAAAGTTATAGTTTTTACCCAAAATACTTTCAGAAGTGGTAAAAGAGTCCTATCTTTACCACATGAATACAGAAATAAAGGAAACCGAGAAGCCAGACATCCTCTTTAGCGAGGACATTCAAGAGGCATGTGGAGGCAAGTACAACGACTACTTGCTACACATCTTTATTATCAAGGGTAGCATGAGTTTCACTCTGAACGACACGGCCTATGAGGCCAATGCTGGCTCTGGTATCATACTTATCGAAGGGAAACCACTACAAGACATAAAGGTGAGTGCTGACATGCATGCCATTATTTTGCTGAAATCACGCCGTTATCATCTTGCCAATCCTGTGAAGGTGTCTCATAACATCAAGGGACTGACCTACTATTATGACAATCCCATCATGCAGATGGATGCTGCTGATATGAGTCTATGTCTCAGAGACTTGGATGACATCAAATATAGATTGCAGCAAACCAGCCACCTCTATCACCAGGAGACTTTGAAACGCTCTGTGGATAACTTTGTCTATGACATTTTCGACATCTATGCGCGATGCAACAGCAAGCAGTCGTCGAAGGGTGGGCAAGAGGCTCTGGTGACTCAGCAATTTATAGACCTGCTGCAACAGCATGTACGACAGGTTCGTATGGTAGAGTTCTATGCCGACAAACTCTGTGTGACACCTAAGTATCTCTCACGAGTCAGCCAGCAATCTACAGGGCATAATGCCTCTTACTGGATATCTCATTTTGCCCTGTCGCAGATGTTGGAAGAACTGACGGAAACAGACCGCACTCTGACAGACATCAGCAATGAATTCTGTTTCCAGAACCTCTCCCATTTCACTCGCTACATCAAGCAGCACACAGGGAAAGCTCCTTCAGAATTTAGGATGAAGAAACGGAAGTAGCCTAAGCTCCGTAAGTATGTACGCTGGTGCCTTGGGCAGAAGGCAGGTAATTGATGCCCCACCAGCACATTTGGAGTAGGACGAAGCAAACCAGCAGATGCCACAAGGCTAAACGTGGCTGATGTTTAGGCATGAGACGGTAATGTATATAGAGCAGATAGGCCAGCCAAGTGATGGCTGCCCAGGTTTCCTTGGGGTCCCACGACCAGTAATGCCCCCAAGCTTCTTTTGCCCAGAGGGCACCAAAGAGCATGCCTACCGTCATGAAAGCCAAGCCCACATAGACCAGATTATCGCAGATTTCTAATTCCACATCTTTGATGTCTTCCTTTCGGAAGAATAGTAGGTAAGCAGCCATTACGGCAGCAGCTCCCAGTAGGGCATAGGCAAACATATAGACAATAACATGCGGGGCAAACCACGGACTTTGCAAGGCTGGCATCAAAGCCTTACTGTGTATCTCTGGCTTAAAGAGATTCACGCAGACGAAAACAGTGGCCAGCAGGGATGAGAAAGAGAGAATCCACTTATATTTCCATCGACTATATACTAAAAGACCTGCCAAAGGTAGGAAGAAGGAATACCATAGACGGGTTTCGCCCATAGTGCGAAGGGGAGGACGTTCTAAGGTAATCCAGATCTGAAGGATAAATGCAAAGAAGATGAGCAATCCTGCAAAGGTGGTGACATAGGCTGTACGTATGCTGTCTTTCCAAGAAGCATAGGCTCCGGCCCACCAACAAAGGAGAGCCCCCAATGCGAAATAGACAAAGAAATCCCAAATCATGATTGTTTCCTCCTAACTCCTAAAATAAACATACAGACTGCCCCTAAAAGCATCATATAGATGCCCGTATAGACGGCAGGCAGCCAAGGGTCATGAATCAGTTCCAGGATGCTGGTGTTGCTCTCTGCTCCCATGGATGTGTCATAGCCGTATTGGTAGATTTTCCAGCCTTCCACAGTGATGGGTTTATTTACATCCACTGTGGCTTGAAGATGCTGCCCCGAAATGGTGAATAGCTGGACCTCTGAGGCAAAGCGTCGGGGTGTACCATCATCGTAGGTTTTCATAATGAAGCGGTCTAACTGGATGGCGATGGGTAGTTCTACTATTTCGCCCTGTTCGTTCAGACCACGCCATTCTGTTTCTCCTAAAGCTGTAATCATTTTCAGTCGTTGCATATCTGCATTGCCTAAAGTGGCTGTGACTAGGGCAATGAAAAGACCCAGGTGGTTGAGCAGGAACGGAATGTCACGCTGCCACATGAAGTGCGTAAGGCGACGTAAGATGATCTGTCCTAAGATGACTGTGAGATAGACGTATGTGAGTACAAAAGGCCAGAAAGTCAGCATGTTGCTTACTCCTTTACCATTCACAGTTTGGCGTGTAAGCCCCATGATGATAGTGAGCACTACGGCATAGGCAAGGGTAGGGATGGCTGCTTTGTAGCTTGCTATGAAACTGAACGCATAGATACGCTTACGTATGCTGTAGATCACGATGTTCAGCAGCAAGAAGCCAATGAGAACCCAAAAGTTGGCTGGCCATATAAATGCATCCCAACTGACAGGACCGATGCTCAGTTCGAGCATCAGTCCTGCTATGATTAAGCCTCCACCAATGAGAAAGCCTTCTTTCAAACTCCAAGGTCTATTCCACATAGAAAAATTACAATTCTATCAGTTTGCCATTGGCCTTAGCCTCTTTGATCCACTCTGGCACCACCTTGTCAAGGAAGCGGTCTTTCTTGTCTTGCAGAGTATTCATATCAAGGCCGATGTACTCTTGAGCCTTGGACTTGGTAGAGATGTCGGGCATAGGAACATCGCCAATGAATCCATGCTTTGCCAGAAGTTTAGAGGTCGCCAAGCGAGCCTGCTGGGCATAGTCCACACTGTGTGAAAGCAAACGGGTCACTTCTTGAGGAGCATGGAAAGTAGCTCCGTGAGAAGCGATGGCATAGTCCCAACGCCACTGGCTCTTACGTAACAGGGCTTGGATAGGCTTCATCTCTTCATCGGTAGCCCCGTGCTCGATAGCAAACTTAGCTTCGATATGGGCTGCTGCCAATTCTTCTTCGGCACGGTCACGCACTTCGTTGCACTTTTCCTGACGCTCATAAACGTTCTGACGCAGCACTTCTGCATCTTGGCGGTGACAAGTTTGGCAGGTGCGGTCTATATTGGCTAGAGGAGACATGATGTGATGGTCTGTGAATTTCACACCACCTTCCTGCTTATAGGGCATGTGGCAGTCGGCGCATGACACACCACGTTGTCCGTGAATGCCTTGCAGTGCCATTTCGTAGCCTGGATGCTGGGCTTTAAGAATAGGTGTCTTAGACAATGGATGGATGTAGTCGTAGAAACCGATGGAATCATAGTAGGCTTCGGCATCTTCCAGTGTAAGACCCTTGTCTTGGGGAAACATCAAGTAATCTGTGCCTTTCACGAAGTAATATTCTGTGTGGCATTGGGCGCAGACTAAAGAGCGCATTTCCTGATGGGTAGCCTTATTGACGTCTTTGCCAGCCCGTTTCCATGCCTCATATAGTGCAGGACGTGCAGGGCGCAGCTCCATAGTGCGAGCATCGTGGCAATCTGAACAACCGATGGTGTTCATCATCTCACCACCCAATTCACTCCAACGGGCATGGTAGTAGTTTTCCAGACCAAGTTCCCGCATCATACGAGGCACATCCGGACCCTTGCATGTCCAGCAAGTGGCAGGCTGCATGTCTGCATCCCCATCAATACCAGGATTACCAGTACGCAGAATCTTGCGCATGTCTTCCAAGGCATGCTTATGTCCACGTGGAGTGTTATACTCGCGTGAGAATGCATATCCTGCCCAAAGGATTACCATTTCTGGGCGTTGCTCCAACACATCTATTTCCTGTGAGCTGTTGTACTTTGAAACAAAAGAGGTATCTTCTGTCATGGCCCATGTTTCGTATTCACGTGGATAGTCGGCTTTGAACAACTCGTTCTGAGCGATAATGGAGTCGGTGAATACTGTGCGCTTGTTGTTGAAAACACTGACCACTTCTGCTCGTCGTTCCATCAGCGATGAAACCAGTAGCCCCAGTAAAAAGACGGCTATCATGGAGCCTCCGAAGAGTGCCCAACCTTGCCATTTCTTCAATTCTTTAGCCATAATATACGTAATTTTTAGTGATTATTCCATAAGTTTCTGTAACCATTCAGGTACGGGTGAAGGTGGAAGTGGTACCTGAGTCTCGGCTTCAGGCGTACTCATCAGGGTGTTCATCCCACCATGAGGTACATTTCTGTGGCAGTCCCAGCAAGCCTTGCCTTCACCACGCTTGGCCATCATATAGTCGATGCGCCCTGTATTGACAAACTCTTGGTTGAGCTGGGTGTGGCAACGGATGCAGTTGTCCATGATGACTTCAGCACTGGCATCCTCTGCCATGATAGCTTGACGTTCGGAGTGGGTTACAAAATAGGCCACATGCTTCAGACCGTCCATCGCCTTGAAACCGTACTTCGCTACTAAACTGGAGTGAGGTACGTGACAGTCGTTGCACGTGGCGTCACGTCCATGACTGGAGTGACTCCAAGAGGCATAATAAGGTGTCATGATATGGCAGTTCACGCAGGCTGCTGGATTGTCGGCAATGTAGGTATGTGCACGTAGCAGATACATGAACAATCCCCCCAATCCAACAAAGAGACCACTGCAAACCAGCAAGTAGATTTTCTGCCGATAAGAGAACCGCTGCAAGATGTCTTTTATTTTCTCAGTGAGCATAGTGTTAAGGTCAATTGGCAAAAAACATGGTATAAGCCTTGCTTTTTTCTTTTTAATCTATAATTTTGCTTCAAAATTACGTCTTTTCATGCAGTGAATAGGTAATGTAGGTTACATAAATTGTTAATAATCGTTAAGAATTGATGGATATAGAAGAATTAACCCGTTTCCGGTTGTTTCAAGGGTTGGATGAGGATCAAATCGCCCATCTGCTCTTTGGCAAAGGTCGTAGAAAAAGAAAGTATTCTGAAGGTAAAACGCTCTATTATCAAGGGGATGCGGTAGAAGGGCTGCATCTGCTTGTTGAGGGGAGTGTCATAACCTCCATGAACAATGAGGAAGGCAAAAGTATTACAGTAGAGACCCTGACCGCTCCTTCACTCATGGCTCCGGCTTTTGTCTTCGCTTCAGATAACCATTTTCCTGTACATGTAGAGGCTAAGACTGACTGTGAGGTCATCACTATCAGCAAGGAGCAACTGATGCGCTTGATGGCCACATACCCATCCTTGATGATGGGAGTCATGCAGATCATCTCAGACCGATGCGCATTTCTTACCAAGCGTTTACGTGGTTTTGCCATCACCAACCTCAAGCAGCGCATACTGCAATATTTGCGAGAGAATGGGGAGATTAAGAATCAGAACGAGGTCGCCAAGGTGTTGGGCGTAGCACGCCCGTCCCTTACCAGGGCATTGGCCGAGCTAGAACGTGAAGGATTGATTTAAGGTCTTAGTGAAATCCACCTAAAAGCATTGGTGAAGAGGAGGTTCTGCGTGGCATCTATGAACCCCTCATCGCCATGCCCCATGTTCAGATAGACCATGCGGTAGTTCTTGTTTGTCCACACGATGGGGAAATCGCCGAACAGCACGATGTCTTTGATGCCAAAAGGATAGTTCTTGGGCGAGATGCTTACCAGCACCTCCACGTCTTTATTGTCACGGGGTGAAGGGGAGAACTGGTAGAACTCGCTGGCAGGTACCACGAATTCCTTGGGTAACGAGCGGGTGATGGGGTGGAGCTGTGTATCCACCTCCACTAAGGCGGGCTGTGGAGGCCAGTTATTACAGAGGAAGGTGCCACAACCTAAGAATTCATTAAACCAAGGCCAATGGGTGTCTTTGTCATTATAGCCCGTGGCATGGAAACCTATCCATCCACCTCCTTGCTCCATGTATTGCTCGAAAGCTTTACGTTGGTCAGCGGCTTGAGGTAAGGCGTTGAGCATCACCACAACATCGTAGAGCTTAAGGCTATCCAATGTATTGGGGCATTCGGTGCGGACGTCATACGTGAATCCCTCTCCATAGCTGAGTTTGTGAAAGAAATGCAAGGCCTGCTGGTCGAACTCAACATGGGCCGACTCTGCATTAGGATCCCAGATAAACAGGGCATGAAAGCGAATACGATCTCCCGCATAGTCGGCAGGATAATTATCGCCCACTTGGGCCTGAGCGATGCTGCAGAAAAATATAAGCACCAATCCGAGCAGTCTTTGGCTCAGATTTCTGATTTGTTGGTATTCCATAGTATTTCTTTTTTTTCTAATTGCAAAAATACAACTTTTCTTTAGGAGTATTCTATTATTATGATATATTTGCAAAAAAAGAATCAGTACCGTGGGAACCAAACAGTTTTTATGTGCCACTTTGTAGGCACTTACCGCTTGTTCTGCACCTCAGAGTGAGCAGGCACATGCAATAACGCTTTACAAATCTTTCTTATTTGGTAGAAAGATAATAAATTGTTATTTTTGCATGCGTATTTCTGACAACTCACATGCTAATGGACTTAAAAGGATCTATAACTGGATATACAGAGCTGGTGGGACTCATGGCTTATCCCATCAGACACTCCAACTCTCCTGCTATGCAGAATGAGGCTTTCCGTGCGGCTGGTATTGACTGCATCCAACTGGCCTTCGAGGTGGATAATTCTACGCTAGAAGATGCAGTGAAGGCCATCCGTGCCTTGCGCATGCGTGGATCAAATGTGTCTATGCCAAATAAGACTGTGGTGGGGCAGTATTTGGACAAACTGTCTCCAGAGGCAGTCTTGATAGGCTCTGTGAATACTATCGTCAATGACAATGGTATCTTGACAGGCTATTGCACAGACGGTATTGGCTATATGGCAGCGCTGAAGTATAGCGGCATAGATGTGCGAGGAAAGAAAATTACCATCGTAGGAGCGGGTGGAGCTGCCACTGCCATGCAGATACAGGCTGCGCTTGATGGGGTGGCAGAAATTTCTATCTTCAATGTGAAGGATCGTTTCTTTGAGGCTGGGGAGGAAACCGTGCGTAAGATCAATGCAAATACCTCTTGTCATGCAGCTATATTCGACCTGCAAGACCATGCTTTGTTGCGTAGAGAGATAGCGGACAGCTTTCTGCTGGCTAATGCCACAGGACTGGGTATGAAGCCTCATGAGGGAGTGACTTGGCTGCCTGATGTGAGCTACTTACGGCCCGACTTGGTGGTGACAGATACCGTCTATGCCCCTGTTATGACACGCTTTCTGGAAATGGCTCGAGAGGTGGGGTGCCGATACATGAACGGACATGGCATGATGCTCTTCCAGGGGGCTGCAGCCTTCAAACTTTGGACTGGAAAGGAGATGGATATAGAGCGCATGCAGCAGGCTCTGGGTATTCTGCTTCCACATTTTTAAAGGTGTATGTTGAAGAAGGTATATAATCATCTGGAAGAGGGTGTGATGGGGGCCTTGCTCTGTGGCATGGTGATCATCATGATCGTGCAGATTTTCTGTAGGTATGTGATGGGCATGTCTCTGTCATGGTCTGAGGAAATCACACGCTACCTCTTCGTTTGGTCGGCCTTCATGAGCGTGAGCCTTTGCACAAAACTTACAATAAACATTCGTATTGATCAGATTATCAGGCTGTTCTCTATGCGCGGAAGAGCGCTGGTGAAGATATTCAATCTCACGGTGGAGTTTGCCTTCTTCGCCTATATGATGCCCTATGCCTATCGCTACCTGATGTCAACCATTGAGAGTGGGCAGGTCAGTCCAGCTTGTGGCATCCCGATGTATCTGGTACAGTCGGCCCCACTGATATGCTTCGGCCTCTGCTTGATTCGAATCGCAGAACGATGGTTCTTACAGTGGCACAACTTCTACTACAATGAGGAGCATAGGGATTATAGCGAACTAAAGGCAGGAAAATCTGCTAAGATGAAGCGGGTGGTAGAAGGACTCGCCATAGAAGGAAAGGAGGAAGAACCATGTCAGCCTTGATTATCTTTCTGCTATTCTTCCTATTTATCATCGTGGCTATCCCTATAGCTGTATCACTGGGCATTGTATCTGTATTGCCAGGAATGACAGATTCTTCGTTTACAACCAGTGCCAGCTTCGTGATAAGGTCGATGGTGGGGGGCATAGACAGCTTTCCTTTGCTCGCTGTACCTATGTTTGTGCTGGCGGGCATACTGATGGCACATGGCAAGATTTCATCCAAGCTTTTTGATGTCTTCTCTTATTTCCTTGGCAGACGTACGGCAGGCATTCCGGCTGCAGTCATTATTACTTGCTTATTCTATGGAGCCATCTCGGGTTCTGCCCCTGCTACGGTGGCTGCGGTGGGAAGTATGACTATTCCATTGCTGATAGAGCTAGGATATGAGCGCGATTTTTCCACAGCTGTGGTGGCTATAGCAGGGGGCTTAGGAGTGATTATTCCTCCCAGCATTCCTTTCATCATGTATGGCTTGGCCTCGGGTGAGTCTGTCAGTGCATTGTTCTTGGCTGGTGTCATTCCTGGGCTGATGATTGGCCTGATGCTCATAGGCTATGCCTATTATTACTGCAGACGCCACGGCGAAGACCGAATGAAAATCAATAGAAAGTTGGCCGTGTTGCATCAGCGGGGCTTCCTGCATGTCTTCATGGATAGTTTCTGGGCCATACTGAGCCCTGTGATTACGCTGGGTGCCATCTACAGTGGCGTGGCTTCGCCTACAGAAGCTGCTGTTATCTCCGTGTTCTATTCACTCATTATCAGCTTGTTCGTCTATAAGACCATTCGGTTTCGAGAGCTATGGGGAATCTTGCAGGAGTCTATCCGTACCTATGCTCCCATTCTATTCATCTTGGCGGCTTCTATAGCTTTCTCACGCGTACTGACGCTGATGCAGGTGCCTCAGATGCTCAGTGCTTGGATACTGGGTAACTTCACCAACTATGTGGTCTTGCTGCTGGTTATCAACGCATTCCTGCTTCTGGTAGGCATGGTGATGGATACTACTCCAGCCATCTTGATTCTGGCTCCTATTTTGGTGCCGATAGTCACAGCCGTGGGCATGAATCCTATTCATTTCGGTGTGATGATGGTGGTGAACCTTGCCATTGGCTTCGTCACGCCTCCAATCGGGGTGAATCTTTTCGTGGCAAGTTCGCTGACCAAGATTCCTGTGGTGAACATAGCGCGAAAGGCACTGCCTATGATAGGCATGTTCTTGTTGGCTTTGTTGCTCATCACATTTGTTCCAACCATTAGTTTGTTGTTGCTATGAAACTGAGGTTATTGAAATATGTGGCGCTTCTGTTGGCAGTAGTACTGGCCGCTTGTGGCGGTGGGACTCAGCGCTATGCTTGGCCCTTGGGCACCAGTAGTCCTGACGATACGGTGACTCAGCTCTATGCAGAGAAGTTTGCCGAGGAAGTCTATCGACTGAGTGAGGGAAGCATGCGCATACAGGTCTATCCTAATAGTGTGGTGGGAGGGGATAGGGAATTGCTGGAGTCTTGTAAGGATGCAGACATCCCCTTCGTGGTACAGAACACAGCACCGCAGGTGACCTTTATGCCCGATATCGCAGTGTTTGATATGCCTGTGCTTTTCGATAGCATCAGCGATGTGCGTAGGGTAGTGGACAATCCTACTTTTATGCAGCACATCAGTAAGGTGTACCAGCGGGGAGGCTACGAGCTTTTGGGCTATGCCGATCAAGGTTTCCGTGTGATGACCACCAATAAGCCTGTGCAGACGTTGGATGATTTCAAGGGACAGAAGATCCGTACGATGGAGAATCCCTATCACTTGCAGTTCTGGAAGCAGTTGGGAGCCAACCCAACACCCATGACCTTCTCAGAGGTGTATATCGGCCTGCAGCAGGGCACCATCGATGCTCAGGAGAATCCGTACGAGGTGGTGGTGAGTAATAAGCTCTATGAACAGGAAGACTATGTGGTGGAGACCAACCATCTGCCTCACTTCATTTCTCTGATAGTCAGTGAGAAGTTCATGCGTACTCTCTCGAACCATCAGCAGGACATTATCCGTCAAGCAGCGGAGATAGCTAAGGCTTACGCCCGTCAGCAAAGCGATGAGCGCATTGCCTCGCGTATAGCCACCATAGAAGCCAGCGGCACCGTCATCTTACCACTCTCTCCACAGATGAAAACTCAGATGCGCCAACTCTCTGAGCCTGTGTATCAGCGCATCAGACAGCAGGTGGACACTGCGCTTGTGAGACTTTATACGTTAAACATTAAACGTTAAACATTAAACATAAACGTTAGACATTAAACGTTAATGGTTTTTCCTATTCTTTTTAGTCGTGTTTATAATGTTTATTAATGTGGCCTTGATTTTCTCACAATCATCATAAATTGAGATAAACTGTTTGTCATCCAAATAATTGGTTTCATGAAGCAATTCCAGCCAATAACGTGTTTCATTAGACTCTTTTAATGCAATACTAAGCTTGCTAATAAAGTCCATATCACTTTGCCCAAAAACACTCTCACTTATATTTGCACCTATGCTGGTGCCACTTCTTAATAATTGCTTAGAGAGAACAAGTTCATGTTTGTTCTCTCTAAGATATTTATAAAGGTTTATGATACGAATGGCAAATGCTTTGCTTTCGTCTTGTATCATATTGTTTTTATTCTTTTCATTCATGATGTCGTGCTTTAATGTATAATGTTTAACGTTTAATGTTTAATGTTTAAAGAATTCCGGTAGTGCTGTGTAGATGTAGTGCGGGCCGTAAGTGCTACTCTCATGCTTGCCGCCAGGCAGAATACTGTAGTAGAGGTTGCCCTTACGGAAGTCGTCGTCCATCACGAAGACTGGTTGCTGCTTCATGGCCTCAATCTGAGGCGTGAGCGACTTCTCTGCCATGTCTTCACTGCCAGTGATGGAGAAAATGAAGAAATCCTTCTTGTTTTCTTTCAATGGAGCCGCTAAGGCTTCGGCAGTGGCTTCTGGAGCCTGTGAACCACCCAACTGTTGCACCACCCAGCTATCACCGCTCAGTGGCATGAAGTACTTAAAGTAATCCAGTGCCTTGTGGAATACCCACCAGGTGGTGACACTACCCATGGAGAACCCGCTGAAGGCTCTGTGGTCACGAGAGGCCATCAGTCCCTCTGGCGTAGTATCTTTAGCATAGGTATGGAACTTGCCTTCCACGGCAGGAATCAGCGCCTTAGTCAGCTCTTCAGGGAAACGCTTCACCAAGTCGCCTGCATTGGCAATGGTATCCGTGCGATCGCTTCTGTAGAACGATGGTGTCACCACAATCATCGGCTTGATGAGCTTGTCTTGAATCATGTGATCCAGTGTCTTGCGGTTCAGGGAGATAGAGTCATTGCCCCCTAAGAACTTCTCGGCTGTGCTGCTACCGCCGTGCATGAAGTAGAGGATGTCATAGCGCTTGCTATCATTCTCTTGGTATCCATAAGGGAGATACACATAGCAGTATTTCTCTATTTGCTCTTCCGTATCAGGAAGCTGTGTCTGGTAGGTGAATTTCACCACACTGCCTTGCTCAGTGGCATCCTCATAGTAGGAGGCAGGGATAGTCTTTACGCTATGATCCAGATTCACTGGTTGCTGACTGCAAGCAGCGAAGCAGGCGGTCAGCATCATTATTGATAAGTTAATTACAGTCTTCATTGTGTATTTTATTTAAAAGAAACCACGAATTTACCGAATTAATTCTTCTGCATAGAAATTCGAAAAATTCGGTAAATTCGTGGTTTAAAAAGAATATTATCCTAGCAGTTTCTCCAGCTCTTCAGCCAGATCTGAACCACGCAGGTCGCGCTTCAGGATGGTGCCATCCTTGTCTATCAGTACAGTGGCAGGGATAGCCTGAACGCCATAGATGGCGGCAGCTTCGCAATCCCAGTACTTCACATCGCTCATCTGAGGCCAAGTGATGCCCAGATCCTCGATGCCCTTCTTCCAGTCGGCCACGTTGCGGTCCAGAGATACGCCTACGATTTCGAAGCCTTTGTCCTTATACTTGGCATAAGCCTCCTTCACGTTAGGCATCTCCACGCGGCAAGGACCGCACCAGCTGGCCCAGAAGTCCACTAAGACAATCTTGCCCTTTCCGGCATAGTCGGAGAGCTTGATGTCCTTATCGTCGGGAGTCTTCATGGCAAAGTCGGTGAACTTCTGTCCTGGAGCAGTGGCTATCTTCTTGGCAACCACCTCCTTGATGCGTGCCAGAGTTTCGTCACCTTCCATCAAATTGGCAGGAATCTGATCCAAGGCAGCGGCCAACTTGTCGGTATCCATCTGGTAGTAGAATGACTTCAGCACACTGACGCCCACAGGATTGGTGATGTTCTTATCGATGGTGCGCTCGAAGACCTCATAGTACTCGTCCATCAGACCGTCTATCTGGTCTTCAAGCTCTTTCTTCTTGGCATCATCAGCGCTCTGCAACTGAGCCTCCACGGCCTCTATCTTCTCCGTCATGGCTGCGATTTCTGCCTTGTACTGCTCGAAGGCATCGTTGTTTGGCGTGCCCTTCACGTAGTTGTCGTCTTCACCGAGGAAGGCAGTCATGGTGCCGTTCTCAAGGAAGAAGTTGGCATACTTGCGAGCCTGTGGGTCCTGAATTTTATAAGCGATGTAGGTGTTGGTTGGAACATCCTGCACCCCTTTGAAAGTAAACTTTCCACCATTGATCACGGCTGCTGCTGTGGCAACGGGGTTCTGTGAGTTCAGATTCATGATGTAGATGCTGTCTCCATCTGCTGCACCTTCGATGGTGCCATTGATGACATAGCCATTCTGGCTGTTGTTGCAGGCAGCAAACATGGCTGCAGTTGCAACGAGGAATAACAATTTCTTCATTTGCTTTCTTTTTCTTTTTGTTTAGCGGCTACAAAGGTACAATTTCTATTTAGCGGTTTTAGAATTTTTGACCACTTTTTTTTGCTCCCGAGGAAAAATTTTTTTCTTCGGGAGGGAGAAAGTTTTACCTCGGGATAACCCTAAAAGCGTCACACGTCACGCGTCACAGCACTTTTTGGAACCACTACTTTCCCCCTCCGAAAAGACAAAATAAAATTTTACTATATATATAATATATAGTAATCTCTTTTTTATACCCAAATACCCACTTCCTAAAACTGCTGTGACGCGTGACGTGTGACGCTTAGAAAAGAAAATCCCCCCTGTCTGCACGACAGAGGGGACTCTATAGTTTTAATCCCAATTGTTGTAAAAATACTGCTGTTATTCTGCAGCAGGAGCTTCTGGAGCAGCAGGAGCCTCAGCAGGAGCCTGCTCAGCAGCCTTTGCGGCAGCTTCCTCAGCAGCCTTGGCAGCTTCCTCAGCAGCCTTAGCAGCCTCTTCAGCAGCTTTCTTCTCAGCCAAAGCCTTAGCCTTAACTTCGTTTACTTTCTTTTCTGCTTCCAAACGAGCCTTGTTTACCTCTTTCTTGGCGTCAGCAGCCTTAGTCTTAACTGCGGCCAGAGCGGCAGTCTTGCTCTTCTTCCATGCATCGAACTTTGCGTCAGCAGCGGCCTCGTCGAAGGCACCCTTCTGAACACCACCCAGCAAGTGCTTCTTCATGTACACACCTTCACGAGAAAGGATGCTACGAACAGTGTCGGTTGGCTGTGCGCCTGTCATAACCCAGTGCAGAGCGCGCTCAAAGTTCAATTCTACTGTGGCAGGATTGGTGTTTGGGTTATAAGTACCAATCTTCTCAATGAAGCGTCCATCACGTGGAGCCTGTGAGTGCGCGATCACGATAGAGTAGAAGGCGTAGCCTTTACGACCATGACGCTGCAATCTAATTCTTGTTGCCATTTAAAAATAAGTTGTTAAGTTAATAATTTTGATAACTAGTGCTACTAATCCATAATAGCGGGCGCAAAGGTAGCAATTATTTTTAAGCTGACCAAATTCTTATAGGCTAAATCTGCGTGGATAGCGGAAAATAATGGCTAAAATGGCACAAATTCCCATGCAAAGTGGGTAGTAGAGGTGTCCAATGATGGCTGCTGGAGAGATCTGAGCCAGTCCGGCTGCTATCAGCATTTGGGCGCCATAAGGGATGAGGCCTTGCACTAAGCATGAAAAGGTGTCCAGAATGCTGGCTACACGCTTGGGGTTCAGGCTGAATTTCTCCGAGATGTCGTGGGCCAACTGTCCTGTGGTGAGGATGGCAATGGTATTGTTGGCTGTGCAGAGATTGGCCATGCTCACCAGTGCTGCGATGGTGAACTCAGCCCCTCGTTTCCCGCTGATGTGGCGGGTGAGCTTCTCGATGATAAAGTCGATGCCGCCATTGTGCCTTATCAGTTCCAGCATGCCCCCTGCCAGCAGGGTGACAATGATGAGCTCGCTCATACCCAGTATGCCTTCACCCATGGCTTTGAACCAGTCCAGGATGCTCATGTCTGTACAGAGACCAATGAGACCCGTAGAAATCAAGCCCAGGAAAAGCACAGCCATCACATTCATGCCCAGCAGGGCTGTGATGAGCACCAGCAGATAGGGAATCACCTTTACCCATTCTATAGGGCCTATCTCGGCAGTGGCATTCAGGGAAAAACCTTGCACGAAGTAGATGCCCAGAACGATAAGGGCGGCTGGCAGCACTATCAGTATATTCACGCGGAATTTATCACGCATCTGGCAGTGCTGTGTGGTGGTGGCGGCTATGGTGGTATCGCTGATAAACGACAGATTGTCTCCGAAGAATGAGCCTCCTACGACCACAGCTACCATGTATGCGAGGTCTATGCCTGTGCGCTGTGCCAGTCCGATGGCCACGGGCGTTAGGGCAGCGATGGTTCCCACACTGGTGCCTATGGATACAGAGATGAAACAGGCTGCCAGAAAAATGCCTCCTATGAGGAACTGGCTGGGCAGCACGGAGAGGGTGAGGTTTACGGTGGCATCTATGGCTCCCATAGCCTTGGCACTCTGCGCAAAGGCTCCTGCCATGATGAAAATCCAGATCATAAGCATGATGTTCTTATCAGCTGCCCCTTTGGAGAACTGATGTATGCGGTCTGTGAGGCGCAGATCTGTGGTCACACCGATGGCATAGACAGACGATACCAGAAATGCCACTGTGATGGGCACTGCATAGAAATCGTCCAGCAGCAGGGATGTCACCAGATAAAGGCAGAGAAATACCACCAATGGTGAAAGTGCCAAAAGTCCTTTAAAGTTTTGCTTCGTTGTATTCACTGTAAATGCCTAATATATAATCTTTTAATATTTTAATGTTTTAATATTTTAATTATTTATTTAGTCATTGAGTTCCAGCTCAATCACTCCTCCATAGGGCGTGAGTGCGCTGAATGCTTCTTCAAACTTGACAAGGCCTGCGTAGGCTTGGGCACTGACCAGTACACCACCGTGGGCGAAGACTGCTACACGTTCGTAGGGCTTTTTTCTCACCTCATCAAGGAAAGCAGCTACGCGCTGGTAGAGTTGCATGAAGCTCTCGCCATTAGTGACAGGCACATGCAGGTAGTCGTCGAACCATTCTTGCAGGTGTGGATCCTTGATCTCGTCGAATTTCTGCATCTCCCAAGCCCCAAAGTTAAGCTCCTTGATGCGCTCATCGCGCTCTGCATCGGGGTAGCCGCAATAGGTAGCCAACTTCACACAACGCGATAGCGGACTGCAATACACTTTGTCAAATGGTTCTAGTGGTTCCAAGTTTTTCTTAGTTACAGCAGCTTCTTGCTCGAAGGTATCCTTCAGAGGTACATCTGTATGTCCGTAGCAAACTCCGAGGGGCACATCTACTGAAGTATGTCTGATAAGTACTATATGCATTTTCTATTATGAATTATGAATTATGGCTAAAGCCACTAAGTAGAAACTAAGCTCGGCCAGCAGGAATGTAGCTCCACAGCAGTCGCCCGTATAGCCTCCGATGCGGTGTTTCATCAGCAGCATGAGCAGGGCACAGACTGCGATGGGTGCCATAAGGGCTGGCAGCAGTGTGTGGGGCATTAACAGGAGCGCAGGTATCAGACCTGAAACTATGCAGAGCAGCCATTCTGCCCATGTCATGCGATCGTAGATGGTCTGAATCTTTGCCTCCTCGGCCTTCCTACAATAGGGCAGGAAGCAGATGATATGGGCAGCACACGCCTTGCTCCAAGCATCGGCCACCACCACTATGGGGAGCAATGTCTCCAGTCCGAGGTGTGAAACCTGCGTAAGTAAAAGGAAGTAAACCACCAGTCCTATGACTCCGTAAGTGCCTATGTGTGAGTCCTTCATGATGCTCAGAACCCGTTCGCGCGAAGTGCCTCCGCCAAAGCCATCGCAGAAGTCGGCCAGTCCATCTTCATGCAGACAACCAGTAAGCAGCAGTCGGCTGATGACAGCCAGTATCCAAGCCACACTGAGAGGGAAGACCTGTGCAGCCAGCCACAGCACCCCAGCCATGATGCCCCCCGTGAGCCATCCCGCCAGTGGCCATAGAGGTACCACCCGCTTGAAATAAGTGGCAGGCACCTCGCAAATGCGCCAGAGGGGCAAGCGGGTGAAAAACATCAATGCTGCTAAAAGTCGTTTCATCAAATCTATTATTTTTAACCACGAATTAAACGGATTAAACGAATTAATTCTTCTGCATAGAAATTCGAAAAATTCGGTAAATTCGTGGTTCTCAATTCTCAATCTCTAAAAGTACTTCGTCACCGCAGTCTTTTTAAAGCTTTCCATGCCATTGAGCATGCAGAGAGCCGACTGTACGATGGGGTAGGCCACGATGGCCCCAGTGCCTTCGCCCAGCCTCATGCCTAAGCTCAGCAGAGGTTTGGCATGCAGGGCATCCAGCATGAGGCGGTGCCCACTCTCATCCCCACAGTGCCCAAAGATGGCATAGCGCGTCACCTCTGGATAGAGCTGAGAGGCAGCCAGCATGCAGGCCGTCATCAAGAACCCATCTACCAATATAATAATGTGGCTCTCAGCGGCTTGGAGCATAGCGCCTATGGCCATAACAAGCTCATAGCCACCAAAGTAGGCTATGATATGCTGTTTTTGTGTCACATCGTTTTCTTTGCAGAAATGATCTACAGCCTGCTGCAGTACTTCCAACTTATGCTTCACGCCAGTCTGATTCAGTCCGCTGCCAGCTCCTACGCACTTCTCCAGCGGTATGCCCGTGAAGAGGTGCATCCATACTGATGCGACAGAGGTATTTCCTGCGCCCATCTCTCCAAAGCTCAGCACGTTGCTGCCTTCGTTGATGCACTGACGCACTATCTGAGCCCCTCTATCAAGGCAAAGCTCCATATCTTCTTCTGTCATGGCAGGCTCATGCAGAAAGTTTCGAGTGCCTCGGCGCACCTTCATGTCTATCACTTCTGGGTGACCAGTAAAGTCGAAGTCCACTCCTGCATCCACCACCTTAAGACCAAAACTGTGCTGGTCACAGAACACATTCACTCCAGCTCCTCCGCGTGTGTAGTGCAGCACTTGTTGCCACGTTACCTCACGTGGGGTTGGGCTCACTCCTTCTTCCAGAATACCATGGTCGCCAGCGAAGAGAATGTTCTGAGGATGCCTCAGTTCAGGCTCCAAAGTCTGCTGAATCAGAGCCACCTGCAGAGCTATCTCTTCCAGTGCCCCCAGTGAACCTTTTGGTTTAGTAAGATTGTCTATCTTGTCTATTATCAGCGGTTTAATATGCTCGTCTGGAGTTTCTATGTGGAATATCTTTCTCATCTTCCTATCCTTTTATTTTTACAGGGATGCCACTCACCATCAGCACCACTTCATCGGCTTTCTGAGCCACGTATTGATTGAACCACCCCTGCAAGTCGGTGAATTTTCGGGTGACTTCATTCATGCTTACACCACCCATGCCTATCTCGTTGGTCACGAAAATGAAGGTGGCATCTTGAGTTGTGAACTTTTCAAATTCAGCTTTCAGAGCCTCCAGAGTGGCGTTCACTTCATCCTTCAGATCGAAGAAGAAGTTGTTGCACCACATCGTGATGCAGTCTATCAGTACGGTGCGTCCAGTTATATCATGCTGGCTCAGCCACTTTTGTTCCTCTATGTTGGTCCACTCTGGTCCTCTGCGCTCCTTGTGCAGTCTTACACGCTCCCTGAACTCATCGTCCCAGATGCGTGCGGTGGCCAGATACACAGGGTTTGGAGAGTACTGCAATGCCAGACTCTCTGCATAAGTGCTCTTTCCAGAGCGTGCTCCACCAGTGATGAGAATGATTTTTCGCATGGCTCTTTTGTTAATTGACTGCAAAGATAGAAAAAATATGGATAGGATAGTGTATATATAAAGGAAAAAGCCTTTCCAACAGGGGAAAGACTGTAAATCATGAGCGGTAAACGAGACTCGAACTCGCGACCCTCGGCTTGGGAAGCCAATGCTCTACCAACTGAGCTATTACCGCAATTATACGCTTCGAATTCTCAAAAGCGCCACAAAGGTAATAAAAAAAACAGAATATCCTCTTTTCTTGGCCCTTTTTTTTGAAATCTCAGATTTAATAGTCATCCATACTACTGAGTTCATCCTCTAGGTCATCCAAATCAGATTGATACTGGTCGATGTCATACTGGAGATTATCTGCCTGGTCCTCCAGCTCCATTATTTCCTCAGTGTGGTCGCCATCCTCCAGTTCCAGCTCATCGATTCTGTCTCTGAGTTCACTCAGTTTATTTTCCATTTCCCAGATCCTATCCTGATATACATCTTGCAGTTCTGTGAGATTATCCCTAATACTCTCGATTTCCTCTTCTCGGAGTTGCTCTTGGTACTCTTCTTCTCTCCGTATTCGTTCCTCTTCTTTGTGTCTCAGCTCTTCTTTCTCGATGGTGCTCAGCACCTTTCGCACGCCAAGAAAAACCAGAAATTGATCAAATAAGTTCATAACTACCTCCTTTTATACCTTGAGAGCAAAGTTACGATTAAACCGCAAAAGACAAAAGAAAAACCAGTTTTTCTTCTGTTTTGATATTATTTTATTACCTTTGTTCAGAAATACAATAAAATACAATGAATAAAGAGTTTTTCAAAAAATTTCATAATAGTCTGGCTTTCACGATGGGATTTCATACCATGTATGTGCCAGGTTTCACTTTTGCGCATCAGATGCGTGATTATGGATTGGGCGTCATGCTATTGTCAGCGACTATCTGCTTTATAGTTTTTAGCTACTTTATTTCTTTTCTTTTGTATAAACTGATAGGTGAGGTGGGGTTTAAGGACGTGGACGAAGACCGAAGGTTGCGAGGCTTTTTCAGTCTGTTTGTCATTTCCATGTTAGTGATGGCACCCTATATGCTGTTCTTTGAAGAAAAAGAGCCTCTGATCAGATGGTCAGCGTGGTTCTTGATGATGGCCTTCCTTTTCTTTGTGGCCTACAGCATCTGCAAGCAGTATATCATGAAGCGGGATTGAATCCCATTTTTTTTCTTTGCGATAATTTTTATCTTCTGATATTCTTTATATCTTTGCGAAGATAAATGACGCAAATCTGAAAAGTGTGACTATGGCAAAGAAAGACTCATTTGGAAAATTCAACGATAGCTTGGCTGGTTCTATGGCCATACCTATGACCTATACGCCCATCTTCTGCCTGATGCCCTTACTTCGTGGAATGGGTGTCTGGGTGTTTGTAGCATGCATTATTCTTTTTGTTTTTTCCATTTTGGAAGCCTATTTGCTCTATATTTTGATAGGTGATGTGAGTCGCAAGGCAGTGGATCAAGATCGTCTGGTGAAGGCATTTTCCTGTCTGTTTGTCATCTCGCTCCTGTTTCTGGCAGGCTATATGTTCTTCTTCGAGGAGGCAGCCCTGCTCTGGCAGATATTGGCATGGCTGTTGATGGTCATCATCCTGTTCATAGCCACATATTCCGTTTGTAAACAGTATATATTTTAAAAAAGAAGCATAATATGAAAAAAGCATTTTTTACTCTTTTAAGCCTTATCTGTGCATTGGCATTGCAGGCACAGATGAACTTTACGCCTATGCGTGGCAATGCACGTGTCTTGTCCTATCGTGCCCCTATGACACCGCTCGACACCACTAATCTGGATGCAAGATTCAGCAGTTTCGCACCATCCTACTTGATTTTCCCCAATCAGGCTGTAGATGCCTCTGGCGCAGCAGCTTTGGTGGCTCAGCTTGGCATTGACAAGCAGAGCTTTGCTACTGGTGTGAGTATATTCAATCCCGCTGCCAAGGGCTATGATGCCAAGGTGGATGTGGATGCTTATAAAGCACTGATAGACAGCATGCGCGTGATATCCAATCTCAAGGTGATAGGCATTGGCAATGGTGCCACTTTCGTCAACCAGCACATTGCTCCTATCGCTGGTGAGATAGCTGGCATAGTAAGCATCGATGGCAAGGCTGGCAAGGTGCTTAAGACGGGCAGTGTGCCTGTTCCAGCCTTCATCGTGGGTAAGGGTGCTGCCAATGTGGCTAAACCTTATATCGCAGCCAATCAGGCTGCACGCACGGGTAAGACAGCCCACATGCAGATCTACACCAATGCTGCTGATCCTCTGCAGCGCGTGGTGATTAGTGAAGCCAATGGCCAGACGCTGGCAGAGATTTTCAGTGACGCATGGAAAGAACTACTGGGTAAGAACTACCGCTTTAATAATAAGTACCATACTTTCTACGAGGGCGCAAAGTTCGGCCAGTATGGCCCTTATGAGTTGGAACCTTGGATGGATCTCGAAGCATGGGGCGTGAAGCGCAACTGCGTCTTCCAGCCTGTTCAGAGCTATCTGCCTACTAAGTACTTGTGGTTCGAATATATCCCCAGCGGACTGAGCGTGCAGCCTAAGAGCGTACCTCTGGTGCTTCTGCTGCATGGCAATGGCAATGATCCACGCACGCAGGCAGAAACTTCGGGATGGATACAGCTGGCTGCCAAAGAGAAAATCTTCGTAGCAGAACTGGAGTGGCAGGGTAAGCCTGGCTTTGATGCTATGGGACACGATGGCATAGAGACGGTAGTAAGCATCCTGTTGCAAAAGTATCCACAGCTCGACCCAAGTCGCATCTATACCGAGGGCCTTTCTGCTGGTGCCATGACCTCCTCAGCTTTGGGCATCAAGAAGTCGCACCTCTTTGCTGCTATTGGAGCCATGAGTGGTGGCCTGTTCCCAGGCGGTGGCTCCTTCGGTGGTGATGCCATCAGGAACGAGGCGGTGCAGAAGCGTGGTGCTGCTGAGACTGCTTATATCGGTGTGTTTGGTACAGACGACAATGTGATTCGCTATCCGAAAGGCAACAACTGGCAGGGCAACTCTGTGATCAATGCTTGGAAAATCTATGAGACCATGAATGGCATGGATGTGGTAGAGCAGTATGATTTCAATGCAGACGAAGCCTTCGGACAGCCAGGCATAGAGCGTGAGACGGTGGAGACCACCAAGGGCATCACCATGCAGATAGGTACGCTGCGCAAGGCAGGCGTGCCTCTGATGAAGATAGTGGCTGTGATGAACTATGGACACTGGAACTTCCAGCCTGCAGCACAGGTGATGTGGGATTACTTCAAGCACTTCTCACGTGACCAGCAGACTATGAAACTTATTTATACACCTTAATATACTTATGAAATTTTTAGGAAATATCATCTGGCTCATCTTCGGAGGCTTTGAGTCGGCTATAGGCTATCTGACAGGGAGTTTAGCGCTGATGATTACCATCATCGGCATCCCCTTTGGCTTGCAGACGCTGAAGCTCGGCGTGCTGATGCTTTGGCCTTTTGGCTCTAAGGTGGTCGAAGTGGACAACTCCTGGGGATGTCTTAACACACTGATGAATGTCTTTTGGTTTTTTGTAGCTGGCATCTGGATTTGGCTCATTCATATCCTTTTCGGACTGCTGCTCTACATCACCATTATCGGCATTCCTTTTGGCAATCAGCACTTTAAGTTGGCTGGCTTGGCACTGCATCCTTTTGGAAGAGAAATCATTACGAAGTAAGATGCAAACATGCAAAGATGCAAATATGCAAGAATGCAAAGATGCAAAAATGCAAGAATGCAAAGATGCAAATATGCAAGAATGCAAAAATTTAATAATGTGATTTAAATGAAAGTAAGATTTGGAATCGTTGGTACCAGTAAAATATCAGAGTGGGTGCTTACGGGGGCCCGTCAAGATCCTCGTTACGAGGCTGTTGCGCTATATTCACGAACTCAGGAGAAGGCGGACGAGTTTGCGCTGAAGCATGGCATCCCCCACACTTTCACGGATCTGGAACAGATGGCTTCCAGTCCGTTGATAGATGCGGTGTATATCGCTTCGCCCAACTATAAGCACTGCGAGCAGGCCATCCTCTGTATGAGTCATGGCAAGCATGTGCTCTGCGAGAAACCTCTGGCCAGCAATGCCCGTGAGGCAAAGGCCATGATAGAGGCTTCAGAGAAGTATGGTGTCACCTTGATGGAAGCTATGATCAGCACGCTGAATCCCAACTTCCGTGTAGTGATGGAGCACCTGCCTAAGTTGGGCACTCTGCGTAGATTTTTCGCCAGCTACTGCCAGTACTCCTCCCGTTACGATAAGCTCAAGGAGGGGGTAGTGCTCAATGCCTTCAAGCCAGAGCTGTCAAACGGTGCCATGATGGATATCGGCATCTATACCATCTATCCCATGGTGGTGTTGCTGGGTGCTCCTAAGTGCGTCAGTGCCATAGGTGTGAAGCTCCCCACGGGTGTTGATGGGCAAGGGGCTATCAATCTGGAGTACGATGGCCTCAATGCCACAGTGCTCTATTCCAAGATAGCCAACTCTAATCTTCCTACAGAGATTGAGGGTGAGGATGGCAACCTCCTCATGGATCAGATTCATGTGGCACATCAAGTCACCTATCTGCCACGGCAGGCAGCCATGTCGGGTAGGGGACCAGCTGCAGTGCGCGAGGAGATTGGGGTGCCTCTCACGCATGATGAGTATTTCTATGAGATAGAAGAGTTCATCAACCTTGTCTTGGCTGGTCAGCGTGAGAGTGCTATCAATTCCCATCAGGCTTCCCTCACTACCCTTCAGATAATAGATGAGGTGCGTAGGCAGCTTGGAGTGGTCTATCCTGCTGATATGTAGGCGACTGACCTATATAAAAAGCCCAATGCAGCAGCGTTGCATTGGGCTTTTTTCGTTGCTTGTAGTATAGGCATTTACCATCCTTCAGGCAGCACGATATTCTCTACTTCATGCGCCTTTTCAAATAGCGGAGCTATCTCTTCGTCTCTGAATCCAGCTATGCCACAGCCAATGCGAGTGACCAGAAACGTCAGTTCCTGATGCTCCTTGGCAAACTCTATGAATTCATCCACATACGGGCGGATAGTTTCTACTCCCCCTTGCATGGTAGGGATGCCATAGCTCTGCCCTTGCAGACCTACACCTTGCCCCATGATAGCGCCAAACTTCCTATAGGCTATGTAGGCAGCTCCACCCCCATGCATACCTTCCAGATTGCTTCCAAACACGAAAATCTCGTTTGGTTGGAGTTCAGTGATAAACTCCGGCGTACATCTCTTCTGTTCCATAATCTCCTAGTTTTTCTGCGAAGATAATAAAAAAAAGGATTAAGTCAAAGAAATACACCATTTCCATTCATTGAAGTCATCGACATTGTTGATTTAATGATTATACTGCGGTAGTAGGAGAATTTCTAATAAATGGTGGATGTACTTTTTAAGGACTGTTGCCAACTTTATTATATAACTGGCTCTATGACTGTTTTTGAGGATTTTAGCTTTTCACATTGTCTCTCTATCCAATTTATAAGATATGGCTTCTCTAAATGTCTATGGTGCGGTCTTTGAAAGTATTCGCTAATATCGTAAAGGAATGGTCCTCTGCCTTATAATCTGTGTGAAGGGAATCGTACCTTTGCCAACAAATTCGACGATGATGGACAGAAATTCAAAAAAATCGCTTCGACTAGCAAAGCAACTATGTCGATTCCCTATGGGGAATGCTGAATGGAGCACAGAGTGAGGCATGGAGTTTTTGTCATAACAATTTAATACGCTATATTCCCTCATCTCAGAAAAAGACTGTATCTTAGCGCCCTGGAATACATTATCTGTTACATTCACAACTGCTTGAGCTATTATGAAAATACTTGTTGTCGATGACGAATTAGACATCTGTGAGATACTCCAATATAATCTTGAGACGGAAGGATACGAGGTGGATACTGTTAATTCTGCAGAAGAGGCATTGGCGCTGAATTTGACGGAATACGCACTGATTCTTCTGGATGTGATGATGGAAAATATGTCGGGATTCCAGATGGCACATAAGATGAAGGAGAATCCTGCTATGACGCATATTCCTATCATCTTCATCACAGCACTTGATGGAGAGAACCACATGGTGAAGGGTCTCAATATCGGTGCTGATGATTATATTGTCAAGCCTCTGAGCATGAAGACTGTGAAGGCAAGGGTCAATGCGGTGCTCAGGCGGGTATATCCGCATAGGATGCGAGACGGGATGTCTGAGGCAGACATAGTATGTTATGAGGGCATTGTGCTTGATTTAAAGGCAAAGACTGTCAGCCTTGATCATCAGGAACTTCCGTGTACGAAGTTGGAGTTTGAGTTACTTTCCTTCCTGCTTCAGCATCCGGGCACGGTGTATTCTCGCGAGGATTTGCTGAAATATTGCTGGCCGCAGGATACATACGTGCTTGACCGCACGGTGGATGTTAACATTACCCGGCTGCGCAAGAAATTGGGGCCCTACGGAAAACAGATTAAAACACGTGTTGGTTATGGTTACTGTTTCGAGAAGTAGCGCTTTTCAGCGAAACCTGTTGCTGAGCATCGGTGGGGTATTCCTGCTATTCGCCATTTGCTTTTGCATCTATCAGTATCAGCGTGAAAAAGAGTATAAGATTGATATTCTGCATTCGCGTCTGCAGATGTATAACTACGACATTATGCAGGTGCTGGGCGAAGACGGCATCACTAGCAGGCATCAGTTTCTGGGTTATGTGAGGCAACATCCTCTGAAGGGCCTCCGCGTTTCCGTCATCGACAGGCAGGGGCGGGTGCTTCTTGACAGCAACGAGCCTCATCCTGACTCATTGGGCAATCATCTTGGGCGAACAGAAATTCAACAGGCACTGCGCGACGGCAATGGCTTCGACCTCAAGCGCACGTCGCAGTCCACCCACGAGACCTATTTCTACTCCGCCACACGCTTTAAGCGCGTCATCGTGCGCACCGCCGTACCTTATTCTGCAGAGTTGACGCAATCGCTACGGGCTGACAACACCTATATCTATTTCTCCATAGCCTTGACCCTGCTCCTGGGAAGCGTGCTTTATATCAGCACACGCCGCATCAGCCGACAGATAGGCTATCTGCGCGAGTTTGCTATCAAGGCTGAAAATGGCGAACCACTGGATCATGAGTTGGAGCGGCAACTGCCCGATGACGAGTTGGGCGACATCAGCCACACCATCATCATGCTCTACTGGAAGTTGCGACATGCCGAGGAAGACAAGGCTCGACTGAAGCGCCAGCTCACACAGAATGCCGCCCACGAACTGAAAACGCCCGCCATGAGCATCCACGGCTATCTGGAGAGCATCCTCGACAATCCCGACATGCCTGAGGATAAGAAGAAGCACTTTTTGGAGCGCTGCTATGCCCAGAGCGAGCGTATGAACAAGCTGCTGCTTGACATGAGTGCGCTGACTCGGCTTGATGAGATGGATGCTAATAACCTCCGCCATCGAGAGGAATACCAGAAGGTGGATGTAGTGCAGATTGTTCGCAGCATCCTCGACGATACAGCCCTCGCACTCCAGCAAAAAGGCATCGCAGCACGACTGACAATGCCCCAGCAAGTCATGATAGCCGCTGATGCCAGCCTTATCTATAGCATCTTCCGCAATCTCATAGACAATATCATAGCCTATGCCACGGATGCATCTCTCGTTGAAATCACATGTAAGCCCGTGACCCGTGACAACAATCGACTTTACGAGTTCTCCGTGAGCGACAACGGTCCAGGTGTAGAGCCACAACATTTGGAACATCTTTTTGAACGTTTCTACCGGGTAGATAAGGGGCGTAGCCGCAAGCTCGGCGGCACCGGTCTTGGTCTTGCTATCGTCAAGAATGCCGTAACCGTCCACGGAGGCACAGTTATGGCCCTTCCTACTCCTGGCGGTGGACTGACTGTTATGTTCACACTTCAGGCGTAGTCCTTTCATCTCTTAATTTTATTTTATAACGGTATGACAATGCCGTTTCACGATTATTATTGCAATCTCAAGACATTATGAGTTTGCAATAACCATGTATTACCAGTGCAACACGTCTGTAACACTCCATCTATACTTTTGCAGCGTCAACGGAGGACATGACCATTTTCCTCGTTGGCACAGAAATATGGATAAAGAAAAAGCAAAAAGAATCGTTAAGATTTACAATTGGGTGAGATTCATCATCATCGTAGTGTTCCTTATATTTGTTCTCATAGGACTATCTTAGGCTCAAACCACCTATGATTATATAGTAGAAAGTATGGAATCAAAATCACAAAAGGAAATACAAGTCGAAGAGAAAATATCCGATTTGGTTACAAAGATTGTGGACGGGCAGACATCTGGCGATGACTTACCTATAAGACTGTGGAATAATCTTCGGAATCATCAGGAAATAGCCGCTATACAAGAGTATGCCAACATGGTGTCAATAGGACGTCTGGGGTTGAATGACCACGGGCCTGTTCACATGAAAACTGTATGCCGAAATGCCCTGAAGATGCTGAGTATATTACATACTGCAGGAATGCAGACAAGTTTAGAAAAGGAAAACATAGGGACATTTGCCGACAGTGTAGCGGCGGTGATGCTTGCTTCACTTCTTCATGACAGCGGAATGACAATAGGAAGGAAAGGTCATGAACAGTATTCTGCCATCATATCCTATCCTATTATTGAAAAGGTATTGTCGCAACTCCTTCCTGAAGACTGTGATATTCTAAGGCGGACTATCATCCGCTCCATCGCAATAGAAGGTATCGTCGGGCACATGGCTACACATCCTATCCATTCCATTGAGGTTGGTATCATTCTAATTGCAGACGGTTGTGACATGACAAAAGGACGTGCCCGCATTCCTTTGGAAATACCGTCAAAACCGGCTGAAGGCGATATTCACAAGTATTCTGCAAATTCTATCGAAAAGGTTAAAATAGGGCGGGGGAATGAGCGCCCCTTGAAAATTGAGATACACATGAGGGCAGAGGTAGGCTTCTTCCAAGTCGAGGAAGTCCTGATTCCCAAGATTCAGTCGAGTCCTG
>CADALZ010000024.1:0-354 GCA_902788865.1 uncultured Bacteroidales bacterium | reverse complement strand
GGCAAACCATATTCCTCGTTGACACAGAAGTATGGAAAAAGAAAAAGGTGTACATTCAATTATTTGTGAAAGTAGCTGTATTATTCACAAAATTGCAATATCATTTTTAATATTCATAGTATTGGAATATTGACGTAATAACTTTGTAATCCCAATTTCGCAATTTTGCAGCGTCATTTGGAAAGGCAAACCAAAACTTCCTTATGATGAGTAATGAAAAAAAAGAAAAAAAGTACATTGTTTGTATTATTCTGTCTATGTGTAGTGAAGATGGGTGCACAAGAGCTTACTTTAGAGGAGCGTCTCACTCAGATTGAACAAGAACTACAACGGCAAACGGAGAATCAAAAATTT
>CADALZ010000023.1 GCA_902788865.1 uncultured Bacteroidales bacterium | reverse complement strand
GACTTCTCAACAGTAAAGATACGAGACTGCATCGTGCCTCGCACGGAAAGCGTGGCTGCTGACCTGACCGACTCTGTGAATACGCTCATGAGTGCATTTATCGAGTCTGGCATTTCGAAAGTCATCGTTTATGATGGCAATATCGACAATGTGGTGGGCTATGTGCACTCTTCGGAGATGTTTCGTAACCCAACCGACTGGCATCAAAGCATCAAGAAGATACCTATAGTACCAGAAACTATGTCGGCACACAAGCTGATGACCATCTTCATGCAAGAGAAGAAATCCATCGCTGTGGTGGTGGATGAGTTTGGTGGCACGGCAGGTATCGTGTCACTGGAAGACTTGGTAGAAGAAATCTTCGGCGACATAGAAGACGAGCATGACAACAACTCCTATATCTGCAAGCAAGTGGGAGAGCATGAATACTTGCTCTCTGGACGCATGGAGATAGAGAAAGTGAATGAAACACTTGACCTGGATCTGCCAGAGTCTGACGACTATATCACAGTGGGTGGCTTGATACTCGATGCTTATCAGAGCTTCCCGAAACTACATGATGTGGTCACTGTGGGCAGATATGAGTTCAAAATGATAAAAATTACAGCTACAAAAATAGAAATTGTACGTCTAAAAGTGAATGATGAGGCAGAAAAAGCAAATTTTTAGGAAATAATTAGATGTATATTGACATTTTTTGTACCTTTGTGCGCTAAAATTGAGAAATAAGAATAAAACTAAATATAAAAATGGCAGCATTACAATCAATTAGATCTAAGGGTCCCCTGTTGGTAGCCACCATTGGCCTTGGCTTGTTTGCCTTTATCGCAGGTGATGCCTGGAAAGTAATCGCCCCACATCAGACTCAGAATGTGGGTGAAGTAAATGGTGAGTCTATCACTGCACAGGAATACCAGGATATGGTAGAAGAATATTCTGATGCCGTGAAGTTTTCTCAGGGCCTGAATGCCCTTACTGAAGATCAGACTGATGCCGTGAAGGATCAGGTTTGGAATACTTATGTGAACAACAAGCTTTTGGAGAAGGAAGCTAAGAAGCTGGGCTTGGTAGTGAGCGATGAAGAGATGCAAGACATCATCAACACTGGTACATATTCACTGCTGGCCAACACTCCTTTCCGCAATCAGCAGACTGGTCTCTTCGACAAGGACATGCTGAATATGTTCTTGGTGCAGTATTCACAGATGAATGCACAGACTGATGCAGCTACTGCAAACTACTATCAGCAGGTGTATAACTACTGGAAGTTTGTAGAGAAGAACATCCGCCAGAACCGTTTGGCAGAGAAGTATCAGGCACTTATCTCTAAGTCACTGCTCTCTAATCCTGTTGAGGCTCAGGCAGCTTTCGACGGACGTGTGAATGAGACCGACCTCTTGATGGCTGCTATCCCATATTCTTCTGTCAGCGATGATGAAATCACCGTTACAGATGCAGAGTTGAAGGCTGCATACGACAAGAAGAAAGAGCAGTATCGCCAGTATGAGGAGACTCGTAACCTGCGCTATATCGATGTTCAGGTAGTGGCAAGTGATGAAGACAGAGCCGCTCTCCAGCAGGAGATGATGGAATACACAGAGCAGCTGAGTGCAGACATGGATGACTATGCATCATTCATCCGTACGACAGATTCTGAGTTCCCATACGTTGACCTGTACTATACAGCCAACTCACTGCCTTCTGACGTTGTGGCACGTCTGGATTCAGTAGCTTTGAACGAGGCTTATGGTCCATACTACAACGCAGCAGACAACTCTCTGAATTCATTCAAGAAGCTGGCTGTTTCTACAGAGCCAGATTCCATCCAGTTCCGTCAGATTCAGGTGACTGCCAATACACAGCAGCGCACTGCAGAGCTGGCCGACAGTATCTTCAATGCTATCAAGGGTGGTGCAAGCTTTACCGAGATCGCTACGAAGTATGGTCAGACAGGTGAGGCTACATGGATCAGCTCTGCCAACTATGAAGGCGCTCAGATCGATGGTGACAACCTGCAGTACATCCAGGCTATCGTTTCTCTGCCTAAGAACCAGCTGACTAAGTTGGTGCTGAATCAGGCAAACATCATTCTGGAAGTGACAGACCGCAAGGCTATGACTCCTAAGTACAAGGTAGCTGTAGTGAAGCGTCCTATTGAGTTCAGCAAGGAAACCTACACTAAGGCATACAATGACTTCAGCCAGTTTGTTGCTACAAACAACACGCTGGAGAAGATGGTAGAAAATGCTGAAGAGGCTGGCTACCGCCTTTATACCGCTAACGACATGCATAGCTATCAGCACAACATCGGTGGTATCAGAGGTACCAGAGAAGCTCTGAAGTGGGCCTTCGGTGCTAAGGGTGGTGAGGCTTCTGGCCTGTATGAGTGTGGTGACAGTGATCACTTGATGATGGTGGCTGTTTCTGGCATCGTACGTGAGGGCTATCGTCCTCAGGCATTGGTGAACGACGAACTCCGTCAGGAACTGGTGCGTGAGAAGAAGGCAGAGAAGATCATTGCCGACATCAAGGCCGCAGGTGCTACTTCAGTTGACCAGGTGAAGAACATGGCCAATGCAGTGGCAGACTCTGTGAAGCATGTCACCTTCGCTGCTCCTGCCTACATCACAGCTCTGCGCTCTACAGAACCTATCGTAAGCGCTTTCGCAGCAGCTAGCCAGCAAGGTCAGGTAAGTGCTCCTCTCAAGGGCGAAAGTGGTGTCATCGTGCTGCAGCCTTATGCTACCAGCAAGGTGAACGATACCTTCGAGGCAGCTACAGAAGAGCAGAGAACGGTGAATACTAACATCAATGTAGTGAGCAGCCAGTTCGTAAACGATCTGTATATGAAGGGTAAGGTAACTGATAATCGCTACCTCTACTTCTAATAAGATATAAGACAACAGAAAGGGGCCGTCCGAAGGTGCAAGTCGGACGGCCTTTTTTGTCAAACCTTTTTGTTTGAAGATGATGGAATCACAGTTCAAGGAACCATTACTTGGAAAGACGCTGGAGGAACTACAGCAGATAGTGCGGCAGTTAGACATGCCTGCCTTTACAGCCAAGCAGATAGCCTCGTGGCTTTATGTGAAGCGTGTGCGCTCACTCGATGAGATGACCAACCTCTCACTGAAGAATCGTAATTTGCTCAGTGAATCATACGAGGTGGGGGCCTCAGATCCTGTGGAAGCGATGCGCTCTGTAGATGGCACGGTGAAATACCTCTATGCCGCAGGTCCAGGACATTATGTGGAGACGGTCTATATCCCCGACGATGACAGAGCAACCCTCTGCGTGTCCTCACAGGTTGGCTGCAAGATGAACTGTAAGTTCTGCATGACAGGTAAGCAAGGGTTCAAGGCAAATCTTACTGCGGCACAAATCATCAATCAGATCAATTCATTGCCAGAGTATGACAAGCTGACAAACATTGTCATGATGGGCATGGGTGAACCACTCGACAATCTTGACCAGGTCTTGAAAGCCCTGCAGATTATGACAGCCCCGTGGGGCTATGCGTGGAGCCCTAAGCGTATCACCTTGTCGTCTGTTGGCTTGGCTAAGGGCTTGAAACGCTTCTTGGAAGAGTCCGATTGCCACCTGGCCATCAGTCTCCATTCACCCATACCTGCACAGCGTCGAGAGCTGATGCCAGCAGAGAAAGCCTTCTCTATCCGTGATGTGGTGGCCTTGCTGCGTGATTATGATTTCAGTAAGCAACGTCGCCTCTCGTTTGAGTACATCCTCTTCAAAGGCATCAACGACTCAGAACTCTATGCCAAGGAACTGCTGAAACTTCTCCGAGGGTTAGACTGTCGCATCAATTTGATACGTTTCCATGCCATACCTGGGGTGGAACTGGAAGGCGTGAGCATGGAAGAGATGGTGCGCTTCCGTGACTATCTCACATCACACGGCCTGTTCTCTACCATCAGGGCCTCACGCGGGGAAGACATCTTTGCAGCCTGCGGAATGCTCTCAACGGCTAAGCAAGAGGGATTTAACGAAGATTTAACATAGAACATTTGGGGTTCGTAGCATTTCTTTGTAGATTTGTTGCACCTAATTATATAATATGTTGAGCTTATGAAAAGATATGTATATTATTTCAGTATGATGTTGATGGTGTTGCTGGCAGTCTCTGCTTGCAACCGCTCGAACAGTCGTCCTCGCAGAGGTGGAGTAAGCATTCTGACACCTACTTCCAGCGGTGGTGCCTACGAGCTTTTGGTAGTGGTGGACGATGACCTCTGGGAACGTCCTGCTGGTCGTGCCCTCTTCAATGTGCTCGACTCAGACGTGCCTGGCCTTCCACAGCCAGAGCGCTCCTTCCGCATCATGCATACAGCCCCACGTAACTATGATGCCACCATGAAACTGGTGCGAAACATCATAGTGGTGGACATCAAGAATACCTACACACAAGGCAAGTTCCGCTATTCTAAGGATGTGTATTCCTATCCGCAGGCCATTCTGAATATCCAGGCACCAGACGAGGAAACCTTTGAGGAGTTTGTCACTGCCAACAAACAGCGAATCATCGACGTGTTCAATCATGCTGAGATGAATCGCCAGATAGATTTGCTGCGCTACGAACACAGCGACTACATCTCTACGCAGGTGAAAAGCATGTTCGACTGTGATGTCTGGGTGACTGGCGAGTTGCGCTCCACCAAGCAAGGGGAGAACTTCTTCTGGGCTGGCACCAACACTGCAACCAACGATCGTAATTATGTGATTTATTCCTATCCATATACAGACACTCGTACCTTCACAAAGGAATTCTTTGTGAACAAGCGCGACTCTGTGATGAAAGCCAATATCCCTGGTGCAAAGGAAGACAGCTATATGTCCACAGACTCTCTGATGACCAATGTGACGGCTTACAACCTCAATGGGGAGTATGTCTTCGAGGCACGTGGCCTTTGGCGCATGAAGGGCGACTTCATGGGTGGACCATATGTCTCACAAGCCCGTGTGGATCAGGCCAACCAGCGTGTGATAGTAGAAGAAATATTTGTCTATGCTCCTGATAAGAACAAACGTAACCTTGTGAAAGGCATGGAAGCCTCGCTCTATACGCTTCGCCTGCCAAATAGCAAGAATGAATCTGGCGAAATTCCTATCGGTATGGAAGACGAGGGTTCTAACTAATTTCAGTAAGACTAAAACATGGAAGATAATAAGATAATAGTAGCAATTACTCAAGGTGATATAAACGGTGTGGGATACGAAGTCATTCTGAAGACTTTCGACAATCCTATGATGCTGGATCTCTGCACCCCTATGGTGTATGGTTCTCCTAAGGTGGCAGCCTATCATCGCAAGGCCATGGATCTGAACACCAATTTCACCATTGTGAACTCAGCAGCCGATGCCGACAGTGAGAAACTGAACGTGGTGACCTGCACAGCCGATGAGGTGAAAGTAGATTTCGGAAAGGCCGACGCAGAGGCAGCCAAGGCCGCTTCTGATGCTTTGCAGAAAGTGGTGGAAGAATACCACGACCATCTGGTGGACGTGCTGGTTACAGCCCCTGTCAATCATCAGACTCTCTGCTCTGATGCCTTCCCCTTTCATACACAGCACGGCTATCTGGAACAAGCTATTGGTGAAGGATGCAAGTCGCTTGCCATCTATGTGAAAGACAACTTCCGTATGGCTTCTGCAACAGGCAACATGCCTCTGCGTGAAGTCCCTGCAGCCTTGACACCTGAGCTGCTGAAAGAACGCCTGGAGGCATTTGCAGCCTCCCTGCGTACCGACTTTGGCATAGATGCCCCTCGCATTGCAGTGCTTTCACTCAATCCTCGCAAGGCAGATGCCTTTGACTCTGAAGAAGAATATTGCATCCGCCCTGTCATTGCAGAAGAAGCTCGTCAAGGCATACTCTGCTTTGGACCTTTTGCCGTAGATGAGTTCATGGGCAGAGAAGACTATCTTCACTACGATGGTGTACTGGCTATGTACCACGACCAGGGTTTGGCGGTGTTCAATACCCTCTCTCAGGAAGAAGGTGTGGTCTATACGGCTGGCCTCCCTTTGGTGCGTACGGCTCCTATCTATGATGCCAAGTATGAGGTGGTAGGCAAGGGCATGATGGATGAGGCCTCCTTCCGTCAGGCTATCTATCTGGCACTCGACATCTATCGTCAGCGTGAGCGTGAACGCGTGGCACATGCCAATCCTTTGCGCAAGCAATATTACGACAGGCGTGATGACAGCGATAAGCTGAAGCAGATGAATACCAATACAGAAGACGAACTATAAACCTTAACCTGAATGATTAGACCCGAAGTAATACAACAAGTCAAACTTCACTTTGGCATTATTGGCAACAATGAAGCACTGCTGCATGGCATCGACGCTGCCTTGCAGGTGGCTCCTACTGATGCTTCTGTGCTGATAACGGGAGAGAGTGGTGTGGGAAAGGAGAGTTTCCCTAAGATTATCCACGCCTATAGCCCCCGTAAGCACCAGAACTACATTGCCGTGAACTGCGGAGCCATTCCAGAAGGTACGATTGACTCTGAGCTTTTCGGGCATGTGAAAGGTGCATTTACAGGAGCCATTGATGAGCGTAAAGGCTATTTTGGCGAGGCCAATGGTGGCACCATCTTCCTTGATGAGGTAGGTGAGCTTCCCCTCTCTACACAAGCCCGACTGCTGCGTGTGCTGGAGAGTGGCGAATATATTAAGGTGGGCTCTTCAAAGGTAGAGAAGACCAATGTACGCATTGTGGCTGCCACCAATCTGAACATGACGCAAGCCATTGCCGATGGACGTTTCCGCAGGGATTTGTACTACCGTCTCAGCGTGGTGCCTATCATGCTGCCACCTCTGCGTGAGCGTGGCAATGACGTGTTGCTGCTGTTCCGCAAGTTTGCAGCCGACTTTGCTGAAAAATACCACATGCCAGCCATCCGCCTTACAGAAGATGGTAAGCAGTCGGTACTCAACTATTCTTGGCCAGGCAATGTGCGTGAGCTGAAGAATGTTACTGAGCGCATCTCTATCCTCGAAGAAAACAGGGAAGTCGATGCTCAGATGCTGAGCCGTTACCTCAAGGAGCAGTCGCGTGAGCCCCAGTTGCCTGTGCTGATAGGAACAGGGGGGAAAAGCTTCGAGAACGAGCGAGAGTTTCTGATGCAAGCCCTGCTGGGCATGCGCCAGGAGATTCAAGACCTGAAGAAGCAGATAGAAGACCTACAGCAGAAGCAGCAGTTGCCTCGACAGCAGTCGGTGCCCGATCAGCCTTCTGTGAAGCTGATACACCCCTCGCAGTCAGTGGCTATGGCTACTCCACAGATCTCTGGCTACATCCAGCCACAGCACACCATCAAGGCCGTGGATGTAGATGACGATATACAAAACACCGAAGTGCTAGAAGAAGAGAATCTCTCCCTCTCTGATGCCTTGAAAGATAAGATTATCAAAGCCCTGGAGAAGCATCATGGTCGCCGAAAGAGTGCGGCTGCCGAACTGGGCATATCAGAACGAACCCTCTATAGAAAGATTAAGGATTATGGCTTGGACAAAGGCAATCATAAAGACGACGCTGCTCTGTAGTCTGCTCTTCACCATGGTCTCTTGCACCGTGTCGGGCTTTGGGCTTGCACCCATCAGCTCCATCGACTATAACCGCGTGAAGACCATTCAGATAGACGACTTCGCCAACCATGCAGAATACGTGTATGGTCCGCTGGCCTCTACCTTCAACGATAAGCTGAAAGACCTTTTCATCCAGCAGACCCGTCTGAAGCTGGTGGACACAGGTGGCGATTTGGTCATCGATGGGGAGATTACTGGATATAATCAGTACAACGAGGCCATCGATGCCAGTGGCTATTCTTCTAAGGTGAAGCTCACGCTCACCATCAGCGTGAACTACCAGAATACCACCAATGAGGAGGAAAACTTCACCAATCGTACGTTCACGGCCTTCCAGACCTACGACTCTTCCCGTCTGCTCACTGATGTGCAAGACGAGCTCATTACCATCTTGGTGAAAGATATTGCAGAACAAATCTATAACTCAACGGTAGCCAACTGGTAATGATGACAAGTGCAGACATACAGGAACTGGTAGCGCATCCAGAGCAGCTCAGTCAGGAGACACTCTATGAGCTTCGCACGCAGATACCCCGCTATCCCTATTTCCAGACCTTGCGTCTGCTCTATCTGCAGAACCTCTATCTGCTGCACGATGCCAGCTTTGGAGACGAGCTACGCAAGAATGCACCCTACATCACAGATCGTCGTCGTCTTTTCCAGCTTATAGAAGGCGAAGCCCCACTCATAGCTCCGCAGATGCCAGAGGCAGATGCAGAGGAAGAAGCTTTGCAGCCTGTAGAAGATCGCACCCTCACGCTTATCAACAGCTTCTTGCAGAGTCTGCCTACAGAGGAAGTCAGCCCAGTGCAGCAGTTGGACTATACTACCGACTATGCCGCCTACCTCTTGACAGAAGAAACGCCTCAGGCTTCTGCCACCTCTGCAGCACCAGAACCTGTAGAAACGCCAGCAGAATCAGCTACTCCAGAAGCAGCTCCAGACGATTTAGACGACAGTTATTTCACTGAAACACTGGCCAAAATCTACATCCGTCAGCAAAGATATGAGAAGGCACTTGAAATTATTAGGAAATTAAACTTGAAATATCCAAAAAAAAATGCTTACTTTGCAGACCAAATACGATTTTTAGAGAAACTTATTATTAACGATAAATCAAATAAATTATAAAATGTATTTACTTTTAGTGATTTTAATGCTGATTGCATCTATTCTGATGTGTGGCATAGTATTGATTCAAAATTCCAAAGGTGGCGGTTTGGCATCTGGTTTTTCTTCATCAAATGCCGTTCTGGGTGTACGTAAGACTACAGACTTCTTAGAGAAGGCCACTTGGACCCTGGCAGGTGTAATGGTAGTATGCAGCATCCTGTCTGCTTATGCACTGAATTATGGTGGTAGTTCTTCACAAGATGCCATCATGCAGCAGGCCGTAGAGCAGCAGAGCACCAACCCATACAACATGCCTGTTGGCACCACAGCACCTGCTGAGGCAGCTACGCCTGCCACACCTGCAGATGCAGCTACTCCAGCCGAGTAATCTGACACTGATATTGGAGAGAGAGAAAAGTGGGCATGCCTATGTTTTTCATAGGTATGCCCTACTTTTTTTACCAAAACTAAGCCTTGTTTTCTCTAACGCTTTGTGTTTCTGCAGAAATATCCAGCGTTACATGATGTAATAGTGTAGTGTTTTTACGGTAATGTTGGGTATTTCCGTGAAAAAACCTTGCATTTCTTGAATAAATGTTTGAAATCTCTCTGTAAAACTTTATATTTGTAACAAAGTTAGGCTTTGTGGAGATATGAAAAACATTCTTCCGCTTTTTATAGTTGTCTATCTGCTGGCTGTCTGTTCCTGCCAGCACAGACAGAGCTATCCGCCCCAGTTTCTGGTGGCAGACAGCTTGGCCTCTGTGCAGCCCGATAGTGCCATTGCATTGCTGGAATCTTTGAAAGCAGAAAGCCTTCAGTGGGACAAAGCCACACAGATGTATTATAGCCTGCTCACTATTAAGGCTCAGGACAAAGCCTATATTTCCCAAACTTCCGACAGCCTCATGCTATCAGTGTTGCACTACTACGAGCATGGAGGTGATAAACGCCTACTCCCTGAAGCCTATTACTATATGGGTAGCACCTATCGTGATCTTGGTGATGCACCACGAGCTTTGGAGTATTATCAGAAAGCATTGGAGGTATTGCCAGAAGGAGCCTCACCACTTCGACGCTACGTCAATAACCAGATGGGATTTCTGTTCTACCGCCAGAATCTGTATGACGAAGCTCTATCGTGCTATCAAAGCTCTTACCTAAATGACTCTATCTTAGAAGAAAAAACTGAGATGAGTAGTGATCTGGTGAATATGGGGTTTATTTATGGTAGTCGCAATATGTTTGACATGTCGCTGGACTATTATTTAAGAGCAAGAACGTTACTCACAGAAGGATCTGATAGTTTAGCAATGGATGAAATAGATTGTCAAATTGCCAATTTATATTGTGAGATAGGGGATGTTAAAAAAGCGAAAACATATATTCAATTGCCACTCAAGCATGTAAATCGTTCAAATATCAGTAATATTTATTCTATTGCTGGAATTATCTATTATAAATTAGGTGTTATCGACTCAGCTTCATATTATTTCAACGAATTGCTTCACGTAGGTAACATATATGGCAAACAATCCGCATATGAGCATTTAGCAATTATAAATGCAGAAAAGCATCATGATAATGAAGAGACTTTCTACTTAAACCAATATCTAATTTTTAGAGATTCTGTCAAATCAATTACTGCAACAGAAAGTATCGCTCAAATGGCTTCCCTCTACAATTATCAGAAAGCCATAGAAGAGCGTGAAGCCATCACTATTCGCAATAATACAAATCGTTGGATTATCTTAATACTTGTTCTCTCTTTAATCACCATTGCTTTGGGTGTGCTTAAATATGTAAGTCAAGTAAGACAAGCGAGACAGGCCATGCAGAATAAAATGGAAGAACTGGAACAAGCACAACAAACGATGAAACGAATAGCAGAGCTTTCAATAGAACAAAAGAAAGACTATGCCAAGGTACTTGAGTCTCAGTTGGACTGCCCAACAGATTCAGAGCCTGTTCAGTCTGATTTGTTAAAAGAGATGCATTCTCTACTGCTTAGCCAAATTGCAGATGCAGAGGAAATCCAAAGACATAGAGAAGAAATTGACGCTAAACTGAAAGAGTCAGAAATGCATGCTCGAGTTATATATCTTATTAATAAGCAAAAAGAAAGATTAAGCTATAAAGATTTTGTGAAACTGAAGAATACATACTATGATTTAGCCCCAGACTTCATGAATCGCTTAATGTGCAAAAGTGTGTACAGTGATATTGAACTTCAAATATTATTACTTAGCAGAATGGGTGTATCTCCGAAGGATGTGGCCTTTTTAACGAATTATAGTAAGTCAAATCTTTCAAATATTCGCAGTAGATTATACAGAAAGATCTCTGGTGAGGCTGGTGGAGCGAAAAATCTTGACGAATATATTTACATGCTATAAAAACTTGTTATTCATATATTATCTATCTTAAGTTTGAACAAAAACATGAACACTATTCTCAGTTCATGAACTATAACGTGAACTACAAATGTCTTTTTATCTTTTTTTCCTTATATTTTTGTGTGAAATATTAAAGGCAATTGTTATGAAGTATTTTTTTACCACAGTATTTGCAGCTTTGTTTTCTGCTACAATTACTGCTCAAGAAATCCCTGTTAATCTTGAGGGTTTACCAGATTCAACACCCAATAACCCTCATCGCTCCCCAGCATTGTTTCTTTCCGTTACCTATGAGGACAATGAAGTGTATGTCTATGCTCCTTATGTTATCGAGAGCATGGAAGTAGTTATTTATGATGTAGCAGGTGAGGCCATTTATACCTACACCTCTGCTATGGTCTCAGGCAAGAATACCATCATCTTGCCTTCTACTGTCAGTGAGTCTAAGTTCTGTATTGAACTGAACTTCAATGGACGTCACCTTTTAGGGTATTTTTAATCATTTAGATATCAAATAAAAAACTCATTCTGTAAATGCAAGGTTTTCTATATCTTTGCATTTATAGAATGAGAACATGTAGGATAAGAATTTAAAACCGATCATTATGAAAAGGATTTTAACTAATATTTCTGCGATTACATTTGTCGCTTTGTTCGTTGCATGTACTCAAGATGAAGAAGTACTGACTAATGTGGAAGCAGCTGCTTCCAGAGCTGAAGCTACTATAGATAATATGAAGGTTAAAGAACCAACGACGTTGGATTTGCTGGAAACATATATTAAAAAGGTGAAGTTTTCTGGCAAGGATGCTCCTTCCTATACACTCACTCCTTACGAATATGAGGGTGATACTGTAATTTATGTAGCTAATTATGAAAAAGGGTGGGAACTCCTTTCTACTGACGAACGTACTCCTATTGTTCTTGTTTCATCTGAGGCTGGTTCTTATAATGAAGATGAAATGCCTGAATCTGTCAAAACATATATTGCTAGTATAGCTGAAGAAGTGGCAGCTTCAAAAAAAGTAGAGAATAAAGATAATAAGCAACACGAAGACTGGAAAATCATACATAAAAGGAATGACGAAGCTAAAACCAGAAGTGGAATAGAAGACTATCTGGGCCAAGGTTATTGGATGCTTATTTCTTCTACACCTGTAAGTTATAGCACGGATTCAATTGACCATCTTACAAATACCCACTGGCATCAAGGTTATCCATTTAACGAGTTTGTGCCCTATTATGGCTCCTATCATTCAAATGCAGGTTGCGGTCCTATTGCTGTTGGCCAATTGCTGAAGTTTTATTCGGATAATGTAACTGGATGTCAAAACTGGCTTATACCTATGCCTCCTGCAGATTCAAATCAATACCCAAGTTTGTATAATCCGTCAACCAACACATACACATATACAAATTATGGATTTGGTATGGTTGGCTTGGAGCCTGGAGGACCAGGCAACTCTTGCCCGCGAGCCGCGTATTTCGTCGGTTATTTAGGAAGCCGAATGAATGCGAATTATTCAAATGGGAAAGGAACCGTAAGAAATGATAGCATTGTGAGCGCAGTGAATGATTATATCTCAGATCCTTTCATAATGGAAAATATGAATTTTGTTAAAGTGCTTTCCATTTTGGGGTCAGGATATCCGGTCCTTACAACTGCCACTACAAGTTCAAATGGTTCGGATGGTCATGCTTTCTTGATTGATAAATATGTGACAGATTACACTCGGTATGCGTTAGTTTATGCTTGGGTCGGTACAGATATCTATGGAGAGCCAATGAATACTTATGATGAATGGGGAAATGTCACAAGCTGGGTATATTCTAAGACAGAATATCAAACGACAGGATATTCTAAAATATCCATGAACTGGTGTGAAGATGTCCTAGCATATAATGACTTGAGATTCTCAGTCTACGATACAGATTGGGTAGTTGATACAAAACACTATAAATATAATAAAAAGATATATCACAACCATTATTAATTTTTAATATATTTGCTTATGAAACTAATAAGATTAATACTTTGTGCTCTCATGGCTGCATTTCTGTTACCATCATGTAGCAGTGACGAGGTGATGGAAGAAGTTTCTACAAGATCTGCCATGTCTATTTATGATTTGATGAAACTGGGGGAAGGCAAATTCTATTATTATAAGGGCTTTTCTTCTGAAACAACATTTTTCTTGAAGAAAGAGAAAGGTGACTGGGTAGTAACCAAACTTGATGTTCAAGAACCAGAAGTAGAATATACAGAAGAAGAGCTGAGGGATGGTATATTAGATAGTCACATTAGTAGGGATTTTTTTCTTATCTTCCCTTATGGAAGAATGATGTTTCCAGATTATTTCTGGTTTGATGGGGGAAAAGTATATAGCGATTATACAGAGATAACATCCACATATCCGGATTGGCAATTAGGAGATTTCTATTATTCTGACATAGAGCCTTTCCTTGATTATTTGGCTACTACGACAGAGAAGACTTCTGATATCTTCAGGTCTGCGTACTGGCTTTCTATGCTCAACCACATAGAAATCAGAGATGGCAATATCCTCAAAATGTCGTTCAGCGAGCACCCCTTACGATTAGCACGTGGGGCAGATTACAACTATGTGCTTGAAGAAGCAGATGAGACGAAACTTGTCATCCGAGTTGAGTTAAAGGAAAGTCGATTTGGGTGTGATGCCGTTAGACTAATCTATAAGGCTATCTCTCAGAGACCAAAATACTACAAGAACTTCAATTCAAAGGAAGAAGCTAAGCAGTTCATAGACGATATCTTGTCAATGTTAAAAGAATCATAAGCCCTTTGCATGTGATGCTCAAAGATGTTCCTAACCGTGAGCAAAAATGCCCACAGTTGGGAACATTTATTTTCGCAGTTAGAGAATTTTTTTTTCTTAGTTAGGAAAAAATGTTGGTGTGCATAGGAAAAAGTTTTGCTGTGCATACGCGCAAATTTTCTTCAACGCTCTGGCAAATGAAGTGGCAGTTTAGAGGCACTAAAGCGGTGCTTTGCCGTAAGCAAAGTGGCAGTTTGCCGTAACCAATCTCATGCTTTGCCGTAACCATGCTGAGTATTTGCTATAATCTCGCGCGCAATTTTACCTACACTCCTACACCATTGGTGCTTAATGCGTTGATAGATAGCATGTAAATAGGTGTAGGTAAAACGGTTTACCTACACCTTACCTACACCCACCTACACCGCTTTGCTTACAAACTCCTTTCTATTGCCTCATGGATAGGGAATGCTATATAAAGGTGTAGGGTGGTGTAGGTGGGGTGTAGGTGACGGCATTTACCTACACCGCTCTAAACAGCTGTGATACAGATAGATAAATGGTGCTGGTGTAGGAGTGTAGGTAAAATGTGTTTTCTCTGTTTGGCAATTTGCCAAGAAAAGTGTATTTTTGCTGAAATTTTGCAGCAAATAATAACAAATAGATAATCATCATTATGGAAAAGACTCTTAGAGACTCGGCAGGAATGCGCTGGACCGCGCTGCTGCTCTTGGCACTGGCCATGTTCTGTGCCTACATTTTCATGGACATTCTCTCACCTATCAAGGACTTGATGCAGGAAACGCGCGGATGGGACAGCACCGCCTTTGGCACCATGCAGGGCTCTGAGGTGTTCCTCAACGTATTCGTTTTCTTCCTCATCTTCGCAGGTATCATCCTCGACAAGATGGGCGTGCGCTTCACGGCTGTGCTCTCTGGCGCTGTGATGCTGGTGGGTGCCATCATCAAGTGGTATGCGGTGTCTGAGGCATTTATGGGCACAGGCTTGGAGGCATGGTTCAATACACACCTTAATTATATTCCGCTGTTCGACGAGCTGGGCGTTTCACCTTTCTATGAGGGCATGCCCGCTTCGGCCAAGTTGGCTGCCTGCGGTTTCATGGTCTTCGGATGTGGCTGCGAGATGGCTGGCATCACCGTGAGCCGTGGTATCGTGAAGTGGTTCAAGGGCCGCGAGATGGCGCTCGCTATGGGTTCTGAGATGGCATTGGCTCGTCTGGGTGTGGCTACGTGTATGATTTTCTCACCGTTCTTCGCTAAGTTGGGTGGCCAGGTAAGTGTTTCTCGCTCAGTGGCTTTCGGCGTGGTGCTGATGTGCATCGCCTTGATTATGACCATCGTCTATTTCTTCATGGACAAGAAGCTGGATGCCCAGACGGGTGAGGCAGAGGAGAAGGACGATCCGTTCAAGGTATCCGACATAGGTAAGATTCTCTCTGACAGTGGTTTCTGGATAGTGGCACTGCTCTGTGTGCTCTACTATTCGGCTATCTTCCCATTCCAAAAGTATGCCGTGAATATGCTGCAGTGCAACCTCACATTGGTGGAGCCTTCGGCAGACTCTTATTGGGCAAGCAGCTCTGTGACCATTCAGCAATACATCATCATGCTGATAGTGGCTGCAACGGGCTTCATGAGCAACTTCCAGAAGACTAAGTTCCGCCAGTACCTGCTGTTGGGCATCTCTGTGCTGGCGTTGATTACCTACTGCTACATGGGCTATATGCGCCAGTCGGCAGAGAGCATCTTCGCTGTGTTCCCACTGCTGGCAGTGCTCATCACACCTATCTTGGGTAGCTATGTAGATCATAAGGGCAAGGCAGCGTCTATGCTGGTGCTGGGCTCACTGCTCCTCATTGCTTGTCACCTCACCTTCGCCTTCGTGCTGCCTGCTTTCAAGGGCAATGCCGTAGGTGGTGTGGTGATAGCATACGCCACTATCTTGGTGCTGGGCGCCTCTTTCTCTCTGGTACCAGCCTCTCTGTGGCCAAGCGTGCCAAAGTTGGTAGATGCCAAGGTGATAGGTTCTGCCTACGCTCTGATTTTCTGGATTCAGAACATCGGCCTCTGGCTGTTCCCACTGCTCATCGGTAAGGTGCTGGATAAGACCAATCCAGGTGTGACAGATCCTACACAGTTCGACTATACCGCTCCGCTGGTGATGCTGGCTTGTCTGGGCGTGGCAGCCCTGCTGCTTGGCTTACTGCTGAAGGTAGTGGATAGAAAGAAGGGCTTAGGACTGGAAGAGCCGAACATTAAGTAAAATTGAAAATTGAGAATTGAGGATTGAGAATTATGCTTTGAAGTGTTAGCCCTTCCAGAGGGAAACGGCGAAGCCGTAATCCTCAATTCTCAATCCTCAATCCTCAATTAATAAAGTACGCAATGCCTGAAGCAATTAAGCGAAAAATAAACGACTCCCCTGTGGCGCGTTGGACGGTGCTGGTCATTGTGGCTACTGCCATGATGATGGGCTACCTGCTCAATGACATCATGTCGCCACTGGAGACCATGCTGGAACTGCCAGTGGAGCAGGGCGGACTGGGATGGAGCAGCACGGACTATGGCTTCTTCTCTGGTTCTGGTGGACTCATCAACGTCTTCCTGCTGATGCTCTTCTTCAGCGGACTCATCCTCGACAAGATGGGCGTGCGCTTCACGGGTGTACTGTCGTGCTCGCTGATGCTTATAGGCGTAGGCATCAAGTACTATGCTATCACCAATCCTGCATTGATAGGGCAAATCTTCAATTTTCAATTCTCAATTCTCAATCTGAATGTGAGCCTCCCCATGTCGGCTGCAGTGGCGAGCTTGGGCTTTGCCATCTTTGGCGTGGGCTATGAGATGTGTGGCATCACGGTGAGCAAGGCCATGGTGCGCTGGTTTACGGGGCACGAATTGGCATTGGCGATGGGCATTCAGCTGGCTATGGCCCGTCTGGGCACAGCTATGGCACTCAGTGTGAGTGCGCCTCTGGCACGTCATTTCACGCTCTCCACCCCGGTTCTGGTAGGTTTGGTCTGTCTGCTTATCGGCTTGGTGTCTTTCTTGGTGTTCTGTGTATTGGATATCCGCTTAGACAAGGACGAGAAAAATCTCAATGCTCAATCCACAATTCTCAATGAGGAGGAAAGTTTCCGCCTCAGTGACATCGGCCTCATACTGAAGAACCCAGGCTTCTGGCTTATCACGCTCTTTGTAGTGCTGTTCTACTCTGCAGTGAGTCCGTTTCTCAAGTTTGCCGCCAAGTTGATGATCGAGAAATATAGCGTAGCCCCCGATGTTGCAGGCTTCTTCACCAGCATTGCTCCGTTTGGCACCATGCTGATGACCCCACTCTTTGGCAGTCTGTACGATAAGTATGGTCGTGGCGTGACGCTGATCATCATAGGTACGGCTATGCTCACTTTCGTACACTTTGGGTTCTCATTGCCAGTGCATGCCAGCGCCTTTGCCATCTTTCTCATGGTGGTGCTCAGTGTGGGCTATTCACTCACGCCAGCAGCCTTGTGGCCCATCGTGCCAAAGATCATCCCCATGAAGTGTTTGGGCACCGCCTATTCATTGATTTTCTTTATACAGAACTTCGGCCGTGCCATCATCCCGATGTTCGTGGGCCGTGCCAACGAAACAGATCCCACCTATACTACAGGTATGCAGATCTTTGCCTGCACAGGACTGGCAGGTGTCTTAGTGGCTGTAGCTATGCTTTGGCTGGACAAGAAGAAGGGCTATGGGCTGGAGAAGCCGAACATTGAACGTTGAACATTAAACGTTAAACATTAAACGTTAAACATTAAACGTTAAACATTAAACATTCATAATTCATAATTCATAATTCATAATTTATATTTTATAATTAATAATTAATAATTAATAATTAATCATTGGGTGTTAAGGTGGACATAAGGGAGACGATTCCTGTGCGGAGGTCGCATATTGTGACAGAACAGGGGGAGGACGGCTGCTTGGTGCTGGCCTATCCTCGTTTTCCATATCGCTGGCTCAACAAGCTCTTCCCTATGCTTTCTACCTATATCCACGTGCCTTTAGAGAAATATGGTTCAGAAATCTGGAATTCGATAGATGGCCATAGCACTGTGGACGAAATAGCAGAGCGCATGGCTTATCAGTTCCCAGAAGAAAAGGACATAAACAATCGTGCAGTTACCTACATCCAGCAACTGCACAAAGATAAGTTCATCTGGTTGAAATATTAAACTCTAAACCCTAAACCCTAAACTACTCCCGATCCACTTTCACCAACGCTCCAGTATTTCCATCAAAGAGCACAGTAGTGGTGGCATTCTTATTGAAAAGTGAGGAGGCGAGGTACTCCACACTGCCCAGCTGGGTGATAGGAAGTTCCTCTCTGAACAACTGTGACTGCTTGAAAGTGAGTGTCACCAAAGCTTTTCCAGGCACATTGTAGGCAATACCCTCCAGCTCTTTCTTGTTCTTAGCAGCTTCCTCTGGCGATTGTGGGGTTATCAGGCCTTGATTGGCGACTGTGATATAGGCAGGCTCGCCTGCTAAGTCATCGCTCTGAAGGACACCCAGCTTCTGTGAGAAGCGGAAAACCACCTTGTTGACTGCCATCTCAGGGTCGATGCGGAAGGTAAATGTCTGGCTCTCTGTGGTGGTGACACCTGTGAACAGTTCCGTCAGCACCTCTTCCTGTAGGTTCAGATTGTCCAGCATGATCTGGAGCTGTGCTCCATCCTTAGGCAGATTGTCAGCTTCACCACGCACCAGTGTATTCTTGCTGTCGCGGATATTATAAATCTCCTGTGCCACCAATTCGGCCATCTTGGCCGTAGAAGTAGCCGCTAAGATTTCTTCTGTAAAGAATGAACGCGCATCAGGCTTGACTTTCTGCGGAGAGGCAGTAGGAGTGGTGCTCTTTACGCTCTTTCCGCTGAAAGGCAGGTTGATAGAGTAGATGGTACCCTCCGACGTAAGCTCCATCAGCGGAGCCACCGTCTTGTCCTTCAGCTCAACGAAATAGACTTTCTCCTTATCTGCCACACCAATGCTGCGTACAGTGGCTTCGTCGAGCGTCCAGTAGTCTGCTGCCTGTGTCTGCACATCACTCATATGCAGATAGAGGTCGGCATACTTGCAAAACTCTCCTGGCTTGAAGGTATGCTTGGTAGCTGCTACCTGGATTTCCAGTTGTGTCTTAGGCAGCATGTAGGTCACTCCATATTTCTTGCCATACATCATGCCTGCAGTCACAGCCGTCTGAGCTTGTAAGGCAGAAGTCAGCAGCAGGCTCCCCATAGTGGCGATAAGTAGCTTTTTCATCTTCGTAATGTCTATTAAAATTAGTATTATTCCACAAACTTCACGCATACCACTTGGCTGACGTGGATATCTTGCTTGGTATCTTTCAGCAAGCCCGTCTGAGGATTTATTTCATATACTTGTATCACATCACTGTCACGGCAGGCACAGAGCAGATACTTGCCATTAGGGGTGATGTTGAAGTTGCGTGGATGGATGCCAGTTGGCTGATAGCCAACCTTAGTCAGCGTGCCATCTGCAGCCACAGAGAAGATGGAGATGCCGTCTTCTTTCAATCGATGGCTAGCATAGAGGAACTTTCCGTTAGGACTGAGGTGAATGTCTGCTCCACCTCTGCCCCCTGCATCACTGCCATTGATTACCTGCTTGGGGGTCAGACGACCATCGGCATAGTCCATCACTGTGATGTCATCAGAGAGTTCGCCCACTACATAGGCATGAGTACCATCTGCACTGAATTCTATGTGACGAGGGCCATAGTCGGCATTCAGCGTAGTGACTACCTCACTCTCAGTAGGCCGCACAGCATTGTTTGAAAGATCGTAACGGATAATGCGGTCTGCACTGAAGTCTGTGGCAAAGATATACTTGCCATCGGGACTGAAGTAGGTGCAATGCACATGTGGCGAGCTTTGGCGACTAAGGTCTGGTCCGCCTGTGGTGCCGCAAAATACCGTATCAGCAGGCTGCAGGGAGCCGTCTGGAGCGATAGGGAACACCGTCATAGAGCCGCCTGTATAGTTGGCTGCCACAGCTATCTTCCCGTTGGTGCCTATATAGCAAGGATCCTCTCCGAAAGTCAGCTCAGTATTGATGTAAGCCAATTTCCCTGTTACTTTGTCGAAACGGTAAGCATTCAGGGCTGCCGTACTATCAGAAGTCTCTGTCACAGCATAGACAAGCGTCCCATCTACTGAAGGAATCACGTAAGAAGGATTCGTTACCTTGGCAGAGTCGAGTGGGGTAGCCGTGCCATTTGCTTGGTCGAAGCGGAATGTATAGATGCCCTCACTGCCCTTGCCTGTATAAGTACCCACCAGCATGTTCAGCTCGTCGGGCACATGGCTTGTAGGCTGGCAAGCAGCCAACCCCAATCCCAATAAAACCGTATAAAGAAGCTTCCCCCTCATCCTATATTTTTTAATTTTATAATCTTTTAATTTTATAATTTTGCAAATTTGCATTACAAATTTGCAATGTCCTTCACCAACTCATCCACCTTCTCTTCTATGGTGTTCCAAGCGGCTACGAAGCGGTAGGCATCCTTCTCTTCATCCACAGGACCCCAGTACTCGAAGCCCCATTTCTGGCTCAAGGTTTCCTTCTGCGCATGCGTCAGGATAGGGAACACCTGATTGGTATGAGAATCCGTCAGCATCTGTATGCCATTCTCCTTGAACGCTGCAGCGATTTTCTTCGCCATTACGTTGGCATGACGAGCCAGGTCGAAATACAAGTCATCCTTGAAAAGCTCATAGAACTGCAGACCTAAGATCCACCCCTTGGCCAGTAAAGCACCACGCTGCTTCATCACCATATCGTAGTCTTCACCCAGCTTATGATCATTGAAGATGACAGCCTCACCCATCAGCGCACCGTTCTTAGTGCCACCAATGTAGAACACATCCGTCAGCTCAGCAAAATCATGCAGCGTCAAGTCACTTCCCTCTGCCATGAGGGCACTGCCCATGCGAGCACCATCACAGAAGAAGTACAGGTTGTGTGCCTTGCAGTAGTCGTGCAGTGCCTTCAACTCTGCACGTGTATAGAATGTGCCTATCTCTGTAGAATTAGAAATATACACCAATTTGGGCTTCACTACATGCGGACGCTCCATATATTGCATCAGCACCTTCTCCACGTGGGCAGGCGTGAGTTTGCCGTCAGGTGTTTCGATGGTAATCACACGATGGCCTGTAGCTTCGATGGCCCCCGTCTCATGTACGAAGATATGGCCCGTGTTGGCGCAGACAGCAGCCTCTGCCGACTTCAGCAGGGAGCTGATCACGCTCATGTTGGCCTGCGTGCCGCCTACTACAAAGAAAACGCGTGCCCATGGGTTGCCTATCTTGATGCGGAGTAGGTGACGGGCACTTTTACAAATCTCATCAAATCCATAGCCAATGTGTTGGTCAAGGTTAATCTCTGACATGCGCTTCATGATATTAGGATGCGCAATCACTGAATAGTCATTTATAAATCCGTACATAGTAAAAGAAAATTATTTTGACGACAAAGATACACTATTTATTGAAAAGTAGTATATTTGCAATCGAAAATATGTTTCTACTTGGGGTTGTTTGGTTTTGACAGCGGGTAGAAGGAATGTGTAAGCATGCAGTGCATCGTGTGATTGGCACTTTAATCTCAGTCCTCAAAAAATTAATTGGCGAGAATAACTACGCTCTTGCTGCTTGATCGAAGATCAGTAAATCGAGCTTAATCCTGGCACTAGGTGCTGGGACAAGACATCACTCAGGAACTCTTGCTCCGAAGTAGCCTGATCAAGTGGTGCAGTCAAATCGGGGATAGTCTCCACGGGCCTTGACGTGCGGATGAATTTTTAAAGGATAAGGCGTAGATTGGCTGTCTTGGGTCTGTCTGCGCTCGAAAACCAATCCAAGAATAAGCATGTAGAAAGCTCATTTGTTCCTCGTTTGGACGCGGGTTCGACTCCCGCCAGCTCCACAGAAATGAATGGGGTGCATCAGTTGGCTGGTGTGCCCTTTTTTGTCTGTTGCACTCATTTTTTTACATATCTAAATGCAAATTTTTCAGCCTCAATTGTTTGCATTAAAAAAAAAGGTTTGTAATTTTGTGGTAATTGATACCTTAAAAACAAATATTATCTATGAGAAGTTTCGCTTATTTTCTTTCTACTGTGATGCTGGCCTTTGGGCTGAATGCGTGTGGGGGTGATTCTGACTCTACGGAGAAACCTGCACCCATACCCCCAGTACCAGAGGAGCCCAAAGAAGAAGAGAAGCCTGCGGCTAAAACTTTCGTGGCAGGAGCAGACATCAGTTGGGTGACAGAGCAGGAAGCCGATGGCGTGAAGTTTTATAATGCAGCAGGGCAGGAGCGTGACTGTTTTGCTCTGATGAAGGAGATAGGGATGGATGCGGTGCGTCTGCGCGTCTGGGTAGATCCGCAAGGCTATGGCTACGGCCCATGGAGCGATAAGGCCGACGTGGTGAAAAAAGCTGTGCGTGCCAAGAATGCTGGCCTGGACGTGATGATAGATTTCCATTACAGCGATTTCTTTGCTGATCCTGGCCGACAGGAAACACCAAAGGCTTGGGAAGGGCTCTCTTTGGATGATCTGAAACAAAAAGTGGCAGAGCATACGAAGGATGTGCTCAATGCACTAAAGGCGCAAGGAGTGACGCCTAAGTGGATACAGGTAGGCAATGAAACCCGTAACGGCATGATGTGGCCCACAGGACAACTCTGGACAGACAGCGGAGATACACCCAACGGTTGGAGTAACTATGTGGCGCTGACCAATGCTGGCTATGAGGCCGTGAAGACGGTTTTCGCTGAGGCCATCGTCATCATCCACCTGAACAATGCTTGGCAGGATGCCGACGGGTGGTTCAAGAAATACAAGGAGCTGGGTGGCAAGATGGACATGATAGGTTTGTCGCACTATCCACAGACAGAGGCCGATAAGACTTGGGCACAGGTGAATCAGTTGGCCATCAGTCAGATTAAGAGTTTGGCTAATAAATATCAAGTGAAAGTGATGGTGACAGAGGTTGGCGTGAAATCTGCCGATGAGGCGGAGGCTGCAAAAGCCCTCCAAGCCTTCATGGATGAAGCCAAGAATACAGAGCAGTGCGTGGGCGCTTTCTATTGGGAACCTCAGGTCTTCGGAGGCTGGCGTCCTGCTTACTACATACCGCTGGGCTGGAATGCCTACGATCAAGGTGCCTTTACTGCTGATGGTAAACCAGCCCCGTGCTTGGAGGCGTTTAAGTAGCAAATTGCAATCGTTTGCAGCAGGTGTCACACTTTTTTAACATTAATTGCTTGGCAGAATGAAAAGCAACCAGTAATTTTGAAACAAATTGACTAAACAGGCATTAAAAAAGAACATTTAAATAGAAACATTAAATCTGATAAATGCATGAATGAAGTTAAGCTTGGAGCCTTCCGTAGGTTCCTGACCCTATTTTTAGGGTTGATTCTGAGTGTAGGCGTTTATGCACAAAACATCACCGTGAAAGGCCACGTGAAAGACACAGCAGGCTTTGAGGTGATTGGCGCAAACGTCGTAGAGAAAGGTAATCCTACCAATGGTGTGGTTACCGACCTGGATGGTAACTTCGTGCTGACAGTTCCTGCTGGCGCGACACTTTCCATCTCTTTTATCGGCTATGTGACCCAAGAGGTTTCGGCCGCTCCTGAAGTAGTGGTGACTTTGCAAGATGACTCTCAGATGCTGGAGCAGGTGATTGTCATTGGTTATGGTACTGCTAAGAAGAATGACCTGACGGGTTCTGTGACGGCTATCAAGCCTGATGAGATGAACCGCGGTCTGGTAACGAATGCGCAAGACATGATGGCCGGTAAGATTGCTGGTGTGAATGTCACTTCTGATGGTGGTACTCCTGGTGGTGGTTCTACCATTCGTATCCGTGGTGGTGCTTCACTGAGTGCCTCAAACGACCCTCTTATAGTGATCGACGGTCTGGCTATGGATAACAATGGTGTACAGGGCTTGAGTAACCCTCTGGCCATGGTGAATCCTAACGATATCGAGAGCTTCACCGTGCTGAAGGATGCTTCTGCTACAGCTATTTATGGTTCTCGTGCTTCTAACGGTGTGATCATCATCACCACGAAGAAGGGTTCTAAGTCTGGCAAGATTCGTTTGGCTTACAACGGTAACGTTTCTGCCAGCACCATCAAGAATCGTCTGGAGGTGATGGACGGCAATGAGTACCGCTCTTTCATCAACAATCTGTATGGCGAAGGCAGTGATCAGGCTTCACATCTGGGCAGTGCTAATACCGACTGGCAAGACCAAATCTACCGCACGGCTATCAGTACCGACCACAACCTTACTGCTACAGGCAACATCGCTGGTATGCCATTCCGTGCTTCTGTGGGTTATACCAATCAGAAAGGTATCATCAAGACTTCCGACTTCGAGCGTTACACTGCTTCAGTGAACTTCTCTCCGTCGTTCATGGAAGATCACTTGAATTTCAACGTGAACGCCAAAGGTATGGTGGCTAAGAACCGCTATGCTGATGGTGGCGTGGTAGGTTCGGCATTGACATACGATCCTACCCAGCCTATCTACAACAATGATCCTAGCTATGTGACCTCATTTGGTGGCTTCCAGCAGTGGACCAGCACCAATGCTTTTGGTGATCCTACTTGGCCATTGGCTTTCAATTCACTGGCTCAGGCCAACCCTGTGGCAACACTGGAATTCCAGAACAATCGTGCCACTTCTAAGTCACTCATTGGAAACATCGAGCTGGATTATAAGTTCCATGGTTTTGAAGACCTGCGCTTCCATGCCAATGGTGGTATGGACCTCTCTACTGGTAAGCAGAACAACGACATCGACCCACGTAGTGCCAGCAACAACTACTATGGCTACACAGGCGTAGATAAGACAGATAAGTACAACTTATTGTTCAGCTCATACCTGCAGTATGCTAAGGAGTTCACAGAGAACCACAATTTCGACATCATGGCTGGTTATGAATGGCAGCACTTCCATCGTGAAGGCACCAACCAGGGCTGGGGATGGATTCCTGGCACCAACAGTGATCCTGCTTTGCAGAACACTAAGTATAATGAGGTGAACCGTGAGTGAGCCGCAGAGAGCTATCTGGTTTCTTTCTATAGCCGCTTGAACTATACGCTGCTTCAGCGCTATATGCTCACAGCTACATTCCGTGCCGATGGTTCTTCTAAGTTCAACAAGGACAATCGCTGGGGTTACTTCCCATCAGTGGCATTGGCTTGGAAGATCAACGAGGAAGGCTTTGTTAAAGACATCGATTGGATCAGTGACTGGAAACTCCGTCTGGGCTATGGTCTGACTGGTCAGCAGGAAGGTATCGGTGAGTATAGCTATTTCGCTTCATACGTAGCCAACCGTGAGCATGCCTTCTATCCAATCATCGGCGATGGTACAACTTCCCGTCCAAATGCGTATAACGACAACCTGACTTGGGAGAAGACCACCACTTGGAATGCTGGTATGGACTTCGGTATCCTGAATGGTCGCTTCACAGCTGCCCTCGACTTCTACCATCGTAACACCAAAGATCTGCTTCAGTCAGTTCCAGTGGCAGCAGGTTCAAACTTCAAGAATACAGTGATGGCCAACGTGGGTTCTCTGAAGAACACAGGTTTGGAATTCTCTATCGGTGGTAAGGTGATCCAAGCACGCGACTTCATGTGGGATGTGCAGTACAACGTGACTTGGAACAAGAACAAGATCACTTCCATGACAGTGGGTGAGGCTGCTCCTGGCTATTACCTGCCAACAGGCTACATCGCTGGTGGTACTGGTAATTCCGTACAGGCACAGGCCGTGGGTCATCCTGCCTATAGCTTCCTGGTTTACCAGCAGGTATATGATGAGAATGGCAAGGCCATTGAAAATGAGTACGTAGATCGCAACGGTGATGGTATCATCAGTGACTTGGATCGCTACTTCTACAAGAAGCCGGCAGCTGACGTGCTGATGGGTCTGTCTTCTAAGATGATTTGGAAGAACTGGGACTTCAGCTTCTCACTGCGTGCCAGCCTGAACAACTACGTATTTAATAATGTGGAGAGCAATAACTCCAATCAGGGTAAGGCGGCTGTCTATGCACAGAGCGGCTTCTTCAGCAACTTTGTGACACGCCACTTGGATAAAGGCTTCCAGGGTGTAGGAAACTACTTCATGAGCGACATGTTCGTACAGAACGCATCCTTCCTGAAGGTGGACAATATCACGCTGGGTTACAGCTTCGACAATCTGTTTAAGCGCGGCATCAACGGCCGTGTATATGCTACGGTGCAGAATGTGTTGACCATCACTAAGTACAAGGGCCTTGACCCAGAAGTAGGTGGCGGTATCGACAACAACTTCTACCCACGTCCTTTGGTATCAATGCTGGGACTTAGCCTTAATTTCTAACCCTTTAAAGACATTGAAGATATGAATATTCTAACTAAATACACGAAGACACTGCTGCCTGTGGCAGCACTTTCCCTGACTTTGGGATTGACTTCATGCACAGGCGATCTGGATGTGGACCCCACCATTGATAAGAGTACTTCTATGGAGTTCAATCGTGATGCCGTGTTTGCTAAGATTTATGCCAACATGGTGCTGACAGGACAGAATGGCCCTGCTGGTGATGGCGACATTGCCGATATTGATGAGGGTACCTCAGACTTCTTCCGTCAGATATGGAACATGAATGAGCTGCCTACCGATGAGGCTATTTGCAGTTGGGGTGACCCAGGTATTCCTGAGCTGAATTTTGGCACTTGGGATGCTTCTCATGGTATGATTACAGGCGAATATTATCGCATCTATTTCGGCATCACGCTGGCTAACTCTTTCTTGACACAGACTGCTGATGATGCAGACGCTGAAACAGTGAAGATGCGTGCAGAGGCAAGATTCCTGCGTGCACTCTACTACTACTATGCTATGGACTTCTATGGCAACGTGCCTTTTGTGACAGCCCTGACTTCAGAGAATGCTCCACAGGCCAGCCGTGCAGAGGTGTTCAGCTTCATAGAGAGTGAACTGACAGACTGTGTGAACGATATGTCTGAACCAAAGCAAGGTACTTATGGACGTGCCGACAAGGCTGCTGCTTGGTTGCTGCTTTCACGCCTTTACCTCAATGCACAAGTCTATACAGGTACCCCACAATGGGCAAAGGCTGCTGAATATGCCAAGAGAGTGATGGATTCTGCCTACAAGCTGACTCCTAACTTTAAGTATCTGTTCATGGGAGACAACAATAGCAATGGTGCACAAGATGAGATTATCTTCCCATTGCTGGTTGATGGCATAGACACACAGAGCTATGGTGGCGCACAGTTCCTCATCGCTTCAACGAATAAAGACGATATGGGTGACCATGGTACCAGCGAGTCATGGGCTGGTAACCGTGCCCGCAAGCAGTTGGTGGAGATTTTCTTCCCTAACAGTGAGCCTCCTACGGGACTCGATGTCGCAGGTATGGTTACAGCAGCTGGCGATGATCGTGCCATGTTCTTCAGCCTGGATCGTAACCTCAGTGTAGAAGAAACCTCTAATTTTACTGATGGTTTCTCAGTAGGTAAGTTCACTAACTGCTATTCTACTGGTGCCAACCCTCGCGACTCTAAGTTCGTGGATATGGACGTTCCTTTCATGCGTGCTGCAGAGGCTTATCTGACGTATGCTGAGGCACAGACCCGTTTGGGTAATACAGGCGAGGCCAAGACTGCCATTGACGCACTGAAAGACCGCGCTCATGCCACTGCTTCTAAGCAGGGTGTTTACTCTCTGGATGATATCTGCGATGAGTGGGCACGCGAGTTCATGTTCGAGGGTCGTCGTCGTATGGATCTGATTCGCTTCGGACGTTTTGGCGGTAACTCAGACTATGTTTGGGAATGGAAGGGTGGTGCCCGCAATGGTTCCAACTTCAGTGCACAGCGCAATGTGTTCGGCCTTCCAACTAAGGACATCGTGGCTAACAACAATCTGGTGCAGAACCCAGGCTACTAATATAAATGAAGAATTAAGAATGAAGAATCTTGAATAATTCATAATTCATAATTCGTAATTAAAAAGATAACATTATGAAAAGCATTAAGATATTAGCTTCATTATTCGCAGGACTGGTGCTAACCACTGCTTGCAGCAGTGATCGAGACTCCAATCCTGTATATCAGGAGCCATCGGTGTTTCAGCTGAATACACCAGCCTTTGTCAATGGCACCTATGATTTGGAGAATTCCACAACTTTGCAGCTTACCTGCACGCAGCCTAACTATGGTTATACGGCTGCTACCATGTATGCTGTGCAGGTGTCACTTTCTCAGAGCTTCAGCAACTTCACAGAGCTGACTACTCAGTATTCTACGGCTTTGATGAACGTAGATGTTTCAGAACTGGCTGTGGCAGCCACTACCATGGCTGTTGAGGCTGGCTATGATGGCGACCAGTTCCCATTGGATATCCCAGTGTATATCCGCCTGCGTGCTTACCTGCCCAATGCTACAGGTGCTCAGGCTAAGAGCGGTGACATCATCTCAAATGTGATTACTCTGCCTCATGTGAAGTTGCATTTTGCATTGCCTCCAGTAAATCTGCCAGAGCATATTTATGTGATAGGTAGCTTCAATGGTTGGAGTTGGGATACTGCTCCTGAGATGGTGGTAGTCAATGGTGCTCCTAACGTGATGTGGCGCATGGTTTACCTCGATGGTGGCTTCAAGATCAATACTGCAACGTCATGGAACGGTGGTGAGAAGGGCTACGGCCAGGTGACCATCGTAGATAACGCTGGTGCTAACGTCAGCGATGACGGTGGCAACATCGGTGTGGGCAATCCAGGCTGGTACCTCTTGGTTGTGAAGACAGCCGTTGTAGGCCGTGACATTACCTTTGAGGTGGACTTTGAGGAAGCTGCTGTTTGGCTGATAGGAAATACCCTCGGTGGTTGGGATGAGTTGGTGCCTGCTGGTAAGTTCACCACGCCTACCACACCAGATGGTGAGTTCGTTTCTCCTGCCTTCGTAGCATCTGTTGATGGCGTTTCACCTGCCAGCGATCCACAGGGCGTTCGTGCATACGTGAAAGTGCCTGGCTACGACTGGTGGAAGTCTGAGTTTATGATCTTCGATGGTAAGATTGTTTACCGTGCCAATGGTGGCGACCAGGAGCGTGTGGCTGGTAATCAGGGCCAGAAGCTCTACTTGAACTTTACCAATGATACGGGTCGTATTGAATAACTAAAATCTAATAAATGACATTATGAAAAAGTTATCATTATATATGTTGCTGGGCGCCATGACCTTCATGGCTGCCTGCAACGAGGATTTTAATGAAGACGTCGCTGCTCCGCAGGGTTGGGATCAGGTGAGTGCCATTAAGGTTGCTGGTTTCACGGCTAAGGCTGCGGATGTAGTCAATCTTGGTGAGGCTAAGGGCGACTCTGTGACTGCTTTGAATGTGACATTGCCTAATTCACTGCCTTATGGTGTGACTTTGGCCAATCTGAAGCTCGTACTGACTCCAGAGGGTTCTTCTAATACTTATACCATCAACGCCGGTCCTACTGGTAAGGTGGCTGTGGCCGACTTGCAGGAAGTGATTAATACAGAGTATGGCTTGCGTCCAGATACCCGTACGTTCAGTGCCGAACTTACAGCCGACTATATGGACGGTGGTCAGGCCATCGTAGCTACGGGTGGAACGGTAGAGCTGAAGGCCATTGCTGCTGCTCCTATTATAGAAGATGTGTATTACTATGTGGGTGCTGCTAATGGTTGGAGCGATTCAGATCAGACCTATCCATTGAAGAACAGTGGTGCCGATGTCTATGAAGATCCTATCTTCGTAGGTGTGGTTCCTGCGCCTACCAATGAGGATGGCAGTCGTGCAGACAACTGGTTCAAAATTGCTCCTGCATCTGCTTATGAGTCTGAGGACTTCTGGGGTGGCCTCTTAGGTGCTGCTACCGATGGTGACGGCACACTGCAAGGTCGCTTTGTGACCAAGGATGCTCAGGCATGGAACCTGCCAGCCAGCGATGGCGCAAAGACTTACGTCCTGAAGCTGGATATGCTGTCTGGAACTTATGAGTTCACTCCATACGTAGAAGACCTCTGTGACGAGTACTACTATGTGGGTGCCCTGAATGGCTGGAGCGATTCTGATAAGACTTACCAACTCACCAACAGTGGTGTGAGTGCTTATCTGGATCCTATCTTCAGCATCGTGATTCCTGCACCAGTAGATGATAATGGCAACCGTGTAGATAACTGGTTCAAGCTGGCTCCTGGAACAGCTTATGGCGACAACTTCTGGGGTAGCCTGATTTGCGCAGCAGATAATGGCGATGAGTCTCTGAAGGGACAATATGTCATTGGTGATGCTGGCGCATTCAATCAGCCTGCTTCCGATGGCGCTACCTATTACCGCATCTCTATCAATGTGCTGGCAGGTACTTGGGAATTCACTCCAATGGCCTTCAAGGAGTACATCTATGAGATTGGTAATGAGAGTAGCTGGAGTACTGCCCATGCCCTGCGTTCGGCCAACTATGATGGCAAGTATGTAGGTTACTACTGGCTCGATGGTGAGTATAAGTTCAAGCCTAATGAGGACAACTGGGATGGCGATTGGGAATATGTGGATGGCAATAAGATTACCGATGCAGGTGGTCCTAATATGCCAGGTGTAGCCGCAGGCTTCTATATGATCAAGGTTGACCTTGGTGAGATGATTTTCGAGACTACCCCATTCACAGTGAGCATCATTGGCTCTGCCAATGGCGCTTGGGATACTGACACCGACCTGACTTATAATGCAGAGGAAGGTTGCTTCGAAGTAACTACTACTCTGAACGATGGTGAGTTCAAGTTCCGTGCCAACCATGATTGGGGCACCAACTGGGGTGGTGAGCCTGACAGCCTCTCTCAGGATGGCCCGAACATTGGCGTAACCGCAGGTACCTACCTCATCAAGTTCTATCTTGATGGCGCTACAGGTGCTGCTCACTACACCATCAGTGCTAAATAATAACTCTTACTATGAAAGGGCGTGCTTCTAAGAGGGAGCATGCCCTTTCTTTAATGATGACATATTTATTAATTCGTCAATTATAATCGAATCATGAAAACCAATAGACTGATAGGAATACTTTTGACATGTCTGGTTACGCTTGGCGTACTCACTTCTTGTGGAGGCGATGATGGTCCTACTCCAGAACCTACGCCTACCCCCACACCCACTCCAACACCAACGCCTACTCCTACGGTGGAATGGACTGCTGTGGCTGCCCAACCCGATGCTTGGGATGGACAGAAACGTGCAGATATAACCTATCAGCTTTTGGTATATAGCTTTGCCGATAGCGATGGCGATGGCATAGGCGACTTCAATGGCATCACCTCCAAGATGGATTATCTGAAGAGTCTGGGAGTCAGTGCCCTTTGGCTTTCGCCCATCCATCCTGCTATGAGCTATCATGGCTATGATGTGACCGATTATACCACGGTGAATCCACAGTATGGCACCGAGGCTGATTTCGACAATTTGGTGAGCAAAGCCCATGAGGCTGGCATTAAGATATATCTGGACTATGTGATGAACCATACAGGTAAGGATCATGAGTGGTTCAAGAGCGCCTCCAGCGATGTGAACAGTCCTTACCGCAATTTCTACACATTCTCACAAGATCCTGAGGGTGACATTAAGGCTGGACGTCTCCCAGCCGTAGATGGCTACAGCAGTGGCGAATGGCATGCTGCCAACAATGCCGATGGAGTGAATGGAGTCTATAAGTTTGTACTGAATTGGGGCGACAAGACTCTCACTGTGACGAAGGCCGACAAGGCAGATGCCGACAATCCAGACCAGAGCACCACGAATGCCAAGTACCTCTACTTTGGTGATGGGGTCATAAAGAAATTCTATGATAAGGGCAACAACCTCTTCGAACTCACGGTAAACCTCAATACTACCTGGGGCTTCCTTATCCGTACGTCAAACAGCACTTGGGACGGGGGCACTAAGTACGGTGCTTCTTCTTCAAGCGCTAAAGTCACACTGGGTAAGACCTTCAAGCTCGACAACCAGACGGCTTCTGACATCAAGTTCGACTTCCAGAACGCATGGTACTATCATGGAATGTTCTATGTGGATATGCCCGACTTGGATTATGGTCCTTTAAGCAATGTACGCAGCAATGCTACCTACAAAGCTATGCTCAGTGCAGCGGAGGGTTGGATAGACAGTGGCGTAGATGGCTTCCGCCTCGATGCTGTGAAGCACATCTATCACAATGCTACCAATGATGATAATCCGCAGTTCCTCAAGACCTTCTATGAAGACATGAATGCCTATTACCATCAGAAAGGGCATAGTGAGGATATCTACATGGTGGGAGAGGTCTTGGCAGAACACAATGAGGTGGCACCTTATTATAGAGGTTTGCCAGCGCTCTTTGAGTTCTCCTTCTGGTATCGACTGGACTATGCCCTTAATCATAGCACTGGCCGCTACTTTGCTAAGGATATCTTAAGCTATCAGCCAGAGTATGCTTCCTATCGTACCGACTATATAGAAGCTACTAAACTCTCCAATCACGATGAAGACCGTGCTGCCTCCAAGTTGGGTAAAGTGCTCGGTCGTGAGAAGTTGGCAGCAGCCACATTGCTCACAGCCCAAGGACACCCCTATATATATTATGGTGAAGAGTTGGGACTCTATGGCATGAAAGACGGTGGTGATGAGTATGTGCGTGGTCCGATGCTTTGGGGCGATGGAACGATGGCCAGTGGTTTCACAACAAAGATTGACAAAGGAGTAGCCAGCAGCATCAAGTCGGTGGCTGATCAAACTACCGATGCCAACTCCCTGCTTAGCGTCTATCGCACTTATACTCAGCTGCGCAACACTTATCCAGCATTGGCCACAGGACAGATGAGCAAGCATCCCGTCTATAATGAAGACAATACTGGATTCAACGCCCTTGCTGCGTGGTATATGACAGAAGGCACTCAGAAGTTGCTTGTGCTGCACAACATGGGCAGCACCACACTCCAAGTCCCTCTTTCCGATACAGTGGATAAGGCCATAGCCGTCACTGGCAATGTGAATCAGCAAGACAACTTTGCCAAGCTGCAGATGGAAGGCTATTCATCTATAGTGTTGTTGCTGAAGTGATTGCTGCTGTTTGTAAATAGAATGATAATCAAGTATTACCTATTATGCTCCGTTATGCGGCTTGCATAATGGTATTATGTCGTTACCATAATAATATTATGTAGCTTGTGTAATAGTATTATGGTGTCAGCATAATGGCATTACTTGTTAGTCATAAGGGTGCTATTGCGCTTCATCTTCCACATCTTCCATACATCTTCCACGAGATAATATATGATTTATATGCCGCCGTGGAAGATGGAAGATGTGGAAGATGTTTTTTAATATTTATCGACTTCCCACAAGGAATTGCAGGATGCCTGCCATGATGGAGGCGCGTTCGCTCTCCTTGGTGATGCTCTCGAAGGGGAAGCCCATGGAGAAGGTGCGATAGTCAGTGCCACCATAGGCCACAGCAGCGGAGTAGTTGTTGGCAGTATAGGTCATGGCAGTGAAGGCAGGATCTACGGCTTCTATGACATCGGCACTCACCACGGGGTATTGCATTTCATTCAGCCATGCCGGGATAGACACAGTGCGTCCCATGCCCTTGATGCCATGTTCAGGTGCCTCTGTGCGTACGGAGAGCGGATAAGTGTATTTCAGCATGGTGCGAGTGAAGTCTTGCTCATCGGCTGTCAGCATGTCACTGCCGATGTAGGCTCCGCTTACCAGCACATTGCCACCACCAGTCATATAGGCGGTGAGGATTTGACGCATCTTAGAGCGGAAGGTCTTGTAGGGCACACCATTCAGAGGGAATGTCTTGGGATCGGCTTTCTCCAAACCGAGGATGAGGTCTATCACCTCATAGCCACCAGGACCTATGAGCTGGTCTTCGAAGGCACGGGCACTGCACGACGTGAAGCTATAGGTCACGGCACTCTTGATGGCTTTGCCATGGATGTAGGGATAGTCGAAGCTGTTGCCGGCATACCGATGTCCTTCCAGCTCACTACCACTGACGCCCCAGTTCTCTCCACGAGCCTTGCGGTCGAAATTGGTTTGAATGCCTCCTAAGGAGATATTATAATGGTAGGCCACGCCAGGATCCTGGCGCAGGTCGAATCCACCTTCGGTTTCTGTATTCACTTGGGCAGGACCGCTCAGACGGTCGAAGCCGTTGATGATAAGCACCTTATGCTGCTCTTGGCTCGACTTCATGGCACTGAGCACCTCGCTGGGGAAGCTCTCTCCACCATCGTTGAGGGCAGCTACCTTGAACGAATAAATCATGTCAGGCATGATGTCGATAGTGAAGCGTGGCTCTTCTACGATGACGCCATTGTCGAAATCACCGTCGCCAATGCGGGTATAGACGATGTAGCGACTGGCTATAGCATCGGGTTCCAACGGATCATCGGTGGGCTGCCAAGTGAGGAGCAGGGTGTTCTCCCGCTCTCCGAAACGGATGGCGAAATGATCTACAGGCAGGGGCTGCACCACGAAACGCTCTCCACGCTGATTGCTCAAGAAGCGGAGAACTCCTTTATAAAGAGCGCGGGCCATGGTGAACTTGATGTTAGGATCGTGCCCATAGATCAGGTCGCCAAAGTTCTGATGCGACATGGTCTCGATGATGGCTGAGATGGTCTGAGGCACACGCGTCTCGCTATAGTTGCGGTCCCAGATGTAGCGGCGGTTCCATGTAGGGATGAAACGTGCGCGAAGATCGCTTACCAGTTGTGTCTGCACCATATCAGCCAGGTCGCGTGAGGCAAGGCGTGACCTCCCACTGCCTAAGAGACCCTCATTAAACTCGGAGGTGGCGATGGCGAGGGTGCCGATAATGGTATCTTGACGGTTGAGCCCAGCATCGCTATGCACAGCAAGGCTCAGCTCGAAGGGCACGTGCGCGCCTTCCTGGTCGGGATTGAAGATAGAGCCGCCAGAGAGGTAATTCTGAATCCAGGAGCGAGAGTTAATATCATCGGCATAGTCGTTGTTTCTCCCTTTCTCTGTATAGACACTGTCGGGCATACCAGCCCACTGTCCCCAATAGCGCGAGCCTTCCAAGTAGCGAGGCAGTCCGCTGAGGTGTCCGTCGCGGCTGATGTTTCCCATGCCTCCGCCAAAGCGCACCGCATCTGCAGTGACGACACCTTTTTCGCCACTCTTATTGCTTAGCACCACCTTGTTGTCATCGCTCTTACCTTTCTCGAAGCGGAAGGTGCCAAGATATACCCAAGTGCCACCTCCCATCTGCTGATTGACCTCAAACTCGGTGACAATGCCACTGTGAACCACTTCATAGTGAGCGTGATCGATGCTGGTAGGCATGGTTTGGTATGACACATAGACCGCATATTCACCCTCTTCTGGAATGTCGGGAATCCACTCGGCAGTGGCATTGCCTTGGCGGTTTGTCTCTATGTAGCGAGCCGTGCCTTGCTGGAAAGGGTTCTGATTGGTGTAGATGCGCTGACGCTGTGCAAAGCCCGGGAAGGCAGCGCGAGTCCATTTGGTGAGCCCTTCTGAGGTTTCTTGGTAGGTAGATTCCAGCCCGCTGCCAGCGAGGTTACCGTCATTATCCACCACCACCTCGTGTGTCTGGGTATCACGCTCTCGTGGAGTGAAGACAATGGCTCCCGCATTCTGCAGCATGGGGATGAGATAGGGCACAACGATGCTCTGTGTGAAGAGATCCTCTGTGGTGGTGAAGAGGCGCGGACGCTGCCAACGCCACTCTTTCTTATTGTCCCAGTATTTGCCATGACTCTGAGCGATGGAGAGGTGCTTGTTCTCTAATCCAAAGCGTGCTTGGTAAGGTCTAGAGGCATTGCGCACCCACGGTCTCCCCAGATAAACAAGGTCGGTATAGAGACGGTCTTTGATGCGATTCTCATTATAATAATTAGGTATCAAGCTGTCTATGGGGTAGGGACCTGCATAGATTCTGGTCTTGTAGGTTTTAAAGGGGGGAGGGAGCAGCGCATTCACACTGTCGTAGAGCGCCTTGACATTGCGTTGGCGCAAGGGCTGTGTGCCGAGGCGATTGGAATAGATGGCTATCTGTCGTTTCCCATAATCTATTTTCAGACTGTCTGTCTTCACCCCTACGAGCTTGATTTCATCAGCTTGGTAGCGACTGAAATAATCGTTGAGTGCCACCGTGAGTGAGTCTTGCAGTGTGACTTGCTGGGCAGAGACTTGGAGGGCACTCAGCAAGAAAAGTAAGATAACCATTGACCATTGACTATTGACCATTGAACGTTGACTATTGACCATTGAGAATAATCTCCAGAGCATCCTTCCCCAAGTCTTCAAACGTCTATGTCGTAATCTATTATTCATAAGTCAATAAATGTTCAATGTTTAATGTTTAACGTTTAATGTTTAACGTTTAATGTTTTATGTTTAATGTTTAATGTTTAATGTCTAAAGAGTATTCTACAAAAGCCTCTATGGCCTCATAGGAAGCCAGTCCGAGGTCATCATAGAGTTTGGCAGTGGCACGGTTGCGATCCTCACTGCGCTGCCAGAACAGGCGTTCATCGTTGCCCAAGAAGGGAGCACTCTCCATCTGACTCTGGTGCTTTAGAATGGCATTGCGCTTAGCTCGCAGCTCCTCCGGACTCAGCGGCACAGCCATCTCTATGTCTTCGATGGCCCACTCTGCCCAAGCGCCACGATACATCCACGTACGGCAGTCTTGCAGCCAGGTAGCACCAATCTCCTTTTCTAAGTCGAGGGCTGCCATCACAGCATCTGTGCAGACCTTATGCGTGCCATGCGGGTCGGCCAGGTCGCCAGCGATGAATATCTGGTGTGGCTTCACTTCCGTGATCAGTCGGCGCACTATTTCCACATCTTTCTCACCCAGCGGATGCTTCTCGATGCGCCCCGTCTCATAGAACGGCAGGTCGAGAAAATGCACCCGACTCAATGGGATATGATTGTACGTACAAGCCGTGCGTGCCTCCCCACGGCGGATAAGACCCTTGATGACGCGGATATCGGCTGTGTCTATGTCGCCATCTTTCTTCGCTCGTAGGAACTGGCGGATTTCAGCGTATTTTTGATTGATGACCTCATCCTGGCTGTCGTTGAAGAGCTGATTGAATCCGTTGATGAAATGTAAGAAACGCACCACCTCCTCATCACCTACGGCAATGTTTCCACTGGTTTCATAAGCAATGTGTACCTCATGCCCCTGCTCCACCAGTCGGCGGATGGTGCCACCCATGGAAATCACATCATCATCGGGATGAGGCGAGAAGACTATCACGCGCTTAGGATAGGGCAGGGCGCGCTCAGGGCGATAGGTGTCATCGGCATTGGGCTTGCCCCCCGGCCATCCAGTGATGGTGTGCTGGAGGTCGTTGAATATCTTGATGTTAACATTGTAGGCCGAGCCATAGAGCGCCAAGAGCTCACTGAGTCCGTTCTCGTTGTAGTCCTTGTTCGTCAGCTTCAGGATAGGTTTCCCCACCTTGAGGCACAGCCAAACGATGGCCGAGCGTATGAGCTGGTCTGTCCACTCGCACGAAGTGACCAGCCAGGGGCGGCGTATGCGCGTGAGGGCTCCTGCGGCAGATAGGTCAATGATGACGTGAGCGTCATTGTGCGTCTGCAGGTAAGAGGCGGGGATGGTATCAGTAACGGGTCCTTCTACGCAAGCACGAATCTTCTCTGCCTTGTCGTCACTCCACGCCACCATGAAAATCTGTCGGGCAGAGAGAATGGTAGAGATGCCCATGGTGATGGAGCCTACAGGCACATTGTTGCCGAAGGTCTTGGCCGCTTCCTCGCGTGAAGCGCTGTCCAGCAAGATGAGGCGTGTGGTGGAGTTGGGGCGTGATCCTGGCTCATTGAAGCCTATGTTGCCCATCTTGCCTATGCCCAGCACGGCTAAGTCTATGCCTCCGAAGCTGTTGATGCGCTGCTCATAAAGGCGGCAGTGCTCGAAGATATCGTCTTGCGAGATGCTGCCGTCGAGACAGAAGATGTTGCGTGGGTCTATATCTACATGATCCAGCAGCATCGATTTCAGCGCATTGAGGTTGCTGTTCACCGCATCGGGTGCCAGAGGGTAATACTCATAGAGGCTGAACACCACCACGTGGCTGAAACTTAGCTTCTCCTCCCTGTGCATACGCACCAGCTCTTGATATACACAGCGTGGCGAACTGCCCCCCGTAAGGGCCAGTGTGCAGAAATTGCCCTCCTGCTTCTTTCGGCGTATCAAGGCGGCTATCTGTGCCGCTATGTGCCGCGCCCCCTCTTCGTTGGTCTCGAAGATGTCGGTGGGTATTTTCTCAAAGCGCGTCAGCATGGAATGCTCGAAAGCATTTTCTGGCTTGTAATAACGGGGTGATATCTGGCGCAGTGTCACCTGTGAGCTAAGATTCATTTTCATGTCTGTAGATTCAATATGCGAAGTTCTCTGGGTGTTTGCCCTTGAAATCTTTGAAATACGACTTTATTTCCACTATATCATGGTCGAAGTCGCCCGTAGGCGTGAAACAGCGTGTATAGCTGATGAGCTTGCGCTCATAGTCGAAGGCGATGAGCTGTATGGGTACACCTGCCTTCAAGGCTATGTAGTAGAAGCCCTTCTTCCAGTCGGGATTAGGCTTACGCGTCCCCTCGGGTGTGATGGTGAGGTTGAACTTCTCCGATTGTCTGAAACGCTCTGCCATCTGGTCAACGAGTGACGTCTTCTTGCTCCTGTCTACAGGAATGCCGCCCATGGCACGGAAGATGAGGCCCAACGGGAAGAAAAACCACTCCTTCTTCATCATGAAGCAAGCCTTGCGGCCCTTGGCGCACCAGTACACCTTGCCCACAAAGAGGTCCCAATTGGAGGTGTGTGGAGCCACGCAGATCACGCACTTGTCATGAAAAGGCTCTGTCACCTCCTCACGCCATCCCATCAGTTTGAAGTAGATGAAGTGGAAAAAAGCCTGCATCATCACTCAGCACATTTTTTAAGACCCTCAACTATTTCACTCACTCCTGCGCTGAAATCCGTGCGGAGTTTCTTGTAGAAGCCTTTCACGTTGCCAGGCTCTGTGTGACTGATGCGGCTGATGTGCTCGTTCTGCAGACGCAGGATATTGACCATCTGCTCATCGATAGCCTCTTGTGCCTTTTCGCCGGCTGTGGCTTTCAGGTACATGCACTCTGCGAACAGTTCGCTTGAAATGTGGTTGATTGCTTTCTTTAAATTTCTTCTCTTTGCCATAGTGATTCTTTTTTAAGTTTGTTATTTGTACTACAAATATAATACTTTCTTTCGATATGGCAAAATAATTAGCCTGCGATTTGAGGTGCCAATCCTGTAAGTCGCAGTTTTATCAGAGTTTCTCCTATAATTGGTGGTATAACCTTCATAAATAGATAGACCAATGCTGATGATGGCGTGCGATTCTCGCGGATTTTACATCTAAATATTTGCTAGAGTTCAGCTTTTTTGCTAAATTTGCAGCACATATACGGAAATAAGGTATTAACAGATTTATAAAGTAGTAAAAAATGACTAAAAGTGCATTGCAAATCGCAAGGGCTGCTTATCAGCCTAAACTTCCAAAGGCCCTGCAGGGTCAGGTGAAGGCCGTGTTCGGCGCTCCTACTCAGTCAGTGGCTGACCAGGAGGAGATTAAGAAACTGTTCCCTAACACCTATGGTATGCCTCTGATCACTTTCGAGGCAGCTGCTGAGGCTCAGGAATTGCCTGCTATCAACGTGGGTGTAATCCTCTCTGGCGGTCAGGCTCCTGGTGGTCACAACGTGATCTCTGGTCTGTTCGACGGTCTGAAGCGTCTGAATCCAGCCAACCGTCTGTATGGCTTCCTCATGGGTCCTGGTGGCTTGGTTGACCATGACTATAAGGAGCTCACTGCCGACATCATCGACGAGTATCGCAACACGGGTGGTTTCGACATCATCGGCTCTGGACGTACCAAGCTGGAGAAGGTAGATCAGTTCGAGAAGGGTTATGAGATCCTGAAGAAACTGAACATCAAGGCTGTGGTTATCATCGGCGGTGACGACTCTAACACCAACGCCTGCGTACTGGCTGAGTACTATCTGGCTAAGAAGTATGGCATTCAGGTGATCGGTTGCCCTAAGACTATCGACGGTGACTTGAAGAACGACCAGATTGAGACCAGCTTCGGTTTCGATACTGCTGTGAAGACCTATGCTGAGGTGATAGGCAACATCCAGCGCGACTGTAACTCTGCCCGCAAGTACTGGCACTTCATCAAGCTGATGGGCCGTAGCGCTTCTCACATCGCTCTGGAATGTGCTCTGCAGGTGCAGCCTAATATCTGTATCATCTCTGAGGAGGTGGAGAAGAAAGATATGTCACTCGACGATATCGTGACTAGCATCGCCCGTACAGTAGCTCATCGTGCTGCTCAGGGTCTGAACTTCGGTACTGTGCTGATTCCTGAAGGTCTGATTGAGTTCATTCCTGCCATGAAGCGCCTGATTGCCGAGCTGAACGACATCCTGGCCCGTCCAACCTCTACCCACGAGCGCATGGTAGATCAGCACTCATGGTTGCTCTCTGAACTGAGCAAGGAGAATGCAGAACTCTTTGCATCTCTGCCTCAGAATGTGGCCAACCAGCTGACTATGGAGCGCGACCCACACGGAAATGTGCAGGTATCACTCATCCAGACAGAGTCTCTGCTCTCAAGCATGGTGGCTCGCAAGTTGGCTCAGTGGAAGAAGGAAGGCCACTACACTGGCAAGTTCGCTCCTCAGCACCACTTCTTCGGCTATGAGGGCCGCTGCGCTGCTCCATCCAACTTCGATGCAGACTACTGCTACTCTCTCGGCGTGACTGCTTCTTCACTCATTGCCAACGGTGTGACTGGCTATATGGCTTCTGTGAAGAACCTTACAGCTCCTGCAGATCAGTGGGTAGCTGGTGGTATTCCTATCACTATGATGTTCAACATGGAGCGTCGTAATGGTGAGATGAAGCCTGTGATCCGCAAGGCTCTGGTAGAGCTCGATGGCAAGCCATTCAAGGCATTTGCAGCCGTTCGCGACCAATGGGCTAAGGAGACGGCTTACGTTTATCCTGGTCCTATCCAGTACTTCGGTCCTACAGAGGTTTGCGACCAGACCACTAAGACCCTGAAGCTGGAGCAGGAATAATCTGAACTCAGTTACTTGAAACGATAAGGGTAAGTCTTTTTGCGCATGGTATAGCCATCGTGGCAGAAAGACTTACTTCTTGAAATGAAATGACAAACCATAAGCAAACTAGTCGGCAGACAACCAAGAAGCCGCGCAAGAAGAAAGCCGCCAAGAAGCAAGGCAAACTGCCTTGGTGGGGCATGTATGCGTTGGCATTGGTGATAGGCCTTTTGGTGATTGGTGGGGGATTCTACTGGTTCTTCATCAAGCCCTATGCCTATCGCTGGAAGCCGTGCTATGGCCGACAGGCTTATGGCGTCTGTATCCCCTGCGAGTACGATGTGCATGGCATAGACATCTCCCACTATCAGGGAGGCATAGACTGGGGAGAACTGCATAAGAACAAGGATACCGACTTCCCCTTGCGATTCATCTTCATGAAAGCCACCGAGGGGGGCGACCTTGCCGATGCTACCTTTGTGCAGAACTTCGATAGTGCCAAGGCCTATGGCTTCGTGCGTGGAGCCTACCACTTCTTCAACCCCTCGTCGGATGCCCGCAAGCAGGCGGAATTTTTCATAAGAAACGTGCAGCTGAAGCCTGGCGACTTGGCCCCCGTCTTAGATGTGGAGACAAAGGGGAAGAATAAAGCAGACTTGCAGCGCTCAGTGAAGACATGGCTCGATGTGGTGGAAGCGCACTATGGCGTGAAACCTATTCTCTACACCTCTTATAAATTTAAGGAGAACTATCTGAGCGATGCCGCCTTCGATGAATATCCCTACTGGATAGCCCACTACTATGTGGACTCCGTACGCTATCGTGGCCACTGGGAGTTCTGGCAGCATACCGACATTGGTGAGGTGCCTGGCATAGAGGGTGATGTGGACCTGAATGTGTTCAACGGCACCCTGCAAGACCTCTCTAATTACACCCTGCCTGAAGTGCACTGATGATGCGGCGCACCTTCTCTTCAGTGCTGTATTCTATGCTGAATTCATCTGCCCCTGCCTTCCCCATGAAGGCACGTTCGTTGCGATAGGTCATGCGACTGGGGAATTGCTCGCGTGCTGAGAAGTGGAAAGCCGTGATGCCTGTTTCTTCATAGATGCGACGGATATTGTGCTCATTGATGCCCCCTCCAGCCATCAGCGTGATTTTCCCTTCGGCATGGCGCTGCCATTCACGCAGGTGATGTATCCCTTCTTCGGCAGTGGCACATCCCCCAGAGGTCAGTATGCGACTGAAACCCATCTCTGCCAGTTGGTCGATGGCCTTGAGCGGATCAGAACACATATCGAAAGCCCGATGGAAGGTCATGCTCTTGCCCGCAGAGCTGGCGATAAAAGGCTTCAGAATGTCAGTATCAATGCTCCCGTCTTCTTTCAGTCCGCCAAAGACGAAGCCATCTACATATTGATATAAGAGCTTGAAATCGGCAAACATGCAGCAGGCATCACAGCCATCATAGCGGAAGTCTCCACCCCGAGGGCGTATGA
>CADALZ010000022.1 GCA_902788865.1 uncultured Bacteroidales bacterium | reverse complement strand
GGGGTTCCACCTCTTCCCATTCCGAACAGAGAAGTTAAGCCCGACCGCGCCGATGGTACTGCCGTAGTTGGTGGGAGAGTAGGTAGCCGCCGTCTTCACTTGGGAGGGATTCCTTACTATAAGGAGTCCCTCCTTTTTTTGTATTTCTACTTCCGAATCTGTATTTTTTTAATTGATTTTGCCTGTCATTATAAGAGGACTAAAAGTGATACACAAAAAAAGAGGATAGTTACTATTAGTAATTATCCTCTCTAAGAGTTGCGGAGGCCCGACTCGAACGAACGACCTTTGGGTTATGAGCCCAACGAGCTACCAACTGCTCCACTCCGCGGTGTTTTGTGAGTGCAAAGGTACAACTTTTCGCTAATAATGCAAAGTTTCTGCGGATATTTTTTTTAATTCTTGTGATATTATCCAAAATGTGCTATTTTTGCCGTGTTTAAGATTCAAATGTAATTATTATGGCTTTAGAGAAGACTCGAAATATGATTCTTGATGCTGCTCGTAGATTGTTTGCGCGAAAAGGCGAAGCGAATACTACGATGAATGATGTGGCTGTAACTTCAGGAGTTGGTCGCCGCACCTTATATAATTACTTTGAGAGTAAGGAGCAGTTGTATCTAGCTGTGGTGGAATCCGAATTGGAGCGTTTGAGTGCTTCTATGTCGAAAGTGGCCAATAAGAAGATTTCGCCTGAAAGTAAAATTGTGGAATTGATACACACGCGCCTCGACGCGATAAAAGAAGTGGTTTATCGCAATGGCTCTTTGAGGGCTAACTTCTTCAGAGATATCTGGACTGTTGAGAAAGTACGCCGAAAATTTGACGCTACTGAAATTGAGATATTTAAACAAGTGCTTAAAGAAGGAGTAGATATTGGTGACTTCTATGTTGAGCATTTGGAATTGACAGCTCAAATCTTGCATTATTGTGTCAAAGGTATAGAGGTTCCATACATCCGTGGCTCGATTGGAGTGGATGTAGATGATGAGACTAGTGATCGTATCGTAGCACATATCATAGCAGGTGCATTGAGAAAAAGATAATCATTTAAATTATTATAGTATGGGATTATTAACTGGTAAAACTGCTTTAGTGACTGGTGCTGCTCGTGGCATTGGTAAAGCTATAGCATTGAAATTTGCTTCTGAAGGAGCAAATGTAGCATTCACCGACTTGGTGATTGATGAGAATGGAAAAGCAACAGAAGAAGAAATAGCTGCGTTGGGTGTTAAGGCAAAAGGATATGCCAGTAACGCCGCTGATTTCGCCCAGACAGAAACTGTGGTGAATCAAGTAAAAGAGGATTTCGGCTCTATTGATATTTTGGTAAACAATGCGGGCATTACAAAAGATGGTTTGATGATGCGCATGTCTGAAGCACAGTGGGATGCAGTCATCAATGTGAATTTGAAGTCTGCCTTCAACTTCATTCATGCTTGCACGCCTATCATGATGCGTCAGCGTAGTGGTTCTATTATTAATATGTCATCTGTAGTGGGTGTGCATGGCAATGCAGGCCAATGTAACTATGCTGCTTCAAAGGCTGGCTTGATTGCTTTAGCTAAGAGTATAGGTCAGGAGATAGGTTCTCGTGGCATTCGTGCCAATGCTATTGCTCCTGGTTTCATAGATACAGCTATGACACAAGCATTGCCTGAGGATATTCGTAAGGCGTGGATTCAAAACATACCACTGCGCCGTGCTGGAACAGTGGAAGACATTGCCAATGTGGCTACCTTCCTGGCTTCAGATCTGTCTTCTTATGTGACGGGCCAAGTGATTCAGGTAGATGGTGGCATGAATATGTAAGCATGGAATGGAAGTCGTTTACGAAGACAACCATATAATTATTGTCAACAAGACCGCTAACGAGATTGTACAAGGTGACAAGACAGGCGACACTCCGCTTTCTGAGATGGTGAAAGCCTACCTGAAAGAGAAGTATCAGAAACCTGGAAATGTCTTTATAGGTGTTACACATCGCCTCGACCGTCCCGTGAGCGGTCTTGTGGTTTTTGCAAAAACAGGGAAGGCGCTTTCCAGGCTCAATGAAATGTTTCGTACTGGGCAGGTGGAAAAAACTTATTGGGCAGTTGTGAAAAATTTTCCGCCCAGTGAGGAAGCTACATTAACGCACTATTTGGTGCGCAATGAGAAACAGAATAAAAGCTATGCCTATGAAAAGGAAGTCCCCAATAGTAAGCAGGCTAAGCTTCACTATAAGTTGATCGGAAGAAGTGATAATTATTACTTACTGGAAGTATTGCTTATGACGGGGCGTCACCATCAGATCAGATGCCAGTTGGCTAAGATGGGATGTCCCATTAAAGGAGATTTGAAGTACGGAGCACCACGCTCCAATCCAGATGGGAGCATCTGTCTGCATGCTCGTAGGGTAAAGTTTATCCATCCTGTATCGAAGCAACTGATAGAGGTAGAGGCAGCTGTACCAGACGGCAATCTTTGGCAAGGATTTGATTTTTTGTAAATGCAATTCAATGAGAAAAGGATTATTCATATTTATAGTGGCGTTGGCTTTTGCCATGGTGGCATGCAGTTCATCGCAGAGAAAGGAAGTTATGGGAACAAAGGTTAAAATTGAAACCACGAAGGGTGATATCATTGTAAAACTCTATGATGAGACCCCTAATCACAGAGACAATTTCATTAAGTTGGTGAAAGAAGGAACCTATGAGGGTACACTCTTTCATCGTGTCATTAAGGACTTTATGATTCAAGCTGGCGATCCTGATTCCAAGGGTGCGCCAAAAGGGCAAATGTTAGGCTCTGGCGATGTGGGCTATACGGTACCCGCAGAGTTCGTGTATCCACAGCTGTTTCATAAGAAAGGTGCATTGGCAGCAGCCCGTCAGGGTGATAATGTGAATCCAGAAAAAGCCTCTTCTGGTTGCCAGTTCTATATTGTTACAGGACGTGTGTTCAATGATTCTACCTTGCAGGCTATGGAGGAGCAGAAAACTCAGAATAAATTTACCAGCGTGTTCAACTCTTTGGCACAGAAGCACATGAAGGAGATTTATCAGCTCCGCCGTAACAATGATCAAGAAGGTCTTATGAACCTTCAGGACTCTATCTTTGGAGAGACACAGAAATTATTGGCAGACGAACCTGCTTTCAAGTTCACAGAAGAGCAGCGCCAAGCCTATACTACAGTAGGTGGAACGCCTCATCTTGACGGTGAATATACCGTATTTGGTGAAGTAATAGAAGGTATGGACGTGGTCGATGAAATACAGCAGGTTGCCACCAATGCTTCCGATCGTCCTGACGAAGACATTGTAATAAAGAAAGTTAGCATCGTTGAAGATTAATAAATACACATTGCCTAATGGTCTGAGGCTGGTGCACTGCTTAGACACCAGTACTCAGATGGTGGCACTTAATGTGCTGTATGATGTAGGTGCACGTGATGAACACCCTGAACATACAGGTTTTGCCCATCTCTTTGAGCATCTGATGTTCGGAGGCTCATTGCATATACCCGACTATGATGGCCCATTGCAGATGGCGGGAGGAGAGAGCAATGCATGGACCAACAATGACATTACGAACTACTGGTTGACACTTCCCAAACAGAATGCCGAATTAGGTTTCTGGCTGGAAAGCGATCGTATGTTAAGCCTTGAATTCAGTCCAAAGAGCCTGGAAGTACAGCGCAGCGTGGTGATGGAGGAATTCAAGCAACGTTGCCTGAATCAGCCTTATGGCGATGTAAGTCATTTCCTTCGCCCTTTGGCATATCGCGTGCATCCATACCAATGGCCTACCATTGGCAAAGATTTAAGCCACATTGCCGAGGCTACAATGGAGCAAGTCAAGGCGTTTTTCTTCCGTTACTATGCGCCTAATAATGCCATCTTGGTAGTTGCAGGAAACATCAGTTGGGAAGACACGCTCTCTTTGACTGAGAAATGGTTTGCTTCGATACCACGTAGAGAAGTGCCAACACGGGCTTTACCTCAAGAACCGGAGCAGACTGCCATGCGCAGACTGGAGGTTGAGCGTGACGTTCCTGTGGATGCCCTCTATATGGCTTTTCACATGGATGCTAGAGATGGGAAGAATTTCTATGCTTGTGATATTCTGACAGATCTGCTGAGCAATGGACAGTCGAGTCGTTTGAACCAACATCTGGTTCAAGAACATAAAATCTTCTTCAATATCGATGCCTATATCAGTGCATCAAGGGATGCAGGCTTGCTTTATGTAAGTGGGAAACCCGCGAAAGGTATCAGTTTAAAGCAGGCAGAGGAAGCCGTATGGGAACAGCTTCAGATCCTTTCAGAAGAACTGGTTGGCGAACATGAGTTGGAGAAAGTGAAGAATAAGTTCGAATCAACCCAGATTTTCAATAATCTGAGCTACTTGAATGTGGCTACCAATTTGGCTTGGTATGAATTGATTGGTAAGGCAGAAGATATAGACACAGAGGTAGATAGGTATAGGGCAGTCACTACAGAACATCTTCGGACAGTGGCAAGTCAGGTCTTCAGCAAGCCAAACGCTTCCATCCTTTATTACAAGGCTAAGGACTAATTTCTTCTACATCCTGCCACAAATTCAGTAAATGCACGTTAATTATTCTTTTTGCAGTGAAATAATAGGAAAAAATTTGCTTTCTTTGTATTGTGTTTAAATGTGCCTATGGGAAAAACGGGAAAAATACGATGGTGGAAAGCAATTTTGTGGGTGTTGCTCACTCCTATATTGCTTTTCATTGCCTTGATGGTGCTGCTCTATGTACCTCCCGTTCAGCAAGTAGTGAAAGGGCGCATAGCTTCCCTTGCTTCTGAGGCTACTGGATGGGATGTTTCCATCGGGCGCATGGATCTTCGTTTCCCTCTTAATCTATTGGTAAAAGATGTGCAAGTGGTGCAGCCTGTCGATGCTTCGCAGGGCATCCTGGGAACTGATACTTTGCTCAAAGTTGAAAGCTTGAATGTGCGAGTACAGGCACGTCCGTTGTTTAGAGGCCGATTGGAAGTTGATGGCATTCAGCTGAAGCAAGCAAAGGTTAATACAGCCCATCTCATAGATGGCGTATGGGTGAAAGGTTCCTTAGAAGATTTTGCGCTTCGAAGCCATGGGAACGATTTAGATGCTAAGAAAATCAATGTAAATGACGTTTCCCTCACAGGGGCAGATGTCATCGTGCATTTGGTGGAATCCACAGAACCAGAACATACTACATCAACGCCGCTGGATTGGGTCATCGGTGTAGAGAAGGCACAGCTTCAACGAGTGAATGTAAACTTTGCCATACCTACAGATACGCTGAATGTCAAAGCTAAAATTCAAGAGGCAAAAGCCGATGATATACTGATTAATCTGAAGGATGCCTATTATGGACTTCAGGCCTTTGCGCTTTCCGACTCGTTTCTGAAGTATGAAGCAAACCTTGATAGTGTAAAGGCTGGCATTGACCCTTCGCATATCACTTTGATGAACCTCCATGCGCAGATAGACTCGGCATACTATCAGGGCCGGAAAATGCATGGCGTGGTGAGGAAGTTGTGCTTCGATGAGCGTTCGGGCATCAGTCTGACCTCATTGACGGGGCATCTGGATGCCGATGATGAACAAATCATACTTCCAGATCTGGCTTTGGCCACTCCACATAGCGAACTCACTTTTCGTGGCGTACTTCCATGGTCAGTATTAGAAGATCCATCGACAGGAGTACTCAATGCCGATTTCTTGGCACGTCTTGGCAGAGAAGACCTTATGCTGGCAGTAGGCAACATGCCAGAGTCGTTCGTTAAGTCATATCCAGCCAGACCTCTGGCCGTGAGAGCCAAGGCAACGGGTAATCTTCAACAACTGGATGTGCGGAATTTTTCTGCGCAACTACCGGGATCTTTTTCCCTAACTGGAGAGGGCGATTTTTACTATTTGACGGACAGCCTGAAAAGGCGTGGCAATGCAAGTATACAGGGGCAGACGGGCGACCTGAATTTCCTCACTGCTTTGCTGGGCTCACAGCCAAGTAATATTGTCATCCCCGATAGTATGCGTTTGGCTGCCAATATGGGTTTGGAAGGCGATCGTTTAGCGGCTAAATTGGATGTTGTCGAGCAGCAGGGGAAAGCACTTCTTGATGCCACATACAATTTGGCAACAGAGGCCTATACGGCACAGCTGAACCTGGACTCTGTGATGGTGAACCATTTCCTTCCGCAAGACTCTATCTTCCATCTTTCTGCGCAAGTAGTAGCCTCAGGCGTGGGCTTCGATTTCACAGGACCTCGTACTATGGCCAAGTTGGAAGGCAAATTGCAAGGGCTGCATTATAAAAACTTGCAGATTCACAACGTGGATGTACAAGGTTCACTTCAGCGCCAGTTGGCCAACCTCTCTTTCACCAGCGACAATGCTTTGTTGAAAGCCAAGGGCACAGGGCAGATGAAGTTGGGCTCTCGCTACACAGAGGGGAAAATCGACTTGGATGTCAGTCAGATAGATCTTCAGAAACTTGGTTTTATCAATGTCCCTATCACACGAGACATGGCCTTCACTGTGAAGGCAGAGGCTGGGCGCGATTCTATCTTTGGCCGCATAGATGGAGGCGATATGATTGTGATGTTCCGTAGCCGCATGGGTGTTGAGGCCCTGATGGAGCAAGGGCAGAAATTCGACCAGCTGCTCACACAGCAGTTCAAGGGACTTCACCTTAATCATGAAGAACTTCGAGAAGCCTTGCCGCAGGGAGGTCTGTTTGTCAGGGCAGGCAGTGAGAATCCTGTGAATTACTACCTGACTGCTAAGGGACTGGGCTTCAATGAACTGCAAGTGGGATATGGTTTTAATCCTCTGACAGGCATCAATGGTCGTGCCGAGGTGCACGGCCTCCGCATAGATTCCGTCAGATTGGATACAGTCTATTTCGCTTTACGCCAAGACACCTCGCGTATTGCCTTGCATGGTGCAGTCATTAATGGTCCTAAGCATCCGCAGATTACGTTCCGCTCCCTGATAGATGGTGAGATACGCAGTGAAGATGCCGGTCTTAACCTTACTTTTGAAGACAAACATAAGCGTACAGGTCTGCTCTTTGGCGTGAATGCCCGTCCTGTGGCTGGCGAAGAAGAGGGAACGGTAGCAGGCGTGATGATGCACATCACTCCCGAAGAGCCCATCATCGCTTTCCGAAAGTTCCATTTCGATGATGATAAGAATTGGGTTTACCTGCGGGGGCAGGATCAGCGAGTGTTTACGGAGGTGGACCTGAAAGGAGAAGACGACCTGGGTATCATGGTGAAGTCGAACGATGAAGATTCGCTTTCGCTGCAGAATCTTAACTTAGAGATCCAGCGCTTGCAGCTGTCAGACCTTTCGCAGCTTTTCCCCTATATGCCAATCTTTGCAGGCATTACCTCTCTGGATGCCAATTTTGTGCAGACGGCAACCTCCATGCAGGTATCTGCAGAAGGACTGGTAGATGAGTTCAGCTATGAAGGCCGAAGGGTGGGCGACATTGGCTTAGGTGCTACCTGGCTTCCAGGCGATGAGCAAACGCACTACATAGACACTTATCTGACTTACGACAGCCAGGAAGCCATGACCTTGAATGGCTCGCTGAAGCAAAAAGGCGAGCAGAGCTTGCTGGATGTAGTATCAAGCTTTGAGCACTTCCCGCTGCAGATGGCCAATGCTTTCATCCCTGATCAGATGCTGGTGTTCTCTGGGGCTTTGGAAGGTGGAATCGATGTGGCAGGTACGTTGGATAAGCCATTGCTGAATGGAGAATTGACCTTCAACGATGTCTCTTTCTTTGCCCCTAAGGCAGGCACCAACTATCGTTTCGACAAGCGCCCTGTGGCAGTTAGCAATAGCAGACTTCTGTTCGACAAGTTCGCTATCTATACCACAGCTGATAATCCATTGACTATCGATGGCAATATCGATTTGGCTACCCTTAGTAATCCGATGGCCAATCTGCGTGTGCAAGCCCAAAACTACACGTTGCTTGATGCTGTGAAGACAAAGGAAAGTCTGCTTTACGGAAAAGTCTATGTGGATATCAACGCCACCATGCGAGGACCCTTATTGGAAGGACCTGTGATGCGTGGCAACATGAATGTGCTTGGGAATACGAATGCCACCTACGTGATGACAGACTCTCCACTTACAGTGGAAGACCGTCTTGATGGGTTGGTGACCTTCACGTCTTTTGCTGAGGAAGAGCAAAATAACGATGATAAAGGTGTTACCATGGCCTTGGGAGGCATGGACATGCTCATGACTGTGCACATAGACGATGCTGTGCGTTTGCGTGCCGACTTATCTGCCGATCGTAGTAAGTATGTAGAACTGACTGGAGGAGGTGATTTAAGCATGCGCTATACACCTCAGGGCGATCTAAGCATGACGGGCCGCTATACCATCAACAATGGAACCATGAAGTATTCTCTGCCTGTGATTCCACTGAAAGACTTTACTATCGCCAATGGTAGCTACGTGGATTGGCGAGGCGATATTATGAACCCACGCCTAAGCATCACTGCCACAGAGCGCACGCGTGCTTCTGTGAGCAATGGAGGTGATGAGGGTGGCTCTCGCAGAGTGGACTTCGATGTGGCTGTTGTCATCAATAACACACTGGAGTCTCCTGATTTGTCGTTCGACCTTTCGGCACCTAACGACGCTGAAGTGCAGAACGAATTGCTCACCCTGAGTGCTGATGAACGAGGCAAACAAGCCATCACCATGTTGGCCACAGGCATCTACTTGGGCAGTGGTATGGTTTCTGGCGAAAGTTTGACGATGGGAACGGCACTCAACAGTGTGCTGCAAAGCCAAATCAATGCCTTGGCAGGCTCTACGATGAAAAATGCTAATTTCAGCATGGGTATAGAGAACCGAACCGATGGGGCAGGCAGCACCTTGGTGGACTATAGCTTCCGCTATTCCCAGCGATTCTTCAATGACCGCGTACAGATTAATATAGGTGGAAAGGTCACTACTGGCAGCAATGCCACCAATAATGCAGAGTCGTTTATCGACAACGTGTCTTTGGAATATAGGGTGGACAAATCTGGAACCCGCTACCTACGTGCTTTCCATAACAAGAATTATGAAGACCTGCTCGATGGAGAAGTCACGGAGACAGGAGTAGGCGTGCTTTTCCGAAAGAAGATGGATAGCCTGAGTGAATTATGGATTTTTGGAAAGAAATAGAAGGGCGTATGAGAAAGAGAAGAATACAGATATCCAGTGTCAAGTGCATTTTGCTCTGCCTATGCATTGTCTTTGCCATGAGTTCCTGTGTTTCCACTAAGAATCTGCCAGAGGGCGAGTTGCTCTATACGGGCCAGAAATCCATGGTGGTGAAAAACTTCTATCCTCATACGCTGGGACGCACGGCTCTTGAGGAGGTGGAAGCAGCTGTGGCCACAGCTCCCAATAATGCGTTCATGGGCAGCTCCACCATTACCTTGCCATTTTCTTTCCATCTGTGGGCATACAATAGATATCTGAAGTCGGAGAGTGGAGTGGGCAAGTGGATGTTCGATCATTTCGCCAAGGAACCCGTACTGCTGTCGTCTGTCAATCCTGATATTCGTATTCGTGCAGCCAAAAATGTGTTGCGCGACTATGGCTTCTTCAATGGGAACGTCAGTTATGAGACGTTTATCGACAAGGATGATTCCTTGAAGGCTAAGTTGCAATATACGCTCGACATGGGCAACCCGTCTTTCATTGATACTGTGGAGTATCGAGGCTTCAGCACACCTTCGCTTCGCATTATCGAGCGAGGTCGCCAAAACACCTTGCTGCCCAGTGGCACTCAGTTTAACGTCACGGCATTGAATGATGAGCGTACGCGCATCAGCAACATCCTCCGAGATGCAGGACGTTATTATTTCCGACCTGACTACTTGATCTACCAGGCAGATACCACTCTGGTTCCAGGTAGAGTAAGCATGAGGTTGGTGCCCATAGAGGGCATTCCAGAGGCAGCCGAGCGTCCCTTCTATGTTGGAGAGAAAACCATCAATGTCATGGGTAAGTATGGTGAAGCTCCCAACGATTCCATCATCTACGAAGACTTGCGCATCAACTTCCATAATAAGTTGCCTATCCGTGAGAAAGTCCTGAAGCGCTGGGTCACCTATTCTGATTATCGCATGAAGCGCCGTTTGCAAGACAGTGCCAGCATCATAGGGCGTTTGTTCCGCTCGGAAAACCTGTATAGCCTTCATCGCCAGAACCGCATCCAGGAGCGCCTCACAAATACAGGCATCTTCCGCTACATCGACATGCAATATACCCCACGAGACTCGGCCTTGGTGTCTGACACACTGGATGCATCCATCAATCTGATGCTCGACAAACCTTACATGCTGGAGGCCGACTTCAATGCCAAGTTCAAGAGCAACAACCAGATGGGTCCAGGTGCCTCTGTGACACTTTCCAAGAACAATATCTTTGGAGGGGCTGAGACGTGGAATGTGACACTCGATGGCTATTATGAATGGCAGACGGGAAAATACCGCTCCTCAGATATGAATAGCTACCAGATAGGACTGTCCTCTTCCTTGGTCTTCCCTCGCATTTTGTTCTTCCGCTTGGGAAAGAGGGAGTATGACTTCCCTGCTACGACCACCTTCCGTGTGTATGCCAATGTGCTGAACAGGCCTAAGTACTATAACATGCGCTCCTTTGGTGGAAACGTGACCTACGATTTCCAGCCTACCAGCCGCTATAAGCACAGCTTCACGCCCTTTAAGTTGGCCTTCAATACGCTGAGTCGTATGACACCTGAGTTCGTGCAGCTCATCATAGAGAACCCTGCCCTATATATCAGTTTGCAAGACCAGTTCATCCCCAGCATGAGCTACACCATGACCTATGACAACTCTGGCCGTTCTGGAGTGAAGCATCCGCTTTGGTGGCAGAACTCATTAAGCTCTGCGGGCAATGTAACCTCTTTAGTATATAAGATAGGTGGAAAAGATTTCACAGAGCGTGGCAAGAAGATGCTGGGTGTACCCTTTGCACAGTTCCTCAAGCTTACCACAGAACTGCGCTATCACTACATCCTCGACAAGAACCAGATGATAGCTGCGCGTGTGTTGGGTGGCTTTATCTGGTCATACGGCAATGCCACCACTGCACCTTATATGGAGCAGTTCTACATAGGTGGTGCTAATAGTGTGCGATCCTATACTACTCGCAGTGTAGGGCCAGGCGGTTATCCTCCAGATGAGAATAATAAGTATTCCTTTATCAGTCATGTAGGCGATATGCGCTTGGAGGCCAATGTAGAGTATCGCTTCCGATTGGTGGGTGACCTTGATGGGGCCGTCTTCCTCGATGCTGGCAATGTGTGGCTGTTGCGTAAGGATGAAAATCGTCCAGATGCACGTTTCTCTCTGAAGAAATTCCCCAAGCAGATAGCACTTGGCACGGGTTTGGGTTTACGCTATGACATGGATTACTTGGTTTTCCGCTTGGATTTGGGTGTAGGGTTGCATCATCCGTATGACACAGGGAAGAAGGGCTACTTCAATATCCCGAAGCTCAAAGATGGCATGGCCTTGCACTTTGCCATAGGATACCCGTTCTGATAATCATGAATCATGATTATCAAATTAAAAGATTAAAATATTAAAAGATTAAAACATTATAATATTAAGAGATTAACTATGAAACCAACATTGTTTTTACTTGCTGCAGGTATGGGTAGCCGCTATGGTGGCCTGAAGCAGCTTGATGGTCTGGGCCCTAATGGGGAGACCATCATGGATTATTCTATTTACGATGCTATCAACGCAGGGTTTGGAAAACTGGTCTTCGTGATTCGTAAGGACTTTGAGGCCGATTTCCGTGAGAAGATTATCTCTAAATATGAAGGACACATCCCTTGCGAACTGGTGTTCCAGTCGCTCGATGCTCTTCCAGAAGGATTCACCTGTCCAGAGGGCCGCACCAAGCCTTGGGGAACCAATCATGCTGTGCTGATGGGTGCTCCTGTGATTCATGAGCCTTTTGCTGTGATCAATTGTGACGACTTCTATGGTCGTGACTCTTTCCAGGTGATGGGACGTTGGCTGTCTCAGCTCCCAGAAGGTTCCAAAGGCACTTATGCCATGGTAGGCTTCCGCGTGGGCAATACCTTGAGTGAGAGCGGCACTGTGTCTCGTGGCATCTGTGGCACCAATGAGAAGCAGCTTCTCACCAGTGTGGTAGAGCGCACCAAGATTCAGCGCATGGATGGTGAGGTGAAGTACCTTGATGAGCAAGAGCAGTGGGTAGCTGTGCCAGAGACCACCCCTGTGAGCATGAATTTCTGGGGCTTCACGCCAGATTACTTTGCACACAGTCAGGAATATTTCAAGACCTTCCTCAGCGACCCTAAGAACATGGCCAATCTGAAGAGCGAGTTCTTCATTCCTCTGATGGTAGATAAACTCATCAGCGACGGTACTGCCACCTGTGAGGTGCTCGATACCACCAGCAAGTGGTTTGGCGTCACTTATCCAGAAGATCGTCCAGCTGTGGTAGAGAAGATCGCTTCTCTGGTAGCTACAGGCACCTATCCAGCGCGCCTGTTTTGATTTGGTGTTTTAGCGTGTTGGCGTGTTGCCAGCACGCTAAAACATTTTATTCCAACAACCGCTGCAGCAATTCAGGCTCATTGGTGGTGATGTAGTCCACCCCTTGACTGATGAAGTAGCGGAGATCCTCCTCCTTATCTACAGTCCACACATTTACCTCCAAGCCCTGCTCGTGAGCTTCCTTGATCCATTCAGGATGCTTTTGGAAATCACTCATGGAGTAGTCTATGCCAGCCAATCCCAAAGCTTTGATGCGATATGGCCAGAGATCACCATTCAGATAGTAGATTTTCGTATCAGGCAATGCTTTCTTAAATTGGATACAGGCATTGATGGAGAACGAGATGATGTCTGTGCGATCTAGCAACTTATATTTTTTCAGCGCCTTGACGATTTTCTTCACAGCTTCATCTTCACAATAGAGAGTGCTCAGTGGCTTCATCTCCAGCACCAAGCGTAGGGTGGTCTGCTTCTGAGCACAGCGCAGATACTCGTCAAGTGTAGGCAGGGTTTCCCCATTGTCTAGTTTTATTGTCCGTATCTCCTTCAGGGTGTTCTCCTCCATGTTCATCCCTTTGAAAGTCTTGTCATGATCCACCACCAGCTTTCCGTCGGCAGTGAGCCATACGTCAAACTCGGAGCCGAAGCAGCCTATGGAGTCGGCCTTGATCAAAGAGGCCAGTGAGTTCTGTGCAGAGCCGCTGGTCTTCCAGTAGCCACGATGGGCCACCACTTTCACTTGCGCACTGATGCAGAGGCACCAAGCGCACAGCATTGCGAGAAAAATAATTCGTTGTTTCATAGTCGTAACACATTATTTTGAGCAAAAATAAGAAAAAAGTATGAAAAAATGCACGAATGCTATGTTTGTGAGCAAATAATCTTTACTTTTGTATGACGAAAAACAGGAAAAGGAGTGACAGATGAGATTTGACGTAGTCATAATAGGTGGTGGCTTGTCGGGCTTGGTGAGTGGCATCAGGCTCCAAGAGGCGGGCTTGCGCTGTGTGGTAGTCTCTACTGGACAGAGCGAGTTGCACTATTCTTCTGGCTCCCTCGACCTCCTCAGTCATCTGCCAGACGGCACACCTGTCACTGATCCTGTAGAAGCCATCGATCATCTGGAAGAAGACCATCCCTATCGTCGCATCGGAAAGCTGCGCTTCGAGCACTATGCCGAGGAGATTCCGCAGATGCTCTATCGCTGCAACATCTTGGTGCAGGATGCCCTACTTGAAAATCGCTATCGCATCACGCCTACAGGGCAGATGAAGCCTTCATGGCTTCCCTTTGCTGATTTCCAGCTTTTCGACGACCCTCATCAGCTGCCGTGGAAAAAAGCCCTGCTGCTCAACTTCGAGGGCTTCACAGACTTCTATGTGCAGCCCATTGCCGAGGCCTTCCTTTCGCGTGGGGTGCAGTGCCATACCGATGTGATAGTGCTGCCCGCTGTAGAGAAGCTCCGCCAGAGCCTCACAGAGTTGGCTTCTGTCAATGTGGCTGGCGTCTTTGAATATACAGGCCAGATAGATGAGTTGGTAGCCATCGTCAACCCCATGTCTGCCGACTATGATGTGGTGGTGATGCCCGCTGTGTTTGGCCTCACCTCCTCAGCCTCCTATCAGTACCTGCGCTCACGCATGCAGCGTGAGCTCTGCTTAGTGCCCACCATGCCTCCATCTGTGCCAGGTCTCCGCACGCAGCGTCAGCTTCGCGAGCGTTTCTGTCGCTTGGGAGGCACCCTGCTTACGGGTGATACGGTGCAGCGTGCCGTGCTGAACGGTTCTCATGTAGAAGGCATCTTCACGGCCAATCAGGGAGAGGTAGAACTCACTGCCACCAATTTCATCTTGGCCACAGGCAGCTTCTTCAGCCACGGATTGGTGACGCATGATGATGAGGTACGCGAGCCCGTCTTTGGTGTCGATGTACACCAGAAAGGTCATACTGGCTTTGGCGTGAAGACAGATGCCCAGTTCCATCCCATGGTGGGTGGACAGGTCATTCACAACCTCTATGCCATAGGCTCTGTATTGCCAGGCTTCGACCCTACGCGTGAAGGCTGTAGCGGAGGCGTGGCGTTGCTTACGGCCTTTGCCGTATCCAACCGCATCATTAATCAAACCGTAGAATCATGAAAACAGAACCGCAGAAAACCTTAGAGCAGAAGTTCGACCAGTGCGTCAAGTGTACCATCTGCACGGTCTATTGCCCAGTGATACCCATGAACTTCAACTTTCCTGGCCCTCGGGAGATGGGGCCTGGCGGAGAATTTCTGCGTGAGAAAGACGAAGATGCCTATGAGGCTGCCCTGAAGCTCTGCATGAACTGCAAGCGCTGTGATGTGGCCTGCCCATCGGGCATACATATAGGCGACCTTATACAGCGTGCGCGCATCTACAGCAGCCATCGTCCTCCAGGCTTACGCAGCTTGGCATTGGGACGCACAGACAATATGGGACGCTTGGCTTCACGCATGGCTCCACTGGTGAATGCCATGACGAAGTCGATAGTATTCAAGTTGGCCATGGAGAAACTGGTCAATATTGACCGTCGTCGCACCTATCCCACCTATGCGCTGGGTACCTTCGAAGGGTGGTATCACAAGGAGAAAGCCCATCAGGAGCGCTTCGCTCACCATGTGACCTATTTTCATGGCAGCTACGTCAACTTCAACTATCCCCAATTGGGGCAAGACCTCATCAAGATACTCAATGCCGTGGGTTATGGCGTGCATCTGCTCGAAGAGGAGCATAGCTGTGGCATGACGCTCATGATGAACAATCAGATGCGCAAGGCCGTGTCCAACGGGCGTAAGAATCTGCGCGCCATCCGCAAGGCCGTGCTGGAAGAGAGGCATAGCGTGATAGCCACCTCTTCTACCGTGGCTTATACCCTGCGTGATGAGTATCCCTACCTCTTCGGACTTGACAATGCCGATGTGCGTGGTCAGATAGAGACTGCCACCCGCTTCATCTATCGACTGGTAGATGAGGGCAAGGTGAAGCTCGCCTTCAAGCGCGACTATCTGATGCATGTGGGCTACCACACACCTTGCCACATGGAGCGCCTTGGGTGGGGCATGTACTCCATTGCTCTGCTTCGCCTCATTCCTGGCGTCGATCTTGTGGTGCTGCCTTCCGAGTGCTGTGGCATGGCTGGCACCTATGGCTACAAGCGTGAGAACTACGAGACCTCACAGAGGATAGGTGAGAAACTTTTCAGCGACATCCGTGAGGCCAATGTGCATACTGTAGCTACCGACTGCGAGACCTGCAAGTGGCAGATAGAGATGTCTATCCATGCCAAGGTGATGCACCCCATCAGCATCCTTGCTGCAGCTCTCGATGTAGAGGCTACCCGCCAGCTGAATGGTGTCACTGTTTGATTATCTTCATATTTTACCAGAAGTTAGGCCAATTTCCAGTAATGCATGGTGTTTCTGCGGAAATACCAAGCATTACTGTTTATAATACAGAAGCATTTTCCTGACAACGTAAGGCTTTTCCGCGGAAATTGCCTGCGTTTCCTGTAGACATATAGCATCTCTGGGCAAATAGATGCCTGATTTTGCAGCTCAGTCAAGGTGATGACTGAGGTCAGTTACCCTTTGGACTGAGGTCAGTCGCAGTGAGGACTTAGCTCAGTCATTACGATGACTGAGCCCAAGGATTAACAATCTTATTTCCACGAGTTACCTATCTTATTTCTAAAAGATGCCTAAAACACCTCACACCTCACCTTTTCTTTGTTAAAACATGATTTATAGGCACTTGCAAGGGTGAGGTGTTGATTTGACACCTCACCGCTCCTCACCCTTTTTAACGTTGAAGGGCCTTTATGAAGGTGAGGTCTGGTGAGGTGTCAAATCAACACCTCACCGCTGTAAGTATTTGTTTATGAATAGATTGTATGTAGAAGGTGAGGTGTGAGGTGTTTTTGAAAAAATCCATTTGGAAGATTTATTTCGTGAGAATTAAAAAATAGACTTCACACTTCACGTGATTCTTCAAAGTATATATCTCTTATGCTATTTCTAAGGCAAACTTAAAACAGAGACTTCACAAGACTTCACGCAGACCTCAGACCAACCTAAAATCTTGCCAAAATGATACTATTGTTTGATTATCAGTATTTTATGCACTAGTTAGGCGTGAAGTCTGTGTGAAGTTTCTAAAGTAAATAATAGAGCGTAACAATTTGTTTGTCAGTAGATTACAAGGCAAGCGTGAAATGTGAAGTCTATTTTTTAACTCAAGTTTCGCAAGTATGCTAACATCTTGTAAAACAAAGCCCCAGAGGGGCTTAATAGGGTAGCCAGCCATGTCAATGGCTGGTAATATGGATGCAATAGAAAGACGGCGTGCCGTAGGTACGCAACAAATTGGGGGTGGCGTACCTAAAGGCACGCATTTAATGGCCGCTATTTATCCAGCCATTACATGGCTGGCTAATCTTATAAGATGCCTACGGCATCACTTGCGAAACTTGAGTTATTAATCCAACTGATGCAGCGTGATGCTCGATGGGTGGGCCTTGTCGTGGTAGATGCGGATGTCCGACTTCACGAAATCCATTTCATCGGCCTTGGTGATGTCGATGAACTGCTGGGGATTCAGGTCGTTCAGTGGGAACCAAGTGCTCTGGATCTGCACCACCATGCGATGGCCTTTCTTGAAGCAGTGGGCAATGTCTGGCAAGGCGAAGCGCACCTGCGTGATCTTACCAGGTTTGAATGCCTCTGGGAACTCGAAGCTGTTGCGATAGCGACCACGCATCACCTCACCACGTACCAGCATTTGGTAGCTACCCATCAGGGTGGTGAGGGGCTGACCGTCATTGAAGCGCTGGGCGTAGCTCTGCGGATAGCTGAAGTCTTCTGGAAACTCATCGATGACCTTCACCACAAAGTCGGCATCTGTGGTGCTGATAGATACCAGCAGGTCGGCAATGATTTCACCTGTGAAGGTGAGGTCTTCCGTCATAGGCTCACTATAGAACGTAAGCACATCGGGGCGACGGGAGGCGAAACGCTGGTCGTGCGTCATGTACTCACGCGTCTTGCCACGATTGATCTCATCGGTATAAGGCACAGGATGATCAGGGTCTGAGGTGTAGGCAGAGAACGACTTGCTCTGCTTGGGTGCCTGAGTGGAGAGCTTCCCGCCTTCGTGCAGGTAGATCTTGGTCTCCTTGCTATTCTTGGGAGGCCAGGCATCGAACTGCTTCCACTCGTCTGCACCAGTGATGTACATCTTGATGTGATTGTCAAGATCGGGCTTAGGCCCCACACCATTAAGATAATACTGGAAGAATGGGAATTCCACATCGTTGAGGTAGTATTCGGAGGTGTTGGCACCAAAGTAGATGTCGCCCAGATGATTGCCGCGATCACGCTCCCAAGCTCCGTGGAACCAAGGCCCCATGATGAGCTGTGTCTGTGTCTGAGGACTCAGGGCCTTGAGCGACTTGTAGGTACCCCAAGTGCCATAGCAGTCCTCTGCATCGAAGAGGCCACCTACCACCAGTACGGCAGGCTTCACATCATGCAGATGCGGACGAGGATCGCGGGCTTGCCAGAAGGCATCGTAGTTGGGATGCGCCATGAGGTCTTTCCAGAAAGCGATGCTGTCGCCCATCAGCTCCGTGAGGGCTTTGTTGGTCTTCTTGCGCAGGAAGAAACTATATTCGTCGTCGAGGAAGAATGGAGCCATGCGGCTCTGTGTCTTAGTGGGCACAGGTCGTGGACGACCGAAGTACTGGCCTACGAAGTTGAGCATGTCTGTGATCATTAGCACGCCGTGGTGGTGATAGTCGTCGCCCATCCACCAATCAGTCACAGGGGCCTGAGGGGCTACTGCTTTCACAGCAGGATGTCCGCTAAGTCCAGCCATCGTGGTATAAAAGCCAGGGTAGGAGGTGCCCAAAACGCCGATGCTGCCATTGCATTGCACGTTGTTCACCAGCCATTCGGCCGTATCGTAGGTATCGCTGGCCTCGTCGATGTCTTGGTTGGTCTGCTTATTCTCTATGTAGGGACGCACATCCACAAAGTCACCCTCGCTCATCCAGCGTCCGCGTACATCTTGCAGCACGATGACGTATTTCTCACGCACATAGTTGCGCAGCTTTCCCCAAAGCGTAGAGGAATAGCCTTCGCCGTAGGGAGAGGCCTGATAAGGTGTGCGTGACATCATGATAGGAGTGAGCTTGCCCGCATTGATAGGTTCGTAGATGGCAGTGAAGAGCTTCACGCCATCGCGCATGGGTATCATCACTTCACGCTTGGTGTAGTTTCGCTCCACCCATTCGCGGGTGATGTCTTGGGCGCTGAGGCTCAGGGTGATGAGCATCAGACAGAGGGTAGCAAGAGTTTTCTTCATCATTGTGGTTCTTGTATTAGTTGATTGAATTTAAAAAAGCGGCAAATGAACGGATTCACTTGTCGCCTAATGTCGGAAAGAGGCGACTCGAACGCCCGACCCCTACGTCCCGAACGTAGTGCGCTACCAACTGCGCTACTTTCCGATGCCCCATCTGGAGGCGGGTGGTGTCACCAGGAATCGAACCGGGGACACAAGGATTTTCAGTCCTTTGCTCTACCAACTGAGCTATGACACCAAACTTTTGCGGATGCGAAGGTAGTGCAATCTGAGCGAAAAAGCAAAATATTTCCCTTTTTTCTTCACTCCATGCAAGGTTTTGTGTAAATTTGCATTTAGTATCACGTACTATAAAACGAATGTGTATATGAATAGCAGAAAACTCTTTCTCATGTGGATGGCATTCATCGGCATGATGACGATAGGCACGGCGCAGGCGCAGGTGGCTCTGCAAGTGCGTGCAGGTGTAGGCATGTCAAAGCTCCAAGGATTGTCGCTCATGGAGAATCGTCTTTCTTATAAGGTGGGCCTCGCTGTAGATATCCCTGTCTCTGGCCCTTGGGCTGTGCAACCAGCGCTCTACTTCGTGCAGAAGGGAACCAACTTCAAAGGTAATTATGGCAACGAGCAGATAGTGCCTGTGACTCTGGACAATAGGCTGAGCTACTTCGAACTGCCCGTCTATGCAGCATTCAAGATAGACTTGGGAAGCGAGTCGCAGGTAGCCCTGAAGGCTGGCCCTTATGTGGCATGGGGCATCGTGGGAAAGGCACACGTCAGCTCAGACGATATGGACTTCCACCGTACTTTCGTGGGAGAACTCTTCACAGATGGCTGCACCTATGATGGCCTCACTCTGCTGAGTACCAAGTCGGGCACGGTCTATAAAGCTGGCTCTAAAGCCTATAAGAATCTGGATGCAGGTGTGGCCTTTGGTGCCGACTTCAAGTATCAACACTTCCTCGTGGGTGTGGACTGCTCATGGGGCTTGCTGCCTGCTTGCGAAGGGGTGTTCGACAATGTGGCTTTGGAAGGCGACCTGAAGAATCTTGCCGTGCATCTCACCTTGGGTTATCAATTCTAATCTTCTGTCTGTATGAGCATACTACTGGGTAAATACAACCAACTGGAAGTGGTGAAGTTTGTGGATTTCGGACTTTACCTGAACGGAGGCGACGATGGCGAAATCTTGCTACCAAAGCGCTACATCCCCGAAGGCACTAAGGAGGGAGATCTGCTGAATGTGTTTCTCTATCTGGACAATGAGGAGCGACTGGTGGCTACCACGCAGACACCGCTGATACAGGTGGGTGAGTTCGGCTATCTGGAGGTGAGCTGGGTGAACCAGTATGGTGCTTTCCTGAATTGGGGGCTGATGAAAGACCTCTTCGTGCCCTTCCGTGAGCAGAAGATGCGTATGGTTCAGGGCAAGAGTTACATTGTGTATTGCTACCAAGACGAGGAGAGCTTCCGTCTTATGGCTTCTGCCAAAGTGGATAAGTTCCTCTCTAAGGATCGCCCTCCCTACGAGGCTGGCGAGCAGGTGAACATCCTGATTTGGCAGAAGACGGAGCTGGGCTTCAAGGCCATCGTGGAGAATAAATATGCAGCCTTGCTCTACGACAGCGAGATATTCCAACCGCTCCATACGGGCATGCAGCTCAAGGCATTTGTGAAGCAGGTGCGTGAGGATGGCAAGATAGACTTGATCCTACAGAAGGCCGGCCCTCGCAAGGTGGATGATTTTGCAGAAACACTGCTGAAATACATCCGCGAGCACAATGGCTTCACCTCTTTCAACGACAAGAGTGACGCAGAGGAAATCTACCAGACCTTCGGCGTGAGCAAGAAGACTTTCAAGAAAGCTGTGGGAGAGCTCTATAAGATGAGGCTGATCATCCTCCAGCCTGATGGAATCAGACTGAAGGATGAACATTAAAACATTCAAATATTAAAACACTCAAGTTCCGCAAGTGATGCCGTAGGCATCTTATAAGGTAGCCAGCCATGTCAATGGCTGGATAAATAGCGGCCATTGAATGCGTGCCTTTAGGTACGCCACCTATATTTATTGCGTACCTACGGCACGCTGTCTCTCTATAGCATCCATATTACCAGCCATTGACATGGCTGGCTACCCTATTAAGTCCCTCAGGGACTTTGTCTTACAGGTTGTTAGCTTTTTGGCGAAACTTAATCTTTTAATCTTATATTTTTATAATCTTCAATAGGTCTCCAGACCTATTGAATCTCTTCTCCTTTGTAAAAATCCAATATCTTCGTGCGGAAGAGATACTCGTATTTGGCCTGAAGCTCGTCACTCTGCGCTTTCATCAGGTTTTGCTTCGCTTCGTTGTACTCTACCGCAGTAGCAGTACCGTTCTCATACTTCTTACTGGTAAGTTCGAATGAGGCCAGACTGGCTTCTGTGGCAGCTTCACTGCTCTGATATTTGCTTTCTGCAGCGGTAGCGTTGTACCATGCCTGCTGGATTTCTTTGTAGAGTGTCTTCTTAGTGTTTTCCAATTGCAAGGCATAGCTCTCACGTTGCAGGCGTGCAGTGCGTACGCGATTACGCGTAGCGAAGCGATTAAAGATAGGTATATTCAGGCTCAATCCAATGTACTTACTGAAGTTGTCGCCCATCTGCTGTCCAAAGGTGCGATTCAGGGTGGAGTAGTAGCTGGTGCCAAGACTTCCGTTGAGATTGAGCGATGGATAGAGGGCACTCTGTGCTATCTTGATGCTATGCTCACTACCCTCCAGACGTGCCTGTGCTGCTTGGATAGCGGGCTTGCTCGTCAGTGCTGTGGCGAAAATCTCATCGGGTGGGGTGAGGGTTTCCAGATTGAATGTCTGCTCTGGATCTGCTACCTCAAATCCTTCTGGCGTTTCCAGCTCTATCAGTTGTGTGAGGTCGAGCACAGAGAGACGATAGTTGTTATTGCACTGCACCACATTCAGATCGTCTTGTGCCACTCTCGACTTTGCTTCAGCCACCTCGGCCGCCGAAGCCTTACCCAAACGCTCCAATGTCTCGATGCGTTCCAACTGTTCTTTGCTGAGTAGAGCCTGTCCTTGAGCCACTTGCAGCAACTCCTTATTAAATAGTGCTTGCAGATAGGCCGAAGCAATGTTGATGGCCAGGTCTTCCTTAGCTTTCTGCAAATCGGCTATGGCTGCTTTTAGGTTCAGCTTTGACAATGCCTGCTGATTAGGTAGTTCGAAGCCTGTGAACAGTGGTATGCTGGTGCTGAGGCTCATGTTGGTGCCCCGGCTGCTGGCATCCACATACTTGGTGGTATAGTCGCCCGTATCTTCGTCTTTCACGGCGGTCTGCGTGCGTCCCCAGTTGAAACTCTGGTTGCCACTGGCATTCAGATTAGGCAGGCGTGCCCACTTGGCCGTATTGGCTTCTACCTCACTTTGCATGGCAGCATTCTCTGCCTGTAGGATAGTGACATTATGGGCAGTGGCATAGTCTATGCAGTCACGCAAAGTCCAGCGCTGCTGGGCGTTAGCCTGCAATCCCAACGCTAAGATGGCTGATAGTATGATAGTCTTTCTCATGGTCTTACTCTTCATTAATTTCCAAACCTCTTACTTTTTCATTTTCGCTGATGCCGCTCTTGATGGCTATCTTGATGCCATCGCTCATCCCAACCTCCACTTGCTGGCGACGGAATGTCTGAGGCTCTCCTGCAGCAGTGAGTACATAGACGAAGGTGGTGTCGCCGCTGAATTCGATGGCACTCTCTGGCACTGCCAGCACATTGTCGGCACGCTCCAACACAATCTCTGCATTGGCAGAGTAGCCAGAGCGAATCTTCACATTCTCTGGAGCCTTGACGGCAGCCTTAATCTCAAATTGGTTGGCACCGTTTTCCTCTGTAGCCTTAGGAGAGATGTATTCTAAAGTGGCATCAAACGTAAGGTTCTGCAAGGCACCGATAGTCAGCTTCACAGGCATTCCCTCATAGACCTTGCCCACCTCTGTCTCGTCAATCTTCCCGCGGAAAATCAGGTCGTTCATATTTGCCACGCTGGCAATGGTGGTTCCATCATTGAAGGTATTGCTCATAATCACAGAGTTTCCCACCTTCACAGGTACGTCCAGTATCAGACCGTCTATGGTGGAGCGGATGAGCGTGGAGCTGAATGACGCACTGCTCTGCGTGATGCCCTCCTTCACGATCTGGAGATTATCCTTAGCCGTCTGCAACTCCTCGCGTGCCTGCTTTACTGTTACCTCAGCTCTCTCAAATTCCTCACGACTGATAAGCTTGTTCTGATATAATTGCTCGTTGCGTGCAAACTCATTCTCTGCCTGCTTGGCATTCATCTCTGCCAAGCGCACACGGCTCTCAGCAGAGTTCAGTTGCCCCAGTTCAGGAATCACCTTCACCTTGGCAATGACCTCGCCCGACTTTACCATCTCGCCAGCTTCCTTATATACTTCAGAGATGATTCCAGAGATTTGCGGCTTGATCAGGATTTCATCACGAGGTTCCACCTTACCTGTAGCCACCGTAGTCTTCTCCAAGGAAGTACGCTCTGGGGTAAGAATCTCATACTCCGTCACTTTGGGGAGTGATTTTTGGTACAGGAACACAAATGTTCCGATGAATACGATGGCGATAAGTGCCATCACTCCATACTTTACAAACTTTTTCATAAGTATATAATCCTTTAATTTTTTAATCTTTTAATGTTTTAATCTTAGAATATTGTGCTTTGCACCATCATTCGTCCCTTATCGCATCAATAGGCTTGATGGCCATGGCTCTGTAGGCAGGGGCCAATCCTGCCAAGATGCTCAGCAGTAGCAAGATGAGGCAAGTACCTATGGCCAACCAGAAAGAAACCTGGAAATCAGACTCACCTGTAGCTGTCTCTAAGATGTTGAGCAGGAACACTGCGAAACAAATGCCCCCCATGCCTGCTACCCCAGTGAGCATGATGCTCTCCGACATGATCTGCTGCATGATGTCCAGTGGGCGTGCTCCTATGGCACGGCGTATGCCGATCTCCGTGGTACGTTCCTTCACTGTCACCATCATGATGTTGCTCACTCCGATGGCACCAGCCAAGAGCGTACCCAAACCAACCATCCAGATCAAGATGTCGAACCCCGTCATCAGATTGTCCACCATCTTAAAGAGAGCTTCCGTATTTATGAACATTACCGCCTGCTTGTCGTCAGGCGAGATGAGATGATTCTCCTTGACGATGCGTTCTATCTTAGGTTGCACCTCTTTCACATTCACCCCTTTCTTGACGGTGAATCCGATGAGCTGCACCGTATTCCCGAAGTTGTACAGTCGCTGCATGGTGCTGAAGGGGATGGTGACGCACTCTGGTGGCCATCCCTGCACGCTGATAGATCCATCATCGTTTGATACTCCTACGATGAGGTAATACACCCCGTCTATCTGCATATACTTACCACAGGGATCTTCTCCCTCTGCAAAACAACGCTCATAGATAAACTTGCCTATCACGCAGACCTTGCGCCCTTGAAGCACGTCCATGTCATTGATGTATCTACCATATTTCAGCTTCGTGCTCTGTATCTTGGCGAAGTCTGGAGTCACACCCTGCAGGGTGCCGTCTTCATACTTCTTGTCGTCATGAATGAATGTCTTGCCCCAAAGGGAACTGGTAGCAATCACGGTCTCCAGTTCTTTCACACGCTTGAGGTTTTCTACATCAGCGAGTTCCAAGTCCCACGTACGTCCTTTCCGAAAGCCTTTGTAGGCCGTGCCTGTCTGGTCGGCTGCAATGAAGCCCGCATTACTGGCAAAACCAGCCAACTGCTGCACCAGCATCTCCTTCATCCCGTGTCCGCCTCCCAGCATGAACACCAGCATAAAGATGCCCCAGAACACGCCAAAGGCAGTGAGCAGACTTCGCGTCTTGTTCCTGCTGATGGTAAGCAGTATCTCCTCTATGTTATCTCTGTCTATTCGCATCCTTTTTGAATTATAAATGTTCAATTCTCAATTTTCAATTTTCAATTTTTATCATCTTGCATTCAACGCCTCAATGGGCCTCACGTCCGCAGCTTTCTTGGCGGGGAAGAGGCCTGCCAGGATGCCTGCCATGATCAGCAGTGCAGTAGCTCCGATAGCCACGCTCATATCCACCGTAGGGTTTATAAAGAGTGTCACTCCGTTAATTCCAGCACCTTCACCCACGTCTATCGTAGCACTGCCGTATGTCTTGTCTATCCACTCCGTCGCTGCCACTCCGCACACCAGCCCGATGTAGCCAAACAGGGTGGTGATGGCGATGCTCTCTGCCACAATCAGCTTGTAGATGGAGCGAGGCTTGGCACCTAAGGCCTTACGGATGCCAAACTCATGCGTACGCTCCTTGACGGTGATGAACATGATGTTCGACACACCCACGATGCCACTCAGCAAGGTGAAGATACCGATGACCCACAGTCCGATGCGCAGCAGGTTCATCACCGTCATGCTCTGGAGATACTGCGTGAAGCGATTGCGTATATACACGGCACTCTGGTCGTCTGGGTCGAAATCATGTATGGCACTCAGCGCCTTTCTGTAATCCTTTTCAAAGGTCTCTGTACTTTCTTCCGTGTCGAGTCCCTGGGTGGTAGTCACTATACGGTTCAGGGAGGTTCCCTTGCCATAGATCAGCTGTAGGGTGGAGAGTGGAACGTAAGCAGGACTGTTCTGGTCGTTGCCTTGGTCACTATAGATGCCCACTACCTGATAGACCACATTGCCAGCCTTGACAAACTGCCCTAACGGCTCTGTGTGTGAGGGACTGAACAGAATTTCTGCTGTGCGCTCATGCAGCACGATGCCCTTCCGTCGTTCATTCAGATCCAGTGTATTGACGAATCTGCCTTTCTTGATTCTCAGCGCATTGATTTCCGCGTGGTTGGGATAGACTCCATAGAGCGAGAGCGACAGATGCTCCTGTCCGTAGCTCAGTGTCACCCCTCCCTGATAGGCCACTCCACCCGTGCTCAGTATGTGGTCCTGGAAATCCTCCTCCGTGGTTTTCAGATCCCGATTGTCCAAGCTGATGCTTCGCCCTTCCTTGTAGCCATGATAGGCCTCTGTGGTCACTCCAGGATAGATGGTCACCACGTTCAGCGCATTGGTGTTCATATTTGCCTGGAAGGTATGGATGATGCCATTGCCAGCACCCAGCAGCACGATGAGCATGAAGATGCCCCATGCCACTGCGAAGCCAGTCAGCGAGGTGCGCAGGCGATTGCGCTTCAGCGATGCTGCTATTTCCTGTATCAAGTCTCTCATACGATCAGTCCGTCTTTGATTCTTATGATTCTGTCTGTCTGGTTGGCCACATTGATATCATGTGTCACCACGACGATGGTCATGCCCTCCCGATGCAGTTCCTTCAGTATCTCCATCACTTCTATGGAGGTCCTGCTGTCGAGGGCGCCCGTAGGCTCATCTGCCAGTATAATCTGGGGCTTGGTGATCAGCGCACGTGCTATGGCTACACGCTGCTTCTGTCCGCCACTCATCTCATTGGGCATGTGGTGCGCCCAGTCCTTCAGCCCCAGCTTGTCCAGATACTCCAGCGCCAAGGCATTGCGCTTACGGCGTGCCACCCCTTGGTAGAACAGCGGCAGGGCCACGTTCTCTACAGCATCCTTGAAACTGATGAGGTTGAACGACTGGAAGATGAAGCCTATCATGCGGTTGCGGTATTCTGCAGCCTTGGTCTCACTCAGCCCTTTGATCAGCGTGCCATTCAGCAGGTATTCCCCACTGTCGTAGTTGTCCAGTATGCCTAGTATATTTAATAAGGTGGATTTCCCCGACCCCGATGCTCCCATGATGGAGACAAATTCACCCTTTTCGATGTGCAGGTTGATGCCTTTCAGCACATGCAGGGGCGAACCGTTGTGGTAGGTCTTGTTGATGTCCGTCAAACGTATCATAGTTTTTCTCTTTTTAGTATTAGACGCTATAGGTGGCAGAAATGTTGCAAACATAGGCAGAAAAATTTTATTTTTCCCTATTTATACGTTTTTTAGCAGGTAAAATTTTGATAAGTCAAAAAACTTTAAGTAATTTGTAACAGAATATGAACAACTATTTAACTTAATACTATTTAATATCATGGTAACAAATGTAGAGAAGCCCTATGTAATGGGTATTGACATTGGCGGAACCAATTCAGTGTTCGGTATCGTTGACGCACGTGGAACCGTGCTCGCAGTAGATAAAATCAAAACTCAGAAGTATGAGAAGATAGAGGACTATGTGGAGGCTCTGACCTCTGGCATGAAGGCTCTGATCAAGGCTAACGATGCTGAGGGTAAGATCAAGGGTATCGGCGTAGGTGCTCCTAACGGCAACTACTATACTGGTACTATCGAGTTTGCTCCAAACCTTCCTTGGAAGGGCGTTATTCCATTGGCAAACCTGATTTCTGAGAAGATGGGCGTGCCTTGCGCACTGACCAACGATGCTAATGCTGCTGCTATCGGTGAGATGACATACGGTGCTGCTCGTGGTATGAAGGACTTCATCATGATTACCCTGGGTACAGGTGTAGGTAGTGGTGTGGTTTGCAACGGTCAGCTGGTTTACGGCCACGATGGCTTCGCTGGTGAGCTGGGTCACGTGACTATCCGTCGTGAGAACGGCCGTCTCTGCGGTTGCGGACGTAAGGGCTGTCTGGAGGCATACGCTTCTGCTACAGGTGTAGCTCGCTCTGCTCGTGAGATCCTGACTTCAAGCACAGAGCCAAGCTCACTGCGTGACATTCCTGCAGAGGAAATCACCTCTCTCGATGTGTTCAATGCTGCTAAGGCAGGCGATAAGATTGCCAAGGAGATCTTCGAGTTCACTGGTAAGATTCTGGGTGAGGCCTTCGTTGACTTCATCGCCTTCACCAGTCCTGAGGCTATCGTGCTGTTTGGTGGTTTGGCACACGCTGGCGACCTGCTCTTTGAGCCTATCCAGCGCACCATCGATGAGAACGTGATGCCTATCTTCAAGGGCAAGACCAAGCTGCTGATGTCTGAACTGAAGGATGCCGATGCTGCCGTTCTGGGTGCATCTGCCCTGGGTTGGGAGATCTAAGCCATAGGCTCACTAAAGAAACGAAGCCCCGATGCACGCTGCATCGGGGCTTTTCTTTTTTTATTCTTATGCGTAAAGAAAAAGATAGAGATAAGCGGGGCAAAAACCTGCAATACGTGAGACAAAGTTTAATCACCAGTGCTGTCTGTACAGACACCAGTGCTGATTGTACAGACAGCACTGCTGATTATACAGACAGCACTGCTGATTGAACTTTACTACGCCATTCTCCAGCGTTTGTCAATGCCACCTCAACACTTTATTTATGAGATTGGGGACTCTATACCAGATGATGTCTTTAGTTTGTCAAAAAACAGCCCAACTCCGATTTTACCTTTCACCCTTCACGGTGGCGTAGAAAGGTTATGAAATTGATGGCGAAACTCTTGTGAAGGGTTGTCGTCACCTTTCACAACCCTTCACCGTTTCCAACCAAAACAAGGGGAGACAGTGTGAAAGGTTGTGAAGGGTGGTGAAGGGTCGTAGATCACCCTTCACAGTAATTACTATATGATGTTCATCGGTAATCTCAGCCATGGTGAAGGGTGAAAGGTGAAATCGAAGTTGGGCTTCGCATCAATACCCTTGCCTATACTTGCTCTCCTCCTTGTCCTCCAGCATGTTGAGGTAGGAGGTGTAGCGGCTCTGGCTGATGTAGTGCTGCTCCACTGCCTCACGTACAGCGCAGCCTGGCTCTGTGCGATGGGTGCAGTTGCCATACTTGCACTGGTGAGAGAAGTGGAAGATCTCTGGGAAGTAGTGGCCTATCTCCTCCACCTCCATGTCGAAGGTGCCAAAACCCTTGATGCCTGGAGTGTCTATGATGTAGCCCCCGCCAGGCACCTCGTACATCTCTGAGAAGGTGGTGGTGTGCATGCCTTTGTCGTGTGCTGCAGAGATGACGCCAGTGCGTGCCTTGATGTTGAGATCTGGCAGCAGGGCATTGATAAGCGTTGATTTCCCCACGCCTGAGTTGCCAGAAAAGAGTGTCACCTTGCCTGCTAAGGCTTCGCGCACAGCCTCTATGCCTTCATTCTGAAGGGCAGACAGCTCCAAGCACTGGTAGCCAATGGTGGTGTAGAGGTGCATTAGTGCCTCTAAGTAGTGATGCTCCTCAGCATCCAGCAGGTCCACCTTATTAAATAATAGAATCACTGGCACGCGATAGGCCTCTGCTGTGGCCAGGAAACGGTCTATGAAAATGGTGTTGGTCTCAGGATGCTTCACTGTGACCATGAGCATGCACTGGTCCAGATTGGCTGCTATGATATGGCTCTGCTTCGAGAGGTTGGAGGCCTTGCGGATGATGTAGTTCTTCCTGTCTTCTATCTCCGAGATAAAGGCCGTACCTTCCTGATTGCGGATGATCTGCACGTAATCACCCACTGCCACAGGATTAGTGCTGCGAATGCCTTTCAGGCGGAAATTGCCCTTCACCTTGCATTCCACAGCATCCCCCTCGTCAGTCTTTACCAAGTACCAACTGCCTGTGTTCTTAACTACTAAACCGCGCATCTGAGATTGAAAATTGAGGATTGAGGATTGAGAATTGACCTGCGGATTGTATCATGGCGAAGCCATAATCCTCAATTCTCAATCTTCAATCCTCAATTAATTTTACACTGTCATGATCTCCTTGTCTTTCTTAGCTAAGAGCTCTTCCACTTGCTTGATGTACTTATCGTGTACCTTCTTCAGCTCTTCCTCACCGTCTTTACGGAAGTCTTCAGAGAGGCCTTCTTTCTCGGCCTTCTTCAGTTCATCGATGCCGTCACGACGGGCATTGCGGATGCTCACCTTAGCATTCTCACCCTCGCTCTTGCACTGCTTGCTCAGTTGTTTACGACGCTCCTCTGTCAATGGAGGGATGCCCAGACGGATGATTTCGCCATTGTTCTCTGGTGTGATACCCAGACTTGAGTCTATGATGGCCTTCTCTATCACGCGGAACATGTTCTTGTCCCATGGCTTGATGGCGATGGTACGCGCATCAGGCGTAGTCACAGCCGCACAGTTGTTGATAGGAACCATAGCTCCGTAGTTGTCCACACGAATACCGTCGAGCAGGCGCACATCAGCCTTACCTGCACGGATGTGTGTCAGTGTGTCTTCCAGATACATGATGGCCATATCCATCTGCTCTGAAACCTCGTTAATGATAGTCTTTACGTCTTTCATATAGGTATTATTTTAATGTTTTAATATTTTAATCTTTTAATTTTATCAAGGGTGTACCACCGTTCCGATGTCTTCGCCAGAGAGCACTTTCTTCAGGTTGCCCACCACATCCATGTTGAACACCAAGATAGGCAGGTTGTTGTCCTTGCACATGCAGATGGCAGAGAGGTCCATCACCTTCAGATTGCGTGCCAGCACCTCATCGTAGGTGATTTCAGAGAACTTCGTCGCTGTAGGATCTTTCTCAGGGTCGGCTGTATAGACACCATCCACGCGTGTGCCCTTCAGCATCACATCAGCCTCTATCTCTATGCCACGCAGGCTGCTGCCCGTATCAGTGGTGAAATAAGGGCTGCCTGTGCCACCTGCCATGATCACCACCTCGCCAGCCTCCAAACACTCTATGGCGCGCCACTTATTGTAGAACTCGCCTATTGGCTCCATGCGTATGGCTGTCAGCACGCGGGCTTTCACGCCAGCAGCTGTGAGGGCAGAACTCAGGGCGAGGCTATTGATCACAGTGGCCAGCATACCCATCTGGTCGCCCTTCACACGGTCGAAGCCCTTCTGAGAGCCACTCAGTCCGCGGAAGATATTGCCACCGCCTATCACGATGCCTATCTGCACGCCCATGTCATGTATTTCCTTGATCTGAGCAGCATACTCGCCCAGTCGCTTCTCGTCTATGCCATATTGTTTCTCGCCCATCAGGCTCTCGCCGCTGAGCTTTAAAAGAATGCGATTAAATAGTGCCATAATGTAATTAGTTTTTGCATTTTGCAAACAAAGATAGTGAATTGTACTAAGAAACAAACTTTTTTAGGTAAAAAATCTTTTGTTGCTGCCCTTGATTTAGCTTTCCCTATAAGTTTCGGGAGTCTGGCCAGTGATGCGCTTAAAGAATTTGTTGAAGAAACTGGGGTTGGGGAAGTTCAGCTCGTAGGCTATCTGACTTACGCGCATAGGGCTGTGTTTCAACAACACTTTAGCTTCGGAGATGAGGGCTCTGTCTATCCATTCCTTGGCAGTGACATCGCTGGCTTGCTTGACCACAGTGCCCAGATAGTGCGGACTGATACAGAGCTTCTCTGCATAGAACGGGAGTTGGTGCTCTGTGCGACAATGGGCATTCACCAGCTGGATGTAGCGATTGAAGATATCTTGCTCGTTGTTCACATTGGCAGGGGCATTGCCTTGCACAGCCTTAGAAAGATCGGCAAAATAATGCACCACAGCCTTGACCAGTGCTCCTGTGGATTCTTGGTGTTCATAGGGTAGATGGAGCACCTTCCAGAGCGCATCCAAGATGCGATAGAACACATCGGCCTCTGCCTGATTCACTTTGAGGATCAGGTCTCTCACTTTGCCATTGAATGGGGCAGGCAGTTGCTTGTTGAATGCCAGTTGTAGGTAGAAGTCTGAAAAGGCACAGCCTATGATTTCTACATCGGGTGGAAAGTCGATCAGTTCGATGATGCTGCCACTGCCCAGATAGAAGATGTTGCCCGCTTCCACGATTCCTTCTCTCAGGTTGATGGAGTAGTGCACATACCCTTTTCGGATCATGGCAAAGCGTGGCTCATTGAATCTGAGAGGGGTATGTTTGAGCATGAGGGGGATGAAGTCGGGTGGCGTGCCTCGTAGCATACCAATGTCAGCGCTCAAATAGAAAAAGTCATTGGTGGCATTCTGACTCTGCGCCAAGACTTGGCGTAGTTGGGTAAAGGAGAGTTGTTTTATTCTCTTCTGGGTCATATTCCTGTCTTTTTGCTGATTCGACCATAAAGATAATGGATTTTTGGGGAAATAGCTAATTATTTGGTGTATAATCAACCAAAAAGAGCATTTTCTGAACGTAAAGGATAGTATTTGTATTTATCAGATTGCTTATCTTTGCACTCAGAAAGAAAAACTGACTGACGATATGAAACGAATAGGATTACTTTTAGTGCTGATGGGTTGGGCTTGTCTGGCCAAGGCACAGCTGACGTTGGAAGCGTGCTATGCACAGGCGGAGGCTAACTATCCGCTCATCAAGCAATACGGACTGGTGGAGCAGAGTCGTGAGTTCAACCTCTCCAACGCCTCGAAGGGCTACCTGCCTCAGATAGGTGTTTCTGCAGGTGCTTATGCCTTCACAGACATCATGGATATGCCTGCCCAACTGCAGCAGATGGCTGGGGGAATGGAGAATCATGTGCTCACTGCCAGCGTCACAGTGAACCAAAGCATCTACGATGGTGGAGCGATAGCTGCCCGCAGGGGCTTGGCTAAGGCTGAGGCTGAAGTGGAGAAGGGGCAGGTAGAAGTCTCTATGTACGATGTACGCCAGCGCATAGACCAGCTTTACTTTGGGGTGCTCTCCATCGAAGAACAACTGAAGCAGACGCTCTTGCTGGAAGATGACCTGAAGCTGAGCCTTCAGACAGTGGAGGGACTGATGCGAGGCGGACTGGCCAACCAGAGTGATGTGGATGCTGTGCGTGTGGAGCAGATCAAGGCCAACCAACGGGTAGGGAGCCTACGCACCTTGAAGCGTACCTATCTGCTGATGCTTGGCACGTTCATAGGTCAGAAGTTGGGCGAGGAGACCACACTGACGAAACCTGTGACTTCTGGCAGCGGGTTGGATAGGAGCAACTATCGTCCTGAGCTGAATCTCTATAGTGCACAGAGCCAACTGCTCGATGCGCAGAAGAAGATGCTCGATGCACAGCTGCGCCCTAAGGTGGGGGCTTTTGCCACTGGCATGTTGCATAGCAAGGTGACGGATTTCGTGAACAATGGCCTATTGCTGGGAGGTGTTTCCCTAAGCTGGAATTTGGGAGCGCTCTATACGCGCAAGACGGATCTCCAGAAATTGGAGCTGCAACGGAGGCAGATAGGAGTCACAAGGGAGACATTCCTCTTCAATACACAGCTGCAGAGTGAAAGCTCCGATGGCGTGATTCAGGACTTAAAGACTCAGCTGGCGCAAGATGCCGAGATTGTGGCACTTCGTGAGGGCATTCGCGATAGGGCACAGCTTCGGGTGGAGAATGGCATAGAGACGGTAAATGAGATGCTGCGAGAAATCAATGCGGTGAGTGAGGCACGTCAAACGCAGGCGTTGCATGAGATTCAGCTCTTGCAGGAGATATATCGTCTGAAACACCTTTATAATAATTAATTTACGGCTTTGCCGTGAAATTCGGCAGCACCTCAGCATAGCTCAAGCAAGCTTGACTCTGCCTTTGGTTTGCACGAATTTTAGAGTTAAGAGTTAAGGGGTGTAAATAGAAGTTTCGCAGATTCGCAAAGCCCTGAAGAGCTGAAGACTACAGGCAGGGGTGCACTCCGTGTGTGGTAGCCCACAGTAATACTCCCTCCCCCCGTGGGGGAGGTTAGGAGAGGGTTCCCTCCTGCATAGGGTGAGTGCAATGCTGTGTGAAAGCCCTCACCTGACCTCTCCCAGAGGGAGAGGGATAGGTTTGGGAACCTCTCCTAAAAAGGGAGAGACTGATTAATAAAAGCACTTGCGAAACATAATTTAGTTTAGAAAATAGAATAATAAAGTATAGAAATATGAAAGGGAATAATTTTTGCATCATTGCATTTTTGAATTTTTGCATCGCTTTATTAGCGTCATGCAGTGACGCTAATAAAGCCTATGATGCTACTGGCACATTCGAGGCTACGGAGATCACTGTTTCTGCTGAGCAGAACGGGCGATTGCTCTCCTTCAATGTGCAGGAGGGCATGGAAGTTGGAGCCTACCAGCAGGTAGGACTGATAGACACTGTGCAGTTGGCACTTCAGGCACGCCTTCTGGGAGCTACCAAGGAGAGCATAGCCAACCAGCGTCCTGATGTACAGAAGCAGGTGGCCAGTCTGCGTGAGCAGTTGGAAAAGGCGGAGATGGAGCAACGACGTTTCGAGGCCTTGGTGAAAGATGGTTCAGCCAATCAGAAGCAGCTGGACGATGTGCGCAGTCAGGTGCTAGTGCTGAGAAAACAGCTTGAGGCCCAACTCTCCAACTTGGGCAACAGCACGCGCAGCCTGAACAGCCAGATGAGTGCTACAGACATTCAGCGGGCACAGGTGCTCGACCAGCTCAGTAAGTGCTACATCGCCTCGCCTATCCAGGGCACAGTGCTTGAGAAATATACAGAGGTAGGGGAGTTTGCCGTGGTGGGTAAGCCGCTGCTCAAGGTGGCAGACATCAGCCATATGTACCTCAGAGCCTACATCACCTCCTCACAGCTGGAACAGGTCAAGGTGGGGCAGACGGTGACTGTCATGACGGATTATGGCGATGGCAAGGGCCAGACCTACGAAGGCAAGGTGACTTGGATATCATCACAGTCGGAGTTCACGCCTAAGACCATCCTTACCAACGATGAGCGTGCCGACCTTGTGTATGCTGTCAAGGTAGCTGTGGAAAACGATGGCTACATCAAAATAGGCATGTATGGAAAGCTGAAGCTATGACGGCTATTGAGGTTAATCATATCAGCAAGCGATACGGCAAGGTGCAGGCCCTGCAGGATGTCTCTTTCTCTGTAGAGCAGGGAGAGGTCTTCGGACTGATAGGTCCTGATGGTGCAGGTAAGAGTACCCTGTTCCGCCTGATGGCTACCCTGCTGCTCCCAGACGAGGGCAGTATCATGGTCGATGGCTTCGACACCATCAGCCAGATGCGGCAGATTCGTAGGCGGGTGGGCTACATGCCAGGCAAGTTCTCGCTCTATCAAGACCTCACCGTAGAAGAGAATCTGAAGTTTTTTGCCACGCTTTTTGGCACCACAGTGGAGGCTGGTTACGATACCATCAAGGCGATTTATCAGCAAATAGAACCATTCAAGAATCGCAGGGCAGGGGCTCTTTCTGGAGGTATGAAGCAGAAGTTGGCCCTGAGCTGTGCCTTGGTGCATAAGCCCAGTGTGCTCTTCCTCGACGAGCCTACCACAGGCGTCGATCCTGTGAGTCGCAAGGAGTTCTGGGATATGCTGGGCACACTGAAGCAACTTGGCATCACCATCGTAGCTGCTACACCCTATCTGGATGAGGTGCGTCGTTGCGAACGTGTAGCGTTCTTGGATCAAGGGCAGCTCAAAGGCGTTGGTGCGCCAGACGAGATTCTGGAACGTTTCAAAGATGTCTTCAATCCTCCAGGAATAGAAAGAAATACAAAGGGCGATGCCCAATTCCCAGCAGATAATTCTCAATCCTCAATTCTCAATCCTCAATCCTCAGACAACGTCATTGAGGTGAATCATCTTGTCAAGGCCTTTGTCTCTTTCCATGCTGTAGATGATATCTCCTTCTGTGTGAAGCGAGGCGAGATTTTTGGCTTCTTAGGAGCCAATGGTGCAGGCAAGACTACTGCCATGCGCATGCTCACAGGACTGAGCCAGCCAACCAGCGGCTCTGGAACGGTGGTGGGGTATGATATCTCTACCCAGTACGAAGAGATCAAGAAGCGCATAGGCTACATGAGTCAGAAGTTCTCCCTCTATGAGGACCTCACTGTGCGCGAGAACATCCGCCTCTTTGCTGGCATCTATGGCATGGACGAGGCAGAGATAGACCGCAAGACAGATGAACTGCTGGAGCGCCTGCGCTTCTCTGAACATAAGAACGACCTCGTGTCCTCGCTCCCTTTAGGATGGAAGCAGAAGTTGGCTTTCAGCGTCAGCATCTTCCACGAGCCTGGCATCGTCTTTCTTGATGAGCCTACAGGTGGCGTAGATCCAGCCACGCGTCGCCAGTTCTGGGAGCTGATATATGATGCCGCCCAGCGTGGCATCACCGTCTTCGTCACCACCCACTATATGGATGAGGCAGAGTATTGTGATCGCATCTCCATCATGGTAGATGGCAAAATCAGGGCCATGGGCACGCCAGCCGAACTGAAGCAGCAGTTCCGCCAGCCCGATATGGATCATGTGTTTACTTACTTAGCGCGTCAAGCTACGCGCAGCAGCGACTGAGAAATTATGAAGCAGTTTGTAAGTTTTATCATAAAGGAAGCAAAGCATATCTTGCGTGACAAGCGCACCATGCTCATCCTCTTTGGCATGCCAGTGGTGATGATGCTACTCTTTGGTTTTGCCATCACTACAGACGTGAAGAATGTCCGCACAGTGGTGGTCACCTCGCAGGTAGATCACCTCACGCAGCAGGCCGTAGGCCGACTGGCTGCCTCGGAGTATTTCAATATCGTAGCCACTGCGCCTACGCCACAAGAGGCAGAGGGCTTGATTCGCTCGCAGAAGGCCGACCTCGCCATTGTCTTCGATACCGACTTTGCCAGTAAGCGGGGTGGGGTGCAGTTCATTGTTGATAGTTCCGACCCTAACATGGCGCAGCAGTGGACCACCTATGCCCAAGCCATCATCCAGCAGGAACTCCTCGCTTCCGCAAGAAATAATTCTCAATCCTCAATCCTCAATTCTCAATCTCCAAAGGTTAACACCAAGATGCTCTATAACCCACAGATGAAAAGTGCCTACAACTTCGTGCCTGCTATCATGGGCATGCTGCTGATGCTCATCTGTGCCATGATGACCAGCATCAGCATCGTGCGTGAGAAGGAGAAAGGCACCATGGAGGTGCTGCTTGTCTCGCCTGTGCGACCTCTGATGGTGATCATCGCCAAAGCCATCCCTTATTTGGTGCTGGCCTTTGCGGTGCTCATCGTCATTCTGCTCATGGCTCGCTTCGTACTGCAAGTGCCGTTGGAGGGATCACTGTTCTGGATTCTGGCTGTCAGTGTACTCTACATCTTGCTGGCGCTATCCCTGGGCTTGCTCATCTCCAATGTGGCACAGACCCAGCTGGTGGCGTTGCTCATGTCGGCCATGCTGCTCCTCATGCCTGTGGTGATGCTCTCTGGCATGCTGTTCCCTGTGGAGTCCATGCCTACCATCCTGCGCTGGATAGCGGCTGTGGTGCCCCCTCGCTACTACATCGCTGCCATGCGCAAGCTGATGATCATGGGTGTGGGCATTGGTGATGTGCTTCAAGAAGTGCTTGTCCTCGCTGGTATGACTGTCTTCCTGCTCACAGTAGCTTTGAAGACCTTTAAGGATCGGCTGGAATAGGGCTGGTTTAGAGTTTAGGGTTTAGGGTTTAGGGTTTAGAGTTTAAGGTTTAGGGTTTAGGGTTTAGAGTTTAGGGTTTAGGGTTTAGAGTTTAGGGTTTAGAGTTTAGAGTTAAGGGTTTAGGGTTTAATGTTTAATGTTTAATGTTTAATGTTCAACGTTCAATCATGATAAAGTATTTAATACAAAAGGAGTTCTTGCAGATAAGGCGGAATAGCTTTCTGCCTCGCCTCATATTGATGTTCCCCATCGTCATCATGTGTGTCATGCCGTGGGTGATGAATATGGAGGTGAAGAACATCGTGGTGGATGTGGTGGACGATGATCGTTCTACGGCTTCTCAGCAATTGGTGCACCAAGTGGAAGCGTCAAACTACTTCATCTTTGGCGGACAAAAAGCGTCCTACGATGAGGCGTTGACAGAGGTGGAGCAAGGTGATGCTGATGTGATTTTGGTCATTCCGCCTCATTATGAGCGCGACTTGGTGCGGGGTGAGTCTCCTCAGATTCTGGTGGCTGCCAATGCCGTGAATGGTACTAAGGGAGCCATGGGCAGTGCCTACCTCACCCAGATTATCGCCAGTTCATCCCCACGCGCCACATTAAACTCTAAACCCTTAACCCTAAACTCTAAACCCTTAACCCTTAACCCTCAACTCTCCACTCTAAACCTCTACAATAAGAATCTCAACTATAAGCTGTTCATGATTCCTGCCCTCTTTGCCATCGTGATGATGCTGATGACAGGCTTCCTGCCTACGCTCAACATTGTGGGAGAGAAAGAGGCTGGCACCATCGAGCAGATGAATGTCACCCCTGTGCCTAAGTGGGCGTTCATCTTGTCTAAGCTCATCCCTTATTGGCTTATTGCCCTGTTCATCATCAGTGTGTGCTTACTGTTGGCTTGGTTGGTCTATGGGCTCACACCTGCGGGTAGCATCGTGTGGATCTATGTGTTGGCCATGCTGTTAGCGCTGTTCTTCTCATCCTTCGGACTCATTATCTCCAACTACAGCGATACCATGCAGCAAGCCATCTTTGTGATGTGGTTCTTTGTGGTGTGTATTCTCCTGCTCAGCGGACTCTTCACACCTACACGCTCCATGCCGCAGTTGGCCTACCTCACCACCTACGTCAACCCCATGCACTACTTCATCGATGCCATCCGCACCGTCTATGTGCGTGGTGGCAACTTCGCAGACATCGCCCATCAGGTCTTCGCCCTTCTGGGCATCGGCCTTTTCATGGGGTGCTGGGCTGTGTGGAGCTATAAGAAGAATAGCTGAGGAATAATTATAAACGTAATAAATCTTTGACTGAATAGATCTTGCTAAGTGCTTCGAAAGAGAAGAATTGATCATCCATAATCATCCATTCTTCGCGCTGCTTGCGAGAGAGGTGCTTGATATCAGGGAACATCGAGATAGGCACAATGATTTCACGGCCATCTGTGAGATAGGCGGCCATTGCTCCGCGTTTGACATTGAAATCAAGCTTCTTAATTCCTATGTTCGTGTCTTGAAGTTTACACATATTCTTGCCCTCCTTAATTATTTAATTCGTCTTATTTTAATTTTCTTGCCAGCAAACACCTCGTCAATAAGATGATTGAGCTCTTCCCAATGCTCATCTATCGCTTTTAGAATCTCTGCTTCTTCGCTGGCTGAGAGTTCAGACCATGCTAACTCTATTTTCTTATGTCCATTCTCTTCAATCCAGATTTTTGCTACGGTATCACCACGGTGTGATTTTTTGCTACCACGGCGTACTACATGGATGTGTCTCCTGTTTTCCGAAGCATCTGTAGGAAATACAGAAAGGATAAAGTATAAAAATAGCATTAATTTGCCCATTTGTCGTATAGTTTTATTGTTTCGTTGGCAAAGATAGAAATAAAACTTGAAAGGTGTTCTCTGTTTGTCCGTAATTATATTAAACAAACTTGTTTTTTCTTCTTTGTTAGTGATAATAATCTATTCTCTTTAACTATTCAGGACACAAACTCTCAGATTATTGAATAAAATCTTCAATAGGTATAACATCTTTTCAAAACAATTTCCTATCTTTGCAACAGACTCAGATAGCTCGAAAGGGTGAGTGGGTCTATACATACTGGTAAACGGACGTTACGAACGTTATCTTCTACGTGAGAATCTCGCAAATTCAAGACCAGAAGAAACGCAACCGAAACGTCCACATTGGGTGTATTGTGTACTGCCATCGTTCTTGCGGCAGTTTCTACAATATGTCACGACGTGGGCTATCGAGTTGCTTATCCTGGTCAAGGCAATGCGAGAGCCCTCACGTGGGATAAGCGGACAGTAGAGCACCCACGTCTTCCTTTTTATAATCAATGCTAAATCGGGGTGACTATAGGCAAAAGATGTTTTGCGTATGGAGAAACAGAATTATGAATTAAACTCAAGGGGGGTGAATGCGTTAATAAGCGATTTTGTAGAGAAAAACTGGAAAACCTTATCCTTTTCTCGGATGGGAAGCACAAAAATTATTGGAATTGAGAATGTTCAGGTCAATATTCAGAGCGAGTTTAAACGTGACGGAAAGTATCTCTTTTTGGGGACAGCGAGGGTGTTTGTTGAAGTGAATGAAGGAGATAGTTTCTCTGATATAAAAGGAATCTCTGGGTATGCTGTTATCTCAAATGGTGATGGCGGTTTATGTTTAGAGGGTTTTGATGGACCAATAACATTGAAAAATAGATAGTCGATAATTTATATCTATGTTATTCAATGAAATCATATAATGTGGGCAATGAAAAATTGGCAGTTTATTATTACTCTACTACTTGCAGTGGTGGCGTTGGTCTTGAGTATCCTGGCTATTTCAAGACAGCAACCCTTAGATATTCCTGCTGCAGTTTTATCTTTAGTAGGTATTTGTGCGACCTTGATTGTTGGTGTAAGTTTGGTTGATGCTTTGGTTCTTCATTCTGCTTTCCAGAAAGTGGACAATAAGATGAATGAAATGTCGGATAAACTGAAAGAACTAAAAAAAATAGAGGATGAACTTCGGAAGATGAAAAAGCAATCGAATATATTATTTCATTACACTTGGGGATTAACATATTGCAAGGAAGAACCTGTTGCGGCATTTCAAGAATTCTGGAAGGCTCTTGAATTAACAATGAAAGTTGATGATATAAAAAGAGCGAAGTCTTGCCTTCAACAAGCGGAACTTTTAATTGATGATATCATAAGCAATGACAGTATAAATGCGAATGAAGAGTTAGAACTCCTATCTGTTGAATTTGGCACTAAAATAATGTCTCAAAACCTAAAAGATACTAATGTGTATCACGCTTTTGGCGATAGAATAGAAAAATTAATAGTACGAATTAATAATACATATAAATCAAATAATTTGCAGCAATGAGAAAGTATATATACATATTAAACATCTTGCTTTTGTCTATATTGTTTATATCTTGTAGCAAAGATAGCGATGAACCTAATGTTGAGCCTACTCCTGTTCCTACAGTTGCAAAAATAGAGTTTCCTGCTACTGAAGACACTAAGCCTGTTTTTGGTACAGAAGGCGGGACTGCGACAATCAAGTTTACAGCTACGCAAGCATGGACAGCAATTGCTGCGAATGATCGTGCGAGTGAATGGCTTTCAATTTCACCCTCCAGCGGAACTGCAGGAAGCTCAGCACTGACTATTACAACGAAAGAAAACGATACTTATGACGAGCGTTCAGCTTCTATTACCATTAAGAGTGGTACTGCCCAGCAAACCATTGTTATTACTCAGAAACAGAAGGATGCTTTGCTTGTCACGAGTGATAAATTTGAGGTGGATGCTGAAGGTTGTCAAATCAGTGTAGAGGTTAAAGCGAATATAGACTTCTCTATACAAACAGATGTAGACTGGATTAGTCAGGTTAATACTCGTGCTTTAAACACGTCAAATCTTACATTCAATATCTCGGAGAATGAGGAGATAACAAAACGTGAAGGACATATTACCATTAGCAGTGGAGATTTCTCTGAAACTGTTTCTGTTTACCAAGCAGGGAGTATTCCAACAATTATCATTTCTAAGAATGAATATACCATAAGTTCAGAAGGTGGAGATATTACTGTAGAAGTTCAAAGTAATGTAGATATTTCCGTCACTTTGCCTGATGATGGATGGATTAGTGAAAGTACCACACGGTCCATGTCCACTCATACTTATGTATTTACGGTTTCAAAGAATGAAGACTATGATTCCCGTTCTGGAGAAATCCTGTTCACTAATAAGGAAAACAACCTAAGTGAGAAAGTAATAATAACTCAAATGCAGCGTGATGCAATTATCGTGGCAAGGAGCAGATATGAATATGATGCAGAAGGTGGAACTCTGAGCTTTGAAGTACAGACTAATGTGGACTTTGAAGTATCTGTAGATGCAGATTGGATAACAATGGCAGATACCCGTGCCTTGCATACAGAAAAGCTCTCTTTCAATGTGGCAGCTAATGATACTTACGATGAAAGAACAACAACGATAACAATCAAGGGTTTAGATATAAAGCAGACGGTAAATATTGTACAACATGGCTTGGTGGCTGTTTCAGCCATAGAAATCAGCCAATCCACGTTAGAACTTTTTGTTGGTAACTCTGAAAGACTTACTGCACTAGTGCTCCCGTCCAATGCCTCCAATAAGGAGGTGACTTGGAGTTGTAATGATACGTCCATTGCTACTATTGATGAAGAAGGTAATGTAACGGCAGTTACCCCTGGGGAAGCCATCGTTACTATAACGACAACAAATGGTAAAATAACCGCTTCTTGTAAGGTGATAGTAAAGGAAGATGAAATTATTATATTTGCTGATGATAATGTAAAGAAAATCTGTGTGCGACATTTTGATTCAAACCATGACGGAGAACTTAGTATGAACGAGGCAGCGGCAGTTACATCCATTCCCGCTATCAGGGCAGAAGTGAATAATGGTAAAATAATAGCAGAAGACCAATCTGTTTTCTTACCTATATTTAGCAAAAATACTTATGCATCAAGATTATTTGATGGTATGTTGTATGATATTTATTATTTTAATGAATTACAATATTTCAAATCTCTTAATAGCTGTGGTCAATATATGTTTAGATTTCAAAGGTATCTAAGTGAAGTTACATTACCACAAAATATACAAGTAATCGGTATGGGAGCTTTTGAAGGTTGCAGTAGTTTGACCAGCATTAATATCCCAAGTAGCGTCAGTCAAATTAAAAATGAAGCATTTAAGGATTGTAGAAGTTTGACCAGTATCGATATTCCTAGCAACATCACAGTTATTGCACCTTATACCTTTAAAAATTGTAGCAGTTTGACCAACATTAATATCCCTAGTAGCGTCACAACTATTTACCTAGGTGCTTTTGAGGGCTGCAGCAGTTTGACCAGCATCAATATTCCTAGCAGTGTCAAAGTAATCAGCGAAAATGCTTTTAAGGGTTGCAGTAGTCTGACCAATATCAATATCGCTGATGGTGTCACAGAGATCTACGCTGGTGCTTTTAAGGGCTGTAGCAGTTTGAACAGCATTAATATCCCTAGCAGCGTCACTACTATTGGCGAAGGTGCTTTTGAGGGCTGTAGCAGTTTGACCAGCATTAATATCCCTAGCAGCGTCACTACTATTGGCGAAGGTGCTTTTGTGGGCTGCAGCAGTTTAACTAACATCAATATCCCCAGTAGTATCACAAGCATAGGCGAAGGTGCTTTTGAAGGTAGCAGCCTGACCAACGTCAGTATCGCTGATGGTGTCACAGAGATCTACGCTGGTGCTTTTAAGGGCTGTAGCAGTTTGAACAGCATTAATATCCCCAGTAGTGTCACTAACATAGGAGATGCTGCTTTTGCGGGCTGCAGCAGTTTGACCAGCATCAATATCCCTAGTAGCGTCACAACTATCGGCTATAGGGCTTTTTCTGGCTGCAGCAGTTTGACCAGCATTAACATCCCCAGTAGCGTCACTACTATTGGCGAAGGTGCTTTTTCGGGCTGCAGCAGTTTGGCCAGCATTAACATCCCTAGTAGTGTCACTAGCATAGGCGGAGGCGCTTTTTATGGCTGCAGTAGTTTGACCCACGTCAGTATCGCTGATGGTGTCACTAAAATTGCCTATACTACTTTTTATGGTTGCAGCAGTTTGACCAACATCAATATCCCTAGTAGTGTCACTACTATCGGCAATTCGGCTTTTTGGGGTTGTATTTAGAGACCTCTAAACTACCATGAACAATGAAAAACACATAGAGATAAGCCTCTGCATATCAACTACTTTTAGATTTTAACACTTCGGACTTGCTTTTTGGTGGTTCTCAAAAATCCGCTTACCTTTGCAACGCATTTCTACCGCGGAGAATTTT
>CADALZ010000021.1 GCA_902788865.1 uncultured Bacteroidales bacterium | reverse complement strand
TATAACTGGGTGGAAAACCCTCTTATAGGGGTAGAAATGTTTGAAAACAGACTTGGAAAACAGGTAATAGATTGTGCATTTTGTTACAGAAGTCGCAATATTCTAAAATAGGCGTTTTTCTGTGGAAAATTAAGATAATGATAGGCTAATTAATTTAATTAAATAGAAACATGAGAGTGTATCAAATCAGACAGAGGCTACTGAGGACGGCAATGCTGGCCTTGGGGCTGTTGTTTTTCTCTACGCTTCACGCCCAGAAGGTAGCAGTGAAGACAAATCTTCTCTATGATGCCACTGCAACCATCAACGCGGGCATCGAGTTTGGGCTGGCTCCCAAATGGACGCTTGACATTTCTGGCAACTACAACGGCTGGAATATGTCTCACGACCGTAAATGGAAGCATTGGCTGGTGCAGCCAGAAGCCCGTTACTGGTTCTGTGACCGCTTTGCTGGCCATTTCCTCGGCTTCCATGCCCTCGGAGGCCAGTACAATGTGGGTAATTTGAACAATGGTATTAAGTTCTTGGGCACAGACTTTTCACAGCTGTCAGACCATCGCTACCAAGGCTGGTTTGTGGGTGGTGGCATAGCCTATGGCTACGACTGGGTTCTCAGCAAGCACTGGAATCTGGAGGCAGAGATTGGCTTTGGCTATGCGTACACCAAGTATGACAAGTTCAACTGTGCTGGTTGTGGCAAGAAGACCGATACGGGCAAGTCACATCACTACGTGGGTCCTACCAAGGCTGCCATCAACTTAGTTTACGTATTCTAAAGGTCTGAAGATATGAAGAGATATATTATACTTTTAGCAATGATGCTCTCTACAGTGAGTATGTTGAGGGCTCAGAGAGCCGGTGTGGAGAACGTAAGTTTCTCTAAGAACGGCCAATACATGGTGGTGGATATGGACCTGCTGTTGTCGCAGCTCGGTGTGAAGAGCAACGAGGCAGTGGTGCTTACACCTTATATAATAAATAATAGCGGCAGCCAGCGCGTGGAACTGCCTTCTGTGGCAGTCTATGGCCGCACCCGCTACTACCACTACCTGCGTAACAACGGCAGTGAGATGATGATTACCGGCCCTAAGGAGACCAGCTATCTGGCCAAGAAAGCTCCTGCAACGGCAGACTACCGTCAGGCAGTGGACTATGAGCCATGGATGGAGAACTCAAGCTTGGTGCTGGGCGAGCAGACTTACGGCTGCTGTGGCGATGTGCTGGGTGAGAACCAGCGCAAGCTGGCCGACAACGTGAAGCTGACCTACACGCCTAGCTTCGTGTATGTACAGCCACAGGTGGAGGCTGTAAAGAGCCGTGCGCTCTCTGGTTCCGCATTCATCGACTTCGTGGTGAACCGCACCGATATCCGTCCAGACTATCGTCGCAACCCTACCGAACTGGCTAAGATACGTAGTACCATCGACAGTATTAAGAACGATGCTGACATACAGGTGCAGAAGATCTACATCAAGGGCTTCGCCTCTCCTGAGGGTAGCTATCAGGCTAACGACCGTCTGGCAGCCGGACGTACCGAGGCTCTGCGCAAGTATGTGGCTGGTCTGTATGACTTCCCTGCTTCTACGTATGAGACCGACCATGTGGCTGAGGACTGGGACGGACTGGTGAAGTATCTGGAAACCAGCAGCCTGGGCAGTAAGAACGAGATTCTGGACATCATCCGCAACAGCGGTCTGCAGCCCGACCAGATGGAGTGGCGCATCAAGAGCCGCCATGCTCAGGACTATCAGAATCTGCTGCAGAATGTCTATCCAGGTCTGCGTCACTCAGACTACCGCATAGAATACACCATCCGTGGATTCAATGATATCAATGAGATCAAGAACTTGGTAAAGACTCAGCCACAGAAGCTGAGCCTGCAGGAATTCTTCTTGGCATCTCAGCAGTATCAGCCAGGCAGTGCCGATTTCAACGAGGTGTTCCAGACGGCCGTACGTATGTACCCACAGGATGAGACAGCCAACCTGAATGCAGCCGTTTCTGCACTGAACCGTGGCGACCTCATGAGTGCCGAAGCCTACCTGAAGTTGGCTGGCAACAGCCCACAGGCAGCGTATGCCAAGGGTGTGCTGGCAGGTATGCGTGAGAATTATAACGATGCTTTGAGCTACTTCCGTCAGGCACAGCAGGGCGGTGTGGCACAAGCCGCAGATGCAATAACTCAAATCGAGAAAATAATTCAATAATTTTATTTACTATTAATTCATTTAAATTATGAAACTGAAGTATTTATTAATGGGTGCATTGGTGGGCGTAGCGTTCACAGCATGTACCAATGATGATGAGCCAGCCGTGAACGGCCCCAGCAGAAGTGCTGATGCCAAGGACTACGTAGCTGTGAAAATCGTGATGCCAGGTGAGGCTAGCACACGTGCTTGGAACGATGACCTGTCAACAGGTTATGCTGTGGGTTCAGAAGCAGAAGATGCCGTAACCAAAGCTTTGTTCTTCTTTATGAAAAACGGCACTCAGGTAGCTGATCCTTACGAGATCACTGCAGGTGACAATGGCAATATGGAAGCATTGGAAGGAACTATCCTGAATCCTTGGACTGATGGTACAGAGAAGACCATTGATCAGCTGTCTAAGGTAGTGGTTGTCTTGGCTAACAAGGTAGAAGATCCTACAGAAATCATCGCTGTGCTGAATGCCGGCTTAAGCGATCTTAAGCTTTCTAAGACCAGCACACTGGGTGATATCCAGGCTGTAGTAGCCGACTATGCAGCAGAGGCTATGACTACTTCTGGCAAGTTCGTGATGTCAAGCTCTATCTATGATGAGGTAAGGACCGTAGTTGGTGCTCATGTAGAAACAGTTTACAAAACTGTAGAAGAGGCTAAGGCTAATCCAAGTGTACGTATCCCTGTAGAAAGAGTGGTTGCAAAGGTAGAAGTAACTACCGATGGTGCTACTCAGAATACTGGAAACTCAGAAGATGCTACAAAGCCTTCTACTACTGTTTCTGTAGATGGTGCTGATGTAACAATTACCGCCGACATCAATGGCTGGTGGCTTGACAACACCCCATCTCAGTCATTGCTGGTGAAGAAACTGGATGCTTCTTACGAAGTGGACGGTACAGCATTGGATAAGAGCTGGTATGACGATGCTACTAACTATCGTTCATACTGGGCAACTCCTAATACTGGTACTTTGAATCACTTTGCATTTAACACAGCTGCTAACGCTGCAAGATACACGCTGGAGAATACCGATCAGGCAAATCCAACTCAGGTGGTAGTTGCTGCTACTTTGAAAGCTAAGAAGGCTGGCGAGACTGAGGCTAAAGCTGTGGATTTGGTGAAGTATATGGGTGTACTCTATACTCAGGAAGGTTTCAATACAGAACTGGCCAATGTATTGGCTCATAAGTATTGGACTAAGGACGGTGAAACCTATAAGACTGTAGGTGCTGCTGATATAGAATTTACTTATACAAAGAAGACTGATCCTCAGTATGAGGCAGAAGTGACTCTTGCTAAGAAGGATGCTGCAGCCGTATGGTATGTAAAGGGTACAGGCGAGACTTATAGCGAGGCTGATCCAGCTACAGATTTCACTGCTCTGAAGCGCACTGTTCAGTTCTGGAATGGTGGTAAGACTTACTACTTCGTTAAGATAGTTCAGAACGACGGAATTACTGTTGGTACAGGTGATAAAGCTCATGAGCTCTACGGTGTAATCCGTAACCACTGGTATAAGATTACCGCTAAGTCTGTGAACGGTCTGGGCACCCCAGTTCCATTTGCTGATGATGATACTACTCCAATTATCCCAGTTATTCCAGAAGATGAGCACTCTTACATCTCTGCAGAGATTGCTATCCTGAAGTGGAAGGTTGTAGAGCAGAATGTTGACCTTGGTAAGTAATTACACACTATTATAAAGTGGCGAAGCCTGAAAAGGCTTCACCACTTTTCTAAAAAACTTTTTAAAAGCACTCCCCCACATCGGTGCAAAGAGAGGTGTGGTACCCTGGATGTCTAAATAGAGACTCCCACTAAAAACGGAAATAACGATCCGCCCCGTGCGGACACCATATAGATAATAATAACAAATAAATAACAGTATGAGATTATTGGCTGAAATCAGAAAAATGGTGCTGGGCTCACTGAGCCTGCTGGCACTCTCGGCTGGTGTACTAACAGCTTGTGACGATGCTATCTATGACGACGAAGGCAACTGTACACCTGTGTACAAAGTAAACTTCCGTTATGACTACAACATGAAGTTCGCAGATGCGTTTGCAAGCGAAGTGAAGACGGTGTCACTCTATGCGTTTGATGCAAGTGGCAAATTCGTTAAGAGCTTCAACGGCTCTGTAGCAGCTATGGCTGCCAATGGCTATCAGATGGACGTAGATCTGGCTCCAGGCCAGTATAAGCTGGTGGCATGGGGCGGCCTGAATGACGGCATGAACAGCTACAACGTCCCTACCCTCTCGCCGGGCGACCCTATCACTGCACTTACCAACACCCTGAAGCGTGATGAGAATGCGGTGGTGAAAGAGATAGACCAGCTCTATCACGGCATGGCCGATGTGACGTTCCCCGACCAGGAAGGCGTGCACAGCGTGACCGTTCCGCTGGTGAAGGACTCCAACCGCATCAAGATCATCCTGCAGAGCCTCTCTGGCACTATCCTCAATGTGGAGGACTTCAAGTTCTACATCACCTCAGAGGATGGCAAGATGAACTACGACAACAGCCTGATGCCCGATGAGGTGCTGACCTACCAGCCATACTTCATGCAGTCTGGCAGTGCCGAGGTGATCACCCGTGCCGAAGAGGAAGGTGAGACACAGCAGCTGGGCTTGGTGATGGCAGAGCTCAACACCGCTCGCTTGGTGAAGGACTGGCAGACACGCACATGGCTACACATCACCAATGCAGAGGGCAAGAATATCATCACCGTGCCATTGATCGACATGTTCCTGCTTATCAAGGGCAAGTATGGCCAGAGCATGAGCGACCAGGAATTCCTCGACCGTCAGGACGACTACAACATGACCTTCTTCCTCTATGACTCTTATTCTGGTGAAGGTGAGCCTGAACATGAGTGGATGTCTTCAGAGATTATCATCAACAAGTGGAAGGTAGTTCTTCAGGATGCCGATTTATAATGACATAAATTTCTGTACGCTATGAAACTAAGAAATATAATATATAGTCTCTCGCTGCTGGTAGGTGTCCTAACATTAGGTTCCTGCGTCAACGACGATGACGTCTGCCTGCCCGAGGGCAAGACGCAGGTCATCTTCTCGCTGGTGCTGCAGGACAATGTCCAGGGTACTACGCGTGCAGGTGACGAGACGTGGAATAACTATACTCCAAAGGAAGATGGTGTTGAGTACGACAACTACATCGACTTGGATGGCTTGCAGGTGCTGGTGTTCGCAAGTGATGGTACGTTCAAAGGTACACTGAAAGACTTGGTTTATACTCCGAAAGATGTCACATCTGATAATTATGAATACACCAGATATGAATATGTAGGTACTGCGCCTTCAGAAATTACAGCAGGCGATTATAAGTTCGTAGTATTGGCCAATTGTGCCACAGTTGAGCCATCCAATCTTACCAGTCTAAATGAATTGACCTATAAGTTATTTGAAGAATCTGGCAATACTGAATACATCCCTATGTGGGGTATCAATAAGGCTACTCTGTCGTTAGTAGCAGGTGCTCGTCAGAATATTGGTACCATCGGTCTGCTGCGTGCCATGGCAAAGGTGAATGTAAAGCTTACCAGTGAGGCCCTTTCTGAGAAATATATCATCAAGGAAGTCAAAGTGACACGTTATAACAAGAGTGGCTACACTTTGCCAACGGGTGCGGATACAGCTGAAAAAACTGAGGATCTTAACCTCGATGCCAGCATCCGTGTGAACTCCTCTCTTGCAGAGAATAAAACTTTCACCGCACCTGCTGGAGCAACTGAATTGACTTTCTACCTTACAGAGTATGACAACTGGACTACCTCTGATACAGATGCTAGATTGGTAGTGACATTAGGGAAGTCTGACGATGCAACTTATGAAAACGTTTTCTCGGATTACCCCATCCAGTTCCGTGACTATGTCAAGGAAGGGGATAACGCTGGTACTATAGATGCAAATGGCAAAAGGTATAACATCATCCGTAACCACATCTATCAGTTCAATATTTTCCGTGTGACAGATGATGGTCCGTTGTATGTAGTGCCTACTGTAGCTCCTTGGACAGATGGACCTAAACTTGAATATACAATCGATGCATCAACTAATATGCGTCTGTTCGACTCTTGGCTGTATCGTTATGACACCGATGGTGACGTGACCCCAAGTAATTATACTGAATGGGCTACCAGCCACATGATGGTTTCTTCTAATGTAGATGCAACCAGTAGTCCTGCTAACCGCCCAATGCAATCTCCGCAGATTCAGTTGGTGACCAGTGGCTCTTCTACGTTTGAGCTCTATGTAGATAACAGCGATTTTGAGATAGTGCGTGCCAACAAGAATGACGTAGGTGTGGTGACTTCCTATGATTGTAGTACCGATGGTACTCTTACTATAGCTGCGGGTAAGGATGTATATACTTATTTCTATATCATGCCTAAGTCTAGTGCTTCAGCTGGTTCAACCGCTAAGGTATTCTTGTATTACAATGACCCGGTTCTGGGAAAGCAGAAGATGACTTACAACTATAACTCTCTCCCGGGCTATTCTGACGATAGCTCTGAGATATGGGTTTATTATGTTGCTCCAGATAATTACAAATATTCCGAAGGAACAGTTCTGAAGATGTATTATCAGGATGTTAATCATCCTTTGGTTCCAACTCCTGTTCAAAACTAAATAAATGAGCATTATGAAAAAAATAAGTAATAAATCATATTTTAGTCAGGCATTCGTGGCGTTGGCTTTCATGGGTGCGTTATCTGCTTGTGTGGACGATGCATACGATGTGGATGTTGTCAATAAGGACAGTTCTGAATTTTTGGCGATATACCCTACAATTGCTGACTCACAAGTAAAGACTCGTGCAACAGCTTCCGATCCTGATCTGAAAGAAGATGAATTGGTTACATTGGACGTGTTCGTGGAAGGTGTAACTGATGCGTCCTTCTGGAAGCAATACCACTTGTCGATTGCATCTGCCACTAAAGAAACCCTTGAAAATAAGGTTCATTATCTATTGGAGGAAAAGTGGCGTGAAGCAGGCTATAAGTCTAGTGACAAGTATAATGTTTACGTGGCTGTGAACAACCCTTTGACAACATCGAGTGTAGCAAATGTTACAGCTTTGAAAGCGTTGACTTACAATGAAGTGACAGCAGGCGTAGCTACTATTGAAGATGGTAATATTGGATGGAAAAACAATGATACTTCTGGAGATATTTACAAATTATACTCAAGTTCTGTAACTGGTCGTGCATTCACTAATGAGAAACAATTCATGATGGATGGTGTGATTAAGGATTGGTCGCCAGATACAAGTAAGAAGCATCAAGATTTCAATGTAGATCTTAATCGCGCAGCTGCTAAGATTGTGCTGAATGTGAAGTTTGATGCTGATTTCGTAAAATCTTTGGCTTATGACAAAGATGATCAAGGTGAATATACTGTTGAAAAGCCTGCTTCAGAGAAAGTGACTATTACTGGTACTCCAGCATGGAAGTTCTATAATTTCGCCTTTGGTGCACCTGTGTTTACTCCAGATACTGCCCCAACAGCGGGTGTGGAGGTACACAACAGCGGATTCAATATCTTCCATAACGAATCAATTGCAGGTGGAACTCCTTTTACTATTACTACTTACTCTTATCCTAATGTTTGGACTGAAACAACAGATGCTCCTTCAATAGTTATTTCTGTGGAATATACGCAGGATGGTGTTAAGTCATATAATTACTACCGTATCCCTATCGTAGCTAAAGATACGAAGTCATTTGATCGTAACACTATCTATGTGATTGATGCTACTATTGCTACCCGCGGTAGTGAGTCACACGAGGATATTACCGAGATGGACAACTTGGTATACGAGGTACTGCCTTGGAATGATGAGACCAACAGTGCTGCTATCCACAACGATGTTGAGTCTGTACAACACTACTACTTCAAGGTAAATCCTAAGATTTATACCCTGCGTGGTGATGGTGACCAGGACGTTGTCCTGACTTACCTGAAGGCTGCCGGTACCAAGGTGAACTGGAAACTCTTCACCTACGATGAGAATGGCAACCAGACTGGCGTCGTTGCAAAGGATGCGACAGGAGCTACCCGTGCTTGGTTCTATAATGCCAACGGTACATTTACCACAACGTATAATGACAATGAATCAGGCATGAACTGGAGTAATACAGGTCCTACCCCTATGGGTGTGAAGATTGAGCAGAGTACTGAGGGTACCAGCGGTTCTACAGGAACAGTAACTGTTACTTCTCATGCACTGAACAACAGGGCCATCAAGTACATCCGTCTGCGTGTATATCTTGACGAAGAAGCAACCTTCAAGAATGGCAAGGAAACCATGTATGAGGATATCATTATCCGTCACTTCCCGACCGATAATATCCAGAATATAGTTGGTACTTGGTCATCATATCATTCTGCAGGTAGCGGGACCCAAGAAGTAACCCTGACTACTACAAGCCTGGTGGAAGCTGAAGCTTGGAAAGAACAGTATGGCGTTAACTATACAACTCAGGAACTTACTGCAACTGACTATATCTCATATGCTGAATATTCCGACCATGCTGGAGAGACCGGTTATACTATGACTGGACCGACGACAGTTACCCAGAATGCCTTCCAATCAGCAGTTCAGACTAATACTAATAGAAGAAATGCCAATAGTCAGGCTAACGCTGTAGCCGATGCTGGAGAAGGTCATACGTATTATTGGGGTGAAAATCCTCAGAGGAGTAACTGGAATAACTATGATTACTATACTGGTAATACTCCTTATAAATATCAGAGTTACCATTCTGCTACCTATACCCATGCCTACACTTATACCCAGTACTCTATGACTGTAGAGATGGTTTCTACAGGTAATTGGTTTGATATCGCTGATTTAGGTCAAACGTATAGTGGTAATGCAAGGAAAATAAATGGTAATTCACATTTTTTTGCTAAAGTCTTTGATGATGGAGTTGTAAATGCTGTTGTCGTTAATTACGATGGTAATGCTAAAACATACACATTAAAGCATGGCAATAATTATGAATATTACTCTTATTGGAATGGAAGTTCGACCTCATATATGCAAACTTACTTTAATCATACCAATAATCATATGTATGTGATTCAGATATCATCTACCAGTGAAGGCTATATTATGGGACGTCCAATACTTGGAAATCCAAATGCTAATCTTTCACAGGATGATGTCGTATCGCCTGCATTTATGATTGCTTCTCAGTTGGGCGCTGTAACTCCTTTCGATGACGCAAATGATGCAGCAACGCATTGCAGTCGTTATATGGAGGTGGCTGACGATGGTACTCGCTATTCAGGATGGCGTCTGCCGACTGAGGATGAAATTAGCGTGATCACGAGATATCAAAATGGTACAATTAATGGCGTTACCATCAGTAATTCAGAATATCAGGCGATGACTCCTGTATTGACAGGTAGAACATATTGGAGCCTTACAGGCGATGAAGTTAATACAGGAATTGGTGAGGGTGGTCCTTACCTTCGTTGCGTACGTGACCTCTCTGCTGCTGAAGTTGACCATCTGAATGGCTTTGATAAGATTATTGAGAAGTATCAAAGTAGTGGTAATTAATATGAATCTATAAATACTGATGAATATGAAATATATTTCCCGAATATTATTCACAGTGGGTTTGGTCTTTGGCTTGACGGCTTGCACCGAAGATGCTTTAGAGACTGTAGGCCCAAAGTTGCCTGACAATGGCGATATGTCTGTGAACATATCATTTGCTATGCCTGATGCAGAAGCTCAGACACGTAGCAAGGTGAGTGGTACGGAAAACCGTGTGCATACCATGCAGATGGTCTGCTTCGATGCCAATGGGTTGTACCTCGGTATCCGTAATGCAGAGATATTCGATGCTGCTACTACAGGCGTTGACACTGGCAAGATGAAAGGTACCGTGCCACAGGGCACCAGCCGCATTCACTTCATTGCCAACCGTAAGCTGACCGTACCTTTGAATGCCATTGTTGGTACGCCAGAAGCTGAGGTGATGGCTTCTGAAGAACTTTCCACCATTTGGAACGATGCAGCCCATCAGGAGGTTTGCTACTGGGGTTACCACAAAGAGGCTAACGCATCCGCTATGGATGCTTGGTTGAACCCAACTTCTGCTGCTGGTACCAGTAAGGTTTATATGGTTCGTGACCGTGCTAAGATTGTGCTTTCGTATGATCCGACAGGTGCTAAAGTTCCTGTGACTAAGATTGAATGGTTGATTCATAATGGTCTTGAGCGTGGTTATTTAGCACCAACTGAGGCTTTCTGGGGTAATGACTCTTATTATGAGCAGTCATCGGTAGCTGGAGCTGGTTATGTTTCAAAAGCTGGCATGAACCCATATCCAGACGGAAAGCGCTATTCTCTTTGGATTTCTGCTACTGAGAACGATGATGATAATTTTGATGTGGCTTATCAGAGTACTGGTACATATGAATCAAAGCCTCAGTTCCTCTTCGATGACGATAATGAGGCAATCGATAATCTGAAGGCTATCCTGAAAGTCACATATACCGTTAGTGGCAGTCCAAAGACCGTTTATCATGTTCTGAAACTGAATGACAATGACAAGGTGCTGTATAATGTGGTGCGTAACAACACATATTATATCAATGCCAAGTTATTGAGCCCTGACGTGGCTTATTATGAAACACTTAAGGACGCTATCGATGGTACTGAGTTCGTAAATGCTGATATTGAAGTGGATAGAAGTATCACAGATATCAATAATGAAAACTATACACTGCAGATTCTGTTGCCTACCGAGACTACTTCTATTGTATTCAATACAGAGGATACACAAGATTTGGATTTCGCATTCCGTACGGTTGAAGACGTGACAGTAAGTGGTTCTACTGATCCTGATAATTTTGAGGTTAAGTGGGAGAAGAGTCAGACCTTCTGTACAAATCCTACATTGTCATATGTTCCGGAAACCAAGCAGTTCCAGATTCATACCAAAGTGATTGATGGTCAACTTTCCGATCAGCTGCAAAGTGAGTGGATTGTGGTAAGACATAAAGAATCTGGTTTGACACGTTACATCCATGTATATGTGATTAACCAGTTCAAGTACCTTGGTGATCCTACTTTGAAGTCTGCAGGAAATAACCGTTATGTTTTGAACTTCAAGATTCCACCTACGGAAGCACCGGAAGATGATCCAACTGCACCTATCTATCCTGCTGGTCTGTATCCTATAGATGTGAAGTTTACTACCAACACGCTGAATGCATATAATAATCAGGAGACAGGTACTGATTATGGTTTGTTCGGCGTATCAGTAGAAGGTACTCAAAAGCTGACTGTTAGTGGTAATTTTGAGAATGGTTACGCTACTCCTATCTCTTCTACTGCTGCTGCTGCTAGAACTCATTGGTATTATCAGCAGGAGAATAACTGGTGGGATTTCTGGTACACGTATAGCATTAAGAACTATGAGCAGACTGACAATGGCGAAGTAAATATTTACTTCGACGATGTGAAGAATCATATCCAGTATGCTACGGTAACTGACGTGGGTCTGTTTATGGAAATCAAGTATTTTGGTAAGATTTACTCTATGCCAGTAACAAACTAATTAAGGAATAAACAAAACATCATGACAACGATGTTATTATAATGCGTTAGTGAGCGGGGGCTGCGAAGTTCCCGCTTGCTTTTAGTTTGCAGCCTATATCCGCCTCTTATGGAGGCTCTAAGCGATGAGGTTAGCGGCTTAGAACGGTGAGTTTAAAGGCTCCTTCCTTAACACATAGAATAATTTTCAATGCGCAAAGACTAATTTTCAATTATTATGCTTACATTTGTGCCAAATAATAAGTATTGACATGACACATCTCACAGAAACAGAACGTAAGGCCCAAATGGATAACATGAGGACATTTGACGGAGAGATGCCTTGCATCGGTATCTTCTGGTATGACTTGGCCGATAAATCGCTATTTGGTGTATGTAAATCGGAACTTACGCCAAAGATGGCAGAAGAGGCTGCCGACAAGGGGCTGCCTTTCATCAATTATCCACACTTGCATCGGCAAATCTGGGCTAAAGAGTATTTCAAAGCTCAAGCTAAGCATGAAGACACGAAGTTCAAAGGAGACTATACGCAAGTGCCTCGTGGCAGAGTGGCTTGGAATATAGACAAGTTCATCGTCTTAGTGGGGCACTGGGCTGAACCTATCAAAGAGGAGCTTACTGCCTTGATAGAACAGGAATTCTTTCTGCCTTACTTTGAGTTTGTTTATGATGAACACTGGGATTTGGGACATGGATGGTCTGGAGATATGTAAAATGATGATATGAAAAACAAGATGTATATGATAATCAGGCAAGCACTGCTGACTGCAATCCTTGCCATAGGTATAGGTTGCTCATCAAGCAATGCACAGCAGACTACACAACAGGCCGAGGAACCCATCAAGTTCCCCTACCCTGAAATACCAACAATGCTGACTGACACAGAGGCTCGACTGGCTTATATGTGTGAGCATTTCTGGGATAAGTTCAATTTCAATGACAGCACGGAAGCTTACCGCTCCATGGGGGAACAGGGACTGGCAGACTTCATCAACTTGAACTTACAAGCAGATGCCAGCGTTAATGAACGTGCCGGCAAGACTCTGGCAGAACATCTGTGGAAAGGAGCAGACAGGAATAACTATCTGGAGTTGACAGAGCACTACCTCTTCAATCCTGAATCGCCACTTCGTAATGACTTGCTCTATGCACCACTTCTGAAGCGACTCACAGAGTTGATGCCTCAGACAGATGACAGAGCGTCTAAACTGAACTATATGCTGACGAACGTTCAGAAAAACCAAGTGGGCAGTGTGGCAACCGACTTCACCTACATCGACCGAAACGGAAAGACTGGCACACTGCACAAGCTGCAGGCCAACTATACCCTACTCTACCTCTATGATCCCGACTGCGAGAACTGCCAGATGACGCTGATGCACATGAGAGCACAGCTGCAGGATCCACGAGTAAAGGTCTTGGCAGTATATCCAGACGATGACTTGGACTTATGGAAAAACAATCGACTGGATTTCAAGGAGGGCTGGACAGACAGCTACAGCCCTAACGGGGAAATTGGACATAAACAGTTGTATTTCATTCAAGCTACCCCCAGTCTATATTTGCTGGATAAGGATAAACGGGTAATTCTGAAGGATGCTTCGCTGAACGACATCATGAACATGCTTCGGGCACTTCCTTGATATCTATGCAATCGCTACTGGACCAGATAAACGATGTGCTGTGGACGTATGTCCTCATCATCTCCTTGGTGGGATGTGCACTGTACTTCACGTTTAAGAGTGGCTTTGTGCAATTCCGCATGATAGACGAGATGGTGCGTCTGCTGGGAGATGCTGTGCCGAAGAGTGGGAATCAGAGGATGAAGCATATCTCTTCGTTCCAAGCCTTCATGGTATCACTGGCAGCACGCATCGGAACGGGGAATATGGCAGGAGTGGCTACAGCCATCACTGTGGGTGGTCCTGGAGCAGTGTTCTGGATGTGGCTCATCGCCCTGCTGGGTTCAGCTACGGGTTTCATAGAGAGCACGTTAGCCCAGCTATATAAGCGCAAGGCGAAGGATGCCTTTATAGGCGGACCGGCCTACTATATGCAGTACGGACTGGACCGCCGGTGGATGGGTGTGCTCTTTGCCATCTTGATAAGCATCACCTTCGGATTTGCCTATAACTCGGTGCAGAGCAACACGATCTGTGCGGCATGGGATAAAGCTTTCGGCATAAACGTGACGTACATGGGTATCATTCTCACTGCCCTCACCTTATTAATAATATTCGGAGGCATACACCGCATAGCGAAAGTAAGCTCTGCCATTGTGCCTTTCATGGCTATCGCCTACTTCTTGATTGCTATTGGTATCGTGGTGTTCAACCTGGATCGTATTCCAGAGGTGATGGCAGCCATCTTCCGCAGTGCCTTCGGCTGGGAACAGGCTCTGGGCGGAGGATTTGGTGCGGCTGTGGTGCAGGGTATCAAGCGCGGACTGTTCAGCAATGAGGCTGGTGAAGGTTCTACGCCAAACGCAGCTGCCACAGCGCATGTGACGCACCCCGTGAAGCAGGGACTGATACAGGCACTGGGTGTATTTACCGACACGCTGGTGGTGTGCTCTTGCACTGCTTTCATCATCTTGGTGAGTGGTGTGTCTATAGACAGCGGGGAGACGGGCATACAGCTCACTCAGAGTGCCATCACCAGTCAGATAGGACCTATAGGAAACGTGATAGTGGCCATTACTATCCTGCTCTTTGCCTTCAGCAGCATCATAGGCAACTACTACTATGGCGAAGCTAACATTCGCTTTATCACTCGTAAGCCAATGGTGCTGCATCTGTATCGTCTGATGGTGGGTGGTATGGTGCTGCTGGGTTCGCTGATGACGCTCGATCTGGCATGGAGCTTTGCCGACGTGACCATGGCCTGCCTGACGCTGTGCAACCTGATCGCCATCTTACAGCTCTCCAAACAAGCACTACGACTGCTGGAAGACTATAGAAAACAGAAAAGGCAGGGCATCAAAGACCCTACCTTCTCTAAAGCTTCTATGCCTGACATTGCCGACCGACTGGAATGCTGGTAACGTGGCACTTCGTGCTATTTCACATCTAAGTGCATCACAAACGGATCGGCCTTGGTAGCAGGATGCCAAGGTTCGTTGCCCTGGGCGCCATTCGGATTGCCGTACTTCGCAAAGTTGGTCCAGTAATCCACGATTTCATCAGCTAAAGCATAGTCGGCTGCCGTGAATGGACGACGGCTGTTCTTCAAGGTCTTGAACACAAACCAGAGTTCTGAAGAGTGGTAGGCCGTGTTAGGTTCACCAGGCAAGCGACGGTCGAAACGATAAGCATAGAGCGGCTTGGTGCTCTGCGTCTCACGCAGCTCTGCCAAAGCCTGAATGCCCTCTCCCATCGTCGGCATCATGTCATCGAGGGTAGAACCGAACATATATGGTACATCGGCAATTTCACCTGCCATTGCAGCGTCTGTGAAAGACTTCGGAAGCAACTTGCCATCGATATGAGGAGTCATCATCATGAATCCCCCACCCGACTCTTGCAGATATTTCTGCTGAGCCTCTGCCAGTTGTGCTGGAGTGGCCGCACGCATCTGCTCCAAGGTAGTGAAACCACCAGCATCCATCATAGCCTTGCCTTGAGCCTCTGCCACCTCTGCAGGAGGACCAGGAATCAATTCACCCAGTCCGCCAATGCTCTGGACAACAGCTTTTGCCACCATGCCTCTAGACAGAGGGGATGACACCAAGTTCTTGATGCTGGCTGCGCCAGCGCTCTGGCCAAATACCATGATATTGTTTGGATCACCACCAAACTGTGCGATGTTATTCTTTACCCACTTCAAGGCAGCCACCTGATCGTAAGTACCATAGTTGCCTGAGGTGCCATCGCTCTCAGCAGAAAGCAGCGGATGAGACAGGAAACCCATGAGTCCGAGACGATAGTTGATAGTCACCAGAATCACGCCACGCTGCGCCCACGCATCACCGTCCATCGTGATTTCATGTCCCCAGCCTGCAGAATAGGCTCCGCCATGCACCCACATAGCCACAGGAAGTTTGGCGTCGGTATCACCCAATGTGCCAGCAGGTGCCCACACATTCAGATAGAGACAGTCTTCACTGAACTCAGGATCACCACCGAAATAAAACTCCTCAGTGTAGAACTCCCCTGCTCTGTGTGCAGCCTGAAGAGAAGCAGCGCTGAACGTATCCATCACCTTCACACCTTCCCAAGCCACCACAGGCTGTGGCTTCTTCCAACGGAGATCGCCCACTGGAGGAGCGGCATAAGGAATGCCTTTATACACCATGACCTGTGTAGAATCGGTCAGCACACCCTGAATCTGTCCGCCTTCTACGGTAAGTACAGGATTCACATCTTTAGGCTGCTGTGTGCCACAAGCCGTGAGCAGGGCAGCCGTCATTGCCATAATCAGATTTCTTGCTTTCATTTGCCTTTTTCATTTTAAGATTAATGCTGCAAATTTACACTTTTTTTACAGATTCGCTGAAAGAAAACGGCCATTTACTGAATAAAATTGCCAATTTAAGTCTTCTTATTGTATGAAAGCAACAAAGGACGATCTACTTCACTATAGCTACCTGCCTGCTGGTGCTATTTGCTGCCGGACAAGCCGTCTTCAACGCTCCACCCCGTCCTGACCGCATGGGACCTCCTCCCAGCTACCAGCCTACGACAGCAAGTGAAGCAGATGGACCTGATAGTAGGCCTGCCCCACCACCCCAACGTCCAGACGGACGACCTGATCCAGGAGGGCCTGGTGCTCCGGGAGACAATGTACCACCCGAAGAACGGGCTGGGTTAGGACGTATGCTGATGGATAATCCTGCCATCACCAATACCTTCATAGCTTTCTTGCTACTAAGCATGAATCTGGGTATCAAGGAGTATTTCCGCTCGGTGAAGAACCAGCATGACACGGATGAACTGCGCCGACAACATCTGGAGCAAGAACTGGAATACCTACGCTACCAGATAAACCCGCACTTCTTCATGAATACGCTGAACAACATACACGCCCTGGTGGACATTGATCCTGAACAGGCTAAGAATACCATCGTGGAACTTTCGAAACTGATGCGCTACGTGCTGTATGATGGTTCTAGGCCTACCATCCCACTCTCTAAGGAAACTGAATTCCTGAAGCACTACATAGGCTTGATGCGCCTGCGCTATAGTGACTCGGTGCGCATAAAGGTGGATATCCCTGATGAGACTCCTGATGTGCAGGTACCGCCTCTGCTGTTTGTCTCCTTCGTGGAGAATGCTTTCAAGCATGGCATCAGCTATCAGTCGGAGTCGTTTATCATGGTATCGCTCAACGTGCGTGAGGGCTACATCAGCTTCAGCTGCATAAACAGCAAGCATGAGACCAACCAAGATCCACACAGCGGCATAGGACTGGAGAACACCCGCAAGCGACTAAGGTTGCTCTATCAAGATAACTACACGTTCAACATCAACGAGAACGCCAAAACATACGAAGTTTTACTTAAAATACCTGTGAATTATGATCAGATGTCTGGCAATAGATGACGAGCCGTTGGCACTGAGCCAACTGAAGAGCTATATCAGCAAGGTTCCCTTTCTGGAACTTGTAGAAGCCTGCCAAAGTCCGATAGCGGCAATGAAGGTGCTGGCCGAACAGCCTGTAGATGCTATCTTCATCGACATCAATATGCCCGACCTGAACGGGCTGAGCTTTGTGCGCACACTGGTGCATCCTCCATTGGTGGTATTCACCACAGCCTACTCTGAGTATGCCATTGAAGGGTACAAGGTGGATGCAGTAGATTACCTGCTGAAGCCGTTCGGATTGGACGACTTCCAGCGAGCAGCCAACAAGGTGCTGCGCCAGTATGAACTGACACACGGAACTGGAACTTTGACGCAAGCTCCTGCCCCATTGCTTTCCACCGCTGGCGATGATGATATCATCTTCGTGAAGACAGAGTATAAGGTGGTGAGTATCAGTATCAGCAAGATACGCTATGTAGAAGCCATGAGCGAATACTTGCGTATCTACTTAGAAGACGAGGTAAAACCCATCACTGCACTGCTGAGCATGAAGAAACTGGAGGAGCGACTACCTCAAAACTTCATGCGTGTGCACCGCTCATATATCGTCAACCTGCTGAAGATTCAGGAAGTGACACGCAACCGTATCTTGATGGACGAAAAGACGTATATCCCTGTGAGCGACAGCTATAAGGACGCTTTCAACGCGTATCTGGAAAAGCGGTCATTAATGAAATAACAGAGATAAGTGTACACCTTATAAATAATTTTACTATTTTTGCCGAAAATCTAACTATACATTAGTTTAATATGAATTCTAGAATTTTATTAGCTGCAGCAGTCGCTGGTAGTGCACTGCTCGGCTTGTCCAGTTGCAACGGACAGAAATGGACAGAAGAGTCTAAAGGCTCTTACAACCTCGTTACCCAGCCTGGCGGACAAACCCTCGGTTATTCTCCAGAATCTGGTGTAAAACTGCTTACTGACGGAGGCTATGCCTTCAAAGACCTGAACCGCAACGGTACACTGGATCCTTATGAGGACTGGCGTCTGGATCCAAAGACACGTGCTACTGATCTGGCTAAGCAACTCTCTATCGAGGAGATTGCAGGCTTGATGCTCTACAGTGCACATCAATCTATTCCTGCTGCTTCTATGGGTGGCCGTGGTGCAGCACCTACTTACAATGGTAAACCATTCGAGGAGAGCGGTGCCAAGGCATCTGACCTGAGCGACGCTCAGAAGAAGTTCCTGTCGGAAGATAACCTGCGTGCCGTATTGGTGACCCGTGTTCAGAGCCCTGAAGTGGCTGCTGAGTGGAACAACAATGTGCAGGCTTTCGTAGAAGGTCTGAACCATGGAATCCCTGCCAACAACAGTTCTGACCCACGTCATACAGCTACCTCTGATGCTGAGTACAACTATGGTGCAGGTGGTCAGATATCCATGTGGCCTTCTTCTCTGGGTATGGCTGCTACTTTCGATCCTGCCCTGATGAAGCAGTTTGGCCAGATAGCTTCTCAAGAATACCGCGCCCTGGGTATTGCGACCGCCCTGTCTCCACAGGTGGACCTGGCCACAGACCCACGTTGGAGCCGCTTCAGCGGTACTTTCGGTGAAGGTACTAAGTTGGCTACAGACCTGGCTCGTGCCTATTGCGATGGATTCCAGACTTCTCCTGCAGAACTGGCTATCGACGGTGCCTGGGGATATCAGAGCGTAAACGCTATGGTGAAGCACTGGTATGGCTACGGCGCACAGGAAGGTGGCCGTGACTCACACTACAACTACGGTAAGTTTGCCGTATATCCAGGTGAGAACCGTGAAGAGCATAAACTCACTTTCACCGAGGGTGCCTTCAAACTGCAGGATGGCACTCAGATGGCTTCTGCCGTGATGCCTATCTACAGTATCCTCTTCAATCAGGATCCAAGTGGTGAGAACGTAGGTGGTAGCTTCAGCAAGTGGATGATTGAGGAGCAGCTGCGTAACGACAACAACTTCGACGGTGTGGTTTGTACAGACTGGGGTATCACCAATGACAACAAGGCTGTAGAAGCATTCGATGGCAAGCCTTGGGGTGTAGAGACTATGAGCATCGCTCAGCGCCACTATCAGATTCTGAAGGCTGGCGTTGACCAGTTTGGTGGAAACAACGATAAGGGTCCGGTGCTGGAAGCTTATCAGATGTGGGTAAATGACTTCGGCAAAGAGAGTGCAGACGCACGCTTCCAGAAGTCGGCTTACCGTCTGTTGCTCAATGTATTCCGCACTGGTCTGTTTGAGAATCCTTATCTGGATCCTCAGGAGACTGCTGCAATCGTTGGTAAGAGCGAGTTTATGGAAGCTGGCTACAATGCACAGCTGAAGTCAGTGGTGATGCTGAAGAACCATAACAATGCTCTGCCACAGGCTGACAAGAAGAAAGTCTATATTCCTAAGCGTCATGAAACTCGCTCACAGGGCTTCTTCGGTGCTACAGGTGAAGACCGCTGGGTAGATCCTGTGAATCTGGAACTGGTGAAGAAATACTTCGAGGTAGTGGAGACTCCAGCCGAGGCCGACTTCGCCATCGCCTTCATTCAGGCTCCTAACAGCGGTGCTGGCTATAGTGCTGATGATGCTAAGCGTGGTGGTAACGGCTATATTCCTATTAGCTTGCAGTACAACGACTACACTGCAACCTACGCACGTGCTACTTCTATCGCTGGAGGTGACCCATTGGAGAACTTCACCAACCGTACCTACAAAGGTAAGACGGTGAAGACCAGCAACAAGGACGACCTGAAGATGGTGGTTGACACCAAGGCTAAGATGGGTCAGAAGCCTGTCATCGTGGTACTGAACACTGGTAAGCCAGTGGTTCCTGCTGAATTTGAAGGTAAAGCAGACGCTATCCTCATCAGCTTCGGCATTCAGAACCAAGCTATCTTCGACATTATCAGCGGTAAGGCAGAGCCTTCTGGCTTGCTGCCAATGCAGATGCCAGCCGACATGAAGACAGTAGAACAGCAGAATGAGGACGTTCCTCGTGACATGGTATGCTACAAGGATGCCGATGGTAATCTCTATGACTTCGGCTTCGGTCTGAACTGGAGCGGTGTCATCAACGATGCACGTGTTCAGGCTTACAAGTAATAACTATGATAGGTAATTACAAGATAGTGACGCTCTGCGGAAGCACTCGCTTTAAAGAGCAATTCATGCAGGCCCAGAAGGAACTCACGCTGCAAGGGTGCATCGTGATCTCCGTTGGCTTGTTCGGGCACGCCGGTGATGCCGAAGTCTGGACTGAAGGGACTAAAGCCATGCTGGACGATATGCATTTGCGAAAGATAGATTTAGCGGATGAGATCTTCGTCATCAATGTGGATGGCTACATCGGCGAAAGCACCCGCAGGGAGATTGCCTATGCCAAGCAGACGGGTAAGCCTGTGCGCTATCTATGTGAACCTCAATAAATGAAGAAGGGGTGCCCCGACGGACACCCCTTCTTTTTTGCTTGTTATTTGCGGAAAGGTGGTTTCACCACTTGAGCCTTCAGCTTACGGCCACGTACATCGATCAATATCTCTGTACCAGGCTTAGAATAAGCAGTCTTCACATAGCCCAAGCCGATACCTATCTTTCGCGTAGGCGACATGGTTCCACTGGTCACCTGCCCTATTTCCTCACCATCTGCACTAAGGAGTGGATAATGCTCACGAGGTATGCCACGGTCGATCATCTCAAAACCAACCAATTTACGGCTCACGCCCTCTTTCTTCTGCTGTTCCAGAGCAGCACGGTTGACGAAGTCCTTACCATCCACAAACTTGGTGATCCATCCCAAGCCTGCCTCCAGCGGCGAAGTGGTGTCACTAAGGTCATTGCCATAGAGACAGAAGCCCATTTCAAGTCGCAGTGTATCACGCGCTCCCAGTCCGATAGGACGGATGCCAAACTCTTCGCCAGCCTCGAAGACAGCCTCCCAAATCCGGTCGGCATCTTCTGGGTAGAAATACAATTCAAAACCTCCAGCACCTGTATAACCTGTATTAGAGATAATCACATCCTTCACCCCTGCAAAAGCGCCATGAGTGAAGTGATAATAAGGCACTGCGGAAAGATCGATAGCGGTCAGCTTCTGGAGAGTGGGTAACGCCTTAGGACCTTGCACAGCCAACTGTGCCATATGATCACTGGCATTCTGCAATTCTGCACCAGCCTCATTGTGACTGACGCACCAGTTCCAGTCTTTCTCTATGTTGGCTGCATTCACCACCAACAAGTATTTCTCTGGCTCATAGTAGTACACGATCAGATCGTCCACGATACCACCTGTCTCATTTGGGAAGCAGGTATATTGTGCCTGACCCAGTGTCAAAGCAGCCACATTGTTGGAAGTGACATGCTGCAGAAAGGCCAACGCATTAGGACCTTTCACCCAGAACTCTCCCATGTGGGAAACATCGAACACGCCTACGCCTTCGCATACAGCCATGTGCTCCTGGATGATACCTCCAGGATACTCTATAGGCATGTTGTAGCCAGCGAACTCGTGCATCTTTGCACCGAGGGCGATGTGCCGCTCGGTAAACGGTGTAGTTTTCATAGCATAAAGTTTATTATTTAACAGATAATTCCACAATCTTCACCACAGTCATCATCGCTTTCTCCAAATTAGGAATAGGCAAGAACTCAAAGCGACCATGGAAGTTCAGTCCGCCAGCAAAGATATTCGGACAAGGCAACCCCTTAAATGAAAGCTGGGCACCGTCTGTGCCGCCTCGAATGGCCTTCACCTTAGGTTCTACGCCTGCCGCCTTCATGCCAGCCTTAGCCAGATCGATGACATGCATCACTGGCTCTATCTTCTCACGCATATTGTAGTATTGATCACGCAGCTCCAACGTAGCAATCTCCTCTCCATACTGCTGATTGATGAATGCGACCACCTGCTGCACCTTTTCTTTGCGAGCCTCGAACTTCTGACGGTCATGGTCACGGATAATATAGCTAAGGGTGCTCTGTTCCACTTCGCCACTCATTCCAACCAAGTGATAGAAACCCTCATAGCTCTCTGTATGTGCAGGAGTCTCTGCTGCTGGAAGCAGACTCATAAACTCACCAGCCACCAACATGGAGTTGATCATCTTATTCTTAGCATAGCCTGGGTGTACGTTGCGTCCCTTTATTGTAATCTTGGCAGCTGCAGCATTGAAGTTTTCAAACTCGAGTTCACCCAGTTCACCTCCGTCCATAGTGTATCCCCATGCGCATCCGAACTTCTCAACATCGAATTTATGTGCACCAAGGCCTATCTCCTCATCAGGATTGAAGCCCATACGAATCTTACCATGCTTGATTTCTGGATGCTCTTTCAGATAGACCATCGCACTGACAATCTCGGCAATACCAGCCTTATCATCTGCACCGAGCAGAGTATGACCATCGGTCACAACGATATCCTCACCTATATGATCCAGCAATTCAGGGAAGCGACTTGGTGAGAGAACAATGCCCTCTGCTGCATCAAGAACGATGTCGCTGCCGTCATATTTCTCTACAATACGCGGACGCACATTCTTGCCACTCATATCAGGACTGGTATCCATATGTGCAATGAAGCCGATAGTGGGCACAGGTTTGTCGGTATTAGCTGGCAGAGTGGCATACAGATAGCCATTCTCGTCCAGTTCTATTTCTTCAAAGCCAAGTGTTTCCAATTCTTCTTTCAGATACTTGGCAAATACCATCTGGCCAGGTGTACTGGGGGTAACGCCACTCTCCTCGCTCGACTGAGTATCGAAGCTGGTGTATTTCAAAAATCGTTCTAACAATTCCATGATATTATATTTAAAATTGAAAATTACAAAATTACTCATTGAATGGCAATGTCAGCCCATGATTCTGCGTTTGCTTTTCCTTATAGAAGCAGCTAGAGCCATCGAAGCAATGGGTACAGAGTTTGCACTTAGGCAGTCCGATGGATTTCACCAATGTCTCCAGAGGATTGAACTTCAGTGAAGTCAGGCCAAAACGATCACGAATCACTTCCACCATTTTTTCATATTCGGGTGAACCTGTCTTGGTATAAGCCTCCACATTCTTATCGGAATTGCCCTCCAGCTCCTGAATCACACGACGGGTGATAAGCTCCATCTCACTCTTAGAGATTGAGAAATTGATAAACGGACAGGCATAAAGCAGAGGTGGACAGGAGATGCGCACATGTGCCTCCTTCACGCCATACTCATAGAGCATCTTCACATTGTCGCGAAGCTGTGTACCTCGCACGATAGAGTCATCGCAGAAGAGCAAACGCTTGCCATCAAGCATCGCATGATTTGGTATCAGCTTCATCTTGGCCACCAGATTTCGCATCTCCTGACGTGAGGGAGTGAAGCTGCGCGGCCAAGTAGGCGTATATTTTGAGATGGCACGATGATAAGGCTTTCCTCTACCCTCGGAAAAGCCCAATGCCATGCCTACACCAGAGTCTGGGATGCCGCATACGCAGTCTATCTCGTTCTTATCAACCTTTCCCATCTCCAAGCCACTCTTGAAGCGAGCATCTTCCACATTGATGCCCTCGTAGCTGCTGGTAGGAAAGCCATAATATACCCAAAGGAAAGAGCAGACCTGCATTTCTTCATTGGGCTTACGCAGCTGTGTGATGCCTTCTGCAGTGATATGAAGTATCTCTCCTGGCCCCACATAGCGGTCGATACTATAATCCAAGTTAGGGAAACTACTACTTTCGCTGCTGGCTGCATAGGCTCCCTCTTTATTACCTATCACGATAGGGGTACGTCCCAATGCATCACGGGCAGCGATAATGCCATTCTCTGTTAGGATAAGCATGGAACAAGAACCCTTGATATGACGATAGACGTTCTCTATGCCATCGACGAAATCCTTGCCTTGCACGATAAGCATGGCGATAAGTTCTGTTTGATTGGTCTGACCAGAGTTCTGCTCTCCGAAGTGGTGCTTGGCTTGGAGCATCAGGTCCTCCAGTTCCTTCATATTGTTTACCTTGGCAACAGTCACGATGGAGAAACGTCCTAAATGGGAATTGAAAATGATAGGTTGAGGATCCGTATCACTGATGACACCAATGCCACTGCTACCCTTGAACTTAGGCAGTTCATCTTCAAAGCGTGATCGGAAATACCCGTTTTCCAGATTGTGGATGGCGCGAGCAAACTTGCCTTCCTTCTCATTATATGTCACCATGCCACCACTCTTGGTACCCAGATGGCTGTTGTAATCGGTACCATAAAACAAATCTGTTGCGCACTCAGCGCGGGTTACAGTTCCAAAAAAGCCTCCCATAGCTTAAATTTTATTCAAAATTATAATATTATAAGATTAAAACATTAAAAAAACGACTATGTCATCACTCCTAAACACGCCAATCTTTTTAATACTTTAATTTTTTAATCTTTTAATTTTAATAGCTACAAGTTTTATTTATAGTTATTAAGTCCCGTTTGCAGAAATTCCACATACTTATCCACATCCTCATCGTAGGCATACGACTTATTCAGCGGGTTGCCATCGTTGTCTATCAGCACATAGAATGGCTGAGCGTTGGCTCCAAACTTCACACGCTGCAAGTAGCTCCACTTATCGCCCAGCGTACGGAGCTTGCGCTCCTTCCCGTTCTCCTGTACCGTGATAGGTTCTGGCAACTTCGTCTTATTGTCAACGTAGAGTGTAATAAGTACATACTCATTGTTCATTAAGTCGGACACAGTATTGTCTGTCCATACGGCCAACTCCATCTTTCGGCAGTTCACACAGCCATAGCCAGTGAAGTCCAACATCACAGGTTTACCCACCCTGCGCGCATACTCCATACCAAGGTCGTAGTCGTCGAACTGGGCATGCACCTCATTCTTATAAAGATTCAGATCTTGTGTGTACATTGGTGGTGCGAAGGCACTGACTGCCTTCAGCGGAGCGCCCCATAGGCCCGGTACCATATAGACTGCAAATGCCAGAGAGATGAGTGCCATAAAGAAACGAGGCACACTCACACGGGTATCATCATCGTCGTGTGGGAACTTGATCTTGCCCAGCAGATAAACGCCCAGCAAAGCGAAGATTACAATCCAGAGTGCCAGGAATGTCTCGCGGTCGAGCAAATGCCAGCCATAAGCCAAATCGGCTACAGACAAGAACTTCAAGGCAAAAGCCAACTCTATAAATCCAAGTGTCACTTTTATCACATTCATCCAGCCACCGCTCTTAGGCATCTGCTTCAGCCAAGTAGGGAATAGTGCAAAGAGGGTAAATGGCAGCGCCAAGGCTATAGCAAAGCCCAGCATACCGATAGTGGGTGCCAAGATGCTGCCCGTGGTAGAAACCTCTACCAGCAGGAAACCTATGATAGGACCTGTGCAGGAGAAACTTACCAGTGAGAGTGTGAAAGCCATAAGGAAGATACTGATAAGTCCGGTAGTTTCCTCGGCCTTATTATCCACAGCCGTGGTCCATTTAGAAGGCAGCGTGATCTCAAAGGCTCCGAAGAACGAAGCTGCAAATACCACCAGCATCAGGAAGAAGAAGATGTTGAAGATGGCATTGGTAGAGAGTGCATTGAGCGCACTGGCACCGAAGATGAGTGTCACAGCAAGCCCCAACGTCACATAGATCACGATGATAGCCAAACCATAGGTAATGGCATCTCGGATACCTTTTTTCTTATCTTTGCTTCGTTTCAGGAAGAAGCTCACAGTCATAGGGATGATAGGCCAGACACATGGGGTAAAAAGAGCCAGTAGGCCACCAAGAAAACCTGCAAAGAAAATGTAGAGCCATGAGCGGTCTGTGGTGCCAGACGTTTCTCCCAACGCCTGCAACTGATCTACCACAGGAGCCCAGAGTGCTGATCCAATCCCTCCTGCCCCATCGGATGCATCAACTGTAGGGGTATCAGTCGAAGCGACAACCGCTGTAGGAGTTTCTTCTATCGGCAATGGTTCAGTGACTGCTACTGAAGTAGCTACAGGTGTAGTAGACGCTGCCGTAGGCATCTCTGCCGTACCACTGAAACTAAAGTCTATATCGGTAGGAGGCAGACAGTTCTGATCATTACAAGCACCATATTCCAAATAGCCTTCTATGCGCCACGGACCACCCGTAAGTTTGAGACGCTGCACAAACTGCGCCTCGTTCTCAAACCAGCGCACCTGCATTTCGAAGAGCTTGTCATAATCAGAAATTTCATTTCCCATCGGGGTGAGTTTGCCATCCAATGTGGCTCCGCTGAGTTGCTCCACCTCCAGCGTAGCTGCAATAGGCCCTCCATCACCTAAGTCGGTAGAATATACGTGCCAACCTTTGTCTATTTTTCCCGTGAAGATGATTTCGGCTTCGGATGCAGACACTTTGCGTAGTTCCTGCGTAAAGGTCACAGGTTCTTGAATTTGTGGAAGCGCAGTTATCGCTAAGAGCAACCCGACAACTGCAAGAATAAACCTTTTCATATAGTGTGCATTAAAATTCGTAGTCCACACGCGAGCGTGCCTCTATCTGTTTTTTTGATTTGCATGCAAAGTTAATTATTATTTCTGATATCTGCAATAGAGCGGGAATGGTTTCTGCAAACAGATTTTCACAGATTAAGGTGGCTCAAATTTGGCAGTATGCCAGCAAATCATTACTTTTGTATCATATAACCAAAACAATGCTGAAAAACCATTGAAGTATGCTGATAATCGGAATTGCAGGCGGAACAGGCTCAGGGAAGACCACCGTCGTAAGAAAAATCATGGAGAGTCTGCCACAAGGTGAGGTGGTGCTGCTGCCACTCGACTCCTACTATAAGGATAGTAGCAATGTGCCAGAAGATCGCAGGCAGCTCATCAACTTCGATCATCCCAATGCCTTCGATTGGGATCTGCTGCATGAACACATCTTGCGCATACGTGCAGGAAAGAGCATCGAGGAGCCTATCTACGACTACATCACGTGTTCTCGCCAGCCTGAGACCATCCATATAGAGCCACGTGAGGTTGTCATTATTGAGGGTATTCTCTCACTCTATGACACCAAATTGCGTGACATGATGGATCTGAAAATCTTTGTAGACACCGACCCTGACGAACGTCTTATCCGTGTGATGCAACGCGATGTGATGGAACGCGGACGCACCTTCGAGGCTGTCATGGAGCGTTATATGCGTGTGCTAAAGCCTATGCATGAGCAGTTTATTGAGCCTTGCAAGAGCTATGCCGACCTCATAGTGCCTCAGGGTGGAAGCAATTTGGTGGCTATTGACATCCTGACCATGTTTATTCACCGTCATATCCATCAGTAAAGCATGCGTCGCCATCTGTTCATCGGCCTCTGGCTCATGGTCAGTCTCTGTTGCTATGTGGGCTGCAAGCAGCAGGAAGCGCCCCGTCCCGACATTCTGGAGCAAATCAAGGAACGTGACACGCTGACCGTTCTTATGCTTTACAGTTCTACCTCCTATTTCTTATATCGTGGGCAGGAGATGGGCTATCAGTATGAACTGAGCCATCAGTTTGCTCGTAGCTTAGGCGTGAGCCTAAAGGTGAAAGTGGCACAGAGCATAGAAGAACTGGTGCAGCGGCTCAATGCAGGGGAAGCCGACCTCATTGCCTACAATCTGCCCATCAGCAATGAGATGAAAGACAGCCTCATCTACTGCGGTGAAGAGAATGTGTCGCATCAAGTCATCGTTCAACGGGCTGGCTCCAGACGGAATCCGGCACTTACAGATGTGACCCAACTAGTGGGAAAGGATGTCTATGTGAGACCCGGCAAGCATCAGGAACGACTGGAAAATCTAAGCCATGAACTAGGTGGAGGCATCAACATCCATGTGGTAAGTGAAGACAGCATCTCTGAAGAAGACCTCATCAGGCAGGTACATGAGGGAAAAATCGCTTATACTGTGAGCGATGACGATATTGCCCGACTGAACCAGACCTACTACCCACGTCTGAACGTAGGACTCGCCATCAGCTACGATCAGCGGGCTGCATGGGCGGTGCGCAAGGACAGCAAGACACTGGCCATGCTGGCCGACCAATGGCATGAAGAGAATGTCACCTCACAGGCTCACAGTGCCAGCATGAAACGCTACTTCGAACAAGGTAAGGAAATCACCCACTCCCCTATCCTCTCATTAGAAGACGGAAAAATATCCATTTATGATGATCTGTTCAAGAAATATGCTAAAGAGATAGACTGGGACTGGCGCATCATAGCGTCACTGGCCTACACGGAGAGCAACTTCGACACCACTGCTGTGTCATGGGCGGGAGCACTGGGACTGATGCAGCTGATGCCACGCACTGCCCGCATCATGGGTATGCCAGAGGGGATGGAGCAAAATGCTGAGGAGAGCATTAAGGCGGCTGTGAAATACATAGGTGTGATGTGCGATGACTATGCAGAGATTCCGAAAGAAGAGCGCATCAAGTTTGTGCTGGCAGCTTATAACTCTGGTGAGGGGCATGTGAATGATGCTCGTGCCTTGGCCGAGAAATATGGAGCGGACAAAAACCTGTGGACAGACAATGTGGAGAAATACCTGCTGCTGAAGAGCAACGAGCAGTATTTCAAAGACCCTGTGGTAAAATTCGGCTATTTCCGCGGAAGTACTACCTATGCCTTCGTCCGTGAGATCTTGGAACGCGTGGAAAGGTATGAAGAGTTGGGGATTAAGAATTAAAATAGCTTCAGCTTGTTGGCTCTGGCTTCTTCTATGCTCACAGACTTAGCATTGCTCACCTCATGCTCTTTACGTAGTTGTCGGTACTGTGCATCAAGCTCTTCCGAAAGTTTCAGGCGTTGTGCAGGATTCATCAGTCGGGCTGCCACGCGTGCGTTTTGCGAAGCATCCTTCATATGAAGCACCGGAGCATGATAGACAGGTGCTATCTTCAGGGCTGTGTGCATCAAAGAGGTTGTTGCACCTCCTATCAGCAGAGGGATATGAAGCCCAGCTTTTTCCAACTCTACGGCCACATGAACCATTTCGTCAAGTGAGGGAGTGATGAGTCCACTGAGTCCTATCACATCCACATTCTCCGCCTTGGCACGCTGAACAATGGTCTCTGCAGGCACCATCACACCAAGGTCAATGATCTCGTAGCCATTGCATGCCATGACTACAGAAACGATATTCTTACCGATATCGTGAACATCGCCCTTCACCGTTGCCATCAGCACCTTCCCTACGGGAACAGTGCCTTGTTGCTTATCACGTTCTATGGCTGGTTGCAGGATGGCAACAGCCTGCTTCATGGTACGAGCCGTCTTTACCACTTGCGGGAGAAACATCTTTCCTGCACCAAAAAGATCGCCCACCTGGTTCATACCCGCCATCAATGGCCCTTCTATGATATCCACAGCATGTGGATATTTCTGCAACGCCTCGTGTAGGTCTTCTTCCAAATGATCGCCTACGCCTTTGACAAGGGCTTGCTGCAAACGCTCCTCTACCGACATTGTCACTCTGTCATTGACAGTAATGGTAGCCGATTTCTCCTGCTGTTGCTGCAGAGTATTCGCTTTCTCTATCAGCCGTTCTGCCGCATCAGGTCTACGATTCAGCACCACATCCTCGATGCATTCCAACACATCGGCTGGGATGTCCGAATAGAGCACTGAGGTCGAAGGATTCACGATGCCCATGTCCATACCTTGCTGAATGGCATGATAAAGGAACACAGCATGCATGGCCTCACGGATATAGTTGTTGCCTCTAAAAGAAAACGAAAGGTTACTCACACCTCCACTGACATGCGCTCCTGGCAGATGCTGACGAATCCAACCTGCAGCACGAATAAAGTCAACGGCATAGTTGGCATGCTCCTCCATACCCGTAGCCACAGCCAGTATATTAGGATCAAATATAATATCTTGGGGGGCAAAGTGCACCTCATCCACCAAGAGTCGATAGGCACGCTCACAGACCTCCACCTTGCGCTGGAAAGTATCAGCCTGCCCCTGCTCATCGAAAGCCATCACTACCACTGCAGCACCATAGCGACGAATAGTACGGGCATGTTCCAGGAACACTTCCTCACCCTCTTTCAGGGAAATAGAATTCACGATAGACTTTCCTTGCAAGCATTCTAATCCAGCCACAATGACCTCCCACTTAGAAGAATCTATCATGATGGGGACACGGGCTATCTCTGGTTCAGACATGATGAGGTTCAAGAAATTCACCATCTCTTTCTTGGCGTCCAGCAAGCCATCGTCCATATTGATGTCGATGACCTGAGCCCCATCTTCCACTTGCTTGCGTGCGATGGAAAGCGCCTCATCATATTTCTTCTCATTGATCAATCTAAGAAACTTACGCGAGCCTGCCACATTGCATCGTTCACCCACATTTACAAAGTGATTTTCAGGCTTTACTTCCAGCAGCTCCAAACCCGACAGCCACAGATTGCCAGAGGGCTCTACTGGTTGGTGGGGCACGGCATGGGCTACTAAAGGCTGATAGGCAGCAATAAAAGCATCGGTGGTACCACAACAGCCACCCACGATATTTACTAACCCTTCATCCAGAAAATTCTTGATTTCCGAAGCCATGTGTGCAGGCGTTTCATCATATTGCCCCAAACTATTGGGAAGTCCGGCATTGGGATAGGCAGTAATATAATAAGGTGCACGCCGAGCCAACTGTTCCAGATAGGGTTTCATATCATGAGCGCCAAAAGAGCAATTTAGCCCCACAGAAAACGGATGAGCATGCTCCAATGAGGCAAGGAAAGCCTCCAAAGTCTGACCAGACAGGGTTCTGCCTCCATCAGACACTGTGACAGAAAGCATCAGCGGCACTTCCCTTCCAACCATTTTCATGGCTTCTTCAGCAGCATAGACCGCAGCTTTGGCATTCAGTGTATCGAAAATGGTCTCTATAAGTAGGGCATCTACCCCACCCTCGAGCAAGGCTGTCATCTGCACGACATAAGCCTGTGAAAGTTCCTGAAAAGTCAGCGAGCGATAGGCAGGATTATTGATGTCTGGACTCATGGAGCAGGTCTTGTTGGTAGGGCCTACAGAGCCTGCCACAAAACGAGGTTTCTCGGGAGTCTTTGCCGTATATTCATCGGCCAAGGCACGTGCTAACCTTGCGGCAGCCACATTGATGCCTCGTACTAAGAAAGCCGTTTGATAATCCTGCTGGCTGATAGAGGTGGCATTGAAAGTATTGGTCTCTATGATGTCTGCTCCAGCTTCAAGGTATTTTCGATGAATATCCGTCACTACATCTGGACGCGTCAGGCATAGCAGGTCATTATTGCCTTTCAGCTGACCTGGTATGTCTTTCAGAAGGTTTCCTCGGAAATCTTCTTCTGTCAAGTTGTATTGCTGTATCATGGTGCCCATGGCTCCGTCTAAAACTAAGACGCGCTCACGCACCAGCTGTGCTAACGTATTCATCGGTATTTGGTTTATTTCATGAACATGCGTGCCATTTGCCGCTTGTCGTCTTTCTCCTTGAGAGATTCGCGCTTGTCGTACTCCTTCTTACCCTTTGCCAAGGCGATGACCAACTTTGCCAGCCCTTTCTCATTGATGAAAAGGCGAACAGGCACAATGGTATAGCCTGGACACATGGATGCACGTTTCAGCTTGACAAGCTCCTTTCTGGTAAGCAGCAACTTGCGGTCGCGCTTCGTATCATGATTGTTGAATGTTCCAAAGAGATAATGGGCTATATGCATGTTTTTCACCCAGAGTTCATCAAGTTCAAAGAAGCAATACGTATCTACCAGGCTGGCCTTACCCTCACGTATGGATTTAATCTCCGTACCTGTGAGCACCAAGCCTGCCGTATAGGTCTCGATGAAAGCGTAATCAAAAGATGCTTTCTTGTTCTTGATGTTTATATCTGTCTGTTTATGCATCAGTTCAAAAGCACGGTTAGTTTATTAAAAATGACCTGTATCAACCAAGGACAGGCCAACAGAACCAATGAGGCCAAGATAGTGAACCTCATGCGGTTGTTCTCTTCTACATGCAGTAAAACCTCAGCACCTTCCCACACGATGTAGATGGTGTAGAAACTAAGCAATACCAGCACGATAAGGAAGTCGGGCAGAATGCCATAGATAATCTGCAGCAAGAGAATCACGACAAGCGAATAGCCCGTGAACTGCTGCGCCAAAGGCAGATTATCTGCCAGACCTACCAACTTCACCCCAATCTGATTGACAAGGTATGCCGAGAGGTAGAAACCGCCAAAGAGTGACACAGCCACTGCACAGCACTGCGTCATGGCTTCTTGGTAATTCTCAGGGCTGCTCCATCCCACATCAAACAGCACCCCGATAAATACAGAAAGACCTGCCAGTGCGATGAGCGGATAGACGAACTCTATCATCACCAACTGGCGGCTTTCAAGACTGATTTCCTCCCAAGCCTTAGCTGGAGAGGAAATCAGGAGCATTATGCGTTTAAATAAACTATTGTAATTCAATGTCAGAAATTATAATCAAATGTATAAGTTTCCTCCTTAGCATCAGCCAAATCGCTGCTCGCATCAGAGGTCAGACCCTTCACGGTAATCTTCTTCAGCGTGTTGCCCTGTGCCTTAAAGTAGCTGATGAGACTGCTCAAGTCGAATGCCTGGAAAGTAAATCTTGCCAGACTGCGCTCTTTTTCTACATCTGTTACTTTATCTGATAAGTGCAGCACCAGTGTATCATCACCTGTCTGAGGCGTATCATAAGAGAGCACGAATCTATGCTTTCCCAGTTCGGTGTTAATCTCAGAGTCGTTTACGATGCTTGGACATTGATAGACTACTGGAATAATCATATAGTTGGCATCAAACATGAATGGAGCCAACTGGCGAGGCTGATAATCGATAGCATACAAAGGAATGTTGTAGTCTTTGATGAAATCTTCTTCAGGAATCACGCCAAAAGGATTCATGATGCTTGTAGGATCTGAGTTAAACGTCACCTTCACCTGTCCGTCACTGACGGTATTAGGATCATAAGCCACCGTGAACTGATAGATACCTGGCTCTGTCAGAGTATAAAGCACTGAAGGGTCGCTGGGTATCAATTTGGTACCATTGATATCGGTAAGACTTGTAGAATGACTATCAAATTTAGCCAGCATCAGCTGTGTAATGGTGTCGCCTTCACTACCACTGGTAGCACCGCAACCACTGAAACTCAAGCACATAAGTGCCATCATTGCCCATGAAAATAACTTAATCTTTTTCATATTCATCATTTATTAGTGTGCAAAGTTAATCTAAAGTTTCTATTTCAGCAAAATTTTCGATATGATTGTCTATATAATCTGCCACTTGAGCCGTATAGAGTTCTTCGTTTTCTATGAAAGCATCATCCAGATCATTGAGTTCTTCATACTGCTCATAAAGTGCCATAAACTCTTCATCACTACGCTCACGCTCCAGATCGTCTTTACAGAGATCATAGAGTTCTCTGGCTCTATAGAGCATCTTCGCCAGATCGGCAATGCCCCAGCTTTTTAAGGCTTTAGCAAAGGGATTGTGGAAGATGTAGCTGCCATAACCATTCTGAATAAGCTGCAAGAGACCGCCCTCCGTGACTTCATCTTTGAAGATCTTATAAGCCAACAGGGTGTGCTGGTCGGCATTCAGCTGTGCCATCTTCTCTGCCGTCCACTCTCCGCCTGTCTCCTTCAGGTAAGCATCTGCGAATGCATCAATGAAGGCATCCATACCTTTGGCGGCAGCGTCTCTCAATGTAGCGTCTGAAATCTTTATCATATCTATGTTTTTACTTAGTAAATGCAAAACTATAAAAATCTTGCATACGATAGTTGAAAAATAATTCTAAAATTGGTAAAATAGGTATAAATGACAGCTAACTCTGCATTTGTTGCAGTGCAGCAGCAAGGAGTGTCTCTCCAGCATTGCCGAAAGGCAGCACGGTGGTAGGATTGGAGGTGTCTGATACTCTTACATCGGGGGTGAAGCCAGAGAAGTCGGCCTCTGTACCAGTGGCATCAAACATCACCCCTGTGACCAGACGCAGTTGCAAGCCAAAGTCCGTATTATCGAACACCTTTGTGGCATAGTACTCGCCAGAAGTGGTATTGCCCACCACTACCACATTCATATAGGCTTTCAGACAATTGATGAGATGCTCTGAGAGGCCTTTGGTGCTGAAACTGGTGAGCACATAGAGGGTAGAGAGATTCAGATTGGCTCCGCCTTGTGGGGTGCTCAGCGTCAAAGTGCTTGGCCACTCTGGCTTTGCCTTGCTGTTGTATTTCACAGAAGCCAAGGTCTGTCCTAAGGCACTTGCGGGTGCTAAGATAGAACCCAGGAGCTGCATGCCTTCCAACGTGCTGCTGGAATTATAGCGGAGGTCGAGCACCACATCTGTCACGCCAGCACTGGCAAACTCGTTGCTGATGTCCAGAAGGGCTGTGCTCTCTGCTGCAAAACGGTTGCAAAGCAGATAGCCCACGGTATGGCTGTCGGCTGTGAGAATAGTATGATAAGGCACATCACTACGCTCATAGACAGCAGCTTCACCCAATGGAGCGTAGGCGTATGCAGAGATATAGGAGGTTTCCTCCCCCGTTTCATCGGTGACCACCACATAGCGTCCCATAGTCAGCAGATGATCGGCTCCATCAGAGAGCACTGTCGAGGAATTAGCAGACGTGATACCCACACCATCCACCTCCATGATCCAAGTGCCACGCTCTATACCTGCAATGCCAGCAGGAGAGCCAGGCTCCACATAGGTCACCATAGCGGCATAGACATCTTCGTCAGAGAGTTTCTGCATGTTGTATGTCATGCCATAGTCGGCCTTGAGGGTGGTCAGTGAGTCGATTTTCGTAAAGGCATCTTCTTCATGCATCACGGCAGATAGAAAAGCACTATTGGTACCAAAGTAGTCAGACGTGAGTTCCTTGGCATCTGGCATATCTTCTTCCCAGAGGTAGTGTTCACGCATCAGGCCGTCTATCCAGAGATTGTCTGCGGTATAGTCATAATAGGCCTCCCAGCGGTCTTCACCACAGGCTCCAAACAGCAGCAGGAGGGCTGTCAGACATACTATTATATAAGGTGTTTTCTTCATCATTTCACAACTTCGCTGCGAAGATAGTGCAAAAATGGGAAAAAAACACTATCTTTGTAGTCGATTTTTTAAAAAGGTGTCAATGAATATAGCTGTATTACTTTCTGGAGGTGTAGATAGTTCCGTAGTGGTGCATCTGCTTTGTGAGCAGGGGTATAAGCCATCCTTGTTCTATATCCGCATTGGGCGCGACGATGTGGAGGGCATGGATTGCAACATGGAGGAAGACTGGGAGATGTGTACGGCTATAGCGCATAAGTACGGCTTGCCACTGGAGTTGGTGGACCTTCATCGCGACTATTGGGACCATGTGGCGGCTTATGCCATCGACAAGATCAAGCGTGGATTTACGCCTAACCCTGATGTGATGTGCAATAAGCTCATCAAGTTTGGTGTCTTCGAGGAGCGTGTGGGTAAGGCTTTCGACGTCACTGCCACAGGACATTATGCCACTACGCACGTCATAGATGGAAAGACATGGCTGGGCACTGCTGTAGATCCTGTGAAAGACCAGACCGACTTCCTGGCACAGATAGACTACCTGCAGGTGTCTAAGCTGATGTTTCCGCTGGGCAGCCTGATGAAGTCGGAAGTGCGTGCTGCTGCTGAACGTGCTAAGCTCCCTACAGCGAAACGCAAGGACAGTCAGGGCATCTGCTTCCTCAACAACATCAACTACAACGACTTCGTACGCCACTTCCTTGGTGAGAAGGAGGGCGATATCATAGAACTGGAAACGGGCCGAAAACTGGGCAAGCACAAGGGCTTCTGGTTTCATACCATCGGACAGCGTAAGGGACTAGGACTCAGCGGCGGACCATGGTTCGTTATCCGCAAGGATGTAGAGCAAAACATTGTCTATGTGTCCAACGGCTACGACAATCAGAAGGCCTATGGTCATGCGTTCTCCATGCGTGATTTCCACTTCATCACAGAGAATCCTTGGCAGTCAGAAGCCGACGGAGTGGAAGTGAGCTTCAAGATTCGACACACACCTGAGTTCAGCACGGGGCGCCTCTACTACGATGGTGAGCATTGCCGCCTGGTCTCCGATGAGAAGATCCAAGGCATTGCCCCAGGACAGTTTGGTGTGATTTACGACAAGGAACATAAGCTGGTCATAGGCAGCGGGGAAATAACCTACCACGAACACGATGAAAGAAACCCTGAAGAAATATTTCGGATATGATAGCTTCCGCCCTCGGCAGGAAGAGATTATCACGCATGTACTGCAAGGAAAAGATGCACTGGTGCTCATGCCTACAGGTGGTGGCAAGAGTCTCTGCTACCAACTGCCAGCCCTGCTTCTGAAAGGCACTGCCATCGTGGTGTCTCCCCTCATCTCACTGATGAAAGATCAAGTGGAGGCTCTGCGTGCCAATGGCATCATGGCGGCTGCGCTGAACAGCAACAACTCGGAAACTGAGAATTCTCAAATCATACGCATGACGCTGCAAGGCACACTGAAGTTGCTCTACATCTCTCCTGAGCGACTGATGTATGCCCTTGAAGGTTTCCTGCGTGATACGGAAGTATCGCTCTTTGCAGTGGATGAGGCACATTGCATCTCGCAGTGGGGGCACGACTTCCGCCCAGAATACACGCAGCTGCATGTTTTGAAGGAGCTATTTCCCAAAGTGCCCATCGTGGCTCTGACTGCCACTGCCGATAAGATCACGCGTGAAGACATCTTGAAGCAGCTGCATCTGGAAGATCCTGGCATCTTCATTTCTTCTTTCGATCGTCCGAACATCAAGCTGTCTGTGCGTCGAGGTTATCGCACACGTGAGAAGAACGCCTCCATACTGAACTTCATCGCTCAGCATCCAGGCGAATGTGGCATCATCTATTGCCTAAGCCGTGCCAATACGGAGAAGGTCTGCCAGATGCTGTGTATTCACCACATTGACGCTACCATCTATCATGCTGGCATGACTGCCCTGCAGCGCGACAAGGCGCAAGAGGACTTCATCAACGACCGTGTACAGGTGGTATGCGCCACCATCGCTTTCGGGATGGGCATCGACAAGAGTAATGTGCGCTGGATCATCCACTACAACATGCCGAAGAGTCTGGAGAACTACTATCAGGAGGTGGGACGTGCTGGACGCGACGGCATGCCCAGCGAGGCTCTGCTTTTCTATTCGCTGAGTGATGTCATCACCCTCACGGAGTTTGCCCGTGAAAGTGGTCAGGAGGGCATCAATCTGGAGAAGCTGAAGCGCATGCAGCAGTATGCCGAGGCCGACATCTGTCGCAGACGCATCTTGCTTTCTTACTTTGGAGAAGACATTGACCATGACTGCCACCATTGCGACGTGTGCATGAACCCACCCCACCGCTTCGATGGTACTATTCTGGTGCAGAAGGCTCTCAGTGCGCTGTATCGTACCAACCAGCAGATAGGCAACAATACACTGATAGATATACTGCGAGGCAACTTTCGACCAGAGGTGACGGAGAACCACTATGAGCAACTGAAGACTTTCGGAGCTGGCAGGGATGTGCCTGCCAAAGACTGGAACGACTATCTGCTGCAGATGGTGCAGCTGGGCTACATCGAGATAGCCTACAATGAGAAGAATCATCTCAAGATCACACCTGCTGGGAGCGATGTGCTCTTTGGCAAAAGCAGTGCGCAACTGGTTGTAATTCAGCGAGAAGAGCCTGCTACGAAGTCTAAGAAGAAAGGGACGGCGAAAGCGCCTTCGCATAAAGAAAAGAGTGTATTTGCAGGACATGCTGCGACAAGCATTGACTACAATGAACTGTTCGAGTTGCTACGCAGCCTGCGCAAACAGATAGCTGCCGAGGAGATGGTACCTCCCTACATCGTCTTCTCGGACAAGACGTTGCAACAAATGGCGTTGCTGCATCCCACCACCATCGAGGCTTTCGGCAATGTCAGTGGCATTGGCGAGTATAAGAAGCAGAAATATGGTGAGCGATTCATCCAGCTCATCAAAAGAGCGCTGGAGTAGCTGATCTTGGACATAAAAAAGTTACCCAAACGACCTAAAACCTCTGGAAACCGCATACAAAACCCGATGACTGGCGATGCAAACTTCAATCAGCACTGCTGTCTGTACAATCAGCACTGGTGATTATACAATCAGCAGTGGTGTCTGCACAATCACCACTGCTGATTAAACTTTATCTCTCGGAGCGTGGACTTTTGCACCACGTCCGCTCCACTTTTAGACGGTTATCCTATGGCTTTTGCCTTGAAGAGGCCTCAGGCTTTCTTGATGTAATCTACCAGCCACTCGCCTACTTCCTTGGTACCATACTTCGCACCACCTTCTACTTGAATATCTGGCGTGCGTACGTTTTGGTCGATAGAAGCATCTACAGCCTGACGAATCAACGCACCCTCCTCCTTCAGACCAAAGTACTCGAAGAGCATAGCATCAGAAAGTACCTGTGCCAGTGGGTTGGCAATGTTCAACCCCTTGGCTTGTGGCCAAGAACCATGTACTGGCTCGAAGACTGGAGTGCTGTCGCCAGTAGAGGCAGAAGGCAGCAAACCCATAGAACCGCTGATGCAAGAGCTCTCATCGGTAAGTATGTCGCCAAAGGTATTCTCCGTGACAATGACATCGAAGAACTTAGGCTCCTGAATCATGCGCATGGAAGCATTGTCCACATACATATAGTCGGTCTTCACATCTGGATATTCTTTCTCCAGTTCCTGACCGATCTGACGCCACAGACGTGAAGAGGCCAGCACATTGGCCTTATCCACGATGGTGAGGTGATGCTGGCGCATACGTGCATAGTCGTAACCCACTCTGATGATGCGCTCTATCTCCGGACGGGTATAGTAATTGGTATCGTAAGCCTTATCATTGTCTTGGTATTTCTCGCCAAAGTACATGCCACCTGTGAGCTCACGGATGGTAATGAAGTCGGCCCCATCGACCAGCTCTGGACGCAGAGGCGACTTATGCAGCAGGCTCTTGAAAGTCTGCATAGGGCGAATGTTGGCATAGAGGCCCAACTTCTTGCGCATGGCGAGCAAGCCCTGCTCTGGACGCACCTTAGCCGTTGGGTTATTGTCAAACTTAGGGTCGCCAACTGCAGAGAACAATACGGCATCTGCACGCAAGCAAGCCTGGAAGGTCTCCTCTGGGAAAGGATCGCCAACCTTGTCGATGGCATCCGCGCCGCAGATGGCATATTCATACGTTACTTGATGACCAAACTTCTCACAGACAGCAGTCATCACATCTACACCGACCTTAGAAATCTCAGGTCCTATACCATCACCTGGTAATACTGCAATTTTAAAGTTCATAATGATATGTTTTTCTTAATGTTTTAACGTGATTATAATCAGTCTTTCTCTTCATCTTCGTACATATTGTCCGCGTTAGAGAACTCATCCTCTATCATGTTGAGCATCTTCACGGTAGCTTTGATAGCAGCTTCTGTCTGGTCGGCATCCAAGCCACGTGTACGGAATTCCCTATTGCCAAAGCTCCAAGAGATGATGGTCTGTACCAAAGCATCTGTACGACCGCCTGGAGGGATACTCACCACATAGTTAGTAAGCATGGGGAACTTACGCCTCAGTGTCTTCTTATAGACATTGCGCAAGGCCCGCACGAAGGCATCATACTGTCCGTCGCCACTGCTGCTCTCCTCATACTCCTGCCCGTTTATCTCAATCTTCAGCGTAGCCATAGGCTTCAGGCCATAAGCCAGATTGACGATGTAGCTCTTGAGTCTCACCTTCTCCTCTCCTACCACATTGTGCTTCAGCACATCGGCCACGATGTAAGGGAGGTCTTCTTGTGAGACCGTTTCCTTCTTATCACCCAGTTCAATGATGCGATCTGTGACTTTGCGCATGGTGGCTTCGTCCAGATCCAAGCCCAGATCTTCAAGATTCTTGCGGATATTAGCCTTGCCACTATTCTTTCCTAAGGCATACTCACGCCTACGGCCAAAGCGCTCTGGAAGCAGGGAGTTGCAATAGAGATTCTTCTTATTGTCGCCATCGGCATGAACACCAGCTACTTGCGTGAAGACGCTCTCTCCCACGATGGGCTTATTTGGAGCGATGGCTATGCCTGAGTAGGACGACACCAACAAGCTGGCACTATAGAGCTGGCTCTCTACGATGCCTGTCTCCACCTCCATCTGATCACGGAGACCGGCCTGCACACTGGCGAGCGGAGCATTGCCTGCTCGCTCTCCTAAGCCATTGACTGTGACATGCAGTCCTCCACAGCCTCCTTGAACAGCAGCCAGCGAATTGCTCACGCCAAGGTCATAGTCATTGTGGGCGTGGAAATCGAAACGTGCCTGCGGATAGTGTGTCACCATCTCACGGATATAGTGCAGAGTACTCATCGGATTGAGCACACCAAGAGTGTCGGGAAGCAAGAAACGCACTATGCCCAATCCTTGCAGCCCATCCATCAGCCGATAGACATACTGCGGAGATTCCTTTATGCCATTGCTCCAGTCCTCCAGATAGACGTTGACCTGCATACCTTTCTCATGCGCATAGGCAATGACCGACTGGATGTCTGACAGATGTTCCTCCACAGTCTTCTTCAGCTGGTAGGTGCAATGCTTCTCTGAACCTTTGCAAAGCAGGTTGATCACCTTTCCACCTGCAGATGTGATCCAATCTACGGAAGTATGCCCATCGACGAACCCCAACACCTCGATATGCTCCAGAAGATCATGACGAGCGGCCCAGTTGCAAATGAGACGCACGGCCTCCAGTTCTCCTTCAGACACACGTGCAGAAGCCACTTCGATACGGTCAACCTTAAGGTCGGACAACAGCATGCGGGCTATCATGAGTTTCTCATGAGGCACGAACGAAACACCCCTCGTCTGTTCGCCATCACGAAGGGTCGTGTCCATGATTTCTATCTTCCGATTAACACCCATGCTTCTTCTCCCACGCTTCTATCTTATCTTTGTTTTCCAAAAGGAAGTCTATATCGTCAAGGCCATTCATCAGACAATGCTTCTTATAAGCGTTGATCTCGAAGGTCTCACACTTTCCTGTAGCCGTATTAGTGATGGTCTGATTGGGCAAATCCACCACCACTTCCATCTTAGGATTGGCATAGATAGAATCAAACAATTCCTGCAGGAATGCTTCAGACACCACCACTGGAAGCACGAAGTTGTTCAGCTCATTGTTCTTATGGATGTCTGCAAAGAAGCTACTCACTACCACACGGAAGCCATAGCCAGCAATGGCCCAGGCCGCATGTTCACGACTGCTTCCACTACCGAAGTTCTTTCCTGCCACCAGTACTACGCCTCCATATTTTGGGTCGTTCAAGACAAAGTCTTTGATAGGATTACCCTGCTTGTCATATCTCCAATCACGGAAGAGGTTGTCTCCAAAGCCCTCTTTATCAGTAGCCTTCAGGAAACGAGCTGGGATAATCTGATCTGTATCTACGTTCTCCAAAGGGAGAGGTACGCAGGTGCTAGTGATGATATTGAATTTCTGTTTCATAGTTCTGTTACATTAAAGTTCGTGGATCTGTGATTTCTCCCGTAATTGCAGCTGCAGCAGCTACCAGCGGACTGGCAAGGATGGTTCTGGAGCCAGGGCCCTGACGGCCTTCAAAGTTACGATTGCTCGTAGAGACCGCATACTTTCCTGCTGGCACTTTATCGTCATTCATAGCTAAGCAGGCAGAGCAACCAGGCTGACGAATCTCAAAACCAGCCTCCTGCAAGACTTTGTCGATACCTTCTTCTCTAATCTGGGCATCGACCATCCAAGAACCAGGCACCAGCCATGCCACAACTTGCTCAGCCTTCTTCTTACCTTTCACCAGAGAAGCAAAGGCGCGAAAATCCTCTATACGTCCGTTAGTGCAAGCACCGAGGAACACATAATCTATTTTCTTGCCAAGGAGCTTTTCCCCTGGTTTGAATCCCATGTATTTCAGCGACTTTCCGAAAGAAGCCTTCGCAGCTTCGCCCATACCTTCTGTGGTAGGAATGCTTTGAGTGATGCCCATACCCATACCAGGGTTAGTGCCATAGGTTACCATCGGCTCAATGTCAGCTCCATCGAAGTTCAGTTCTTTATCGAAAACTGCATCCTCACCACTCTTCAAGGTTTTCCAATAAGCCACTGCCTTTTCCCATTCTTCACCTTTAGGTGCATATTCGCGTCCTTTCACATAAGCAAAGGTTTTCTCATCTGGAGCAATAAAACCTCCACGAGCACCCATCTCTATAGAAAGGTTGCACAGCGTCAGACGACCTTCCATGCTCATGTCACGCACCACCTCACCTGCATATTCTATGAAAAAGCCTGTGGCACCAGATGTTGAGATCTTGGACATCAGATAGAGTGCCACGTCTTTAGCTGTCACCCCTTTGCCAAGCTTTCCGTTCACGCTGATACGCATCGACTTTGGTTTTTGCTGCAAGATGCACTGTGAAGCCATTACCATCTCCACCTCACTGGTGCCAATGCCAAAGGCCACAGCTCCCATGGCTCCGTGGGTAGAGGTATGAGAGTCGCCACAAACGATGGTCATACCAGGAAGGCTCAAGCCTCTCTCTGGTCCCACCACGTGGATGATTCCATTCTTAGGCGTATTCATGCCAAAGTGCGTCAAGCCGAAATCCGCAGCATTCTTTGCCAATGTATCTACCTGATTCTTAGAAATCGGATCCTCAATAGGCTTATCTTGATCATGGGTGGGGGTGTTATGGTCAGGCATGCAGAAAATCTGCTCAGGTCTGAAACATTTCAGTCCCCTGCTTCTCATGCCTGCAAAGGCCTGAGGAGAAGTCACTTCATGACAATAAAGTCTATCAATGTAGAGCTGGGTGGGACCATCTTCTACTTTCTGAACGATATGGGCATCCCAGATCTTATCAAACAAAGTATTCATAGTATGCAAATCTTATTATTTAACCCTAAATTTGTTTATACAATCGATATAGGCTTCTACAGACGCAGTGACGATATCCGTGTTAGCTCCAAAGCCATAATACAAGCTGCCGTCATACTCCACCTGCATGTGCACTTTACCCACATCGTCACTACCTTTACTGATAGCTTGAATGGTAAATTCTTTCAGCGTCATCTGTTTCAAGATAATCTTCTTCAGAGCCTTGATAGCAGCATCTACCGGACCATTGCCTGAAGCTGCAGCCTCAAATTTCTGGCCAGAGATGTCCAATCCGATGCTGGCCACACTGCGAACACCTAATCCGGTTGTCACCTGCAGATAGTCCAGTTTCACGGCATGGGAAGCAGTGCGGTCGGCACCTGCAAGTACCAAGATATCATCATCTGTGACATCTTTCTTTTTGTCTGCCAAACGCAGGAATGCCTGATAGATATTATCCACCTTCTTATCATCCTCCACTGAAACGCCCAGCACTTTCAGACGATACTTCAAAGCTGCCCTACCACTACGTGCAGTCAATACGATAGAATTATCATCCAACCCCACGTCTTTTGGATTCATAATCTCATAAGTACCCACGTTTTTCAGCACGCCATCTTGATGGATACCACTGGAATGGGCAAAGGCATTTCGTCCTACCACAGCCTTATTAGGCTGAACAGGCATGTTCATCAGACTACTTACCATCCTACTCACTGGATAGATTTTCGTCGTATTGATGTTTGTCTCGATATTCAAGTGCTTGTGGCACTTCAGTATCATGGCAATTTCTTCCAGCGACGTATTGCCTGCGCGTTCGCCAATACCATTCACTGTCACCTCTACTTGTCTGGCACCTCCTAAGACACCACTCAGTGTATTTGCCGTAGCCATGCCTAAATCGTTATGACAATGTGTAGAGATAATGGCATTGTCTATACCATCTACGTGTTCTTTGAGGTACTTGATTTTCTCATAATACTCTTGAGGCAGGCAATAACCAGTAGTATCTGGAATATTCACCACGGTGGCCCCAGCTTTCACCACTGCTTCTACCACGCGGGCCAGATACTCATTGTCTGTTCTTCCAGCATCTTCTGCATAGAATTCCACATCATCGACAAAATTCCTTGCATATTTCACCGCTGCCACAGCACGCTCAATGATCTCTTCTCGATTAGAATTGAATTTATATTTAATATGTGAATCACTTGTACCAATGCCTGTATGGATACGCTTACGCTTCGCATACTTCAAGGAATCAACAGCAACGTCAATATCCTTTTGGACAGCGCGTGTCAGAGCACAAATAGTAGGCCAAGTAACCGCTTTGGAAATTTCAATCACGGAATTAAAGTCACCAGGACTTGAGATAGGGAAACCAGCCTCTATCACATCTACACCCAAAGACTCAAGCTGCTTGGCTACCTGAATCTTTTCCACAGTGTTAAGCTGACAACCAGGTACCTGCTCACCATCACGCAAAGTGGTATCAAAAATAAACAATCTATCACTCATACTTTCAAGTAAAATAATAACCAAAATAAAAGCCTTTCACACCAGGAAGTGAGAAAGGCTAAATATATCTCTGAAACATCATACTCATGCACAAACCTCACTTCCACTAACCTTTGCCAGTAGAATAATAATACCCAGTAGTAGGTTGCTATATGTATGATTGTTTACCATCTCTTTTTTAATTCGCTGCAAAGTTATTAAATTTATTGCACGTAACAAACAAAACCTTAACTTTTTTGCATAGAAAGGTAACATATTTACGCTGAGAGACGGATTCAGATGTACAAATACAAAAAAAGGAGGGACTCCTTGCAGTAAGGAATCCCTCCCGGGTGAAGACGGCGGCTACCTACTCTCCCACCAACTACGGCAGTACCATCGGCGCGGTCGGGCTTAACTTCTCTGTTCGGAATGGGAAGAGGTGGAACCC
>CADALZ010000020.1 GCA_902788865.1 uncultured Bacteroidales bacterium | reverse complement strand
GATCACCTTCTTCCACGGCCGCGGAGGAACAGTCGGTCGTGGCGGCGGTCCGTCTTACAACGCCATCACATCCCAGCCTGTGGGGTCCATTAAAGACCGCATCAGAGTTACTGAACAGGGTGAAGTCATCGGGAATAAATACGGTAATGTAGATGCGGCCTATTACAACCTTGAAATGCTTGTTTCCGCAACTTTGAACCGTACCGTTATCGACAATATCGCCGATAATAATGATCTTAAGATGTACAAGGAATACATGGAAGAGATCGTAAATGACAGCTATGAAATTTACCGCAAACTGGTCTTCGGAAATCCCGACTTTGCCATGCAGATCAAGGGACAGACGCTGGATCATATCCTGGGGAGCAACTTCAGCGCCTCTGATGCTGAGCGCATTGTGCAGCGACTGAACGACTTTGAGCGCTCCATGCACTACGACTATATCCCAGGCTTCCTGCCTTTCTTCGAGGACCTGAAGCGTCACGCTGTGAAGACAGCGGTGGTCACCTCTTCTAATAAGCTGAAGATGGAGGCTGCCTTCCGCTACCAACCAGCCTTGCAGACCATGTTCGACCGCATCCTCACAGCAGAGGTGTTCACCCGCTCTAAGCCAGATCCCGACTGCTACTTGCTGGGAATGAGGCTCTTTGAGACCTTGCAAGAAGAAACGTATGTCTTCGAGGATTCCATCAATGGCCTGCGCTCAGCACAGGCTTCAGGGGCGCATGTAGTGGGACTTTCCACCACTTTCCCAGCCTCAGAGGTAGCATCTTACGCAAACGTTGTCATTCCTGATTTCTGCGAGTTTTCCTACGAAAAGATGCTGCAAGTGAAATAAAAGCACTATCTTTGCAGTCTGTAATTGTAGGTATTAGTATGAAACATTCGGTAAACGAGATAACTTCCTCCAGCTTTTGTCGCATTTGTTTGGCGGCTCTGTTCTTGCATGCAGGGCTGTTCATGCTGCTTCCATTGTTGCCCGTGTTCATGTCGTGGCAGATGGGAATAGCGCAGAACGAAACGGCTCCACTCTATCTCACTATGCTGGTGGGATTGCTGGCTGTAGGACCGCTGCATGCGTGGTTGGCAGATGCCTATAAGCGTAAGTATGTGGCTGTCCTTGCTACGCTGGGCTTGATAGCTTGCCTTTTTGCTATGCCTTGGATAGATAATCTTGGCATCTTATGGGTATTGGGAGGCTTCTGTGGAGCATTCTATGGTATGTCTATCAGTGCCCTGATCACCATTTCCGTAGACATCGTGCATTCTGGACAGCGCACTGCGGCCAATAGGGCGTTGGCATACACCATCTGTGCTGGGATTTTTATAGGTGTGGCTGTAGGCGGAGGCGCTATGCACTTATTCTACGATGCTGACGACTGGCTGCCCTATGTGGCACTTTCTTGCCTGATGCTCAGCGCTCTGCTGGCACAGTCGGTCTATGTAGCCTTTCGTGCGCCTATTGGTGTGCCTGTCTTTGGGCTCGACCGCTTTTTCCTGCCACGCACCTGGCTGCCCACCTTATTTATGCTATTAGTGGGCTTGATACCTGGCCTTTATCTCCCTTGGGCAGGCAGTGGCCAGCTGTTGTTCCCTCTGCTTAGCATTCTGCTCTTGGCATTGCTTGTTCGTCCAGTTATTACTATCTATGTGAAGTTGGCAGAGCATTGTCAGCGTGCCACTTCCGTAAGTTCCTGCCTGCTGGGCGTGCTGACTGGCATCCTATTAGGGGCTTGTCTCTCCACGCTTTATGTCTGTTTAGAATGCACCCATGCCATGGCTGCTATGGCTTTGGCCTCTGCCCTGATCTGTCTGCCTTTCGCTCTGCGCTACTACCATGGGCATAAGGTGAGGGAATAATTCATTATTAATAGTCCATAATGTTTGGTTAAAACACATACGGCAAGAAGATAATCAAGCCTACGGCAGCAGCGGCGATGGCTGTGACGAGCACAGCTCCAGCGGCGATGTCCTTCACCTTGCCTGCCAACGGATGTAAATCTGGATGGGCAAGGTCGGTGAGGCGCTCCACGGCACTATTGAACAGCTCGGCACTGATTACCATGCCGAAGCAGAGAATCACGGCTACCCATTCCATGCGCGAAATGCCAAAACCTATGCCAGCGATGATGACCAGCACCATCACCAGCAGATGAAAGTCAAGATTCTGCTCCCGTCCTACGCAGGCACAAATGCCTTTCCAAGCGTACTTGAAGCTCCTCAGTTGCTTTTTATAATCGTAGTTCATTTTCTATTTTATTGAACATTGAGCATTGAACATTGAGCATTACGGCTTCGCCGTGTCCTTCCGGATGGTATCACCCTGCATAGTCTATGTTTAATGTTCAATGTTTAATGTTTAATGTTCAATGTTTAATGTTTTTCAGTTTCTCGTCACTTGTTTCACTCCCTTCACAGTGCGTAGCTTCTTGATGAGCGCATCCAGCTTGGCAGTATCGCTCACTAAAACGGTGAGCGTACCAGAGAACAGGCCGTCGTGCGCATCGATGTTCACACTGCGCAGCAAGATGCCATCCTCCTTGTTGATCACACTGGTGATATTGGTCACTATGCCAATGTCATCATTGCCTATCACACGTAGGTTGATAGGGTAGTTCTTGCCCATTGACTTGCCTGCCCAGCGTGCCTTCACGATGCGATAGCCAAAACGCTCACGCATGCTCTTCGCATTGGGGCAGTCGGTGCGATGTATCTTGATGCCATGCAGCACAGACACAAAGCCGAAGATGTCGTCGCCATAGATAGGGTTGCAGCACTTGGCCAACTGGAACTTCAAGCCCTTCACGTTCTGATCTATCACCAGCACATCATCGCCAGGCTCCTTGCCAGTATCAGCATTCAGGTTCTGGAGGCTGAACTCCTCCGCACTGTGCGTAGCAGTCTCTGGCTCCAGCACCCTGCGCTGCTGCTCCACATACTGGTCGATGATCTGGTTCACATCCAGCGTGCCGTTGGCTATGCTTTGATAGAAATCGGTGATGATCTTGTAACCCATGCGCTTGATGAGCTGCATCATGATGCTCTCATCCCATTCTATCTTGCGGTTCTTCATCTTGCGCTCCAGTTCCTCCTTGGCCAGAGCATGCTGGCGAGAAGCCATCTCCTTGAGCGCCTGCTTGATTTTCACACGTGCCTTGGAAGTTACCACATAGTTGAGCCATCCCTGCTTAGGCGTCTGCGTGCTCTGCGTCATGATCTCCACCTGATCGCCGCTGTGCAGCACCTGCTTGATAGGCACATTCTTGCCATTCACGCGAGCACCTATGCAGCTGCATCCCAGCTTGGTGTGTATCAAGAAAGCAAAGTCGAGCACTGTAGCACCCTTAGGCAACTTATAGAGATCGCCCTTCGGCGTGAAGACGAACACCTCATCCTCATAGAGATCCATCTTGAACTGATCCATAGCCTCCATGTCGCTGCTATCGGCAGTCTCCAATGCCTCGCGGACAGACGTCAGCCAGGTGTCCAAGCCCGTCTCCTGCTTGATGCCCTTGTAGCGCCAGTGAGCCGCCAAGCCACGCTCGGCGATAGCATCCATGCGCTCTGTGCGTATCTGCACCTCCACCCACTTGCCCTGAGGCCCCATCACGGTGATGTGCAGACTCTCGTAGCCATTGCTCTTAGGCACAGAGAGCCAGTCGCGCAGGCGGTTGGGGTTGGGCTGGTACATATCCGTCACGATGCTATAGACCTGCCAGCACTCCTGCTTCTCCTTCTCGTACTCCGAATCCAGTATCACACGGATGGCGAAGAGGTCATATACTCCCTCGAAGGGGCATTTCTGCTTCTTCATCTTCTGGTAGATGGAGTGAATGCTCTTGGTACGCCCCTTGATGTGGAACTTCAGTCCTGCAGCAGCCAGTTTCTCTTCCAGCGGCTTGATGAACGCGTCTATGTAGGCATCGCGGCTCTTCTTGGTCTCGTTGAGCTTATCCTTGATGTGGTAGTAGATGTCATGCTCCGTATATTTCAGGCTCAGGTCTTCCAGCTCCGATTTCAGCATGTAGAGACCCAGCTTATGCGCCAGTGGGGCATAGAGGTAAGAAGCCTCGTTAGACACCTGCAGGCGTGCCTCTGCGTTCTCCGTATCACGTATCTGTCGCATGATGTTCACACGGTCGGCTATCATGATGAGAATCACGCGCATATCCTCTGCGAAGGTCAGCAGCAGCTTCTTGAAATTCTCGCTCTCTATGGTCGGGCTCTTGGTGTAAAGCTCCTGCACGCGGATGAGGCCATGCACGATGCGAGCCACATCACTGCCATAGTCGCGTTCCACCTCCTCCAGAGGCAGGTCGCCATAGCGCACAGAGTCGTTGAGCATCACTGCCAGGATAGACGCACGCTTCATGCCCATCTCCTGTAGCAAGATGAGGGAGGTCTGCGCGTCTTTTATGATAGGGTTCAGCCCGAAGATGTCGCGTTGCACCCTTCCGCTCTGAGCCGATTCACGCAGTTGCTCTTTCAGCTTCTGCCTGTCTTCAGGGCGGAAAGTATCGCTCGTCTGTCGCAGCAATTCCCTATACAGAGAGAAAAACTGCGAGCGCTCTTCAGGGGTGAATAATGTCTTATTTTCCATGTCTCAAAAAAATATCGACGTAAAATTACGTTTTTCTTTTGGTTTTCTTGATGTGTATAACAATTTTTTTGTACTTTTGGTAAAAATAATCAAAACACATAGCTATGCTAACTATAGAAGATAAACAGTATTTAGCCTCTAAAGGCATCACAGAAGAGCAGATAATGAGTCAGTTGGAGTGTTTTAAGAAAGGATTCCCTTACCTGAAACTCGCTGCAGCAGCCTCTGTGGATAGTGGCATCCTGTCGCCCGATGAAGAATCCATGAAGCTTTACCTACGCGTGTGGGATACCTATATGCAGAATGAGCGTCGGGTGGTGAAGTTTGTGCCTGCCTCTGGCGCAGCCAGTCGTATGTTCAAGAATATGTTCGCATTTCTGGAGGCCGACTATGACGTGCCTCAGACCGACTTTGAGAAGGAGTTCTTCGGACAGATAGAGAAGTTTGCTTTCTACGACGATCTGAACGCTGCCTGCGAGAAGACAGCGGGAAAAGACATTCCTGCACTGCTGGCCGCTGGTCAGTATAAGCCTGTGGTAGCCGCCCTGCTTCAGGAAGCTGGACTCAACTACGGACAGCTGCCTAAGGGACTGCTGAAGTTCCACCGCTATGAGAACGGCTCTCGCACACCTGTCGAGGAGCATCTGGTAGAGGGAGCGCTCTATGCTGCCAATCGCTCAGGTGTAGTGAACGTACACTTCACCGTGTCTCCAGAGCACAAGGCGTTGTTCCAGCAGTTGGTCGATGAGAAAGCCGCACTCTTTGCCAAGCGTTATGGCGTGCGCTACGATGTGACATTCTCCGAGCAGAAGAGCTCTACAGACACCGTAGCTGCTGATGAGAACAATGAACCTTTCCGTGTAGATGGTAAGCTCTTCTTCCGTCCAGGTGGTCATGGCGCACTCATCGAGAACCTCAACGACCTGGATGCAGACATCGTCTTCATCAAGAACATCGACAATGTGGTGCCAGATAAGTTCAAGGCAGACACCATCACCTACAAGAAACTCTTGGCAGGTGTGCTGGTGACCTTGCAGCAGAAGGCCTTCGGCTATATGCAGCTGCTGGAGAGTGGCAAATACACCCACGAGCAGGTGATGGAAATCCTCCAGTTCGTGCAGAAGAAGTTGTTCTGCAAGCTGCCAGAGACCAAGTTGCTCGAAGACACAGAGTTGGTGGTTTATCTCAAGAAGAAGCTCAACCGACCTATGCGCGTCTGCGGTATGGTGAAGAATGTGGGTGAGCCAGGCGGTGGCCCGTTCTTGGCCTATAATCCAGACGGTTCTATCTCCCTGCAGATCTTGGAAAGCTCACAGATAGACATGAGCGACCCAGAGAAGAAGGCCATGTTCGAGCAGGGTACGCACTTCAATCCTGTGGATCTGGTATGTGCCGTGCGCAACTATAAGGGCGAGAAGTTCGACCTCACCAAGTATGTGGATCCTGCCACGGGCTTCATCTCCAGTAAGTCGAAGAGTGGACGCAACCTCAAGGCACTGGAACTTCCAGGCCTGTGGAATGGTGCCATGAGCGACTGGAGTACCGTCTTCGTGGAAGTGCCGCTGAGCACCTTCAATCCTGTGAAGACAGTGAATGACTTGTTAAGAACGCAACATCAATAATTTCATAAAAATACAATGAAGAAAATTTTATTGCTTGGCTCTGGAGAACTGGGAAAGGAGTTTACCATAGCCGCCAAGAGACTGGGACAGTATGTAGTGGCTTGCGATGCCTATGAACATGCACCTGCCATGCAGGTGGCCGATGAGTGCGAGGTCTTCAAGATGCTCGATGGCGATGCACTGGCAGCTGCCGTGAAGAAGCATCAGCCGGATATTATCGTGCCAGAGATAGAGGCCATCCGCACAGAGCGCCTGTACGAGTTTGAGAAACAGGGCATACAGGTAGTGCCGAGCGCACGTGCCGTGAACTACACCATGAACCGCCGTAGCATACGCGACTTGGCTGCTAAGGAGCTGGGCGTGAAGACTGCAAAATATCGCTACGCAGCTTCACTCGAAGAGCTGCAGGAGCATGCCAAGGAGATTGGCTTCCCTTGCGTCATCAAGCCACTCATGTCATCGTCTGGTCATGGCCAGAGCGTGGCTCGCACAGAGGCCGACTTGGTGAAGTCGTGGGATGAGGCACAGCATGGCAGCCGTGGCGACATCGCCGAGGTGATCATCGAGGAGTTCATCAAGTTCGACTATGAGATTACCCTGCTCACCGTGACGCAAAAGAATGGTCAGACCCTCTTCTGTGCCCCTATAGGCCATGTGCAGAAAGATGGCGACTATCGTGAGAGCTTCCAGCCCATGCCTATGCTCCCAGAGCATCTGAAGCAGGCGCAGGAGATGGCCGACAAGGTGACACGTGCCCTCACGGGTGCAGGCATCTGGGGCGTAGAGTTCTTCGTCAGCCAGAAAGATGGGGTTTACTTCAGTGAGTTGTCACCTCGTCCGCACGATACAGGTATGGTCACCCTCTCTGGTTGCCAGAACCTCAGTGAGTTCGAGCTGCATGCCCGTGCCGTGCTGGGCTATCCTATCCCTGCCATCAAGCAGGAGAAGGTAGGTGCCAGTGCTGTAGTGCTGGCAGACTCAGTGACAGACCATCCACAGTACAGTGGCATAGAGGATGCTCTGCAGGCAGAAGATACCGATGTCCGCATCTTCGGCAAGCCTTTCACCCGCTTCCATCGTCGCATGGGTGTGGTGGTGTGCAGCGCTCCCCTTGGCTCAGACATCAATGCCCTGCGTGATAAGTGCAAGGCTCAAGCAGCGAAAATAAAAGTTTATTAATCATTGAGGATTGAGAATTGACCATTGAGGCTGCGCAGCATTTGCCCTCTCCCTACCTCCCCCAAGGGGGAGGGGGGCCAAACTCATCCCTCTCCTTTGGGAGAGGTCAGGTGAGGGAACGCCATCCGGATGGTTTCATTCTGCATAGTTAATTCTCAATTCTCAATCTTCAATTTTCAATAATATAAAAGCATTTTGCAATGAAGAAAAATCTTGAAACGCTCTGCGTACAAGCAGGTTGGGCACCAAAGAAAGGAGAATCACGCGTGCTGCCCATCTACCAGAGCACAACTTTCAAATACGAAACAAGTGAACAGATGGCTCGTCTTTTCGACCTGAAGGACGAGGGCTATTTCTACACCCGACTGGCCAACCCTACCAACGATGCCGTAGCAGCCAAGATCAATGCGCTGGAAGGTGGAGTGGGGGCTGTACTTACGTCGTCAGGACAGGCAGCTAATTTCTATGCTGTGTTCAACATCTGCCAGGCTGGTGATCATTTCATCACCTCTAATACGATCTATGGTGGCACATACAACCTCTTTGGCGTCACCATGAAGAAGCTCGGCATAGAGTGCACCTTCGTAGATCCTGAGTGGTCCGATGAGGAGATAGAAAAGGAGTTCCGCCCCAACACGAAGTGCTTCTTTGGCGAGACTATCTCCAATCCAGGCGGACATGTGTTCGACATTGAGCGCTTCGCCCAGATGGCGCATCGTCATGGCGTGCCACTCATCGTAGACAATACCTTCGCTACGCCTATCAACTGCCGCCCCTTCGAGTGGGGAGCAGACATCGTGACACACTCCACTACTAAGTATATGGATGGTCATGCCACGCAGGTGGGTGGTGCTGTAGTGGATAGTGGCAACTTCGATTGGGAGAAGTATGCCGAGAAGTTCCCCGGCCTCACTACCCCCGATGAGAGCTACCATGGCCTCACCTATACCAAGGCGTTCGGCCAGAAAGCCTATATCACCAAGATAGTGTCGCAGCTCATGCGCGACCTCGGTTCTATCCCGTCGCCGCAGAACTGCTTCCTGCTGAATCTGGGCTTGGAGACGCTGCACCTGCGCATGCCTCGCCACTGCGAGAACGCTCAGAAGGTGGCCGAGTGGCTGGAGAAGAACCCTAAGGTTAGTTGGGTGAACTACTGCGGACTGCCCTCGAACAAGTACTACGCACTGGGCCAGAAGTATCTGCCCAATGGCTCTTGTGGTGTGATAGCCTTCGGACTGAAGGGCACTCGTGAAGATGCCATTCGCTTCATGGACAATCTCGACTTCATCTGCATCGTTACCCATGTGGCCGATGCCCGTACCTGCGTGCTTCACCCAGCCAGTCATACCCATCGTCAGATGAGCGATGAGCAGCTGCGCGAGGCTGGCGTAGCCCCCGATTTGGTGCGTCTCTCCGTAGGTATAGAGAACGTTGATGACATCATTGCCGACTTGGAGCAAGCCATGGCGAAGATGTAATATGTTTTAAGTTTCTCAAGTGATGCTAACGTCCCTTGAGACAAAGCCCCAGAGGGGCTTAATAGGGTAGCCAGCCATGCAATGGCTGGTAATGTGGATGCAACAAGACAGCGTGCCGTAGGTACGCAACAAAATTTGGGTGGCGTACCTAAAGGCACGCATTCAATGGTCGCTATTTATCCAGCCATTGCATGGCTGGCTACCTTATGAGATGCCTACGGCACCATCTTTTTGCATATTTGCATATTTGCTTTTTTTAATTTTTTAATTTTACGGCGAAGCCGTATATGTGCCTACGGCATTACTTGCGAAACTTGTGTTATATATATTAATGTATGTAGTGAGACCGTGAGACCGGTGAGACCGCGGTCAAAAAAGAAGAGGGGAGGTCGTCAGCCTCCCCTCAATGATTAATAATGTTGTTCCTCGCCCTCTGGGAGAGGGTAGGTGAGGTGCTTAGAATTTGGTGCGAACGCCGAAGAGTGCTATGCCCTGCTCGCCGAAGCCCAGTTCACCGAAAACACGTATGCGCGGGCTGCCCACTTCCAGACCCAGCAGTGAGAGCTGCCAGTTCAGATGGAAGCTCGTGTCGCTGTAGTCTGTGCCAGAATTGTTGCCATAGTCTATCTCCTCAGCGCGCATGGTGCCGCCTACGCCTATCTTGGAGTACATGCCGAACTTCTCTTTCCTGAGCCAGTCCAGTTTCACTGCAGGCATCAGCGAGATGTAGAGGTTGGTTAGGTCACCGCTTTTCGAGCTGCCCAGATATACGTCTTGCGTCTTCATGCCCAGGGCTACGATGCCGCCCACACCCAGCCACTCTTTGGCACGGTAGAAATACTCGCCAGAGAAGGGACCTATGTATTTCTCATCCTTGAATGAGGTTCCTGCCAGCGCAAATCCCACATCTTCAAAGGCATCCAGCCATTGCGAGGTGGACATCCAGCCTATGCCTATGCCTATCTCGTGGCGGGTATCTGCATACCCATTCTGTGCTTTCGCACCCATTGTCGTCATCATGGCTACTGCCATCAGAATCAAAAACTTTTTCATTATAGTTAGTTTTATTAGTTAAAACATTTCCAAAGATAATGAAAAAAGCTTTATGAAAACAAATGATTTCCTACTTTTCTCACATGCAAGAGGTAACGCCCAGCGTAGTGCCTACTGCTGTGAGTATGGCGATAGGTAGGATTGCCAGCCATTAACTTGGCTGACTACCCTGTATAATGCCTAATGCATTACCAGAGGAACTGAAAATATTTTTTCTGGAAAGGTAATCACAAAGCATATGGATTATCGCTGATAATCTGTATCTTTGCGGTTAAATACTAAAAGTTGCCATACTATGATAAAGACGAGATTCAGTAAAAAGGCCAAGATTTTTGATATTCTGATCACGGCCTGCGGTGGTACGCTCTCTGTGGGGGTGATGCTTTATGCCGTTTTTCATTTCGGACTGGAGGAAGCCTGGCCAGAGCTGTTGCTCAACCTGTTTTACATCGCCTGCCTGGTGATGATTTGGATGTATTTCTTCAACTACCGCATCACTACTCAACAGTTCAACTACTGGTGCTCCATCTCAGTGGGTATCACGGTGTTGCTGCGCGACATTCTTTTCCCGCCCCCCTTGGCCAACTTCCCCTTACACTTGGCTTGCCTCACGCTGTCGGTCCTGCTACTCTGCATGCTCACATACTTCTATGCACGCAAGAACTGGCGCAGCTATACCAAGTACAACCTGTGGTCCATCTGCATCGTCGATATGCTCATAGCTGCACTCTACAACTACGACATCTACCTGGAGCCTATCAACGAGTACACCAACTATCTGCTCACCGAGATATGGATACGCCCCGCCATCACCTATGGCCTTGTGTCTTGTTTCGTCACTGAAGTAGGAGCGAGGAATAAATAACCAGCCATTTGAGCAAAACACTTAACTTTAAAATAACATAGCTAAAATAAAAAAGATGAAAAGATTCAGTATTCTATTAGTTGTCTTGGCACTAATTTCTTTATCCTCCTGCGACTCAAAAACAGACAGCCGCTTCATGCAAAGTTTCACCGAGAACTTTGACAACGCTAAACCGCAGTACTTCAACATGGATGGATCTCACCTGCGCTATTACAGCGGTGTGCATTCCTTCACCGAGGAGAACACAGACGTGATGCTGATGACCATTAGGCCTACTGACGAGTGGGGACCAGCCAACGGCCCACAAATTACCTCGACGAAGATGACCCACTTCGGCCGTTATTCTGCCCGCTTACGCGTGGGCGATATAAAAGGGGTGCAGCCCAAAGTGGGGATGGTAACCGGCTATTTTACCTACCAGTTCACCGAAGGGTATGGCCTGAGCGAGATAGACTTTGAATGGCTGATGGCCGACCCCAGAATCATCTGTATAGGTACCTGGACTAGTGCTCCCGATGATGTGAATAAACTCCAGCGAGTGGGACGTACCATCAACCTGGCCACAGGAGAGATACTCTATACGAACTATCGGTCTTACCACGATGGGGAGACCATAGAAGACATGTACGCCACTGAGCACTTCTTTGATGAATCGGACGATGCCGCCCTCACACCGCGCACCATCCCGGCTATCAAGGACTACGATGCCTCCAAACGTTTCTATGTATATGGCTTCGACTGGTACCCTGACCGCCTGACTTGGTGGATGGAACATCCTGAAACGGGAGAGAAAATCATCCTTTGGGACTATACGGGAAAGACACCCCATTACTCTGGTATCCCACAGTCGCCTACCACCTACATGCTGAATTTCTGGCATACCCCAAACTGGTCGGTAGAAACGGTACTTAACTCCATTGAGGCCCCCAAATATCCTTACACGATGGAAGTGGACTGGATAAAATACGAACCCTATGACGACCTGAACGCTGCCTGGAGAGCAGAACACAATTATTAAGCATCTCACGGTCTCACGGTCTCACGGTCTTTTTTTATACATGATGATGATTGTTTCTCGAAGATTATGTCTATATTTGCAGAAACAAGTACCGACATCATGAAAAACATTCCGCAATTCCTGATAGCTGCTCCTACATCGGGAGCAGGAAAGACCACGGTGAGCCGGGGACTGATGGCACTGCTGGTGAGCATGGGTAAGACCGTGCAGCCCTACAAGTGCGGCCCTGACTACATTGACACCAAGTACCATACCGCTGTGTGTGGGCGATCCTCGGTAAATCTGGACACCTTCATGGCCAGCGAGGAGCATGTGCGTGAACTCTATGCCCGCTATGCCAAGGATGCCGATGCGTTGGTGGTAGAGGGAATGATGGGAATGTATGATGGGTATGAGCGTGACAAGGGCAGCAGTGCAGAGATAGCCCGACTGCTGGACATCCCTGTGGTGCTGGTGGTAGATGCCAAGAGTGCGGCCTACAGCATGGCACCGCTGCTGAAGGGCTTCATGACCTTCAGGGACGATGTGCAGATAGCTGGCGTGATATTTAATAAGGTGGGCTCTGCGCGTCACTACAGCATGCTGCAGGAGGTGTGCGAGGAACTGGGGCTGACTTGCTTTGGCTATGTACCCAAGCAGAAAGAACTGGAGCAGAACTCCCGCTATTTAGGACTCGACTTCAGTGAGATGGGTGGCGATGACTCTCTGAACCAGTTGGTCAAGACTCTGAAACAGCACATCGACGTGAAGTTGCTGTTGAAGCGTGTGATGCGTCCAGTGCCCAGGCGGCAGAGAAGAGGCGTGAGGAAAGCAGGCGACTGGAACATTCTGGTGGCCAACAATGAGGAATCGTTCTCCTTCCTCTACAAGGAGCATCTGGATATCCTCCGCACATTGGGAAAGGTGAAGATGTTCAACCCAGAGCTCAACAAGCCACTACCTAAGAAGGTGGATCTGGTGTATCTGCCAGGCGGCTATCCGGAGAAGCATGCAGAGCGGCTGAGCAAGGCAGAGAAGACTCTGAATTCACTGCGCGACTATGTGGAAGCTGGGGGGAGGGTGCTGGCAGAGTGCGGCGGCTTGATCTATCTCTCGCTGGGCTTGGTTTACGACAGCTCTCCGACCACTTTTGGCGTTTGCCCGCTGGCAGGGATATTCAATGTCTATATCTCCATGCGCAAGGCCGACCGCAAACTCTCGCTGGGATACAGGCAGCTGGAATATAACGGGCAGTTGCTTAAAGGACATGAGTTCCACTACACGCAGTACATGCAGTCGGAAGGTGGCGACATGCTGATGCCACCCTCTGTGGCGAAAGTGTATGATGCGCGTGGCAACCTCACCAAGACTCCAGTGTTCCGCTACAAGAACGTGATAGCCAGTTATACCCACCTGTATTGGGGGGAAGTGGATGTCAAACGGTTGTTTGAACATTAAACGTTAAACATTAAACGTTAAACATTACCATGCGGATGGGGTAACGCATTGCTGACGGCGAAGCCGTAATGTTCAATGTTCAATGTTCAATAAAAAGGGAAGTATATGAACAAAATTTATACTAAGACGGGTGATGAAGGCATGACGAGCATCCGAGGGGGTGTGCGTGTGCCGAAAGACCATCCTCGCATAGAAGCCAATGGGGAGCTGGACGAGCTGAACGCCATGCTGGGCGTGGCTCGCACCCTGATGCCTGCCGATGACGACAGACAGCCATTGCTCACAGACATCATCCATGAGCTGATGGTGGTGATGAGTCATGTGGCAACACCTGTTGGCAAGGCGAATCCTAAGCAGCTGCATGTGGTGGAACTGACGGAACGCTTGGAAAAGTTGGTCGATGAGGTGCAAGCCAAGACAACCTCCAGCCGTCATTTCATCTTGCCAGGGGGCACGCCCCTCTCTGCTCATCTGCAGTGGGCGCGTACCGTTTGCCGCAGGGCAGAGCGCAGACTCTGGACGCTCCATCGAGAAGAACCTCTGAATCCAGATATCCTGAAGTTTGTCAATCGTCTGAGCGATGGACTCTTTGCCATGGCACGTGATGAGATGGAACGGGCTGGGGTTCCGGAGGAGGAGTTTACAGGTGGGTGTGAACATTAAACGTTAAACATTAAACATTAAACATTGAACATTAAACATTGAACATTAAAAGATTGTAAAGTTTCGAAAGTGAGCTCCGAAGGAGCGGCAGACTACAGGCAGGGTGCAACATCTCGTAAGATAGCCCACACTTATAATCCCTCCCCCTTTGGGGGAGGTTAGGAGAGGGAACGCCTCCTGCATAGTATGAGTGCGAAGCTATGTGAAAGCCCTCACCTTACCTCTCCCAAAGGGAGAGGGATGGATTTGGAACCTCTCCCAAAAGGGAAGGGATGAATTGGTGAGCCTCTCCCAAGGGAGAGGGACTGATTAAGCACTTGCGAAACTTGAGTTAAACAATTATAAGTGCTTAGAGCTAAGAACATAGAATATTGGTTGAAATAGAATAATGAAGAAACTAAACCCAGTGATGTTTGCCGGAACAGGCAGCGACGTCGGAAAGAGTGTGATAGCAGCGGCCTTCTGTAGGATATTTAAGCAGGATGGCTACCACCCAGCACCTTTCAAGGCGCAGAATATGGCCCTCAATAGCTATGCCACGCCAGAAGGACTGGAGATAGGGCGTGCACAAGCCGTGCAAGCAGAGGCGGCAGGCATCCCTTGCCACACTGATATGAATCCCCTGCTGCTGAAACCCAGTTCCGATCATACTAGTCAGGTGGTGCTGAATGGCAAGCCCATAGGCAACCGCCATGCCTACGACTACTTCCGCAAGGAGGGCCGTGAGGAACTGCGCCAAGCCGTGTGTGAGGCTTACGACCGACTGGCAGCACGCTACAATCCCATAGTGCTGGAGGGGGCTGGCAGCATCAGCGAAATCAACCTGCGCGACAGCGACTTGGTGAATATGCCGATGGCGCTGCATGCAGGTGCCGATGTGATTCTGGTGGGCGATATCGACCGCGGAGGCGTGTTCGGCAGTGTGTATGGCAGCATCGAGCTGCTGCGCCCGGAGGAACGAAAACGCATCAAGGGCATCCTCATCAATAAGTTTCGCGGAGATATCCGCCTCTTCGAGAGTGGGGTGAAGATGCTGGAAGATCTCTGTCATGTGCCAGTGATAGGCGTGGTGCCTTACTTCAAGGACATCTATGTGGAGGAAGAAGACTCGGTAGATCTGGCCGCCAAATCCATGCAAGCAGAGCGTAGCAAGGTCAATGTGGCTGTGGTGCTGCTACGCCACCTAAGCAACTTCACTGACTTCAATGTGCTGGAACGCGACCCACGCGTACACCTCTTCTATACGAATAATACCGACGACCTGAAGAAAGCTGATATCATCATCTTGCCAGGGTCGAAGAGTACGCTGGCCGACCTCTATGAGCTGCGTCGAAACGGTGTAGCTCAAGCCGTGATCAAGGCCCACCGCGAGGGAGCTACTGTGCTGGGTATCTGTGGAGGCTATCAGCTCATGGGTACAGAGGTACTGGACCCTGACCATGTGGAAGGCGAGATAGAACGCCTGCCAGGACTGGGCCTGCTGCCCATTAGCACATCCATGACAGGAGAGAAGGTGACACGCCAGAATAAGTTCCGCCTGCTTACAGAGGAAGGCCATCTGCCATTGATGGAAGGTTACGAGATACACATGGGAAGCACCCGTATCGTGGAGGACGGCGCACAACAGCTGGCTCGCTTTGAGGACGGGCATACTGATGGCTGCATCGTAAATGCTACCTGCATGGGAACCTACATTCACGGCATACTGGACAATGCCCGCTTCATAGACTTCCTGCTTTCGCGCTTCAAGGATAAGATAGACGAAGCGAAGCAGCCCTTCGACTACAGGGCTTTCAAAGAAGAACAATACGACCGGCTAGCCGACCATGTGCGTAGGCATGTGAATATGGAGCTGGTGTACGAAATACTGACGAATCATGATTAAAGGACACGGAGACGATACATATTTATATAATAGGCCCATGGTGGCCAACTTCAGCAGCAATGTCTATAGCCATGCCGACCTCAGTGCGCTGAAGGCTTATTTGAAGGAGCGACTGGATGTGATAGGTAGCTATCCAGCCCCAGAGGCCTCGCACTTGGAGGCATTGATAGCCGAGCAGCTGCACATAGCACTAGACGAGGTACTGGTGACCAGTGGAGCTACGCAGGGCATCTACCTCTTGGCGCAAGCCTTCGGAGGCAGTCGGTCGGCCATCTTGCAGCCCACCTTCAGTGAGTATGCGGATGCTTGCAGGATGCACGGCCATCAGGTGAAGTCGCTCTTCCTGTTGCCAGGGGAGCGTGAAGACTATCGCCTGCCTGAAGACGTGCGGATGCTGTGGCTTTGCAATCCTAATAACCCTACAGGTCAGGTTGTCCCACTGGAAACGATGCGACGACTGCTCAACCATAACCCACAAGTGCTCTTCGTGATCGACCAGTCGTATGAAGATTTCACGCTGAAGTACCTCCTTACAGAGCGTGAAGTCATGGAGCGTGGGCATGTGCTGCTGCTCCACAGCCTTACGAAGCGCTTTGCGGTGCCGGGCTTGCGTCTGGGCTACCTCACAGGCGATGCCAAACTCCTGGCGAGGGTGCGCAGCCACCAGATGCCCTGGGCAGTCAATGCGCTGGCTTTAGAGGCAGGCGAGTGGCTCTTGAAGCGAGGTGGCTGCTGTGTTCCAGTGTCGTTGGGCGCTTATCTTAACGAGACAGCCCGACTGCGTGAGCGCTTGCAGGCCTTGGGCGCTTTGGAGGTGTGGGAGAGTGACACCCATTTCCTCTTAGTGCGCTTGCGCATGGGAAAAGCAGCTGCACTGAAAGAGTGGCTCATGCAGGAGAAGGGCATCTTGATACGTGATGCGTCTAACTTCGAGGGCTTGGACGACAGCTACTTCCGCGTCGCTACGCAAGATCCTGAAGAAAACGACTTATTGGTGGAGAGCATTGCAGAATGGCTGACTATCTGATTCCTATATTACCATTGCTGTTGGGGTGGGGAGCCGACCTTCTCTTTGGCGACCCTGTGCGCTTTCCACATCCCATCGTTTGGTTCGGTAAGCTGATAAGCTTCTGTGAGCATCGTCTCAATCACGGAAGGCATCGCAAGCTGAAAGGAGCCTTGATGGGCATCGGCTTGGTTTTGCTCATCTATGGCCTGACTTTCTATCTGCTAAGGCTTTGCGGAAGCCTGCATATTTCTGTGAAAGTGGCCGTGGAAGCAGTCTTGATATTCTACTGCTTGGCAGGTACGACCCTTATCCGCGAGGTGCGAGAAGTTTTTCGGGCCGTAGATCGCTCGTTGGAAGAAGGACGTGTGCAAGTGGGGCGTATCGTGGGACGTGATACCTCAGAACTTTCCGCACAGGAGATCCGCACAGCGGCCTTAGAAACCTTGGCAGAGAACCTTAGCGATGGCGTCATAGCCCCGTTGTTCTGGTATGCCCTGCTCGGTGTGCCAGGCATGATGGCGTATAAGATGGTGAATACACTCGACTCTATGGTGGGCTATCACAGTGAGCGCTACCTGCAGTTTGGCTGCATCCCTGCCCGTGTGGATGATGTAGCAAACTACATTCCAGCCCGCCTAACAGCCCTGCTCATGATTCTGGTAGCAGGCAGGCTGGACTTGTGGAAGTTTGTATGGAAATACGGTCCTCAGCATGCCAGTCCCAATTCCGGCTATCCAGAGAGCGCCCTTGCCGGCATCCTCAACTGCCGTTTTGGTGGCCCTCATTACTACTTCGGTGAGCTCTTCGACAAACCCTACATAGGTACCAATCCCCGCGAACTAACCACTGCCGATATGCAGGTGGCAGTGCGAGTGAATAGGTGGGCAGAAGTAGCGATGGTGGTGCTGGTGTTCCTATTTGTGAACTTCTGTGCTTGACGTTGAGAAGAAATAACGGCTCTTTTTCATCAAAAAGCATGGTAAGATAAGGCAATGATTAGGTTTTTTCTTATCTTTGTGGGAGATATAACTTATAATTTGAAATATGAGTAAGAAAATAGTGACGATGGGTGAGATTATGTTGCGCCTGTCGAGTCCTGGAAACAGCCGCTTCGTGCAGTCGGATAGCTTTGATGTGAACTATGGCGGTGGAGAAGCCAATGTGGCAGTGAGTCTGGCAAATTATGGGCATGACGCCTACTTTGTGTCCAAGCTGCCCACGCATGAGATAGGGCAAGCTGCGGTGAACTCACTGCGGAAGTTTGGCGTACATACCGACTTCATTGCCCGTGGAGGTGATCGCGTGGGCATCTACTACCTGGAGTCGGGTGTGTCAATGCGTCCCAGTAAGGTGATCTACGACCGTGCCCATTCATCTATTGCAGAGGCTAAGCCCGAAGATTTTGATTTCGATGCCATCATGGAGGGAGCAGACTGGTTCCACTGGAGTGGCATCACGCCAGCCATCTCAGATGCAGCTGCAGAACTGACCAAGTTGGCTTGCGAGGCGGCCAAGCGTCATGGCGTAACGGTGTCTTGCGACCTCAACTTCCGCAAGAAACTGTGGACCAGCGAAAAGGCACAACGCATCATGCGTCCGCTGATGCAGTATGTAGATGTGTGCATCGGCAACGAAGAAGATGCAGAGCTCTGCTTAGGCTTCAAGCCAGAAGCCAATGTAACGGGTGGCAAGACCGATGCGGCTGGCTATAAGGGCATCTTCGAGGCCATGCGCCGTGAGTTCGGCTTCAAGTACGTGGTATCTACCCTCCGTGAATCACTCTCTGCCTCGCACAATGGCTGGAAAGCCATGATCTATGACGGTAAGGAGTTTTATGAGAGCAAACGCTATGACATTCTGCCCATCGTAGATAGGGTAGGAGGCGGTGATTCCTTCTCTGGTGGCTTGATACACGGTCTGCTCACCAAGCAGACACAAGGGGAGGCACTGGAGTTTGCTGTGGCAGCCTCGGCCTTGAAACACACCATCCCTGGGGATGTGAACATGGTGAGTGTGGCAGAAGTGGAGGCATTGGCAGGAGGCGATGCTTCAGGAAGAGTTCAAAGATGATTAACATTGAAAATTGAGCATTGAGCATTGAACATTATCCATCCGGATGGGTTGACGCATAGTGAACGGCTAAGCCGTAATGTTCAATGCTCAATGTTCAATTTTCAATAAAAAATAAAAGATAATGAACGCTTTATTTGATATTACAGGAAAAGTCGTGGTGATGACGGGCGGCACAGGTGTGCTGGGACGTACCATCAGCGCCTATCTGGCCGAGCAGGGAGCTCATGTGGCTGTGCTGGGACGAAAGATAGAAGTAGGAAACAGTTTAGTGGAAGGCATACGTGCGAAGGGTGGCGATGCCATCTTCCTTCAGAGCGATGTGCTGGATCGTGAGCGTCTGGAAGAGAGCCTTGAGACTGTGCTCAAGACCTACGGACGGGTGGATGTGCTACTCAATGCCGCAGGCGGTAATCTGCCAGCAGCCACCATACAGCCAGAGGAAACCTTCTTCGACCTCAAAGTGGAGGACTTCAAGAAGGTGCAAGACATCAACCTCACTGGTACGCTTCTCTCTACGCAGGTATTTCTGAAACCTATGGTGGAGCAGAAAGAAGGCGTGATAGTGAACTTCTCTAGTATGTCGGCCTTCCGTCCGCTGACACGTGTGGGAGGCTATGGTGTGGCCAAGGCAGGCATCTCCAATTTCACGGCCTTCATGGCTACAGAGATAGCCCGCAAGTTCGGCCCTGGCATTCGCATCAATGCCATCGCTCCAGGCTTCTTCCTTACGGAACAAAACCGCACGCTGCTCACTAATCCAGACGGCTCTTGGACACAGCGCGGACATGACATCATCCATCAGACACCAATGGGACGCATGGGGCAACCCGAGGAACTTTGTGGTACAATCCACTACCTCATCAGCGATGCTTCTAAGTTCGTCACTGGTACGGTGGCTGTGGTAGATGGAGGATTTAATGTTTTCAGCATTTAGTCAATGCTGAAAACAAGATTATAAAGTTATAAAATTAAAAGATTAAAAAATGGAGAGATGTGTTCTCCAAGCAGCTTCTTTTAATCTTTTAATGTTTTAATCTTTTAATTTTCTGATAATAAGTCTATGGTTTATTGTGAGCAATCATTCAGATGGTATGGCCCTAACGACCCAGTGAGTCTGTGGGACATCAAGCAGGCGGGAGCTACGGGTGTAGTGACGGCCTTGCATCATATTCCAAACGGTGAGGTCTGGACTGTGGAGGAAATACTTAAGCGCAAGCAGATCATCGAGGAGGTGGGGTTGCGCTGGAGTGCCGTGGAGAGCGTACCTGTGCATGAGCACATTAAGACGCAGACAGGCGATTATCTGCGCTATATAGAGAACTATAAGGAGAGCTTGCGAAATCTGGGTAAGTGTGGCATCAAAGTGGTGACGTACAACTTCATGCCTGTGCTCGACTGGACGCGTACAGACTTGGCTTATGAGATGCCCGATGGCAGCAAGGCCCTGCGCTTTGAACGGGCTGCCTACGTGGCCTTCGACCTCTTCATTCTGAAGCGCCCAGGGGCTGAGGAGGAGTATTCTGATGAGGAGAAAGCTAAGGCAAAGGCACGCTTTGAAGCCATGTCCGATGAGGAGAAGCAGCGTCTGACACGCAATATGATAGCCGGACTGCCAGGCTCTGAGGAGAGCTTCACACTGGAGCAATTTCAAGCAGAGCTCGACAGATATAAGGGCATCACCCCAGAAAAGTTGCGTGATAATTTGATTTTCTTCCTCAAAGAAGTAGCTCCTGTGGCTGATGAGGCTGGTGTGAGGTTGGTGATACATCCCGATGATCCGCCTTGCTCCATCTTAGGATTGCCACGCATCATGAGTCGTGCAGAAGACTTCCAGAAGTTGATAGATGCCGTGCCTAATCAGAGCAACGGCCTCTGTCTGTGTACGGGTTCTTTAGGCGTGAGTGCAGAGAATGATCTGCCTGGCATGATGCGACGCTTTGCAGACCGCATTCATTTCGTGCACCTGCGTAGCACCCAGCGTGATGCCGAGGGCAACTTCTATGAGGCTAATCATCTGGAAGGCGATGTGCCGATGTATGAAGTGATGAAGGCCTTCTTGGAGATTCAGCAAAAGCGTGGTGAGAGCATCGTGATGCGTCCAGATCACGGCCATCAGATGGTGGACGACCTGAAGAAGAAAACCAATCCTGGTTATAGCTGCATTGGTCGCCTGCGCGGTCTTGCCGAGCTTCGAGGTTTGGAGATGGGTATTGCAAAGTCAATTATACAATAAAATTGAGGATTGAAAATTGAGAATTGAGGATTATGGCTTGCCATCTTTACTGCCAGATATCCGCATGTTTAATTCTCAATTTTCAATTTTCAATTGTCAATTAAAAAATCAAGTTTTATGGCAAAATTCGGAAAGACAGCAGTTTTAGGCAAGATGCATGCCACAGGCATGGTGCCAGTATACTATCATAAAGATGCAGAAGTGACCAAGCAGGTGGTGAAGGCCTGCTATGAAGGCGGAGTACGTGCTTTCGAGTTTACAAACAGAGGCGACTTTGCCCACGAAGTATTTGCAGAGGTGGTGAAGTTTGCCGCTGTGGAATGTCCAGAGATGGCATTGGGAGCAGGTTCTGTCGTTGATCCTGCCACGGCAGCCCTGTACATCCAGTTGGGTGCATGCTTCATCGTTGGTCCTCTTTTCAATCCAGAAGTGGCAAAGGTGTGCAATCGTCGCTTAGTGCCCTATACCCCCGGCTGTGGCAGTGTGAGTGAGGTAGGCTTTGCACAAGAGGCTGGTTGCGACTTGGTGAAGGTGTTTCCTGGTGATGTGTTGGGACCTAAGTTCGTCAAGGGCCTCATGGCACCTATGCCTTGGACCAATATAATGGTTACAGGCGGCGTAGAGCCCACAGAAGAGAACCTCACGTCATGGTTCAAAGCAGGTGCCTTCTGCGTGGGTATGGGCAGTAAACTCTTCCCCAAAGACCGCGTAGCTGAAGGAGACTGGGCATACGTGACAGAGAAGTGTCGCGAAGCGTTAGGATATATTAACCAATTGAAGATTGAGAATTGAGGATTGAAAATGGTCCACTCAACTAATTCTCAATGTTCAATTCTCAATTCTCAATTTATATGAAAGACTTCATGGATGCAGATTTCCTGCTACAGACAGAAACGGCCAGAAAGCTCTATCATGAGCATGCAGAGAAACTGCCTATCATAGACTATCACTGCCATCTGAATCCGCAGATGATAGCAGACGACTATAAGTTCCGCTCCATCACCGAATTATGGTTGGGAGGCGACCATTACAAGTGGCGTGCCATGCGTGCCAATGGGGTGCCAGAGCATTTCATCACTGGGGCGGCTACCGACTGGGAGAAGTTCCAGAAATGGGCAGAGACGGTGCCATATACCTTGCGTAATCCGCTTTATCATTGGACGCACTTGGAATTGCGCACGGCCTTTGGCATCACTAAGTTGCTGAACCCTGATACGGCTCGTGAGATCTACGATGAATGTAACGAGAAGTTGCAGAGCCCAGAATTCTCTGCACGTGGACTGATGCGTCGTTATGGGGTGGAGGTGGTCTGCACCACAGATGACCCTATCGACTCGCTGGAGCATCATAAGCGTATTCGTGAGAGCGGTTTTGAAATAAAGGTGCTGCCTACCTGGAGACCTGATAAGGCTATGAATGTGGAACACTCTGTGGAACTGCGCGAATACATCAAGCGCTTGGGTGAGGTCACGGGCAACTCTATCGAGACCTTTACAGACTACCTTGATGCCCTGCAAGAGCGTCACGACTTTTTTGCTTCCATGGGCTGCAAGCTTTCCGATCACGGTATTGAGGAATTCTACGACCAGCGTGTGACCGACCCAAAGGAGATGGATGTGATCTTCGAGAAACTGAAAATAGGAAATGACCTGAAGGCGTTGGAGATTAAGCAGTTCAAGAGCTTCATGCTTTTCTTCTTTGCCATGCTCGACGACCAGAAAGGCTGGACACAGCAGTTCCACTACGGACCTATCCGCAACACCAATACCCGTCTGTTCGAATCTTATGGGGCAGATGTGGGGTGCGACTCAATCGGAGAGGTGCAGACAGCCAAGGAGATGGCTCATTTCTTCGACCGTCTGGATCACAATGCTCAGCTTACTAAGACCATTGTCTATAACCTCAATCCTGCGGCCAATGCTATGGTTGCCACTATGATAGGCAACTTCCAGGATGGCAGCATGCCAGGCAAGATGCAGTGGGGCAGTGGCTGGTGGTTCCTCGATCAGAAGGGAGGTATAGAGGCACAGCTCAATACTCTTTCAGAGCAAGGCTTGCTGAGCAGGTTTGTGGGTATGCTCACAGATTCACGCTCCTTCCTCAGCTATCCGCGTCATGAGTATTTCCGTCGCATCCTCTGCAACCTTATAGGGCGTGATGTGGAGAACGGAGAACTGCCTGCAGCTGAGATGCCTCGCATCTGCCAGATGGTGGAAGACATCTGCTACTACAACGCCAAGCGCTACTTTGAGTTCTGATCTTGGATAGCGTGTTAACGCAACCAAAACCGCCGATATGCTATATCCTCGTTGGGTGATATGGTATATCGGCAGTTCTTGATATGGTATATCGTTTTACTCTTCAGAAAGCGAGTAGGGGCGAGCATCCTTCTGGGTGCCCCTCTCTGTATTTGGAGTGTCCGACAGTGTGAAGCGGATATTTGCTCCAGCTTTCAGGTCGGCTTGGCGGAAGTAGTTCTTATCCCATGAAGTGCCATTTAGAGTGATGCCTTGCACAAAGCAGTTGTCACGACTATTTTCTGGCGCAGAGATACGCACTTCCTTGCCATCGGGCATCATGATGAGGGCGTCGCGGAAGAGTGGGGTGCCAATGGCATACTCACCGCTGGCAGGACACACAGGGTAGAAACCCAGGGCAGAGAATACATACCAGGCAGAGGTCTGACCATTGTCCTCATCGCCACAATAGCCATCGGGGGCAGCGGTATAGAAGCGCTCCATCACCTCACGGATGCGCTGCTGTGTCTTCCAGGGCTGTCCGCTCCAATCATAGAGGTAAATCATGTGCTGTATGGGCTGATTGCCATGCGCATAGTTGCCCATGTTCATGATTTGCATCTCACGAATCTCGTGTATCACAGAGCCGTAGTAGCTCTCATCAAAGAGAGGTGGAATCGTAAAGACGGAGTCCATCATCTGATTGAAGCTGTCTTCACCTCCCATGAGGCTGATGAGGCCAGCAGGGTCGTGGAAGACAGACCATGTATAGTGCAGGCTGTTGCCCTCTGTGAAATCGCCTCCCCACTTCAGCGGATTGAAAGGTAGGTGGAAGGAGCCATCTTTATTGCGGCCCACCATCAGACGATAGTCGGCATTATAGAGGTGCTGATAGTTCAGTGCAGCTTGCTTGTAAGGCTCCAACTCTGCATCGCTCTTTCCAAGAGCCTTCCCGAAGGTGTAGATGCACCAGTCATCGTAGGCATACTCCAGTGTGCGTGCAGCACTCTCATTGATGCCCACATCGGCAGGCACATAGCCCAAGGAGTCGTAATATTGATAGCCTTTGCGACCAGTAGAGCCTATCTGTGGATGCTCGCTATGAGCGCCATGAATCACGGCTTGCCACAGAGCTTCAGCATCATAGCCTCGCACACCACTGAGGTAAGCGTCGGCTACAACAGAAGCGGAATTGTTGCCCACCATGCAGTCGCGATGCCCAGGACTGGCCCATTCTGGCAAGAATCCGCTTTCCTTATAAGCATTCACAAGGCCTTCTTGTATCTTGACACTCTGGTCGGGATACACCAGATTGAGCAGTGGCAGCAGGCAGCGGAAGGTATCCCAGAAACCGGTATCTGTGAAAAGATAGCCTTCGCGCACTTCACCGTTATAGGGGCTATAGTGAATGCGACGCCCGTTAGCGTCTATCTCAGAGAGGTCACGTGGGAAGAGCAACGCTCTGTAGAGGCAAGAGTAGAAGGTGCGTAGGTGATCTTTGTCGCTGTCGGCACCCACGCGGATGCGCCCTAAGACCTCATTCCAGCGCTCACGTCCAGCTTGCTTCACCTCATCGAATGTCCGGCCTGTCACTTCCTTCAGGTTTTGCTCGGCCTGCTCCAAACTGATGAAAGAAGAAGCCACTTGCAGCTGCACTTGCTGCCCCTTTGTAGTAGGAAAACCCACAAGAGCTTGTGCATGATTGCTCTGGGCTTCGAGGGCCTCGCTCTCCTGACCGTCTTCTGCTGTAAGCCAGTAGTTGAAGGGTGTATCGCTCTGGATGACAAACCAGTTCTTGAAGTCAGCTGTCACGCCTCCATGATTCTTGGTGGTATAACCCACTATCTTATTCTCTTCAGGTATCACTTTGACGTAGGAACCTCCATCGTAGGCATCCACTACCAGATAGGACATATCGCGCTCAGGGTAGGTGAGGCGGAAGGAGGCTGCATGCTCTGTGGGTGTAAGCTCTGCCACTACATCATGGTCGGCCAGATAGACGCTATAATAATAAGGTGTGGTCGTCTCTGCCTTGTGCGAGAACCAACTGGCACGTGCGTTCTCGTCCATCACAGCTTCTGTGGTAACGGGCATCAGAGAGAACTCGCCATAGTCGTTGATCCACGGACTGGGCTGGTGTGTCTGCTTCAGTCCTCTGATGTGGGTAGCGCTGTAGGTATATTGCCAACCATCGCCATTGCGCCCTGTCTGTGGTGTCCAGAAGTTCATGCCCCACGGCATACCCGTAGCGGGATAAGTGTTTCCCGTTGACACTTGATAAGAACTAGCGGTGCCAACCAACGTGCTGACGTAATCTACAGGATGCTCTATCATCTCATGACTCTCAGGCCTGTGGCAAGACGAGGCCAGCAGTGCCATTCCCATCAGGGTTCCAAGTATGTATGTTCTAACTCTCATCATTTTCTGCTTTTATGAGGTAAAAGTCGGAAAACTTCGTGAGTTATGCAAATATATAGGGAGTTTTTTGTGACATATATCACATGAGATATGTTTTGCAATGCTTATCTTTGCATCATAATTAATCAAGATAATAATGAAACTGCATCCATTTCCTTTGATTATAGGCCTGAGCCTCTATGCTGGGGCGCTGATTGCCCAAGATACCATCAGTCGTGACTCCATCCCATCGACCAAGGAGGAGAAGAACCGTAACGTGATGCTGAACGCATCGAGTGACAACCAGCCACGCCAGATCTCCATCGGACTGCCCGATGGTGAGGCGGTAGATCTCTTTGAAGATGGTACGCCTGTGAGCTACCTGTTCTGGCCAGACTATCCTTACTATTCTTGGCGAGGTGGAGCCAGCTACAGCAGTCAGAACCTGCTCTCGCTCAGTGAGAGCACATTGCAATATGGCAAGTGTACCTACGTGCTGGGTAGCCAGAGCCTGAAGGCTGGGGAGCAGTTTCAAGGACAGGTGAACTACACTACCAATATCTTTGGCAAACAGGTGGTGGATGCCAACATCAGCAGTCCGCTGGGACGCGGCTGGGGATTTGCCGTGGGCACCTATCAGGGATTCGACCCAGGAAGCAACCATCTGGATGCTCTCCACATACAGGATGAGATGCACATCTATAAGGCCAACCTCAGTAAGCTGTTTGCAGAGGGGCGCGGAGAAATGTCGCTCAACTATAAGTATGCCCGCTATGCTGCCATGCCCGACAACTACGGTCTGTTCTACTACAACGGTAAGGATGGCAGCGTGGATGAACTGCCCGATTTCAGTTTGGGACACGATCAGCTATTGGGCGACTACGCTTACATCAACTATATCAGCGTGAAGACGGGAGAGCGCATGCGTCGCTCCATGCGCAGGGCCAATTTGGTGAGCAACCATCAGATGACATTCAACCTGCGCTACGACCTCACAGAACAGACGCAGCTGAACATCAGCAGTAAGCTGAAGAGTGCCGATGTGAACACCATGATGATGAAGTTGGCAGGTATCTTCCAAGCCACCCCAGCCGATGGCTATACCTATGATAATGGTACTCCTTACAGTGGGAATATACAGAACCGCTACATGCTCTACTTCGAGGGTTTCGAGCGTAGCTGGATGACTACGGCAGAGCTGACAGGTAGGAGCAGTAATCAGAAGCATTCTTGGCGTTTGGGACTCAATGAGTGGTGGAACCGTGCTGGCATCTATACCAACACAGGGGTCTATGCTCATGAAGCCAAAGCCTTTCCTCGGAAGTTGCTGAAAGATGGTGAGGAGGCTTCGGGCTATAATGAAGGCAGCGAGTATTACGATGGGCATGAGAACCGTCTGGCACTCTTTGCCTCTGACGATTGGGATATCACCGACCGTCTGTGGGTCTCTGTGGGCCTGCGCATGGAGTGGATGCGTCAGCAGGGAAATGCGGCGTTGGCATTCACTGACGATGGAAAGACCATCGAGCCAGCCAATGATCGTACCTATGGCTTCAGTCTCAAACAGGCAAAGCGCAACCGTTTCGGCACATACGACTGGCTGAATCCAGGCTTCACATTCAATGGACGCTACACCCTTATGAAAGGTTTCGGACTCGTTGGCGAATATGTGTATGTGAAGCAGCGTCCTAACTTGCAGGACTATGCGGGTCCTTTCATGCCACAGGTGGATCCTATCAACGTACACATGGCGAAGGGCGGTATCTTTTGGAACAACAGTTATGTGCAGCTCACCTCACAGCTCACCTATATCAATCAGACGAAGTATAAGTTCCGCGACCAGTTCACCAATCCTAACGACCAGAGCGAGACGGTCATCCTGCCTATCGTGAACGATGTGGCAACGATGGGTTGGACTACTGATGCTGTAATCACTCCGTTCAAAGGGTTCAGCTTCCACGGACTGCTGACTCTGCAAAATCCGAAGTACAAGAATTTCACTTTCCAGCCTATCTTCAAGGATGGCCCAGGACAGCTGTACAACTTCAATGATAAGAACGTGATAGCCATGTCGAAGGTCATTGCCGAGCTGGATCCTTCCTACCAGACGGGCGACTGGCGTTTCTGGCTCAGCTTCCGCTACCAGAGCAAGCAGTACATCAACCGTACCAATACGCTCTACTTCAAGGGCCGTTGGGAGACGTTCGGTGGGGTGGACTATACTTACAGCAAGCATGTGGCTTTCTCACTCAACGTCATCAACATCCTCAATCAGAAGGGGGCCAGTGGCAGCATTGCTGCAGCCGACTTGGCCACAGACGTGAGTGCCTACCAGCAGCACTATCTGATGTCTGGTACGTATATACGTCCGTTCACTGTGGAGCTGACCACAAGCATCAAGTTCTGAGTGGGCTTAGAGTTTCCCAGCCCTCACACGGCTGAGCGACTCGCGGGTGATGATGAGGTAGGAGGCAATGTGCTGTATGGGGGCTCTCTTGGCAGCCTCGGGATATTCAAGCACGAATCGTTCGTAGCGTTCCTTGGCTGTCTCGAAGCGCATGGCATCGGCCTTGTGCTGTGAGACTATGGCATCTGTCTCAAACCATTTCACCAACCACTTGGCGATGTTGGGCGACTGGGGGATGAATTGCTTCAGTTGGTGGTAGTGTACCTTATAATATTCTAAAGGCTCCAGTGCCTCTGCCATGAGGTCGGTGGGCTTGAGGGTGAACAGGCTCTCGATGCAGTAGAGCAGTTCGCCCTCACTGGTGAAATGTTCCGTGATGTCATGATCGCCTTTGTAGTAGAACTGGCGTGCCAGTCCCTTGGTGATGAAAAGCATGCAGTCGGCCACCTGCCATTGCCTGATGAGCAGCTCACCCTTGGCTGCCGTCTTGAATTCCATGACAGAAGCCAGACGCTCCACATCGGCAGGGGGTAGGGTATCATGCTGTCGGCCAAAGCCTTGGCATCCTTTAATTTCTTTTCATCTATTTCCATCTATCGTATTATTTTACAGGATTGTATTTAGGAACCAATGTCTTCATGATGATCCAGCCCACCAAGTAGGCTACGGAGCAATAGATGAAGATGATGAAGTAGCCAGCAGGCTTGCCAGTGAAGCCCAAGAAGGTCATCTGCGTGGCATCGGCATAGTCGAAGAGCTTGCCAGAACCTATGTTGATAAGGAACGAGCTCAGTCCTCCAGCGGCACTGTTGAGGCCAGTGATGGTAGCCACAGCACGATGTGGGAAGAGGTCGCTACCCACGCTGTAGAGGTTGGCCGACCATGACTGATGGGCAGCGCCCACGATACCTATGAGGATGATTGGCAACCAGTAGCTGTAGTTGCCCAGAGGCTGTGCAAAGAGGCCCAGCAGTGGGAAAAGGGCAAAGATCAGCATAGCTCTCATACGGGCAGTATAGGGATTCAAGCCAGTGCGATTGATGATGATAGTGGGCAGCTTGCCACCATAGAGTGCCAGCATGGTGATGGCATAGAGCACGAAGATAAGCATCTGTGCTGTAGGCGTATCGCTGGTCAGTCCGTAAACATCAGAGAGATAGGCTGGTGTCCAGAACAGGAAGAACCACCACACGCCATCTGTGAAGAACTTTCCTAAAAGGATGGCCCATGTCTGGCGCAGTTTCAGGCAGTCCAGCACCCCGAGCTTAGGCAGCTGTCCCTCTTCAGTAGCAGGCTGTTGCTCCACAGCTTGGTCTTGCTTGATGTAGGCTCGCTCTGCATCGTTCACGTGCTTATGATGGTCCAGGTCGTCATAAATGAATACCCAGAACGCCATCCAGACGAAGCCCAAACCACCAATGATGATGAAGGCCATTTCCCAACCATTGCCCACGCCTATGCTGCGGAAGTAGCTGGCCAGTGAGGGGATGGTGAGCGGAGCTATCAGTGCGCCCACAGTACTTCCTGCATTGAAGATAGCCGTAGCGAAGGCACGGTCTTTCTGTGGGAAATACTCGGCAGTCACTTTCACGGCAGCGGGGAAGTTGCCAGCTTCACCACACGCCAGCACGATGCGGGCAGCGATGAAGAAATATACGCTCACCATAGAGATCAAGGATGCTAATTCGCCAGTGGCACCCACCATCTCTGCAGCATCATGCACGCCTACGATGTGTTCTGTGGCCCAGCCACATAGCGCATGGAGGCAGGCTCCGCCCGACCAGATGCCGATGGCCCACAGATAGCCTCGCTTAGTGCCCAGCCAGTCGATGATACGGCCAGAAAAAAGGTTGGCCAGTGCATACACAATAGAGAAGATGGCCGCTACGCTTCCGTAGTCACTATCACTCCAGTGAAACTCTGGGGCAATGAAATCTTTCCAAGTCAGCGACAGCACCTGTCTGTCCATGTAGTTCACGGTAGTCGCCAGGAACAGCATGATGCAAATCACCCAGCGCACATTGCTCATTTTTTTATTGTAATTCATAGTATTAAATTTTCAATTCTCAATTCTCAATTTTCAATTTTCTTACTGATCTCTCCTGCCAAGTCGGAATCCATAAAGCGACGTATCTCCTCGTTGTTCAGTCCATGTCCCAACAGGAACATCAGCTTGGCAATGGCACTCTCTGGGGTACTGTCATAGCCACTTACCACTCCTGCTTGCAGCAGTTGGAGGCCCGTTTCATAACGCTTCATCTCCACGATGCCATTAGGACACTGCGTGATGTTCACTATGATGATGCCCCTATCGGTGGCTTCGCGCAGCGCTTTCACCAGCCAAGGCTTCTGAGGAGCGTTGCCCGATCCGTAAGTCTTCAGCACCACAGCCTTCAACCCCTTGAAGCGCAAGGCCGACTCCACGATGTTCTCACTGATGCCAGGGAAGAGCGTCAGCACCACGATGTTGGTATCATAGAGGTAGTGCGGCTTCATGGGTTGCGAGAGGTCGGGGCGACGTATCAGCTGCTCATTATAGCGAATGTGAATACCCGCTGTAGCCAGTGGAGGGAAGTTGTACGAGCGGAACGCATTGAAGTTCTCCGCATGAATCTTGGTGGTGCGATTACCACGCATCAGCTCGTTCTCGAAGAATATGCACACCTCTGGCACGATGGCTGTTCCATCAGGATGCTTCGCTGTAGCTATCTCGATGCTGGTGATGAGGTTCTCCTTGCCATCTGTGCGCAGCATGCCGATGGGCAGTTGCGACCCTGTGAGGATTACGGGTTTGCCCAGATTCTCCAGCATGAAGCTCAGAGCCGAGGCTGTATAGGCCATCGTGTCCGTGCCATGCAGTATCACGAATCCGTCGTAGTCGTCATAATTCTGCGTGATGATTTCCACTATCTTCACATAGTGTCGAGGCTCCATGTCCGACGAGTCGATGGGCGGGTCGAACTGGTAGGAGCCAATGCGATAGTTGAAGCGTTTCAGCTCAGGCACCTGCTTCAGCAGATGAGCAAAATCGAAGCTCTCCAACGCTCCAGTTTCAGGATTTTCTATCATTCCGATAGTTCCACCTGTATAGATTAGGAATACCGAAGGGCATTTGTCTGTCATAGTGTTATGGTTATTTGGTGCCGTAAAGTTACGAATAAATTTCTTATTCTTTACCAAAAGTCTGCACTATTCTCAGAAACACTACAGTATTTCTTTCCTAAAGCCTTGCATTACAGCTGTAAATGCTTAAGCTTTTTTACGATAACGTAAGGCATTTCTGCGATAATGCCTTGTGTTTGTAACTTCTGTGAGACAAAGCCCCAGAGGGGCTTAATAGGGTAGCCAGCCATAAAATGGCTGGTAATATGGATGCTATAGAGAGACAGCGTGCCGTAGGTACGCAATAAATATAGGTGGCATACCTAAAGGCACGCAATCAATGGCCGCTATTTATCCAGCCATTTTATGGCTGGCTACCCTATAAGATGCCTACAGCATCACTTGCGAAACTTGAGTTTTATTGATAAAAACTACTTCATGACTGGTATGTGGGGAAAGTTAAGGGGTTAAGAGATTTTGCACAGCGTAAATGCAATGGTGTGAAAAATAACTGACCAACTGACCAACTGACCGGTTTTTGCAATGTGTTGCATAAATATTCAAGATTGGGGCAGATGGGGTTGGCTTTTCTGTATAGATATGCAATAAGGAATAGCTAGCGGTAGCGAAGCAAAATTATGTTTCCTCGTGAGGAAAAATTTCTGCCCTCGTGAGAGCGTAATATTTCCCCTACTTAGCTTGGTTTAAAATTGTGCCGATAAGAAATTGCATAAATATGCATGAAGGAAAAGCGGTCAGTTGGTCAGTTTTTTTCTACATCGTTGCAATTCATTCAGCTTTATTAAAGATTACGCCAAGTTAGGAAAATTCAACGCGTTAGTTAGGAAAATATTTTTCTCTAGTTAGGAAAAATTTGCGGCTGTGCGTAGCAACAATTTTTGCTGTGTGTAAGAGAAAAATGCATTTTACCCTTCACACTTCACAAATGGTACTTAACTCACTAATAGACAATTGGTAACGAGTGTGAAGTGTTACATCAAACACTTCACAACACTTCACAGCAGAGTCAATGGTAATCAGTTTTAAGGCTAAAAGTGTGAAGAGTGGTGAAGTGTTCTCGACCACTCTTCACGCTTATAAGCCTTTATAAATAAGGCATTTAAATGCCAGTTGTGAAGAGTGAAGGGTAAAATACAAAGTAGGGGCTTAAAAAACTAAATCTTCACTCTACTCCGATATCAGCTTTCAGCTGCTGGATAGCTTTAGCTGCATTGCCCTCATACTTATTCAGCAGGGTGACGAAGCGACTGCCGATGATGCCTCCAGAGGCATTGGCACAAGCGGCATCGAAGGTCTGCTTGTTGCTGATGCCAAAGCCTACCATGCGCGGATTGCGCAGGTGCAAGTCGTTGATGCGCTTGAAGTAAGCTTGTTTCTGTGCATTGAAATCGCGCTGCGCACCAGTGGTGGAGGCAGAAGACACCATGTAGATGAAACCATCTGTGTGCTGGTCGATCTCACGCACGCGCTCGTCGCTGGTCTCTGGGGTGATGAGCATGATGACACGGATGTCATACTTCGCTGCGATGGTTTTGTAGCTTGCTTCGTAGTCGCGGAAAGGCAGGTCGGGGATGATGACACCATTGATGCCGCATGCCTGACATTCCTGACAGAAGTGCTCGAAACCAAATTGATAGATGGGGTTGAGGTAACCCATGAGAATCAGAGGGATGCTGACTTCCTGACGGATGTCACGCAGTTGGCTGAACAGCAGGCGAAGCGACATGCCATTGCGCAATGCCTTTGTGGCAGCATCTTGTATCACAGGACCATCGGCCATAGGGTCGCTGAAAGGGATGCCTATCTCGATGAGGCTTACACCGCCTTGCTCTAAGTCTTTGATTACTTGGGCTGTACCATCGAGGGTAGGGGTGCCTGCACAGAAATATACTGATAGTAATTTCTGAGGGTTGGTTTGGAATAATTGATTAATTCTATTCATATTTTTATTTTTTTATTACCGTTTTTTTCTTTTGCTCATTACTTTCTATTCATTTCTTTTGCTCGTGCAAAAGAAACGAATCAAAGAAAACACGCTGACTGCACTTCCGCAGTTTAGATTGCATCGCTTTTACCTAAGCGCTGCAAGACGACCGCTTCGCGCTCTTATTGGTGCAGCGCTTCTAACGGTAAAAAACTCGCAATCTTTTCACGCTGCTCCAGTGAGGTCGGAAAGTTTCCGTCCTCATTTTTGGAGCGTTAAGAAAACGTGAGCGATTTTTAGCGTAAAAAATGTAGACGGCGGCGCTTCTTTTGATTCTTTTCTTCGAGCTGTAGCGAAGAAAAGAATATTAAAAATTCAATTTAAATCGCATTACTTTATCAACTTCCTTCACTCCAGGTGTGACTTCAAACCTGCTATTAAGATCGTAGCCTGCAAGGGCAGGATGGCTGAAGCTTTGTAAGGCTTCAATGCTCTCTGGCCCTATACCACCACTGAGCAAGAAAGGGGTGGCGCCATGATAATGACTCAGTATGTCCCAATCGAACGCCTTGCCACTACCCCCATAGGCCGGTGTCTTGGTGTCGAACAGGAAATAGTCGCAGATCCCTTCATAAGACTCAGTAGCATTCAAGTCGCAAGGCTCAGCGATGGAGAAGGCTTTAATGACCTTGAAACCAGCACCTTTCAACGTCTGGCACTGCTGTGGAGACTCATGCCCATGCAGCTGTATGTGCGTAAGGCCAAAAGCCTTTGCTTTAGCGTTGATTTCTGCCAAAGGAGCATCGACGAAAACTCCTACACGCCCAGCATGGAGGGGCAGATAGTCGGGTAGTTGGCGCGCACAGCGTGGCGACTTCTCATAGAAGATAAACCCTATGAGGTCCACGCCAAGTGCTTCCACATCACGGATATTCTGCCCTTGCGTCATGCCACAGACTTTGATGATAGGTTTCAAGATCTCAATGCTTTAGTAAATCGTTTCAATGCCATGCCAGGAAGAATCTCTTTCATGAAAGCCTCGCCCATGAGGAAACCTCTGTACCCGGCTTCACGCAGCTCAAGCACCACCTTGGGTTTTGAGAGACCGCTCTCTGACACCAGAAGTGGAGCCTCTGTCGCTTGGCCAATGGTCTGCTTTAGGGCTTCAGCCATACGGAAGGAATTCTGCACATCTGTTACGAAAGTGCCCAGATTGCGATTGTTCACGCCCAGCATGTCGGGTTGGCAGCAGACGTAGGGAAGCTCCTCCTCGCTGTGTACTTCGAGCAGCACCTCCAGTCCCATGGCATGCGCCATAGAGGCCAGTTCGCAGCATCTGTCAACCGTCAGACAAGCGGCAATCAGCAACACAGCATCAGCACCTGTCAGACGAGCTTCGTATAGTTGATGCTCATCGATGATGAAATCTTTGCGGAGGATGGGGAGTTGTATAAGTGGTCGTACTGCCTTGATGTCTTTGAGTGTTCCTCCGAAAAAGTGCTCGTCTGTCAGGATGGAGAGAGCTGCTGCACCACCTGCCCAGTAGGCTGGTATCACCTCTGATGGGCGTGCATTCTGGTGAATCCATCCCTTGGAGGGCGACTTGCGCTTAAACTCTGCGATGATGCCTGTCTCTGATGCTGCCAGTGCTGCCTTCATGCTGCGTCCAGTGGGTGGCAGGGTGCTTACGGTATCTTCCAGCGACTCCGTAGGCACCAATTGCTTGTGCATAGCTACTTCTGCCTGCTTGTGCTCCACTATTTCTGCCAATATATCTTTCATACGCTCAGCTGTTTATCTCAATGAATTTCTTCAATACCTGCAGTGCCTTGCCACTTTCGAGCGACTGGCGGGCGATGTCTATACATTCACTGATGCTCTTCTTAGGCTCTATCACATGAATGGCCAGTGCCGCATTGATGAGCACCACATTCTTCTGACTTTCAGTGGCTTGGTTCATCAGTACATCGTCGAAGATGCGACTGGCTTCCTCCTTGGTGGTGCCACCATAAAGCTCTTCTGGACGTGCCTCGCGGAAGCCGATATCTTCTGGCATGTAGAGGTATTCTCCCTGATTGGTGGACACCTTAAACTCTGAGGTCAGTGAAATCTCGTCGTAGCCATCGAGGCTGTTTACGATGCCAAACCCTATGCCTATGCGGTGCTGGATGTTGGTGTAGAGACGCATCTGCTCCAGATTGGCCACACCAAGAAGCTGATAGGCTGGTTGGCAAGGATTGATCAGTGGGCCCAGCAGATTGAAAACCGTAGGCACTTGCAGGGCTTTGCGGATAGGTCCTACAAAGCGCATGGCAGGGTGGAAGAACTGAGCGTGCTGATAGACCATGCCGCACTGATCCATACTGCGACGCAGGATGTCGCCATCGTTGGTGAACTTCACGCCGTGCTGTTCCATCACATTGCTGGCACCACTCACAGAGGTAGCACCATAGTTGCCATGCTTAGCTACCTTGTAGCCCGCTCCTGCCACTACGAAGCACGCACACGTAGAGATATTAAAGGTGTTCTTGCCATCGCCGCCTGTACCCACGATGTCGATGGGCTTATAAGCGCTGAGATCAGCTGGCACACGCAGTTCGAGCAGTGCCTCACGGAATCCAAGCACCTCATTCACAGACACTCCGCGCATCTGGATCATCGACAGCATGGCCGAGATCTGTGCTGCAGGATATTTCTCTTCAGTGATGTTCAGCATCACCTGTTTGGTTTCTTGTTGGGTGAGCTCCTCGTTATGGAGGAGTTTGGTTAGTATTTGTTTCATGATTTAATTATTTAATCTTTTAATGTTTTAATCTTTCTAAGTTACAGTTCTTTTTTCTTTTGGGCGAGCAAAAGAAAAAGAACCAAAAAAGAAAACTCGCCGACTGCACTTTCTCCGCTAAAAATCGCTCACGTTTTACTGGCATGAACATCGGCTGCATTCGGCATAGCTCAAGCTAGCTTGGCTCTGCTCTCATTTGCGCGATGTTTGTCTAAAGCGCAAAAACTCGCAAGCTTTGCTTGCTCAGACAGTCCGCGCTTTTTCACGGAAAACTTTCCCGATTTTCTTCACGCTCCAAAAGTGAGGTCGGGATCAAATGAGGTCGGAATCTATGCGCAGCCATAATGTTTAATTTCTAATGTTTCAAGAAATTAGAGATTATCATTGTTCCATCGGGAGTCAGTACGCTTTCAGGATGGAACTGAATGCCGTGGATGTCGTAGTGACGATGGCGCAGTGCCATGATGTGGCCTTCCTGACTCTCTGCAGTGATGATCAGTGCATCGGGGAGGCCTTCCTTATCGACTACCCAAGAGTGATAGCGCCCCACGTTGATTTCCTTTCCCAGTCCGTCGAAGAGGTATTCCCCACTATCAAGGAGACTGACAGGTGTCTGAACCCCATGGAAAACTTCCGTGAGATTGGTAAGCTTTGCTCCAAATGCCTGTCCTATGGCTTGCTCACCCAAACATACACCCAGCATAGGCTTCTGTCCTGCATACGTCTTAATCACATCCAGCAGCAGACCAGCCTCTTCTGGTATGCCAGGACCAGGAGAGAGAATAATCTTATCGTAACGCTTCAAGTCGCCAAAGCTGAACTTGTCGTTTCGCAATACATCCACCTGTGCTCCCAGCTCTTTCACTAAGTGTGCCAGATTGTAGGTGAACGAGTCGTAATTATCTATAATCACAGTCTTCATAATTCTCAATTCTCAATTGTCAATTATACTCACTCTTCCTCAGCTCTGCTGATGGCTCTGCGTAGTGCGCCAAGCTTATTGTTCACTTCTTGCAGTTCGTTCTCCTCGTTGCTCTTTGCCACGATGCCACCTCCTGCTTGAAACCAGAGCACCCCATTGCGACTCACGAAGGTGCGTATGGTGATGGCTTGGTTGAGGCTGCCATTCAGTCCGATGAAGCCAATACAACCACCGTAAGCGCCACGATTGTGTGGCTCCAGTTCGCTGATAATCTGCATGGCGCGTACCTTTGGTGCTCCGCTCAGCGTACCAGCAGGGAAGGTGTCTATGAATGTCTTGATAGGGTTGGCATCTTCGTTCAGTTCGCCACTCACACGGCTCACTAAGTGGATGACATGGCTATAGTATTGCAGTTGCTTATAGAAGTCCACCTTCACGTGGTGGCAGTTGCGTGAGAGGTCGTTGCGTGCCAAGTCCACTAGCATCACATGCTCAGCGTTCTCTTTAGGATCGTTCTTCAGGGCCTCGGCATTCTGCGCATCTTGCAGCGGATGGCCTGTGCGACGTGTAGTCCCAGCGATAGGATCGATGAAGGCTTTACGACCTTCGATGCGGCAGTGCGTCTCTGGTGAGGAACCAAAGATGCGGAAGCCTCCGAAGTCGAAGTAGAACAGGTATGGTGATGGATTGATGCTGCGCAAAGCACGATACAGACGGAAGTCATCGCCCTCAAAATGCTGCTCGAAACGGCGGGACAGTACCACTTGGAACACATCGCCACGCAGACAGTGGGCAATGCCTCTGCGAATGTTGGCCTTATGCTCTTCATCAGTCATCGATGAGGTTGTAGGTCCCACGGCCTTGAAGTCATAGACGCGATACGTGTTGTTTCGGATAGAGTTCTTGATCTCTTCTATGTGCTCATGCTCTCCCTCACTCAGCATTTCCACTATCATCAGTTCATTCTTGAAGTCGTGGAACACGATGATGTATTTATAGAGGATGTAGTGCATATCAGGAGCATCGTTACGACTCTCCGTGCTGTCCTTCACAGAAATGTTCTCAAAGTAGCGCACGGCATTGAACGAAGTGTAGCCATAAAGTCCGCAGTAGTTGCTCCCTTCGCCCTCCACGTGGAAACGACTTAGGAAGTCGTTCAGAGCATCCTCCACCCGATACTCCTCAGTGATAGGTTTCATCTCGCGTGAACCGTCAGGCAGGCGGAAAACAGCCTTTCCGTGGTCTATGCTCACGCTGGCCAAAGGGCAGAGGCCGATGAACGAACGATTGTTCTCGCCACTGTGGTAGTCGGAGCTTTCCATCAGGGCACTTTGCGTGAACTGGTCACGCAGTTTCATGTACGTGGTTACGGGCGTATAGAGATCGCCCAGAACTGTACGAGATGCTGTTGTGTAATTGTACGTATTCATAATTCTCAATTCTCAATTCTCAATTCTCAATTTTTAATGATTTTAAGTATGTTTCCAAGTCTTTGTCACCACGTCCAGAGACGGTGAGCACAACCACGTCTTTAGGATTGAACTTCACTTTTGGTAAGGCACCCAGAGCGTGGGCACTCTCTATGGCTGGGATGATGCCTTCTAAGCGTGTGAGCTCATAGCCAGCTTTCAACGCTTCGTCATCGTTCACTGCCACCACTGTGGCTCGCTTCTGAGCAGCCAGATTGGCATGCATCGGACCGATGCCTGGATAGTCGAGACCAGCAGAGATGGAGTAAGGCTCCTCTATCTGTCCGTCTTCATCTTGTATGACGTACGTCTTGGCACCATGTATGATGCCCGTTTGTCCTAAGGCAATGGTCGCAGCTGTCTTGCCACTATCCACCCCTAATCCGCCAGCCTCGGCCAAGATGATTTTTACGCGCTCATCGTCTATGTAGTGGTAGATGGTTCCTCCAGCATTGCTGCCACCTCCCACGCAAGCCATGAGATAGTCGGGATAGTCGCGTCCCTCTTTCTCCATGAGCTGCTGCTTGATCTCCTTGCTGATGACCGACTGCAGGCGTACCACCATATCGGGATAGGGGTGAGGGCCTACGGTGCTACCTATTATATAAAAGGTGTTCTCAGGATGACAGCACCAGTCGCGTATAGCCTCGTTGGTAGCATCTTTCAGCGTCATATTACCACTAGTCACAGGCACCACGCTGGCCCCCAGCATCTTCATCTTCTCTACATTGACATGCTGGCGTTCCACGTCTGTGGCACCCATATACACCACACACTCCATGTTCATCAGGGCACAGACAGTAGCCGTGGCCACACCATGCTGTCCAGCACCAGTCTCAGCGATGATGCGTGTCTTGCCCATGTGGCGAGCCAGTAAGATCTGTCCCACGGTGTTGTTGATCTTGTGCGCTCCTGTGTGATTCAGGTCTTCACGCTTCAGATAGATTTTGCAACCATACTTCTCAGACAAGCGATGTGCCAGATAGAGAGGGGAGGGGCGACCCACGTAGTCGCGTAGCAGTAGCTGAAACTCCTTCTGGAACGCCTTACTTTCCAGCACCTTGAGATACTCATGCTGTAGGTCTTCCACACATTTGTGGAGAATCTCTGGAATATAGGCTCCACCAAATTCTCCGTAATAACCATCTTGGTCCACTAAATAACTCATAATATTTTTTAATGTTTTAATCTTTTATTTTTTTATCAAATAAAAAAGCCCCGTCGCAGGTGCGACAGGGCTTTTCTTATTCTTCTATGTTTATATATACATACGGCCTCTGCTCCTTACGACTTCATGTGAGTTGTAACGGGCGCCACCACCAATATGTATTAAACAAATGCTTCATATCTATCAACTTTTATTGGGTGCAAATGTAAATGGTTCTATTCATATATGCAAGCAAAATGGAAAATTTTTTACAAAAAGATGAAATTTTCTTTCAAATGTTTCGTAGATAGGAATAAAATTACGAAATTTATCAACGTAAACGTATAAACCTTGATATTATGCCTAAATTTAATCCGTCATTCTACCGAATTATGATTGCACTGATCGTAGGATTGGTGCTGGTGATATTTCCCCAAAATGCAGCCGACTATCTGGTCATCGCTGTGGGTGTGATTTTCATGCTGCCGTCTATCTTCTCCATTGTGAGTCACTTCACCAATCGTGGAGAGACGCGTCCGCCATTTCCTGTAGATGCCTTGGGAGGCTTCCTCTTTGGCTTGATGCTCATCATCATGCCAGGGTTCTTCAACAATATCCTCACCATCGTCTTGGGCTTTGTGCTCACCATGGCAGGCGTACAGCAAATAGCCTCGCTGATAGCCGCCCGCCAATGGGTGCCCGTGCCTATCTATCACTACATCATGCCTGTCACCATCCTCTTGGCTGGCATCTTCTCACTGACGAATCCTGTGGGTGTGCGCACCACACTGTTCAAGGTTCTGGGAGTGTTCTTCCTGCTCTATGCTATCTTTGAGTTCACCAACTGGTTCTTCTTCATGCGCAAGCGTCCGAAGTATGAGAATGAGGGAGCCAAGACTGGCCAGAGCATCTTAGAAAAGATGGGCGTCGATGAAGAAGACGTGCAAGATGTGGAGATTATAGAGGAAGACTAGAAGCGCGATTTCTCTGCTTCGCCGGCCTCACGCCCCTTGTAGCTGCGGTGTGTCATATTGAAACTGTAACGCAGTGTCACTATCACGTGCCGACTATTGAACGTCATGTCTTGCTGCAGCATGGTGTGCTTGTCGTAGAGTCGTGAAGTTTCTCTCAGGCCATGAAACAGGTCATCGCCCTCTACTTTCACATAGAGCCTGTCGTTCAGGAACGACTTGCTTAGACTGAGGTCAGTGGTCCATGAGCATTTCGTATAGCTCACATTTCTGGCATCTCCCTTACTGCGGAAGTTGAAGTTGGCTTCTGCCAGCCATCCTTTCCCCAGATTTAGCTCATTGCTAAGAGAGGCTATCAGCAGGGGAGTGTTCATGTCCTTTCTACCATAGTCCGTATGCAGCGTGAGCCATTGTCTGCGTAATTCTACATTCAGAGTGGGGTGCCAAAGCCCTATTTCAGGCGATAAAGTCAAGGTGGCATAAGCGCTCTTCAATGAGCGCAGATTGTTGTGTGTCCAATAGGTGATATAAGGAGATTTCTCCGATTGATACGCCGTCTGCACCACCGCATGGCGAAGGTCTTCATAACCGATGCTGCCTTCTATAAACTTCCAAGTGCCTTTCAGGCTTATATCATGCAGATATTCCGATTTCAGTCCAGCATGTCCCACTTCACGGTCGTACTTGCTTTGATAGGTCACATGAGTAGTCATCCAGTTGTAGAGTGGCCTATTCACAGAGGTCTGATAAGCCAGAGATATCTCTGCTTCTCTGATGGTTTTCGACAATGCCACAGAGGGTAGCCAGAAAGCCTCATGCCTCTCAGAGTCGAATTTCAGACCAGTGGACAGTTGCCATCCATCTGCTTCGAGCGTGTGATTCACATAGGGGATGAAACGATGGTGGAAAAAGTTGTTCTTTTCCAAAGGCTGTGTGCTGGACGACTGATGGTGGTCGAAGCGACGCGTATAGAGATAGGCGGTCCCCCAGTTTAGAGAGCCATGCTCCAACGTATGCTCCAAATCCAGCGTCAGCGCCAGAACATGCGTACGCTTATGTCTGAAACTGTTGCTCGCTTCTATTTCTCCTGCGCCTTCATCTGCATTGATAACCGTGTTGACGTTCTCTTTGCGCGAGTAGTATTCCGCATCAAGCGCGATGCTGGTTTTTTGCAGCTGACCGCGATAGTAAGCATTCAGTTGCTGCGTCTTTACAACGCCATTGCGCCAAGTGATATCCTCCGTCAAGTCGAGTTTGTGCAGACCGTTTATGTGTACGCTTCCTATATGTGAACCAGGATCATCGGCGGCAGGCGTGTGAATATGGAGGTAAGTCACGCCCACATGGTGGTTGGGGCGCAGGTGATAGTTCATGCCTATCTTGCCCGTATAGCCATCGCCGCTCCATTCTTTTCTGAGATTGTACTTACGCTGCCATAGAGAGTCTCCCTGCACCGTATGCAGCACGCTGCCTTCTTGCACCTGCAGAGGGTCATCGAAAGTCAGTGATCCGAAGATGTCAAACTTCTCATGATTGAATATCAATGCCAGCCGGCGCGACTTGTCGGTGTGGTCAGAACGCGTAAACCATGCCTCAGCCTCTACGCCAAGCCCCAGTGTATCAATGTCCTGCTGCTGAGCCCAAGTCAGCACTGTCAGCATCAGAAATGCTATCGTAAAAATTGCTCTCTTCATCAAGTAATTGGAAATTGAGCTGCAAAAATAGTCATTTTTCCTTAATTTTTCGCTTTGTTTTACTATTTAAAATAGAATGTAGCATGAATGTAATACCTATTTTATATTCTCGCCTGCATAGAAGAGTGCATGGGAAAATGTAATAAGAATGTAATCCCCTTAGGGAGTTTCACGCCGGTATTAAGTTTTATCTTTGTAGCGTGATTTCTTGTTTGAGTCACATTTTTGATGCAATAATATGGAAACAAATCAAAATTACGTGCTGATAGTGCTTCAGCTACTCGGCGCATTAAGTTTGCTGATCTATGGCATGCGCATGATGAGTGAGGCGCTGCAGAAAATGGCAGGACCACAGCTCAGACACATCCTTGCCAAGATGACCACCAATCGTGTGACGGGCATGCTCACTGGTACGCTTATCACCTGTGCCGTTCAGTCATCATCAGCCACCACCGTCATGACCGTATCGTTCGTATCGGCCGGACTTCTCACCCTCTCTCAAGCCATCTCCGTCATTATGGGAGCCAATATAGGCACCACGCTCACAGCTTGGATTATGTCATTGGGCTATAATGTCGACCTTACCAATGTGGTCTATCCCTCTTTCTTGATTGGTATGCTGCTCATCTACAAGAAGCAGCATCGCTATTTGGGAGATTTCCTGTTTGGTACGGCATTTATGTTCCTCTCGCTGGTGATGCTGAGCAATTCGGGCAAGGCCTTGGATTTGGAGCACAATGAAGCGGTGATAGCCTTCTTTGCTTCGTTTGATACATCGAGCCATCTCACCATTCTGGCCTTCTTGGCCATCGGCACGCTGATTACCTGCATCGTGCAGTCGTCTGCCGCCGTGATGGCTATCACTATTCTGCTTTGTTCTACGGGTGTGCTACCTATCTATCTGGGTATTGCGCTGGTGATGGGCGAGAATATCGGCACCACAGCTACGGCCAATCTGGTAGCTTTAGGAGCCAACACACAAGCCCGCAGAGCAGCACTCGCACACCTGTTATTCAATGTATTCGGTGTGATATGGGTGCTTTGCATATTCTATCCGTTTGTGAATATGGTGTGTGGTTTTGTGGGCTATGATCCTGCGCTTGGCGGACAGACAGAGAAGCTGCCCGTAGTGCTGGCCATGTTCCACACCTGCTTCAATGTCATCAATACAGCCATCTTGCTGGGATTTGTGCCACAGATAGAGAAAGTGGTACGCTGGCTGCTTCCAGAGAAGGAAGAAAGTGAGAAGGAAGAGTTCCGTTTGCAGTACATACAGTCCAATCTGGTGCAGACTCCAGAAATCTCCGTCTTGCAGGCACAGAAGGAGACCGCAGCCTTCGGCTTGCGTGTGGAGAAGATGTTCGGCATGGTGCGACAGCTGTTCGGCGAGACAAAGGACAAGCCGTTTGCAGAGCTCTTCAGTCAGATAGAGCATGAGGAAGACCTCACCGACAAGACCGAGATCGAAATAGCCCGCTATTTGGAGCAGGTGAGCGACGGCCACCTCAGCGACGATACCAAGCAGAAGATCCGCCAGATGATACGTGAGATCAGCGAACTGGAGTCTATCGGCGATGCCTGCTACAAACTGGCTCGCACGCTCGATCGCAAGCAGGAGGCGGGCAAGGAGTTCAATGAGCAGCAAAACCAGCGCCTGCTCTCCATGATGACGCTGTGCGACAATGCGCTGCGACAGATGAATATCGTGATGCGCGGACATCGCAACGAGCACGACATCCGTGAGACCTTCCGCATAGAGAATGAAATCAACCAGATGCGTAATCAACTGAAAGCTGATAATGTGCAGGCAGTCAACGATCATGAGTACGATTACGCCATTGGTACGCTCTATATAGACATCGTCAATGAGATGGAGAAACTGGGCGACTATGTGGTTAATGTGGTAGAGGCACGTTTCGGTAAATAAAGACCGTGTTCTTTTCTTCAATTAGTTGGAGAGTTAATAGTTTTTTATATCTTTGCAACAGATATGGAGAGGAAACGTATTTTGGTCATCGATGATGAGCGTGATTTGTGCGACATCCTGTTGTTCAATCTTCATGCAGCCGGCTTTCAGGCTCAGGCAGTGTACTCGGCAGAAGAGGCATTGCAGCTGGAAGTCACAGACTTCGATTTGCTCCTCCTCGATGTGATGATGCCTGGCATGTCGGGCTTCGAGCTGGCCGAGAAACTGAAGGCCTCCGAGAAGACAGCCCATCTGCCCATCATCTTCCTCACGGCCAAGGATACCGAAGATGACACCCTGCGAGGCTTCGGACTTGGGGCCGACGACTATGTGCCCAAGCCGTTCTCTGTGCGCGAAGTGATGGCCCGTGTGAAAGCCGTGCTGAGTAGGGTGGGGAACACGGAAAGTCCAGACAGTTCACAGCTAGTCTATGACGGACTGGTGGTTGATGGCGAAAGGAAGGTCGTGACGGTAGATGGTGAGAACGCCACCTTCACACGTACGGAGTTCGATCTGCTCAATTTGCTTTTACAGCATCGCGGACAGGTGTTCAGCCGCCGTCAGTTGCTCGATCAAGTATGGCCGCAAGATGTTGTAGTCACAGAGCGCACTGTCGATGTCAATATCGCCCGTCTGCGCAAGAAACTCGGTCGCTATGCCGCCTGTCTCATCTCTCGCACAGGCTTTGGCTATTCTTTCGAAGAAGTATTAGATAAAAAGTAGGAGAGTGGAGCGCTATGAAGAAGTTGTCAGAAGGCCGCAAGATGTGGCTCAGCGTCATGGCCGTATTCTTTATCTATGCCGCTGTCTTTATCTTGTTCGAGGACTACGATCGTAAGTTCATCGTCCCCTTCGAAGAAGTCAGCGACTGGCACCTCTTGCTCTTCTCGCTGGTCGTGATGGCATTCCTCGGATTCCTCTTATTCCGCTATGCCAAGCGCATGGACGAGCGCATCAGCCGTGAGCAGGCCGAGAAGGAGAACAGCATGCGACGCCAGCTTACTCAGAATATCGCCCACGAACTCAAAACCCCTGTGGCCAGCATCCTCGGCTTCACAGACACCATCCTTGAGAGCCCCGATATCTCCGAAGAGGTGAAGCGACAGTTCATCATCCGCACCAACGCACAAGCCCGACGCTTATCTACCTTGCTGCAAGACATCTCTACGCTCAACCGCATGGACTATGCCAAAGACATGATTTCTAAGGAGCGAGTCAATGTCTCTACCATCGTTGCCGAAATCGTGCAGGAAACATCATTCAAGGTAGAAACACGCCAGATGAAGCTGCTGAATTATCTCCCACAGAGCATCATTATCCAGGGAAATCCATCTCTCATCTACAGCATCTTCCGCAACTTGGTGGACAATGCCACCAACTATGCCGGACAGGGCACTACCATCGAGATCACTGCTACTCAGGAGCAGGACGATTGGCGTTTCGTGGTGAAGGACAATGGCGTAGGTATTCCACCCGAACATCTGCCTCGTATCTTCGAGCGTTTCTATCGCATAGACAAGGGCCGCAGCCGTGATATGGGCGGCACTGGCTTGGGACTCTCCATCGTCAAGAATGCAGTGCTGCTACATGGCGGCAGCATCACGGCCAGCTCTCCGGCATCGGGCGGACTCTTGTTCGAGTTCACGCTCCGTAAGAAATAATGGCTTGGAATTTCTAGACCTCAGTGAATGTCATAGAAATGTAACCTATTTCCCTATCACACTCTAATCCTTTTGCTCTATCTTTGCGCCGAAATCTAAAACGGTACATACATGAGGTTATCCTATATCATTAAGGAATATCTGAAGACGCTGCTTCCTGCTGCTTACTACAGAAGCCGGATGCAGCGCCTCTTGGCTGATGTGCGCCAGCGGCCCGACTGGGACTATATCCAAGACCGAGTGAGGTATTACAACCAGTTGGAAGCCCTCAGCCCTTTGCCAGCAGAGATGCACCATGAGCATCACGGCCACTACTACGTCTATCTGGATAAGCTCAAGCACTATAAGCTCCACACCTTCCACTCGGCCTATTACTTCGACCTCATGCGGGTGG
>CADALZ010000019.1 GCA_902788865.1 uncultured Bacteroidales bacterium | reverse complement strand
GCTTTTTACTGAAAGCTGCTACTAACGACTCATAAATCTACCCTTAATCGTGTATTGGATGATAGTTGCGGATTTTAGGAATATTACTAATTTTCTAATTTTCGCGCTACAAAGTTAATTAATACAAAACTATTCTACAAGCAAAATCGCAAAAACCCACGCTGCATAGAAGGCATATTTTGACACCTCCATTTCGCATTCAAGGCTCACTTTGGTATTTTTAATAGTGATAATACTTTTCTTTGAAGAAAAATGCCTATATTTATACTCAAAATCCGACTTAAATAAAATGAATATGGGAAAATCAGTAGTTTACATGACAAAGGAGATTACTCCTGAATCATTGATTAAGATTTATGAGAAACTGGGTAAGCCTGCCACCGGACGTGTAGGCGTGAAGATCAGTACGGGTGAGTTGGGTGGTCACAACTACCTGAAGCCTGAACTGATAGGCAAGTTGGTGAAACTGGTGAACGGCACCATCATAGAGTGCAACACCGCGTATGAGGGCAGCCGCAACAGCACGGAGGCACATAAGGACACCATCCGCCAGCATGGCTTCTACGACATTGCCGATGTGGATATCATGGATGAGGAGGGCGACTTCCAGATTCCGGTGCGTGACACGAAGCACATCAAGTATGACATCGTGGGAACGCATCTGAAGAACTATGACTTCATCATCAATCTGGCGCACTTCAAGGGACATCTCATGGCAGGTCTCGGTGGCGTGCTGAAGAATCAGAGCATCGGTGTGGCTTCTGCTGCCGGCAAGGCTTACATTCACTCTGCAGGCCTCACCAGCGATGTGGTGGAGTGCTGGAACCATGTGGACGATCAAGACGGCTTCCTGGAGTCTATGGCAGCTGCCGCACAGGGTGTTCACGACTATATGAAGGGCAACATTGTCTATATCGACGTGCTGAACAATATCTCTATCGACTGCGACTGCGACAGCAATCCGCACGATCCTACCATAGAGGACATCGGTATTCTGGCAAGTCTGGATCCTGTGGCTGTAGATCAGGCTTCTGTGGACCTCATTTGGCAGGTGCACCACGATGAGCACAATGATGCAGAGCCGCTGAAGGAGCGCATAGAGCAGCGTCATGGCAAGCATACCATAGACTATGCTTCAGAGTTAGGTTTCGGAAGTCAGGATTACGAATTGGTAAGCATCGACTGACAGTTATGGCTGCCTCACTGAAATACGAGCGCTATGAGGAGACAGAGATGCCGCACTTCAGTGTGGGGCAGAATGCTTTTCATCCTCGGCGCGTGAGTTTCAGTAACCGCAGCTTCTACACCATCGCCCTGCTGCTGGAAGAGGGAAAGCTCTACTATGCAGACAAATGGGTGGAAATAGACCGTCCCGCTCTCATCTTTGCCAGTCCGCTGATGCCCTATGCATGGGAGGCGACGAGCAATGAGCGCGGGACGGGCTTTTTCTGTCTGTTCAATGATGCATTCCTACGTCCCGATGAGAAGAATGAGACGCTCGCAGAGGCTCCATTTCTCAACACACAGCGGGAGCCACTGATTTTTCTCAGCTACGACAATTTGCAGACGTTCAAGGCACTGTTCCAGAAAATGCATGAGGAGTATCTCTCTGACTACACGCAGAAGATGGACATCCTCCGCAGCTATCTGCACCTTTTAGTACATGAGGTGAACAAGATTCAAACTACGGAAGTGGTGGAGACGCATCAGAGTGCCGCACAGCGCATCGTGGAGCTCTTTCTGAATATGCTCGACAGCCTGTTTCCCATCGATGCGAAACTGCGTGCAGTGACGCTCACCACACCTGCACAGTATGCCGATAAGCTTTGTGTACACGTGAATCACCTCAACCGTGTAGTGAAGCAAGTGACGGGAAAGACCACCAGCGACATCATCGCCAGTCGCATCGTCTATGAGGCCATGAAGTTGTTGCAGCACTCCTCACAGAGCATCGGTGACATAGCCATGGCACTGGGCTTCGAAGAGCCGTCGTCGTTCAGTAAATTTGTCAAGAAACACACCGGAAAACCGCCGCAGCAGTGGCGCACCGACCGCTTGGTTTGATAAAGCCAACTATTGGTTTGATTCCGACTAACTAACAATCATTATAATTTAGACCTTTGCAACCGAGAAAGTAAGATTATGGTTCAAGACCTTATTCACATTTTGCACAACGAGCATTGCGCTTGCGTGATACAGAACGAGGAGGTGAAGAAGTTTCACAACCGTGGCATCATGGATCTCTACGGACTCTACGACAGTGAGCCCGACTTCCTAAAAGGTGCCGAGGTGGCCGATCACGTGATAGGCAAAGCGGCTGCCGCCCTACTCATAGAGGGTGGCGCAAAACAGGTGTATGCCGACCTCATCAGTCTTTCGGCGTTGGTGCTGCTACGCGAAGCGGGCATCCCTACCGAATACGAGCAGGTGGTGAGCTACATACAGAACCACAAGCTCACGGACTGGTGCCCTATGGAGTCGGAGTGCTACAATGAGAAGAGCGTGGAAGACATGCTGCCGCTTATCAAGCAATTCGTCGAGTCGCAAAGGCCGAAATCCAAAGAAGCCTGAAGGATAAGGATACTTGAACTACACATCTCGGAGAAGTAATTAAATTATATAATGTGTTAGTTCAAAGAAAATGAAGAAAGTAGTATTACTTACGCTGCTGGCAGGCATGGGGCTCTATGCACATGCACAACAGCCAGAAGAAGATCGCACCATCGATGAGGTGGTGGTCACAGGTACAAGAAACCAAACAGATATCCGTCATCTGCCGATGACGATTTCTACTATCAATCGTGCAAAGCTCACCGAGTCTAATCGCACCTCTATCCTCCCTACCCTTACGGAGCAAGTGCCCAGCCTCTTCGTCACTAGTCGTGGCGTGATGGGTTATGGAGTGTCTGGCGGTGCAGCAGGTGGCATCAATCTCCGTGGCATCAGCGGCGGCAGCGGACAGCTCATGGTGCTGATAGACGGACATCCTCAATACATGGGTATCTTCGGACATCCCATTGCCGATGTGTATCAGACGCTGATGACCGACAAGGTGGAAGTACTGCGCGGTCCGGCATCGGTGCTCTATGGTTCCAACGCCATGGGAGGCGTGATAAACATCGTGACACGCAAGATGCAAGAAGACGGTGTGAAGACCGACGTGAACGTGGGATATGGCTCCTACAACACGCTGCAGACGGAAGCTACCAACCGCATCCGTGCGGGGAAGTTCAACAGTGTGGTATCTGCCTCTTACAATCGCACCGACGGCCATCGTCCCAACATGGAGTTCGAGCAGTATGGCGGCTACGGCAAGGTGGGATACGACTTCTCTGACAACTGGAAGGCATACGCAGACATCAATCTTACACACTTCTCTGCTACCAATCCTGGCACCGTGAGTGCTCCGTTGCTGGAAGGCGACCAGTGGATCACGCGTGGTGCAGCATCTGCAGCGTTGACAAACGATTATGGCAAGACTTCTGGTGCTCTGAGCTTCTTCATGAACTGGGGACACCACAAGATAAACGATGGCTACACCCTACCTAACGGACCACAAACGGCTTACTACCTCTCTGACGATGCCATGATGGGCTTCTCTTGGTACCAAAGCGTACAGCTCTTCGAAGGCAATCGCCTGACGGGGGGCTTCGATTTCCAGCACATCAAGGGACATGCGTGGAATGAGAGCCGTGCTACCCGTGAGGTGACCAATACCTATGCCGACAAGTCGGAAAACGAGGTAGCTGGCTATGTGGACTTCCGCCAAGACCTCACTTCATGGCTAACGTTGGATGCTGGTATCCGTCTGGATCATCACTCTCAGGCGGGCACTGAATGGGTGCCACAGGGCGGTCTTTCTTTCCGCTTGCCACAAGATGCCCAAATCAAGGCCATGGTAAGCAAGGGTTTCCGCAACCCTTCTATCCGCGAGATGTACATGTTTCCACCGCAGAATGCAGATCTGAAGCCTGAGCGCCTGATGAACTACGAGCTCTCTTTCACGCAGCGACAACTGAACGGTGCACTGACATACGGGCTCAATCTCTACTACATCAAGGGCGACAACATGATTCAGACCATGCGTATAGACGGCAAGCCTCGCAACGTGAACACTGGCGAGATAGAGAACTATGGCTTGGAGGCGAACGTCGCCTATCAGATAGACACACATTGGGGCGTGAATGCCAACTACAGCTATCTACACATGGAGAATCCGGTGCTGGCGGCACCTGAAAGTAAGCTCTTTGCTGGCGTGAATTACAGCCGCGACCGCTGGGCATTCAACACGGGTGTGCAGTGGATTAGCGGTCTCTACACCGCCGTGGGCGACAATGCTCAGAAGGAAAGTTTTGTGCTGTGGAATGCCGATGTGAACTATCGCCTAAGCAGCTTCGTAACTCTCTACGTGAAAGGCGAAAACCTGCTGGCGCAGAAGTACGAAATCAATGCGGGCTTCCCTATGCCGAAGGCCACATTCATGGGAGGTATTCATCTTAGTTTCTAAAACAGATAGATTATATAAAAGTCGGATTTTTACGTTAGCGCCGCCTGTTGCTGTGAAGCTGCAGGCGGCTTTTCTGTATGTATGCATTAATATGCAAATATCGCCAACACCACGCCGCTGTGCTATTTTATTTCATTTCAGTGTATTTAAATGGGCAACACACTTAAAAAAATACTATCTTTGTACTACGAAATATAAATCTAGAAAGAATATGGCTAAATATAGACTTTGCTGCATCGGCTTCATCACAAAAGACAAGGTGGTAACGCCGCAAGAAACGGTTAGCATGCCTGGTGGAACGGCTTATTATTTTGCTCATGCCATGAGCCGATTACAACCTGCAGGACTACAACTGGTGACGGCTGTAGGAAAAGATGATCTCAGTGTGGTGGAAGACATCCGCCAACTGGGCATCGATGTAGATTGCCACCAGATTCCACAGACGGTTTGCTTCGAAAACATCTACCATTCCGTAAGTCAGAGCGACCGCACGCAGCGTGTCACTGCCGCCGCAGCGCCCTTCAGCATAGATGATCTGAAAGCGGTAGATGCCGACGTGATACACTTGGGAAGCTTGCTGCGGAGTGATTTTTCTGTAGAGGTGATCAGCCAACTAGCTAAGCGTGGCAAGGTGAGTGCCGATGTGCAGGGCTTTCTGCGTGAGGTGCATCATGAAGAGGTGAAACCCGTGGACTGGACGGAGAAGCGTGAGGCACTGCGCTATATACATACGTTAAAAGCCAACCATGACGAAATGCTCACCATCACCGGTTGTGAGGAGCCACACGAGGCAGCTCTGATGTTGGCAGACTGGGGCGTGAAGGAGGTGGTGCTGACCTTCGATGAGGAAGGATCGCTCATCTACACCCGCGGCGAGTTCACCGACGTACCTGCCTACCCCACTGCTAAGCTCGTAGATGCTACAGGATGCGGCGACACCTACATGGTGGGATATCTCTATCAGCGCAGTTTAGGCGCATCACCCTACGAGGCTGGTTGCTTCGCTGCTGCCATGTGCACCATCAAGCTGCAAGGCTTCGGTCCCTTCAGTGCCAATGAGAAAGCCGTGCGACAGATCATGAGCAGCAGCAACTCGCTGGAGAAACTGGGCATAAAGATTTAAAGACAAAAAAAGAATAGCCCCGTCTCACGACGGAGCTATTCTTAACACAAACACAAAATAAAACACGACAAAACTATTATAATTACCTTATACTTAGGGAGTATAATCTTTCATTCTATATTCACATACAAAACGGAAGATATGAGGGTAATTAAAAACTTATATCTTTACCTAAACTCAAATTCACTGGATGCCTGCCTCACGCAAGTGAACTTGCCACTTCCAAGCGCTTCGCAGAGTATCCTCAATGGTCTCCTCGGCATGCCATCCCAGCACCTCGTTGGCTTTCTTCGGATCTGCCCAAACCTTCACGATATCACCAGCACGACGTCCGGCGATCTTGTAGTTGAGCTTCACACCCGTAGATTCCTCGAAGGCATGCACCAGTTCCAAGACTGAAAGTCCCCTACCCGTACCGATGTTAAACACCTCCACAGGTTCCTGCTGCTTCTTCTGCAGGATGCGTCCTATGGCATGCACATGAGCCTTAGCCAAATCCACCACATTGATGTAGTCGCGGATGCAAGACCCGTCGGGTGTATCATAGTCATCACCGAAAACACTCAACTGCTCACGGATACCCATGGCCGTCTGCGTGATAAAAGGAACCAAGTTCTGAGGCACCCCATTTGGCAACTCTCCAATCAGTCCTGATGGATGTGCACCTATAGGATTGAAATACCTCAGTAAGATGGCACTAATGGGTGCGCCAGACTTCACATCGTCCTGAATGATAGCCTCGCATATCTGCTTGGTGTTTCCGTAAGGAGATTCTGCCTTTTTGATAGGCGCCTCTTCCGTCACAGGAAGCACATCAGGCTGGCCATATACCGTGCATGAAGATGAGAAGACGATACCCTCTACTCCATACTGTGGCATCAAGTCCAGCAGATTGAGCAGCGAACCTAAGTTGTTGCGATAGTACTTCAAAGGTTTCTCCACTGACTCTCCCACTGCCTTACTGGCCGCGAAGTGAATAATGGCGCGGATGCCCGCATATTTCTCAAAGACCGTTTTCAATGCCACAGCGTCCAGACAATCAACTTTCTCGAATGCTGGCCTTTGGCCTGTTATCTGTTCTATACTATCTACCACCTCAGCGTGTGAGTTGCTCAGATTATCAATAATCACAACTTCATAACCCGCATTTTGGAGTTCCACCACGGTGTGAGATCCTATAAAACCTGTACCTCCTGTTACCAGGATCTTTTCCTTCAAAGCCATTTCAAAATTTGCCTTTTATAGAATTTCGTTGCAAATATAGTTCTTATTTTGTAAATAACAAACTATTTTTAAAAAAAATTAAATTTACAGCTTAACTACACCACTAAAGCCCATAAATGCCATAGCCATGATACCAGCCACGATGAGGGCGATAGGCGTTCCCTTCATGCCCTCGGGCACATTGACCAGCGCCAGACTCTCACGAACACCAGCAAACATGGTGAGTGCCAATCCGTAGCCGATGGCTGTAGAGAAGGCGAACACCACACCTTGCAGCAGGTTGTAGTTATAGTCTATCACGTTGATAGCCACACCCAAAATCACACAGTTGGTAGTGATCAGCGGCAAGAAGATACCCAATGCCTGATAAAGCGATGGAGACACCTTCTTGAGCACTATCTCGAGCAGCTGCACCAGAGAGGCTATCACCAAGATGAAGGTGATGGTCTGCAGGTACTGCAAGTCGAAGGCGTTGAGCACATAGTACTGAATCAGATAGGTCACTATGGTGGCGATGGTAAGCACAAAAGCCACGGCGGCACTCATACCCAGTGCGGTGTCTATCTTCTTAGAGACACCCAGGAAAGGGCAGATACCCAGAAACTGCGAGAAAACGACGTTGTTGACGAAGACCGCAAATATAAATAGCAATATATATTCCATAATGAATCTTTTTTAGTTGGTTATGCTTTTGAGCCCTTCACTTTATTGAAGATGGCGATGAGATAGCCCAGTGCGATGAAGGCTCCAGGAGCCAACACGAAGAGCAGCATGCCATAATCTTCAGGAATGAGACCTAAACCGAAGACCTTGCCCGTGCCCAGCAACTCACGCATAGCACCCAGCAAGGTGAGCGCCAAGGTGAAGCCGATGCCGATGCCCAGACCGTCGAAGAAAGAAGCTACGGGACCGTTCTTAGAGGCAAAAGCCTCGGCACGTCCCAGTACGATACAGTTTACCACAATCAGTGGGATGAAGAGTCCCAGTGTAGTGTAGAGTGCAGGTGTATAGGCCTGCATCACCATCTGCAGCAATGTCACAAACGACGCTATCACCACGATGAATGAGGGGATGCGCACCTTATCAGGCACGATGCTCTTGAGGCAAGAGATCACCGTGTTGGAGCAAATCAGCACGAAGGTGGTGGCTAAGCCCATGCTCATACCATTGATGGCAGAAGAGGTAGTACCCAAGGTAGGACACATACCAAGCAGCAGCACGAAGGTAGGATTCTCCTTGATGATGCCGTTTAATAATACTTTCAAATTACTCATACGTTGTCCTCCTTTCATTTAGCCTGTGCCACCGTCTGCGTTGCACCCGTAGTGGTGTCGGCGTTTCCTTGATATACCTTATATGCATTGTTCACGGCCTTGAGGAAGGCACGGCTGGTGATGGTAGATGCGGTGATGGCATCTATCTGTCCTCCGTCCTTGCTCACGGTGAGGTCGCCATTGGCAGGTGAGAGACCTGTGATGTCGCCCTTATTCCCTTTCTTGAACCACGTATCGGCCTTGGCACCAAGTCCAGGAGTCTCTGCATGCTTCAAGACAGAGTAGTCGTTGATTTTTCCATCCTTATCGAAGCCCACGATGATAGTGAGTTGTCCGCCGAAGCCCAGAGAGCTGGACTCTACGGCAGCACCGAGGTATTCCCCACCCTTCGTAGCTGGATAGATGGTGTATGACACACCATCGACCTCCTCCACACGCTTCTCGGCGATGGGGTCGTTGTCGAAACCAGGCACCACAGCCGACACGGCATCGCTCAGTGTCTTGGCGTTAGCCTGTGCAATGGGCTCTCGTGTGAGCTCATTCATCACTGCCAGGATGCCTACCATCACCATGGTGATGCCAGTAAGCACCAGCAGCATATTACCCAATGTAGATTCTAACTTTTTCATTTCTTTATGGCCCTGCTACTGAAACGGGTCGGCTTTATGTAGTTATTAATAAGCGGAGTGAATGAGTTCATGATCAGGATAGCGAAACTCATACCCTCTGGATAGCTTCCGAACAAACGGATAATCACGGTGATAAGACCGATGCACACGCCATAGATCAGCTGGCCCTTATGGGTCATAGGCGAAGTGACATAGTCGGTAGCCATGAAGATGGCACCCAGCATCAGACCACCTGTGAGGAGGTGTGTCAGCGGACAGGCGTAGGTGGTAGGATCTACCAGATACATGATGCCTGTGAACACGGCCACAGTGACGATGATAGACACAGGGATGTGCCATGTGATGACCTTCTTCCAAAGCAAATAGGCACCGCCAAGCAGCAATGCTAACGCACTGACTTCACCGAAGGAACCCGGATTGTTTCCCAAGAAGAGGTCGAGTGATGAAGGCAGCTGGTCGAGTGAAACGCCAGGGGCACCACTGATGACACCCTTCATGATACCCAGAGGTGTAGCACCTGTCTCCACATCGGTATAAGCCATCCACTGTCCTGGCATGGCCATGTGGTCATCTGCACAGGGAAGGAGATAAGCAGGAAGATACGTCCCACGATAGCGGGGTTGAAGGGGTTGCACCCCAAGCCTCCGAAGCTCATCTTTGCCACACCGATGGCAAACAGGGCACCGAGGATGATGATCCATATAGGGAGGTTTGACGGCAGGTTGAATGCCAGCAATGCACCCGTGATGGCGGCAGAGCCGTCTAATATCGTGGTTCGTTCACGCTTCAGGATAAACTTCACAATGGCCCACTCGAAGAACAGGCACGAAGCCACCGAGGTGAGCATGACAATCAAAGCACCCATGCCAAACATGCCCAGCGACACGAGGAAAGCGGGTATCAGCGCTATGAGCACGGCATACATATTCCGCTGCACGCTGTCACTGCTATGGTCATGAGGTGAAAGTGATACTATTAACTTTTCCATAACTTCCTATTATTTTTTAGCACTGCGTGAACGAAGGATGGCTCCTGCCTTCGCCTTGCCCAGGCTGATGTAGTCCAACAACGGACGATTGGCCGGACAAGTGAACTGGCAAGCTCCACACGACAGACAGTCCATAATCTGTTCATTGATTTCTCTCTCAAACTCTCCATGCTCTGCAAGTTGTGCCAGGAGGTATGGTTCCAAGCCCATAGGGCAGGCTGCCACACACTTAGCACAGCGGATGCATGGCTGCACCTCACCACGACGAGCGTCTTTCTGGTTCATGATGGTGATGCCCGATGTACCCTTTGTGGTAGGTATCTCCGTAGTAGCTACGGCCTTACCCATCATCGGACCACCGCTGATCACCTTGCCCGTATCCTCTGGCAGTCCGCCGCAAGCGTCGATCAGTTGCTGGATAGGCGTACCTATACGCACCAGCAGATTGCTTGGATTGGCCAGTGACTTACCCGTCACGGTCACCACACGCTCTATCAGTGGCTTGTTCTTCTGCACTGCTTGATAGACGGCAAAAGCCGTACCTACGTTCTGCACCAGCGCGCCTGTAGTGATAGGAAGCGCTCCACTGCCTACGTAGCGGTCGAGTATGGCTTGGATAAGTTGCTTCTCACCACCCTGAGGGTACTTCATCTTCAGGGGAACGATCTCGATGCCCTGGAAGGTCTTGGCAGCTGCCTCCATCTTGGCTATGGCATCTGACTTATTGTTCTCTATGCCGATGTAGCCCCTATTCACCTTCATGGCTTTCATGAGGATGCTCACGCCTACGAGTATTTCCTCGGCATGCTCCAGCATCAAGGCATGATCGGCGGTGAGGTAAGGCTCACACTCGGCACCGTTGATAACCACGCACTCAGGCTTGGCTGTTGGAGGGGGAGCCAGCTTCACCTGCGTAGGGAACTGAGCGCCACCCATACCTACGATACCCATCTCGGCCACCTTCTTCACTATTTCCTCGGGCTTGAGGTCGCACTCACGCACGATGGTGCCTGTGCGGTCTATGGTATCTACCCATTCGTCGCCCTGCACATCGATGATGATAGCCGGACGTGGATAGCCACTGGCGTCCACTATATTGTCTATCTTTGAAACCTTACCGCTCACAGAGGAGTAGATGGCAGCAGAGACAAAGCCGCCCGGCTCTGCAATCTTCTGCCCCACTTTCACCTCATCGCCTCGTGCCACGATAGGCTTGGCAGGGGCACCGATGTGCTGTCCCAACAAAATGTATGCCTTCTGAGGCACCGCTGCCGGAACGATGGGCTTTCCTGCCGAAAGTTTATTTCCGTGGGGATGAACTCCACCAATTGAAAATGTCTTCATTATCTTGATTTCATGTATTCTGGTTAACAATCAGGTTACTTCCCTGCCGCTTCCTTGAGGAGTGCGGCATTCAGTGCCTCTGCCTTCTCTATCTGCGTCTTAGGTGCTTCTGGCTTGAAGATGCCGTTGCTCCAGCGACTCTGCAGTATCGTGATCAGACCGATGCCCTTAGGGGTATATGCGTCGAAGGCCGACTTTGGTGCTTCTGCCTTGGGAGCTTCTGCCTTGGGGGCTTCTGCGGTCTTAGGAGCAGCTTTCTCTAAGCCTGTCACAGGAGGTAGTGGCTTGAAGATACCATTGCACCAACGGCTCTGAGGAATAGGCACCAAGCCGATGGCTTTGGCTGTATAGCCCATCTTCTCACGCCACAGGTCTTCTGGAGTCTTAGGCTCTTCCTTGGCTGGAGCAGCAGGAGCTTCCTCCTTCACTGGAGCAGGTGCTGGGGCAGCCTCTGGTGCTGGAGCAGCCTCGGCAGCAGGTGCCGATGAAGCCGATGCCAGCAGGGCGGCTATCTTAGCCATCACCTCTTCACCGCCTACGGAGCAGAACTTCTCTCCTACTCCACCATCGGCTACTACGGCAGCAGCGAATGCAGGACAGTCGTCGAAGCCGCAGCCACCGCAATTGGCCTGTGGGAGCAGTGCTTCGATGGCAGCAGCACTTGGCATAGCACCACCCTGAACGGGCTGTGCCAGAGCGGCAGCCTTTGGAGCCTCGGCCTTTGGAGCCTCAGTCTTCGGAGCTTCTACAGCAGGAGTTTCTTTCTTCTTCAGCGGAGGGAAGTTCAGGTCTATGATGGAGTGCTGTGGACAAACCTCCACACACTTACGGCAAGACTTACACTTCATGAAGTCAATGTATGCCACATTGTTTTCTACCGTGATGGCACCAAACGGACACGTCTTCTCACACTTGCCGCAGGCGATACATGCCACACTACAAGCCTTCTTTGCCACAGGGCCTTTGTCCTTGTTGATACAGCGCACATACACGCGGCGGTTGTTCTTGCCCTTGTAGCGCAGCTCTATCACGCCCTTCGGACAAGCCTTGGTGCAGGCACCACAACCCGTACACTTCTCGTCGTCCACCTCTGGGAGACCAGTTTCTAGATTCATGTGGATAGCGTCAAACTTACACACCTTGGTGCAGTCGCCGCAGCCCAGACAGCCGTAGCTGCAGCCCGTCTCACCGCCATAGGTGGCAGCTGCGATGGCGCAGGTACGCACGCCGTCATACTCTGTGAGGCGAGGTCTGTTGGCACATGTTCCGTTACATCTCACTACGGCCACCATCGGTTCGGTTTGCTCGGCGGTAAGCCCCATCACGGCCGCAACCTTCTCCATAACGGGCTGCCCTCCTACGGGGCAGAATTTTCCCTCTAGGGAGCCAGCCTTGACAATGGCACCAGCCAATCCACTACAACCAGGATAGCCACATCCACCGCAGTTGGCTTGAGGCAGCACTTCAGCCACCTGAGCTATGCGGGGGTCTTCATAGACAGCAAATTTCTTTGAGGCTGCATACAGGATACCTGCCGCCACAAAGGCGATGATGCCCAAAGAAATCACTGCAATCAGAATTAGATTCATAATATGATATAAAGTTAGTTATAATTTTCCGCAAACGGAACCACTGCAAAAGAGAGTTCTTTCTTCATCTTCTCTCTTTGGCTATATAATAATATATAATAAGGTATGAGCATGCCCAGCGCACAGAGTGCCGCCCACAGGTCGCTCTCCATAAAGGCGGAGAAGACGAAGAGTGAGATGAAGACTACCAAGAAAGGCAGTGCTATACCATAGCCTAATGCTTTCCATCCCATGCTGGGCGAACCTACTATCCAGACCTCTTGCCCCACGTGGTAGCTCTGTGCCTCAGGGTCATCCACATCCACGAAGCGCTCTTTGGCCTCCGCAGAGTTGCAATGTCCCTTGATGCTGCAGCCGCCGCAGGCAGAAGACTTCATGATGCCCACCCGTAGGTGTCCATGTGTCACCTCCTTCACCACGCCGTGATATCTTACAGTGTTTTCCATTTTGCAAAGTATGGTTTACAAATTAGACTGCAAAATTATCTTATTTATTTCTAAGTACAAAGAAAATTACGTAAATATGCACTTTCTACGCATTTTTCCTTACCAGGTGTAGTTGATACCGAAGCTGAAGAGCTCATTAAGCTGTATGTCACCTCTCTTGCCGCTGCGTGGCTCGGCACTATCGTCCATACGCGCATGCAGATAGAGCTTAGTGCTCAGATACTTGTTCACGGCAAAGTTGAACGTATTTTCCCAGTCTATGCGTGTCCAAGTGTAGCTGGTCAGATAGTCGAGGCGCGACTCCCAAGAGATGTTCTTGGCAATGTTCCAAGTGAATGAAGGCAGAATCTCCGAACCGATGTTGTGGCGTGTGTTCTTATCCGCATCGAGACCATATTTCTTATGATCCACATTATCGTTGCCAATGTAGCGCATGGTCCAGGTGATAGGTGATATCATGACAGAGAACTTGAAGTTAGGCTTCTCCAGCTTATAGTCCATACCGAGGCTGACGTTCACATCCAGTGGAGCCAGGAAAGCGGCCTTCATCTCTTCGCTATTGGCACCATAGCTCTCCATGAACTGAGTCTTAGCCTCACCAGAGATGGTGTAGTACCAGTGCTTGGCAGCTTGCACACCGAATTTGCTGTAGAGTCGCAGCAGGTCGGTGTTCACCAGATAGTCGTGGTATTGGTCTGATGGCGCACTGGCAATACCCAGCTTAGCGTCGAAGAGGTTCTCCCACTGCACTTTCTCATTGTCGTTGTAGTCGGCTTTGAGCTGCAGAGTAGCTATGCTGGCAATGTTGCTCTCGCCACCCTTGTACCAGTTGTCCGAGATATAGTTCTGCGACATCTGGAAGGAGCCGTTACCTTGGAATTTCCACCAATTAGGTTTGGTGATCACGGCCTCTGCCTCTTCCACCACGTCTTGTGGGGTGGCTTCCACATTCAGGATGCTGGCGGTAACCTTGGCCAGATCTTCCTGCTGCTCTTCCAGCCTATCCACATAGTTGCCACCTTCGTTAATGGCATCCTCAGTAAACCTCACCTTGCCGGGTTCAGAGAGATAGGCGCTGAGCAGGGCATCGTTCACCTGTGTGTTGATGCGGCCAGTTTTGTTGTAGCCTTCCTCGTCGATAGGGAACATGGCGCGTGTCAAGGCATCAGAAGTGTCTTCCTCGATGTCCGATTCCAGTGTGGAATACTGCTCCATAGGGCTGTTGAAGTAGGTGAATGGCATGAAGAGCTTATAGTGCTCTGGATCGCTCTGGTAGTCACCCTCGCCTACGTTGGCATAGACTTGCTCATAGGCGCGTGACACGGTGTCCAACACAAAGTTGCTGCCACCCACGGGCATCCACTTCAGCTGGAAATACTCACCCATCAGTCCGCTGAGCGAATCGGCCGGACTGGCTGTCTCACTCGTGGCTGGCAAGATGCCATCGGCCATAGCTGGGGCTGCTGCCAGTGCGAGCGACAAAAACAAAGATACCTTTAATACAGACTTTCGTGTGCTCATATTTTTTTTATTTTTTAGTTTTAGATCCTATTTACCAACATGCAAATTTAATCGAAATATATCAGTTATCAAACACTAAAGGAAAAATTTCACAAAACTGGCGGTCTTTCCATGAAAAATACCTACCTTTGCGCCTTAAAGTGTAAAATCATATTTCGAAATGGATAAAAATACAATTACCGGATTGGTACTTATAGGCCTCCTCCTCGTGGTGTTCAGCTACCTGAGCAGACCTACGGCAGAGCAGAGAGAGGCTCAGCAACGCTACTATGACTCGTTGATGCAGGTGCAGCAGCACGAAGAAGAACTCAGGGCTAAGCAGGAAGCGGCTCTGGCCAACGAGCGCCAGCAGGCCGTCAGCGACTCTACGGCCACGTTCTTTGCCGCCACACAGGGCACCGACCAGAAGGTGACTCTGGCCAACGATGTGCTGGAGCTCACACTCAGCAGCAAGGGCGGCTCTCCCTACAGCGCTGTGCTGAAGGACTATATGGAGCAGGATAAGACCACGCCCGTGACGCTCTTCCGCGGAGACGACGTGCTGATGAACTTCCTCTTCTATAACACGCGTGAGACCATGCAGACCAAGGACTACTACTTCACGCCTGTGAACCGCTCTGACTCTACCGTCATCATGCGCCTCAGTGCCGGAACTGGCAGCTATATAGACTTCTGCTACGCCTTGCATCAGGGCAGCTACTTGGTGGACTTCTCCATCCAGGCTCACGGCATGCAGGGCAGTCTGGCACAGGGCAACAAGAGCGTGGATATAGAGTGGAACCAGCGTGCTCGCCAGATAGAGAAGGGCTACACCTACGAGAACCGTCTGGCGCAGCTCACCTATATGGATATGGATCGCGACGTGCATGAGATGAATGCCGGCCGTGATGACGAGAAGCAGCCAGAAGAGACACTCAACTGGGTGGCTTTCAAGAACCAGTTCTTCTCTGCCATCTTCATCAGTGATGCTGGTCTGGACAAAGCCAAGCTCACCTCTAAGATGGAGCAGCGTGACAGCGGCTACATCAAGCACTACAATGCCGAGATGAGCACCGCCTTCGACCCTACAGGAGCCGAAGCCACGCAGATGTACCTCTACTTCGGTCCTAATCACTACAAAATCTTAGGCGCTACAGGCAGCGAGCTCGACAAGAACTGGAAGCTCAACCGCCTAGTATATCTGGGCTGGCCGTTGGTGCGCTGGGTGAATCAGTTCTTCACCATCAACGTGTTCGACTGGCTCACGAAGTTCGGTCTTGGCATGGGCTGGGTGCTCCTCATCATGACGCTCATCGTGAAGGCAGTGATCTACCCTGCCACCTACAAGACCTACATGAGCTCTGCCAAGATGCGTGTGCTGAAGCCTAAAGTGGATGCCATCAACGCCAAGTATCCTAAGGAAGAAGATGCCATGAAGAAGCAGCAGGAGGTGATGCAGCTCTACAGCCAGTATCGCGTCAGCCCTATGGGTGGCTGTCTGCCTATGATCATACAGTTCCCCATCCTCATGGCGCTGTTCTTCTTCGTGCCGAGTGCCATCGAGCTGCGTCAGCAGAGCTTCCTCTGGGCCGACGACCTCAGCACCTATGATGCCATCGTGAACCTGCCGTTCAACATTCCGTTCTTGGGCAGCCACATCAGCCTCTTCTGCCTCCTCATGACGGTGACCAACACCATCTATACCATGTATAGCATGAAGATGCAAGATACGGGTGCCAACCCACAGCTCGCTGCCATGAAGTGGATGAGCATCATCATGCCTGTGATGTTCTTCTTCATCCTGAACGACTATCCTTCTGGCCTCAACTACTACTACTTCCTCTCCACGCTCATCACCGTCATCATCATGACCGTGCTGAAGAAGACCACTAACGAGGAGAAGCTGCTGGCTATCCTCGAGGCCAACAAGAAGACGCAGAAGGAGATGGCTACGGGTGGTGGCTTCGCCGCTCGCCTGCAGGCCATGCAAGAGCAGCAGGAGGCTCTGCGCCGCCAACAGCAACAGAACAGACGATAAGTTTTTAATAAACCACGAATTCACCGAATTTATCGAATTATAATCCGTATAATCCGTTGTTAAAATAATTCGTTTCATTCGGTAAATTCGTGGTTAAAAAATACATAATTCATGAAAAAGACATTCACACTCTTTGCTCTCCTGCTGATGACATTGGCAGCTGTAGCCCAGAACTACAAGACTCTGGAGAACATCCCCTACCACACTGGTACGGGCAATGCCTACGCCGATGAGCGTTGCAAACTCGATTTCTACTACCCCACCGACAAGGAGAACTTCCCCGTGGCCGTATTCTTTCACGGAGGCGGACTCACTGGTGGCGAGAAATATCTGCCTGCCGAGCTGTTGGAGAGCGGCATAGGCATCGTGACAGTGAACTACCGACTGCTGCCTAAGGCAGAGCTGCCCGACATCATCGACGATGCCGCTGCTGCCGTGGCGTGGACCTTTAAGAACATAGGCCAGTATGGAGGCAACGTGCAGCGCATCTACGTGTCTGGCCACTCTGCAGGAGGCTACCTTACCGACATGATTGGCCTCGACAAGAAGTGGCTGGCAAAGTATGATGTAGATGCCGACTCCATCTGTGCCCTGTTCCCTTTCAGCGGACAGGTGATCACCCACTTCGCTCTGCGTGAGCAGCGTGGTATCAAGAACACCACCCCGCTGGTAGATGAGTGGGCTCCCCTCTTCCACATCCGTCCAGATGCTCCTCCTATCGTCATCATCAGTGCCGACCGCGAGATGGAGATGCTGGGCCGCTACGAAGAGACCGCCTACTTCTGGCGCATGCTGAAGGTGTGCGGCCACAAGAACGTACACATGTACGAGGTTCAGGGCTTCAATCATGGCAACATGGCCAGTCCTGCTGCCCTCATCATGAAGCGCTACATCCTATCTATGGAGCGTGGTCGCTGGCCAGCCAGAGAGGCAGCGTTCTAAAGCAGACTATAAGAAAAACGAAACGCCTGCTTCTCTTTCCGAGAAGCGGGCGTTTTTGCTTTCAGAAGATGCGTGTTATTCTGCCATACTCCATAGCCGTCCTTCGAGAACATCTAAACGAAAAGAACGAAACCTAGTTAGGAAAATATTTGTTCTAAGTTAGAGAAAAATTGTTGCTGCGCACAGGAAAAATATTTTCTGTATGTAAGAATAATACAAATTAGTCTTCACACTTCACAAATCACACATAACTCACTAAGTAATAAGCTATAACAAGTGTGAAGTGTTGCTTCTGACTCTTCACAACACTTCACCATGTGTGAAGAGTGGTGAAGTGTTTGTGACAACACTTCACACTCGTAAGTGATTGTGCTATAGATAAATAACCATCATTTGTGAAGTGTGAAGTGTAAAGTGTGAAGGCTATAATGATAAGCACGAAACTGCACCTCAGCAGAGTTCAAGAAAACTTGGCTCTACTGAGGTTCGCAGCAATAATAGCGTTATTTACTTCTTGAACAATCGCTTAGCGAAGTCGCGGAAAGCGCGGCGCCAGGTGAGCCACTCGTGGGCTGTGCCCTCGGAAACGAAGGTCACGCAGTCGATGCCTTGCTTCTGCACGGCTGCGGTGCTGGCTGGGAAGCCGAAGTTGCCCTCGTCACTACCCCAACTGATGTGGAACAGGCGCATCTGCTTGTTGAAGGATGCTGGGTCTGCAAAGACACCGCCAAAGACGGTCTTCACGTTCTCATCGGTGACGCGGAAGAGGCCGCTGAGCAGTCCTACCCAAGCGAATTTTCCCATCTGCTGACGCTCGAACACGGTAGAGGTGGTCTGTCCGCCTCCACGAGAGAGGCCTGCCATGGCGCGATTGTCACGATTGGGGATGGTGCGGAAGGTCTGGTCGATAAACGGTACCAAATCATCGATGTAGATATCGGAAACGGTCTTGCCAGGTACGTCGCGGATATCGGGCGTATAGCGCATGTCGCCGCTCATCACCACCACGATCATCTCCTGAGCCTCGCCAGCAGCGATCATATTGTCGAGGATGAAATCTACATGGCCTTGGTCTATCCAGCCCTCCTCGTTCTCACCGCTGCCATGCAGCAGGTAGAGCACAGGATAGCGCTTCTTGCCCTTCTCGTAGCTGGCTGGCACATAGACGTTGATGTGGCGATAGGTGCCGTTGGTCTTAGAATAGTAGTTGAGCGAGCGCACCTGTCCGTGAGGCACGTCCTTGTTGAAGCGGTAGTAGTTGCCCTCTGGTCCTTCTGGCACCTCGATGCCGCCTGCAGTGAGTCCGTAGCCGTAGTAGGCATAGGTGTTAGGATCGGTGAGGCGGGCACCGTCAACGGTCACGAAGTAGTAGTGGAAGCCCGGTGGCAGTGGGTCGGTCTCGATGGTCCATACGCCGTCGATGTCCTTAGTCCCTTTAAACTCATTGGGTACGCTCACGCTCACGGAGTGAGCCAGTGGCAGGTAGAACTTGAAATAGGCCTTTCGCGTCTGCGGATCTACGCGTGGATACTCTTGGCGCAGCCTATTGGTCTCTGAGGGCTTGGTGCCCACTTCATACTGAGTCATCGCCTTAGGCAGCTGGTTGCCAGGCTGCTGTGCGAATAGCCCTGTGACTCCAAACAGCATCAGGGCAGCAATCATGGTTTTCTTCATAGTACTTAGTATTTAAAATGTTTTGATGCAAAGATAGTAAGATTTTCGATAATACCTCTATCTTTGCAAAAAAACTAAAAAATTCATAGCATGATCACAGCGAAAGACATCATACGCCACATGGAGGCGATGCAGAACGAGCAGCAGCGGGAGGTGCTGATGGGCTTCTTCAAGACGGGGCCAGGCGAATATGGCGAGGGCGATGAGTTCCTCGGACTGAAGGTGCCTCAGACGCGTGAGGTGGTGAAGGAGGTGTGGAAGGGGATAACACTGGATGAAGTGCCTGAACTGCTGCAAAGCCCTTGGCACGAGGTGCGCTTTTGCGGGTTGCTGATACTGGTGGCGAAGTTTGAGGCTGCTGCGAAGAAAAAGTTAGAGCAGGATGCTAAGGCCATCAGTACACGCGATGAGATCCTGACGCTCTATCTGGCGCATGCCGAGCGAGCCAACAACTGGGACCTGGTGGACCTCACTGCCCCTAAGATTCTGGGAAGATGGCTCATGCTCCCTACCCTTCTGGCTGGTGATGGAGATGTGACGGCCTACAAGCGCAGCGTGATAGACCACTTGGCACAGAGCACTAACCTCTGGCGGCAACGCATGAGCATGGTGTGTACATGGGAGACCTCGCACCAGGGCGACCCTTCGTGGTGTCTGCGCTATGCGGAGCTGCACCTACGCCACCCACACGACCTGATGCAGAAGGCTGTGGGCTGGATGCTGCGCGAGATGGGGAAGCAGGTGAGCATGGAGCTGCTCCGTGACTTTCTGAGGCAGCATGTGGCAGAGATGCCCCGCACCACCCTGCGCTATGCCATAGAGAAGATGGACGAGGCGGAGCGCCGCTTCTGGCTAAAGGCTTAGGAACAAAAAAGGCCATGCTGCGAAAGCATGACCTTAGTCCTATAAACAAATGAAAGTTACCGCAGTCTGTCGGCTGCTTTCACCATCACCTCATCACGATAGATGCCCCTGAAAGCCAGGTAGCAGAGAATGATGCTCACGGCAGGCAGGGCCAAGCCTATGCCTGGACGGAAGCTCACATCGCCAATGCCATCCTTTAGAGAGAAGATGAACACGGCTGCAGCGATATAGTAGCCCACGAGGAGCACCGCATTGAAGATAGTCATGCGAATCTGCAGCATGCGGTTGTGATAGAGAAATATCGTAGTCACAGCAATCACTGCGCTGAGGATGAGCAGACAGAGCAATCCCCAAGTGGACTGGAACTCACCGCTGGCGAAGCTGATGCCCAGAGGCTTCAGCACATGGGTAGTGATGCCGTCGGCCTCTACATAGGTGCCGATGGAGATGCAGATAGCCACCACTACGGCTACGGCAGCCAGCAAGAGATAAACAGATTGGATGCGCTGTATCATAAGTCCATCTTCTCCTTATCCTTAGTAGGATTACGATAGTAGGTCTTACCCTCTATGAATTCCTGAATGGCCATGAGTGTAGGTTTAGGCAACTTCTCATAGTAGCGTGAAATCTCTATCTGCTCGCGGTTCTCGAACACTTCCTCCAAGTTGTCGTTGTAAGAAGCAAACTCGGCCAATTTCTTAGAAAGATCGTTCTTGATGTCAACGCTGATCTGATTGGCACGCTTGCCCATGATGGCAATGCTCTCATAGATATTGCCTGTTTCTGCCCAAAGTTTCTCCAAGTCGCGCACCACAGTGGTGTTAGCGGCATTTGTTTTCTTGTAATCCATCTTAATCTTTAAATATTATAATGTTTTAATCTTTTAATCTTCTTCCTCACTGACGTTGGCAAGTGCCTTCTCAGACTTTGCCAGCATTTCGTCGGCCTCGCCTGTGTACTTGCTCTCTGGAAATTCGCTCTTGAACGCATAGCACTCGTCCAGTGCATCGCGGTAGCGATCTGTGCGCTTGCTGGCCACACTGTTGGCAGCCATATCATACTTCGCCTTCATCACCAGATAGGACAGCTCCTCACGATACTCGGTGTAGGGGTAGTCTTTCAGGGCATTCTGAGCCGTGATGACGCAGCTCAGATAGTTGTTTCCCAGATAGTTGCCCATATTGTAGTACAGGCGGGCGGAGTAGAGTTCCTTCTCCACGAGCTTGTCTTGCAGGTCGAATATCATGAACTCAGCCTCGTTCTTACGCTCGCTCTGTGGGAACAGCTCCACGAAGGCCTGCAGCTCACTGATGGCGCTGTAGGTGCCACTCTGATCCAGACGGGCTTCTGGGGAGTAGAGGTAGAGTGACTTGCCAGAATAGAAGCGTGCCTCCTCGATGAACATGCCGCGCGGATAGGTGGTGACATACTGGGAGAAACTCTCATGCGCCATCTGCAGGTCGTTGTCGTTGTAGTAGCTCATGCCCAGCATGTAGAGCGATTCCTCACCCTTGTCTGAACCCTTGAGCACCACGATCACGTCATTGAGCAGGGTGATGGCCTTGGTATAGCTCCCCTGGGCGAAGAAAGTCTTGGCTGCTTCGTATTTATAGGATTGGTCGTTATAGTTCAACAGCTTGTTGAACCCCTGGCAGGAACTGAAAAACAGTACTGCCAACAACGCTATGATATGGTACTTTATCTTCATTCTTATCCAAATAATGTGCAAAGTTAGACATTCGCAACGAATCTACCAACTCCTCTGTATTAATTTTTGAAAAAATCACTATCTTTGTGCCTCATTATTGCATTTTGACATGAATAAATTCGAACTTACATCTGCCTATAAGCCTACGGGCGACCAACCAGAAGCCATCAGCCAACTCACGGAGGGGGTGCTGGAGGGACTGCCCGCACAGACACTGCTGGGTGTCACGGGGTCTGGAAAGACCTTCACCATAGCCAACGTGATAGCCAACGTGAACAAGCCTACCTTGATACTGAGCCACAACAAGACTCTCGCCGCTCAACTCTACAGCGAGTTCAAGAGCTTCTTCCCCAACAATGCAGTGGAGTATTATGTGTCCTACTACGACTACTACCAGCCTGAGGCTTATCTGCCGAAGACTGACACCTATATAGAAAAAGACCTCGCCATCAACGACGAGATAGATAAGCTCAGACTGGCGGCCACTTCTGCCCTACTCTCTGGCAGAAAAGACGTCATCGTGGTGTCGAGCGTGAGCTGCATCTACGGCATGGGCAATCCGGCCGACTTCTACAACAACCTCATAGAGATACAGCGCGGGAAGAACTTCAGTCGCAACGTGTTTCTGCGGAGGCTCGTGGAGTGTCTGTATGTGCGGAACGATGTGGATCTGAACCGCGGTAACTTCCGCGTGAAGGGCGACAATGTGGACATCTATCTGGCCTATGCCGACCACATACTGCGTGTGACGTTCTGGGGTGATGAGGTGGATAGCATCGAGGAGATAGACCCCATCAGCAATGTGTGTCTGGGAAGGTTTGAGGACTACAAGATCTATCCTGCCAACCTCTTCATGACGAGCAAGGAGAGCACTCTGAGGGCTATACACCAGATAGAGGACGATCTGCATGACCGTGTGAACTGGTTTGAGGAGCATGGACTCTTTGCCGAAGCCAAGCGCCTGAATGAGCGTGTGACGTATGATATGGAGATGATCCGTGAGCTGGGGCACTGCTCTGGCATAGAGAACTATTCGAGATATTTCGACGGGCGCGCGGCTGGCACCCGCCCCTACTGTCTGCTGGATTTCTTCCCGAAAGACTACCTGCTGGTGATCGATGAGAGCCACGTGAGTGTGCCTCAGATACATGCCATGTATGGGGGCGACCGTGCCCGCAAGGTGAATCTGGTGGAGTATGGCTTCCGTCTGCCTGCCGCTATGGACAATCGTCCGCTGAAATATGAGGAGTTCATCGAGCTCACGCCACAGACCATCTACGTGAGCGCCACTCCTGCCGACTATGAGCTGCAGCGCTCTGAAGGCATCGTGGTGGAGCAGGTGATACGTCCTACAGGATTGCTGGACCCTAAGATAGAGGTACGCCCCAGCACCAACCAGATAGACGACCTTATGGAGGAGATTCAGCTTCGCATAGAGCGCGGAGAGCGCACCCTGGTGACCACGCTGACCAAGCGTATGGCAGAGGAGCTCACAGAGCATCTGCTGAATATGGATATCCGCTGCAACTACATCCATAGCGATGTGGATACGCTGGAGCGCGTGAAGATCATGAGTGACCTGCGTGAGGGTATCTATGATGTGCTGGTGGGTGTGAACCTGCTCCGTGAGGGATTGGATCTGCCAGAAGTGTCGCTCGTTGCCATCATCGATGCCGACAAGGAGGGTTTCCTCCGCTCGGAGCGTTCGCTGACGCAGACAGCCGGACGTGCGGCCCGCAACGTGAACGGACTGGTAATCATGTATGCAGACGTGATCACGGAGAGCATGCAGCGTACCATCGATGAGACCAATCGCCGCAGGGAGATACAGCTGCGCTACAACGCCGAACATGGCATCACGCCAAAGCAAATCCAGAAGGGAAAGAACCTCAGTGTGTTCAAGGGTTCTATCGATGCCTACGAAACCAATACGGGGGCCTCTGCAGCTACGAATGCCGCAGGAAAGAAGCCTATGCCGTATGTGGAGCAGGAGCACCAGATCTCTGCCGCTGCCGACCCAATCTTGGAATATATGAACAAAGAGCAGCTGGAGAAGAGCATAGAGCAGACGCGCCGCTTGATGAAGAAGGCTGCCAAAGAGCTGGAGTTCATCCAAGCCGCTCAATACAGAGACGAGCTGCTACGTCTGGAAGATTTGCTGAAAGAGAAATTTGGAGTTTAGGGTTTAGAGTTTAGAGTTTAGAGTTTAGGGTTTAGAGTTTAGAGTTATTTGAACCACGAATTTACCGAATTGCACGAATTTTTAATATAAACCATTGAGTTAGTCTGAATTAGGGTAATTCGGTAAATTCGAGGTTCTATATATAATTGTCGCTTGTGGATTGTTAATTGTGCAATAAAATTGACTCTCAGCAGAAATTTTCAATTCTCAATTTTCAATTCTCAATTTTATGACTTACCTTTGCATTATAATTAATCAAAGCATTAAAACATAATGAGCGAACAAGCACCTTTTAGAGTATTCTCTGGTACCAATTCCAGATACTTGGCAGAGAAAATCTGCGCTGAATTAGGTTGCCCTCTGGGACAAATGAACATCACCCACTTTGCAGATGGTGAGTTTGCTGTGTCTTATGAGGAGTCTATCCGTGGTTCTATTGTATTCTTGGTTCAATCTACCTTCCCTAACTCTGACAATCTGATGGAACTTCTCCTGATGATTGATGCAGCAAAGAGGGCTTCTGCCAGAAGCATTGTGGCTGTGATTCCTTACTTTGGATGGGCAAGACAGGACAGAAAAGACAAGCCTCGCGTGTCCATCGGCGCTAAGTTGGTGGCTGACTTGCTTTCTGTGGCAGGCATCAATCGTCTGATTACGATGGACTTGCATGCTGATCAGATTCAGGGATTCTTCAACATTCCTGTAGATCATCTGTATGCTTCTTCTGTGTTCCTGCCTTACATCGAGTCTCTGAACCTGCCAAACTTGGTGATTGCTACGCCAGACGTAGGCGGCTCTAAGCGTGCCAGCTCTTTCGCTAAGTACTTAGGCGCTCCTATGGTAATCTGCGACAAGAAGCGTGAGAAGGCCAATGTGGTGGCTTCTATGCAGGTGATTGGCGATGTGCAGGATGCAGACGTGGTGCTGCTGGATGATATCGTGGATACAGCTGGTACCATCACTAAGGCTGCCAACTTGATGCGTGAGAACGGTGCTCGCTCTGTGCGTGCTGTGGCCAGCCACTGCGTGATGTCTGACCCTGCTTCCTACCGTGTAGAGGAGTCAGCCCTGGAGGAGATGGTCTTCACAGACAGTATTCCTTACGCTAAGAAGTGTACGAAGGTGAAGCAGCTCAGCATTGCGAAGATGTTCGCTGAGACCATTCGCCGTGTGGTGAACAATGAATCAATCAGCTCACAATACCTGATTTAATCATAGATAATTAATATAGTAAATTTCGGAGAGGGGCATCGGTTTTCCGATGCCTCTTTTTTAGTGTCCTAACCAGAGGTCGTAATCTTTCAGCCTACTGATGATCTGCTCCTTGTTTCTCTTCAGCTTACCCTCTTCTTCCCACTGCTTCACCATCTTATGCGACAGTTCCCAGTAGAGATAGTTATCCGTGCAGACATAAAGCGTACACAGCAGAAGTGCTCTGGCGAGCTCGGCATTCATGCAGGGAAGCAAAGCCTCTGCCTCTTCGAGTGTAAGCAGCTGCTCCTTTCGCTTAGACAGCGCTGTGTAGGCCAAAAGCAGCAGACAGAATCGCTTACTGCGGGTAATATCCGTATCCACCTCCAGCAGTCCGAATCTACGAATCACCTCCTCTGCCAAAGTCTTATCAGTCTCTGTCAGCTCATTCTTCAGGGCATGCTCCATCGCTGTATGCAGACCCTTCCAGTACTTAGGAGAATCCAGCTGAGTATAGAGGTGCTTACTATTCTCATTGAGTGAGATAAGCTCATACTGGTCGGACTCTATATGAAGCAAAGGCACCCACAGCAGTTCGTCTATACGCACTACGATGTCCTTGCGCTTTGAGCCATTATAGCTCACCAGCGTAGCCTCTATGCCAGCAAACTCTCCACTAGTGATACGTATGCGGTCTCCCTTTGAAAGTTGTTGAAGAGAAGCTTCAATCAGTGGCACCTGATTGGCATAGGCCGATGCTATCCACTTGAAGCGCATCATCTCATTGTCAGGCACATAAGGATAGCGGGCGTTAGGTCCCTCACCCTTGCGAGGGAGGAAGTTCAGCGTAGGTATACGCAGCCTCAGCTGGCGGATTTCATTGACAGAAGAGTAGATGAACACATAGTTATACAGCAAGAAGCGCTTCTGTTTGCTTATCTTTTTTGCTCCGAACTGCACGGGGATATAGGTAGGTGCAAAATAGTCGAAGAATTTCTCGCCATGAGCCTCCCTTCGCTGCCTCTCTGCTTCGAGCTCTGCTCCGCAGCTCTTTGATGTGGCAGGAAATCTCAGCACATACCAATGGTTCTCCTGGAGGCTTTTTAGGTATTCTATGCGTTCGTCAGAATCTGATGAAAGTGATAATTTCTTAGTAGCGTTCATGGTTGCAGTCGGTCGTTTTTATAGGTGCCCTTGCGTATGACGTTGCCGTCTTTATCTGTTTCCGTGAAAGCGCCCTCTCTTTTTCCTTCCTTGTAAGAACCCTCGAAGCGCTTTCCGTCTTTATCTACCTCTACGCCTTTTCCATCTTTTTCACCCTTGGAGAAATGTCCTGTATAAACGGTGCCATTGGCCTGAGAGAGTTTACCTTCCCCATCGAAAAGATTGTTTTTCCATTGACCCTCATACACGTCTCCGTTGCTCCAATGGTACGTTCCCGTACCACTGCGTTCGTTGTTGAGCCATTCGCCCTCATAGACAGCGCCATTGGACCATGTATAGGTACCCTTGCCGTTTTGCATACCATTCTTGAACATGCCTACATACTTATTACCATCTGCGAAGTAGCACACACCTTCACCGTTACGCTCTCCGTTCTCATAAGAGCCCTCATAGCGGTCGCCTGTATGAGAGAAATAGATGCCCTTGCCATGCTGCATGTCATTCTCCCAGTCGCCTATATACTTATCTCCGTTGGCATACTCGAAGGTGCCTTTTCCAGAGCGCTTATTGTCTTTCCAGCCCCCCTCGTACTTCGAGCCGTCTTCCCAGTAGAAGACACCCTCGCCTTCTTTCTTGTCATTCGTCCAGTCGCCCTCATAGCGTGCGCCGTTCTTCCAGGTGTAAGTACCTTTCCCCTCACGCTTGTCAGCCTGCCATGTGCCCTCATAGACATCACCATTATAGTAGTACATCGTACCCTCTCCCTGCTGATAGTCCTCAAACCACTCGCCATCATACCTATTATTATTAGCAAAGTAGTAGATGCCCCTGCCATGCTGCTTGTCCAGATGCCATTGGCCATCATACTTCTCCCCGTCAGTGAAGGTGTAGATGCCATAGCCCTCTCTCAGACCTTTCACATAACTGCCCTCATAGGTGTCGCCTGTGGTGAAGACCGTCTTTCCCTTGCCGTCTGGCTTGCGACTCTTCATCTCGCCCGTATAGACTGAGCCATCCTTGAAGGTATAGGTTTTGATAGAGATGCCCTCTGAATTAGAGCCAAAAAGGTTGCCCTGCACTTGCGCCTGAGTCAGCGAAGGTGCTGTCATCATCACGATAGATATTATAATGGTGTATATATATATCATTCTTTCTAGTTTTCTGTTCGCTGCAAAGTTATCATTTAAGTGACAAAATAAAAAAGAATCCTCTAAATTATGACATTTTTTTGCCAGAAACCACTTCTTTTAAGGTCTCTTTACATAAATAACGCTGTGCCAACTGCCTGATATCTTCGGCAGACGTGTCCTTGATAGCCTTAAAAAAATCGGAGAAATAAGTATCTGGCAAGTCCAGCGTACTGGCGTAGATCCAAGCATCTGCCCACGAAAAGGCCGACTCACAATTACGACACATATCGCCTATCATGTAGTTGCGCACCATATCCAGTTCGTCCTCCGATACCAACTCTTGCTGCAAATTGTCTATTTCATGATAGACTTCCGTGATGAGAGGTTTGACAAACTCTGGGGTAGTCTCTGCCCCTATCACCAGCGCTGGGGTTGTGGGATAGGATGTCACCCCTGCAGAGATGCCGTAGGTGTAGCCTTTGTCTTCGCGGATGTTCGACATCAGCCTACTGCCAAAGTAGCCGCCAAAGAGAGTGATCAGCACACGCAACTTGAAGAAATCGGGATGGTCGCCATCCAAGGTCACCATGCCCATGCGCACAGAACTCTGCGACGACTCTGGTTGCTCTACGAAGAAGCATTTCTCTTCGGCAGTCTTCACCTCAAAAGTCTTGTGCATAGGATGCTCTTGGGGCTTGCCAAATGGGGCATCACCAAAGCGTCTGCGAATCATCTCCAAACAGGCTTCAGAGACCTTACCAGAGACAAAGATGGTGCAATTCTGCGAGTGATAGAAGGAGTCGAAGAATGCCTTCAGCATCAGAGGGTTCACTTGGCGATAGTCCTCTTCCTCTGCTGACACTCCGAAGGGATGCTCTACGCCATAGAGTACTCTCTGAAACATCTTCTGCGCCAAGACATTGGTCTTTTTCAGACCTATGTAGTACTGCTGCAGATTATTGCTCACCTTGACATCCAGTTCTTTCTCAGGGAATGTGGGCTCCTTCAGCATAGACTCCAGCACATCAAGGGTATGCTCCAGATACTTATTCAGCGAATAGAGTGTGACGAAAGCGTGGGAAACGGAAACAGACAGGTCGAGCCAAGCACCATAGGAATCAAGCTTCTCTGCTATCTCTGCGGCTGTCATAGACGCCGTGCCTTCACGCAGCATGTTGTTGGTAAAAAGGGCTTGTAGCTTATGCTCTTGATGCCATCTGCCAGCATCGAAGACAAAGTCGATACGCACGATTTCCTTATCCCCCACATTCAACACATTCACAGGCACCCCATTGGGGAACTTGAGACGCTTTGGAATGAGGGCGTTGAACTCATCGAGCGACTTGATTTCTGGCTGTATAGTTCTATCCAACATGATTCTTCAAAAAATCTTCTGCACGTTTGAGGTCGTCTGGTGTATCTATCCCGATGGTTTCAACATCCGTCAATCCGACCTTAATGGTGTAGCCATTCTCCAACCAGCGCAGCTGTTCCAGCGACTCTGCCAGTTCCAATGTAGATTGTGGCAGAGCAGTGATCTCATCGAGTACTGCACGACGGTAGGCATAGAGACCTATATGTTTATAATAGGTGTGGTGCTTCAGCCACTCTGACTGCTCCACGCCACGTAGATAGGGAATCACGGAGCGACTGAAGTAGAGGGCATGCATTTGCCTATCGAGCACCACCTTGGGAGAATTGGGGTTCTGCAGCTGCTCTATGGAGGCGTCGGCTCCGAAGGGCTTCACCAGCGTGGCAATCTGCGTCGAGGCATCATCGAAGCAATGCTTCACGGTCTCTATCTGCGAAGGATGAATGAAAGGTTCATCACCCTGAATATTGATCACTACATCATAGTCACCGCCTACCTTCATGGCTGCCTCTCGACAGCGATCCGTACCACTGCGATGGGCGGTGGAGGTCATCACCACTTTTCCGCCAAAACTCTGCACAGTCTGTGCTATACGCTCGTCATCCGTAGCCACATAGGCCTCATCCACACAGCCCACTACCTGCTCATACACCCTCTGAATCACTGGTTTACCACCCAGCATAGCCAGAGGCTTGGCAGGAAATCTGGTAGAGGCATAGCGTGCTGGTATCAGTCCTAAAAACTTCATGTCTTTCTTATTTAGTTCGGCAAGTCCTTCTTGTACATAGGTTCGCTTGAGGTCTTCTTGCTTGAACACCTCTTCCTCACTTGCCAGTAAGTCTATATCTATTTTTATGATCTCTTGCGCCTTGTCTGAAGGCTTTCGCCCTATCTCCCGCTCTATCTGCTTCAGGCAGTCGATAAGCTGGACAGCCGAAAGCGTAGACGAGAACTGCGCTATTTGGTCGTAGAATACGGCCTGATTGTGCATCCCCAGTGGCACCGTCTTAATCAGTGAGCTGTATCGGATGTCTGGAAACAGGGCATCGAGTGCCTGATGGGCCTTTGAGAAATTGATTTCCTGATCGGTATTGCTCCCTATAGAAATCTGATACCTCATGACCTCACGCACACTATCAATTGAAGATTTCGTCCAGTCCCCTATTGCCTGTAGCAACCTCTGTGCCCTCTTCCGACTCATCCTTGCAGGGGTCGAAACCATCTGGGAACACGAAACGGTCGTCTTGTGTGTAGCCCAATTCAGGATCAGCAAACACCTTATTCATATACTTCGCCCAGATAGGCAGAGCCATAGAGGCACCCTGTCCGTAGGCCATGGTGTCGAAGTGTATATCTCTATCTTCACCACCTACCCAGCAGCCAGACACCAGTGTAGGGGTGAAGCCCATGAACCAGCCGTCAGAATTGGAGTTGGTGGTACCAGTCTTGGCACCCATATCGGCAGTGATATTGTAGCGGGCACGCACGCGTCCACCCGTACCGCCATTCACCACGGCACGCAGCATATCCAGCATCTTGTAGGCACTGGTCTGACTGATCACCTCATTCATATCTGGAGAGAAGGTAGCCAGAATATTGCCATCGCTATCTTCGATGCGAGAGACAAACAGAGGTGCTATGCGAATGCCTTTATTGGCGAAAGCAGTGTAGGCGCTCACCATCTCACCCACGGAGATCTCACACGGTCCCAGACAGAGTGATACGGTTGGGTCTATCTCCTGATTGCGCACGCCAAAGCTGTGGATCAAGCGCTTCAAGCTATAAGGGCTCAGCTTGCTCATCAGATAGGCAGTGATCCAGTTGTCGGAGTTCTGGAGACCCCACTTCACCGTCACCACCTCGCCATAGCGACTGCGACTGGCGTTTCTTGGAGTCCACGGGCGACCGTTTTCATCCAGCAACGTATATTCCACATGGCGTACAGGGTCGCAAGGTGATATGCCGCTTTCCATCGCCAGCGTATAGAGGAATGGCTTGATGGTAGATCCCACCTGCCTACGTCCTTGCATGGCCATATCATACTGGAAGTAGTGGAAGTTAGGTCCTCCCACGTAGGCTTTCACATGACCGTTTCTGGGATCCATCGACATGAAGCCAGAGCGCAGGAAGTACTTATAGTAGCGGATAGAGTCCATCGGCGTCATCACCGTGTCCACCGTACCATTCCAAGTGAAGACAGACATCTCCTGTGGAGTGCTGAAGGCTTGGTCTATCTCAGCATCTGTAGCCCCAGCATTCTTCATCACACGATAGCGGTCAGACTGCTGCTTAGCGCGATTCAGAATGCCATCTACCTGCTCTTGTGAGAGGCGTGAGGTGTAGGGAGCTGTCTTTCTACCCTTCTTCTCCTTGAAGAACTCGGCCTGCAGCTCCTTCAGATGCTCCGTCATCGACTCTTCGGCATAGCGCTGCATGCGTGAGTCTATGGTAGAGAACACCTTCAGACCATCTGTATAGAGGTTATACTTTGAGCCGTCTTTCTTCACATTCTTCTCGCACCAGCCGTAGAGTGGATTGGTCTCCCAGTTGAGTGAATCCTCATAGTACTGCTGCGCTTGCCAAGCCCTATATTCTGATTTTACAGGTTTCTTAGCAGAGAGCACGCCACGCAGATACTCACGGAAGTATGGGGCTAAGCCTTCCTTATGGTCCACACGATTGTAGTGCAGCGTCAGAGGCAATGCTTTGAGTGAGTCGCACTGCTCAGAGGTGATGTAGCCAGCCTTCTCCATCTGTCCCAGCACCACGTTTCTGCGCCCGCGAGAGCGTTCGTTGAAGCGCAGCGGATTGTAGAGCGATGGGTTCTTACACATGCCCACCAGCGTAGCAGCTTCTTCGGGCTTCAGCTCCGATGGCTCGCAGCCAAAGTAGGTGTAGGCTGCCGTCTTGATGCCCACGGCATTGTTCAGGAAGTCGAACTTATTGAGATACATCGTCAGGATCTCTTCCTTGGTGTAGTAGCGTTCCAAGTTCACGGCTATCACCCACTCTATAGGCTTCTGCATCAGACGTTCCATGGTGTTATCGGCCCTTGGGGAGTAGAGCTGCTTGGAGAGCTGCTGGGTGATGGTGCTACCACCACCAGCGTTCTTCTGCATCAGGACACCTCGCTTCAAGATGGCGCGAAACAGACCAATGGCATCTATACCCGAGTGACTGGAGAAGCGTACATCCTCTGTGGCGATAAGTGCCTTCACCAAGTCGGGCGAGAGTTCTTTATAGCCCACATAGACGCGGTTTTCCTTGCTCAGCGAGTATGTACCCAGCACTTCGCCATCGCTGGAGAACACCTGTGTAGCGAACTTATAGTCAGGGTTTTCCAAGTCTTCTACTGGAGGCATGTAGCCTATCCATCCCTTGGCAATGGCCACAAAGACGCCTACAAATGCCAGAAAACCTATTATCAATAAAGCCCAGAGGGCCACAATAATCTTCTTTATCATCTCTTTACTCATGTTGATATTTGGTGCAAAGTTAGGGAATTATTACCAATATGAGCACTTTTTATCTGCAAAATATTGTTGCAAGATGAATTATTATTGTAATTTTGTGGTTTGAAACATTATTTAAATCTAACTGACTATGTGGAGAAACGTATTTTTTACTGCTGCGTTGTGTCTCACACTCGTGGGATGCGCCAACAAGAATAGTGAAGAGAAAGATGTATATGCACCTATCAAGGTGGAAGTTCCGGAGCGTCCTGCTGGGCAGGAAGACATGCTGGCTTTCCGCGCCCCAGCCATAGATACCGTGCATGTGGGATTCGTCGGACTGGGCATGCGTGGACCTGGTGCCGTAGAGCGTTTCACCCACATCCCTGGCACCAAGATCGTGGCGCTGTGTGATGTGCTGCCTGAGAACGTAGAGAGCTGCCAGGAGATTCTGCGTAAGGCCGGACTGCCAGAGGCGGCTGCCTACAGTGGTGATACTGAGGTGTATAAGCAGCTTTGCGAACGTGATGATATAGATCTGGTTTATATCGCTACCGACTGGATTCACCATACACCTATCGCCGTCTATGCCATGGAGCATGGCAAGCATACAGCTATCGAGGTGCCTTCTGCCACTTCTCTGGACGAAATCTGGCAGCTCATAAATACATCTGAGCGCACGCGTAAGCATTGCATCCAGCTGGAGAATTGCTGCTACGACTTCTTCGAGCTTTCTACGCTGTCTATGGCGCAGCAGGGACTCTTTGGCGAGGTGCTACACATGGAGGGTGCTTACCTGCACAACCTCGACCCTTACTGGGGGGAGTACTGGAACAACTGGCGCATGGATTTCAACCGTCTGCATCGTGGCGATGTGTATCCTACGCACGGCTTTGGCCCTATCTGCCAAGTGCTCAACATTCATCGCGGCGACCAGCTCAAGACGCTTGTGTCTATGGATACCAAGGCTGTGAATGGCCCAGCCTACATCAAGAAGACCACTGGCGAGGAGGTGACCGATTTCCAGAATGGCGACGAGACTTCTACACTCATCAAGACCGCTCAGGGCAAGACCATCCTCATAGAGCATGGCGTGATGACTCCACGCCCTTACAGCCGCATGTATCAGGTAGTGGGTACCAAGGGCTTCGCAGCCAAGTATCCAACCCAGCAGCTCTGCCTGCTGCCAGAGATGGTGCCAGCCGACTTGCTGCCTAAGGACATCAAGGGCGAGGGTGAGTTCATAGCTTCCAAGGAGTTGCAGACGGCTCTCACAGAGCGCTATGCCAACCCTATTCTGACCAAGGATTTGGAAGAAACTGCCAAGGCTGTGGGTGGTCATGGTGGCATGGACTTCATCATGGACTACCGCTTAGTCTATTGCCTGCGCAATGGTTTGCCTCTGGATATGGATGTGTACGACCTTGCTGAGTGGTGTGCCGTGAGCGAGCTTTCTCGTATCTCACTCGAGAATCACAGTGCTCCTGTAGAGTATCCTGATTTCACCCGTGGCGGACAAGACAAGATCAAAGGCTTCAGCTACGCATTTAAACGTTAAACATTAAACGTTAAACATTAAACATTTTGATATGGGAGCAGAGATAGTTGGTCATTTCCAAATTGAAGGTACAGTAGTGAAGGTGGAACCACTGGGCAATGGCCTTATCAACGACACCTATAAAGTCACTACTGCTGAGGCAGATAAGCCCGACTATGTGCTCCAACGCATCAACCACGCCATCTTCCAAGACGTGGACCTGCTGCAGCACAACATCGAGGTGGTCACTGCTCATATCCGCCAGAAGCTGGAGGAGAGCGGCACCACAGACATCGATCGCAAAGTGCTGCGCTTCATCCCCACAGCGAGTGGCAAGACCTACTATTTCGATGGTACCAGCTACTGGCGCGTAATGGTTTTCATCCCCCGCGCCCAGACGTTCGAGACGGTCAATGCCGCCTACTCTTACGATGCCGGCAAGGCCTTCGGACACTTCCAAGCCATGCTGTCCGATCTGCCAGAGCAGCTGGGCGAGACCATCCCCAATTTTCACAACATGGAATTCCGCCTCCAGCAGCTGCATGAGGCTGTGCAGGCCGATACAGCCGGACGTGTGAAGGAGATGCAGCCTTATCTGGACGAGATAGAGCGCAGGGCTGCCTACATGTGTCAGGCAGAGCAGCTCTACCGCGAAGGGCGTCTCCCCAAGCGCATCTGCCACTGCGACACGAAGGTGAACAATATGATGTTTGAAGAAAACGGTGAGGTGCTCTGCGTCATCGACCTCGACACCGTGATGCCCAGCTTCATCTTCTCCGACTATGGCGACTTTCTGCGCACGGCTGCCAACACAGCCGCAGAGGATGAGCCCGACCTCTCTAAGATAGGCTTCAACACCGAGATCTACGAGGCCTTCAGCAGTGGCTATCTGGAGAGTGCCAGCACCTTCCTCACGCCCTTGGAGAAAGACCTCCTACCCTATGCTGTAGCCCTCTTCCCCTACATGCAGTGTGTCCGCTTCCTTGCCGACTATCTCAATGGTGATACCTACTATAAGATCCAGTATCCCGAGCACAATCTGGTCAGGACTCGTGCCCAGTTCCGCCTGCTGCAGTGTGTAGAAGCGCACTTTTCTGCCTCAAAGTAAACACGGCTGAGAACAAGCTGTGCTAAGAGTTTTTAATAGATATGACATATCACTAAACGCCGATATAGCATATCGTTAGGGGGTGATATGCCATATCGATCATAAAGTGTATTTGTGTGACATAAATTCCTGTTGTTCAGGGTTATGGCAAGGGGGACCCCTACCCCATGAAATCAGAATTAGGATATATGGTTCATACTATATCTCAGAAAAAACGGTCGAATTGAACCGTATGGATTACTATAATCAATAACTGACTGAAAGACAATATATTAAGAAAAAATTTTCACGCATCTGCCACATAGAATCTCGAGATACGCATAGGTGAAATGTCATGCTACAATGTAAATGTAAGACAAAAAAAGCACTTATATAGATCTCGATAAAACATGTGGCAGATGCGTGAAATTTACTTTGTCAGCTCGAAGCCGAGGCGCATGCAAAAATATCACTCTGCCTTCATCTCCAACATTTCCGTGAGCACGGCAAGGGCTTCGGCCACAGAGGCAACGAGCTTCACCACCATGCTGCGCTTGCCGTTTTTCTCGCGCAGGTCGCAGCGACGAGTGTACTTCATCATGTAGGCGATGAGCTTGCCGAAGGTGGTGCTCTGATAGTAGGGGCTCTGGGCGTTGGACACTAAGTAGAGTGCCATCTGCCCACCCTTCAACATGACCTTCTCGATGCCCAGACGGGCAGCCATGCGGCGCAGCGGCACGATGCCCAGCAACTCTTCCGTCTCCTGCGGAATGGGGCCGAAGCGGTCGATCAGACGGGCCTTGAAGGCAGCCACTTGGGCATCGTCTTGCAGGCCGTCGAGCTCACGATAGAGCAGCATACGCTCACTACTGCCAGTGACGTACTCCTGTGGCAGGAGCAGCTCAAGGTCGCTCTCTACCTGGCATTCTTCCACATAGACAGCCTCTTCCCTACCCTGCGCTGCGGCTTCCTGATCCTCAGCAGCGAAGAGCTCGCCAAACTCATCACGACGCAGCTCATGCACAGCCTCTGAGAGCACTTTCTGATAGGTCTCGTAGCCCAAGTCGGCTATGAAGCCGCTCTGCTCAGCACCCAGCAGATTTCCAGCTCCACGAATGTCGAGGTCTTGCATGGCGATGTGTATGCCGCTGCCCAAGTCGCTGAAATTCTCTATGGCCTGCAGGCGGCGACGAGCCTCGGGGGTGAGCACGGAGAGAGGTGGAGCCAGCAGGTAGCAGAACGCCTTGCGGTTGCCACGTCCCACACGCCCACGCATCTGGTGGAGATCGCTCAGGCCGAAGTTTTGCGCTTCGTTCACGATGATGGTGTTGGCATTGGGTATGTCGATGCCATTCTCTACGATGGTGGTAGAGAGCAGCACGTCATAGTCGTAGTTGATGAAGCCCATGATGACCTTCTCCAGCTCTTCGGGATCCATCTGTCCGTGACCTATCACTACACGGCAGTCGGGCACCTCACGCTCTATGATGGCCTTCAGTTCTGGCAGACGGGAAATGCGATTGTTGACGAAGAATACCTGTCCGTTGCGGCTCATCTCGAAGTTGATGGCATCGGCGATGACCTGATCATTGAACGTATGCACCTCTGTCTGTATGGGGTGACGGTTTGGCGGAGGTGTCTGGATGATAGAGAGGTCACGCGCACCCATGAGAGAGAACTGCAGGGTGCGTGGGATAGGTGTAGCACTCATGGTGAGGGTATCTACATTGACACGCATCTGGCGCAGCTTCTCCTTGGTGCTCACGCCGAACTTCTGTTCCTCATCTATAATAAGGAGTCCGAGGTCGTGGAACTTCACATCCTTTCCCAGCAGTCGGTGGGTACCTATAAGGATGTTGACATCGCCTGCTGCCAATCCCTTGAGCACCTCTCGCTGCTGCTTGGAGGTGCGGGCACGCGAGAGGTAATCCACCTTCACGGGCATGTCCTTGAGGCGGTCACGGAAGGTCTGGTAGTGCTGATAAGCCAGCACAGTAGTAGGCACCAGCACGGCCACCTGCTTGCCATCTGTGGCAGCCTTGAAGGCGGCACGTATGGCTACCTCCGTCTTTCCGAAGCCCACATCGCCACACACCAAGCGGTCCATGGGGCGATCACTCTCCATATCGGCTTTCACCTCTGCCGTGGCCTTGCTCTGGTCGGGAGTGTCCTCATAGAGGAACGAAGCCTCCAGCTCTCGTTGCAGGAAGCTGTCGGGGCTATACCTGAAGCCCTTCTCCTCGCGGCGGGCCGCATAGAGGCGTATCAGGTCGCGCGCAATGTCCTTGATCTTCTTCTTGGTGCGCTCCTTGAGTTTCTCCCAAGCCCCACTGCCCAGTTTTCCCAGATGGGGAGGCTCGCCCTCCTTGCCCTTATATTTGGAAATCTTATGCAGCGAGTGGATGGAGACGAAGACCACGTCGTCGTTCTGATAGACCAGCTTGATGACCTCCTGCGTAGTATTGCCATTGGGGATACGTACCAGTCCGGCGAAGCGCCCCACTCCATGGTCGATGTGCACCACATAGTCACCTGGCTGAAACTCGTTGAGCTCCTTGAGGCTCAGTGCCACCTTGCCACTGCGGGCGCGGTCGCTCTTAAGGTTGAACTTATGGAAGCGGTCGAATATCTGATGGTCTGTGAAAAGTCCTATCTTCAGTGTATCGTCTGCGAAGCCCTCGTGCAGCGTGTGATCTACACTGGTGAAGCTGATGTCATCGCCCCTGTCCTCGAAGATGCTGCGTATGCGGTCTATCTGCTTCTGGCTATCGCTGCAGATGAAGAGTTTGTAGCCACTGGCCAGATACTGGCTGAAACGCTCTGCCAGCAGGTCGAAATTCTTGTGGAAAAGGGGCTGCAAGGAGACGTTGAAAGTCAGTGAAGCATCAGGGGTACCAGTGGGCTTGGTGCCAAACTCCAAGCGGCGGAAACCCAACACACGCATCTGGAACTCATCGCCATCCATGAGCTTGCCTTCCAGCTCGATGTACTCCGTCTCTTCAGCCTCACGGGCTGCTACGGCTTGGGGCAGCAAAGCCTCATCGTGCACCTGATGGATGCGCTCACGCAGCCAGAAGAAGTCCTTCATACCTATAAGGGTATCTTCTGGGAGCGACTGCAGCACAGAAACCATGCCTCCCCGTTGCTCCTTCAAGGCGCGGCTCAGATCGGGCACTATCACGATGTCATCAAGTTTCTCCTTAGATAGCTGAGTCTCTACCTCGAAAGTGCGGAGGCTATCTACCTCATCGCCAAAGAAATCGATACGGAAGGGGTATTCTGACGAGAAGCTGAACACATCTATGAGGCTGCCTCGCACGGCATACTGGCCTGGCTCATAGACATAATCAACATACTCGAAGCCCAGCGAGTGCAGCAGGTCTGTGACGAACTTCATATCCACCCGCTCGCCCAGATGAAGGGTGAGGGTCTTGTCCTTGAGCTCCTCCTTAGACACCACTTTCTCTGCCACCGCGTCTGGATAGGTCACGATGCAGAGGCCGCGGCAGTCGCCTTTAGACAGACGGCTGAGCACCTCTGTACGCAGCACCTCGTTAGCCGCATCTTTCTGTCCGTACTTGATGGCTCTGCGAAATGAAGAAGGGAAGAACAGCACCTGCTCATCGCCCAAGATCTGCGTGAGGTCGTGGTAGAAATAGCCCGCTTCTTCCTGGTCGCCCAAGATGAAAAACAAAGGCGTACTACCATCGGCAGCCAAGACGGAGGCCATGAGCGAGGCCGACGATGCCTGAAGGCCACCACAATAGATATGGTGTACGGAAACATCGGAAAGCATGCTACGCAAACCCGTAATGCAGGGATGGGCAGCATAGAGCTGTTGGACTTCTTTTAAGGTCATTCGCAGTAAAAAAAATTAAAAAACGACTGCGAAGATACAAATAAATCTTCAAAAAGGTGTGTCTTTTGCAGAAAAGCATTACTTTTGTTATTCTAAAACGAAAAAACATTATGATGCAGACTGCTGATAGTATCGTCATTATTCCCACCTACAATGAGCGGGAGAACATAGAGAACATCGTCCGTGCCGTGATGGCGCTGGAGCATGGATTCCATATCCTCGTCATAGACGACGGCTCGCCTGACGGCACGGCCGACATCGTGAAGGGGCTGATGAAGCAGGAGTTCGCAGAGCGTCTCTTCCTCTTGGAGCGCAGCGGGAAGCTGGGGCTGGGCACTGCCTACATAGCTGGATTCCGCTGGGCGCTGGAGCATGGTTACGACTACATCTTCGAGATGGATGCCGACTTCAGTCACAATCCTGCCGACCTGCCTCGCCTCTATAAGGCCTGCGCAGAGGAGGGAGCCGACCTCTCCATAGGCTCGCGCTACGTAAGTGGAGTGAATGTAGTGAACTGGCCCATAGGACGCATCTTGATGTCTTACTTCGCCTCTGTGTATGTGCGCATCGTCACGGGCATGCCTATCCATGACACCACTGCGGGCTTCGTATGCTATAGACGCAAGGTGCTGGAGACCATCGATTTGGAGGCGGTGCGCTTCAAAGGCTATGCTTTCCAGATAGAGATGAAATACTCTGCCTACAAGCTGGGCTTCAAGCTCAAGGAGGTGTCTGTGATATTCGTCAACCGCGTCTTAGGTACTTCAAAAATGAACACGAGCATCTTCGGAGAGGCACTCTTCGGCGTGCTACAGCTCAGAATAGACGCATGGAAAGGTAAATTCAAACGCTCATGAGACGTACATTGATACATAATGCCATCATCGTGAACGATGGTGTGCAGAAGCAAGGCTCTGTCTTAATAGAAGACGGGGTGATAGCGCAGGTGCTCACAGACGAAAAGCCCCTCACCCTACCCTACACGGACTTCATAGATGCCACAGGTTGCTACCTTCTGCCAGGCGTGATAGACGAGCATGTGCACTTCCGTGACCCAGGACTCACCCACAAGGCTGACATACGCACGGAGAGCATGGCGGCAGCGGCAGGAGGGGTAACGTCTATCATGGACATGCCCAACACCGTGCCGCAGACTACTACACTGGAGGCCTGGGAGCAGAAGATGGAGCTAATGGCGCAGAAAAGTGTGGTGAACTATGCCTGCTTTTTCGGAGCTACCAATACCAACTACAACCTGCTGCGGAAGCTCGACCGCCATCGCACGCCTGGTGTGAAGCTCTTCATGGGCAGCAGCACGGGTGGCATGCTGGTGGACCGCACAGAGAGCCTGAAACGTGTCTTTGGAGGCACCGATCAGGTGATTATGGCTCATTGCGAAGACCAGCACATCATCAATGAGAACACTCAGAAGTATCGTGGCGAGCATCTGGATTTGCCTATCTGGATGCATCGCATCATCCGTAGCAGCGAGGCTTGCTACCAATCTACCAAACTGGCTGTGAAACTGGCTACAGAGGCTGGTGCACGCCTGCACATTGCTCACCTGAGCACTGCTCGCGAGCTGGCCTTGCTCAGCTCTGAGCCTATGTATAAGAAGAAGATAACTGCCGAGGCTTGCATAGCTCACCTTATGTTTTCTGAAGAAGATTATAAGAAGCTGGGCTCTCTCATCAAATGCAATCCGTCTGTGAAACGAAAGGCCGACAAGGTGGCCTTGCGCATGGCCCTCAGCAGCGGAAAGATAGACACTATAGCTACTGATCATGCTCCACATACCTGGGAAGAGAAATACGGTGAGGCGCTACATGCCACCTCGGGCATGCCTATGGTGCAGTTCTCTCTGCTCTGCATGCTGGAGTTAGTCGATGAGGGTGTGATGAGCATCGAGGCACTGGTGGAGAAGATGTGCCACGCTCCTGCCCGCCTCTTTGGCATAGATCGTAGGGGCTATATAGAAAAAGGTGCTTGGGCCGACTTGGTGCTGGTGCGCAAGGGTGGCGCTTGGGAGGTGATGCCTGAGATGATTCTGAGCAAGTGTGGCTGGAGTCCGCTGACTGGACACAGCTTCCGTTGGCGTGTGGAGAAGACGTTCTGCAATGGACATCTGGTGTACGACGGGAAATCGGTAGATGAAACCAAGAAGGGCGAAGCGCTGTGGTTCAACTTCTAAATGAAGAATGAAGAGTGAGACCATCACATATCGCGTGCATGAAGTGAGTGAGTACATCAACTGGGTGTATTTCTTCCATGCGTGGGGATTTTCTCCGCGCTATGCCTCTGTGGCTTCTGTGTGCGACTGCGTCTCCTGCCAGTCCAACTGGATATTCAGCTTTCCCTATGAAGAGCGCATCAAAGCTCAGGAGGCTGTGCAGCTGTATATGGAAGCACAGAAAGTGCTTAAGGAACTGGATGAGCAGACCTCTGTACGTACGCTTTATCGCCTCTGCCCTACCAATGCCGAGGGTGACGATCTACTCATAGACGGTCTCCGCTTCCCATGCCTTCGTCAGCAAAAGGTGAAGGAGGATGGGCAGCCTTATCTCTGTCTGAGCGACTTTATCCGTCCGCTAAACAGCGGCATACCAGATACCATAGGGCTATTTGCCACCACGGTGCATGAACCAGACACTGAGGAAGCTGATGCCTATAAGCGACTGTTGATACAAACGCTTACCGACCGTCTGGCGGAAGCAGGAGCAGAAAAGCTGCATCAGTATGTGCGTAAAGAGGCTTGGGGCTATGCGCCTGACGAGCAGCTCTGCATAGAGCAGCTACATAAGGAAGAGTTTCAGGGCATCCGTCCAGCAGTGGGGTATCCCAGTCTGCCAGACCAATCGGTGAACTTTCTCCTCGACCAACTTCTTGATATGCACCAGATAGGCATCACGCTTACGGAGAATGGTGCCATGAATCCCCATGCCTCTGTCAGCGGACTGATGTTCGCTCATCCTCAGGCACACTATTTCAGCGTAGGGAAGATAGGCGAAGATCAGTTTCAAGACTATGTGAGACGACGAGGACTGCCGGCGGATGAGATGCGAAAATTTCTTGCTGCCTGCCTCGAATAAGTTTTTAATCTTTTAATCTTATAATTTTTTAATCTTAATAGTTGTGTTACAACGTTTCGCTTACATATTCGTTTTGCTGCTCTTTGTCCCAGATATCTACATCTATTGGGGCTACATAGAGCGTCGCGTGAAAAGCAAATTACTGCGTGTGGCTTGGTGGCTCCCTACCCTTGCCCTCGTAGCTGCTTTCGTGGTACTAATGTACATTGGCAGTGACAATCCTATGTCTGAGCGCAGCAATGCCATAGGTTGGCTTAGCATCTTGATGCTGGCCTTTGGCGTGCCTAAGTTCTTCTTTATGCTCATAGGTCTGTTAGGTGACCTCTGTCGCTTTATCATCCGTCTGTTCACAAGCAGTCCTAATTCTCAATCCTCAATTCTCAATTCTCAATCCACTACGCATCGCGTTTTCACGATTGCTGGCACCATCATTGGTCTTTGCTTTTTTTGCATGATCCTGTATGCCAGAGTCTTTGGGCTGCGCCACTTTGTGGTCAATGAGATAGAGATGCACATACCCAATCTCCCTCAGAGTTTCGATGGCTACAGGGTGCTGCAGGTTTCCGACATTCACTCTGGCAGTTTCAAGAACATGCCTGATATTCTGGAAGAACTGGTAAGGCGAGTGAATGAACAGCAGGCAGACGTTATCCTTTTCACGGGCGACTTGGTGAATCAGCGTTCTTCCGAGTTGGAGCAGTTCATGCAAATACTTAGTGGATTCCATGCCAAAGACGGTGTCTATTCCATTCTAGGTAATCATGACTACGGTCGCTACTTCCATTGGCAGGGGGCTGATGATGAGAGGCTTGACACAGATCGTCTGTGCGACCTACAGCGACAGATGGGCTGGAAGATGCTACGCAATGAGCACGACATCTTGCATCATGGTACAGACAGCATCGCCATCATAGGTGTGGAGAACGAGAGCAATCCACCTTTCCCACAAGAAGCCGATCTGCCCAGAGCCATGCGTGGCACAGAGGGAATGACCAAAATACTGCTCTCGCACGATCCCACCCATTGGCGTAAGGAAGTGCTACCCAACACCGACATTGCCCTGATGCTGGCTGGTCATACCCATGCCACACAATTCATGCTCTTTGGTTGGTCGCCTGCCCAGTATATCTACAAAGAATGGGGTGGACTCTACAAAGAAGGAGAGCAACAGCTCTACGTCAACATAGGCATAGGCTTCGTAGGCCTCCCCTTCCGCTTTGGAGCATGGCCAGAAATCACAGTGTTCACGCTTCATAAAGGAGCTGTAAAGTAATGTCATGAGAAAGATAGCAGACTTCATAGCTCGATGGATGTGGGCAAGACGGCAGTCTCTACCGTTTTGGCGCCCCTACTCACTCCCCTACTCACTTTGCTGCTGGCAGGTGAGATAGTAGACGTAGATACCTGGGGCATGCTGCAATCCATTCTCTACGTGGTGATAGCGCCCATCTTGGCTGGTTTTCTGATACAGAAATACTTTCCTGCCTTTACACGTAAGGCAGTGCCCTATCTGCCAGCTTTCTCTACGTTGATGATCACGGCTGTGGTAGCCATCGTGGTGTCGCACAACGCGTCGAAGTTGCTCACTGGCGGACTGGTAGTAGTGCTGGTAGTGGTATTACACAATCTGAGTGGCTTGGGCACAGGCTATCTGATGGGACGTATATTGGGCATGTCGGAAGCGAAACGCAGAGCCATCTCCATCGAGGTGGGCATGCAGAACAGTGGCTTGGCAACGAGCTTGGCAGCCTTGCACTTTGCAGCTTATCCTATGGCTACCATCCCTGGGGCAGTCTTCAGTGTGTGGCACAACATCAGTGGAGCATTGGTAGCCCGACTGTTTACAGCGAGGAAGGAAACTCAAACATAACGCCCGTCTGCTTGCCACAGACATAAGCAATGGGTGGCCTGCCTCCTTGTACCAATTGGTCTATATATAAAGGTTCACCTTCAATGATTAAACTACACTGAAACGTGTCTCCAGCTTTCAAGCGTGTGTTTTCAGAACCTATCACACGGAAGACTAGCTGACCTAGATACTCTACATTACAAACCCTGCCTGGTTGCCACATCAGACGTAATCTATCACCACATTTCAAGTCCTCTGGCACATTCAGTTTCCTTCCCATAACTGGGTTACTCTGTTGCTCCTTTGTAGCCATACTATTTTGCTGGTAATCTTCCCAGTCATTATACCCTAAGAACTTTGCCAAAACAGAAAGCGTATGCTCACGAGGCTGTCCCCCATCTGTCAGATACCCCCAAACACGTTTTAAAGTAGTACTGCTTACCACAACATGCAACCGAGCATAAATGCATTCACGAAGAAAATCGAAATCCTTCGGAGTCTGAATTTTTCGTTTTAAAGCACTTTCTATATCTTTACAAATCTTCGTAATCATATACCCTCCTTTTTTCTCATCTCCTCAATGCGCTTATTCCACTGCTCCAAATAACTGAAACCATAAGTAGCCACCTCAGTTTGTATCTCTGCCTGTTCAGTCTCAGTAAACCCCTCTGCACAGGTCTCCATAAATGAATCAACAATCGTGTTGATGGATGCACATTTAGTTCCAAAATCAGGCCACAAATAGAGCAAACTTGAAAGCGTGTCTAGATGCTGGTCTATTCCCAATTTATCCACAGCTTCATCTATATAAACATGTCCACGCTCTATGGTTTCAGACACCTGCTGACGGGCAAAGTCTTTGTGGTGCATCTGCCAAGCTTGCCATCCCAGAACACCCAACATTAAGAATACGAAACAAACCAATATAGACAATCCTGTGACTGCACCACGCCATCTGGCTTTCTTCATGGCATGTTTAAGTTCTGTCACTTGAGAAAAGCGTCTCTCAGCTGGAACCATGCAACGAGAAATGACAGTCTGATAAGCACCTCCCAAATCCATTTGTCCGAAAATGACTCCCAAGCTATAGATATCATTACGTACATCCGCTTCTGCTACCACAGCCTGTTCTGGAGACATATACTGTAGAGTTCCAGCTGGTCGTTTCAATACAGCATGGCTATCTGTGTCAGCCAATCCGAAATCAATCAACTTCACATAGTTCCCATTATGTGTAATGAGAATGTTCTCTGGCTTCAAGTCTCGATGAACAACGCCCTTACTGTGCAGATAACCCACTGCATCCGTCAGTTCATCAGCTATACGACGACGTTCATTTCTACTGGTATTACCACGTAACCAATTTACCAGTGTATCTCCATCCACATATTCCATGACCAGACACTCCCCCAGACCATCCACCTGTTCCATCCCCACGGCAGTCACAATATTTGGGTGCTGTAGCTGTATCAGAATATCCATCTCCTTTCGTAGACGCAGCTGAAAAGCCGATTGTTCCCTCACTTTTGGTTGCAAAGCTTTCAGCATCCACCAACGTCCATATCGCTTAGCTTTCGCTACGACATTGGTGGCCGATGTGCTTACTATTTGCACATCAGTAAACACTCTGTCGATTCCTTCAAAAGAATCTGTCAGATATCCCGAAGCAGAAGAACCGTCTATTATCACTGGTAAATTATATTTTGGAGACAAATTTACGAATGAATTATTTCTTCATCAAATATTCCATCTGAAAAAAGAGAAAAGGACCAAAAAGGACCAATTGGGAAAGAATAAGACCTACTATTTTTGTCATAAGAAAAAAACAGCTCACAATGGGACAGAATTCAAAAACTTTATTTATCTTTGCGATGTTGTCCACTATAGGACACAGACATCGAGGAGAGCTAAAAGGCTTTGACCCGTCAGTAAATCTGGAAAATTTCTGTATAAGGGGTAAAAGTTTGAAGGCTGTTCCTCCTGTAGTGTATATTTATTATGTTTTTCCTTTCCGGGAACAGCTACATATACCTACAGGTGTGAGCTGATTTCATTCTTACTTATACGGGTATTCCAGAACCTTCTGACTGAGAGTGTTAAAGAGGCTCACACTCTTTGTATATGTTTTTATTAATTCAAGATATGAGTAATTACTACGATACAAATAAAGCCAGTTCTGCCAATTCCAAAGAGTTTATTCTTGATGGCTCTGAACAGCAGCACTTCCCTTTCGAAGGGCTGTATATTGGTTCTCTCAGTGGTGGCGTGGCTGATGTGCCTGCTTTGATTGACATATGCGAGATCAAAGCTTTCTGTATGCTGTATAGCGACGACGACACACGTACGCGCGTCAACCACGTTCTGGAAAAAATGGCTTGGAGAATAGCTATCACTGTCCCTGCAAACCTTTGCGATATTGTTCTTTTTAATGGCGGAAATGCAGGCGATTCTTTCAACACTCATTCACGACTGAATAAGTATTTAGTGGGCGAGCGTGACGAACGAGTACTATTCGATGGAAATGCGGATGTGTTTGATAGAGTAGTTAGCGAAGCCTATGCCTCTATCGTTCAGCGCATGTCTGCCATCAACTGTGCTGGAAAGAGAAACCTTGTTGAGCTGAATGAGTCGTTAGGACGTGACGCCCGACTTAAATACCAGTTCTTCATCCTCACAGATTTCCCTCGCAACGTGAAGATGCAAACTGTACAGAAGTTGGCACAAATTGTTGAGACAGGCAGTCGTGCAGGAATCTATGTCATGATGAGCTGGGACATGAATGCCGAATTCTGTGATGAGCAACATGCTTCCTCATCATTCGATGCTCAGGCGATGTTGAAGAAGATGGAAATCATCTTCCCCAAAGACGGAGCTTTCTGTTTCAGTAACTCGGGGCATGATGATGTGCTTAATCGCTTTAAATTGACACTCGACGATGATGCAATCATCCCAGCTGAAGCCAATACTTGGGCTTCATATATAAATAATGTGGTGGACATAGCAAAGAAAAATGCTCGACCATCAGCTTTGAAGCAAGATTTTGCTCAGCTTGAGAACACCCCTTATGAGCCCGTCACGTCTGAAATCAGCGTCACTGTGGGTTTGGATGTTAATGACAAGCACCCTGTCACCATCCGTTTCAATTCTGGAGACTATATCCACGCTTTCATTCTTGGTCAGTCAGGATCCGGTAAATCCGTATTACTGAATAATATCATTAGTAGTGCTATCTTGAAGTATTCTCCTGAAGACCTGATGCTCTATCTTTTGGACTTCAAGGGCGTAGAGTTTAACCGCTATCGTGGTGTCAAGCATACAAAAGCGGTATTAGTTGATAATAGCGATTCCCAGATGACACTTGAAGTTCTTCGTGAACTACGCGAAGAGAACAAACATCGTGTAAAGCTATGGCAAAAAGAAAGCGTCAATAATATAGACGGGTACAATAAAAAGTATCCCAATAAACGATTACCTCAAATTCTCTTTGTTGCAGATGAATGTCAGGTGATGTTTAAGGAACATGTTAACAATGGTACAGAACGTATCATACAACAGGAAATATCAGAGATTCTGAACATCATTGCGACACAAGGTCGAAGTCAAGGCATTCACATGCTCTTAGCTACTCAGCAACTTGATGAGACAGACATTTCTGGTCAGATACTTAAAAACCTGACAGAATGCTTCCTCCTGATGAGTGCACCTGTGGATTCAGATAGATTGGTACCTGATAGTAGCGATAAGACCAGTCGTCAGCATACAGGTATGGCATGCTATTATCACAAACGTGAATTGCAGAGTCAGGTACAGACATTTTATGCTACAGACGAAGAGCTGGCAAATGCTATTGAGTCTGCCCAGGATAAGGCAGCAGATGTACCAGGGAATGGTGAGCACTATTTCTGCGGTTCATCACTTTTCTACCTTGATCAGAATAAGTACGTTATCACTCATAACGATTCTGATTGTCCTATTGCCGTTATTGGTCAGAATGTTGGTATCAATGCTGGGGCAACGACATTGCCTTTGCGTAACGACTTCTCAGAGAACATACTTATCTTTGGAACCAACAAGGAGGAGCAAACTGCTGGCGTAGCCATGAATGCGTTGGCCTCTCTTATAATGTCATATCAGCAGAAAGGTATCAATTGCAATTTCCTCGTTATAGATTGTCTGGTTCAGCAGAACAGTAAATACAAGCGACTCCTTGAAGATTGGAAGGCAAAAGGGCTATGTAAATTAGTTCCACGTCAAGAAAGTGGTGGCGTATTGCACGACCTTGTGGACAGCATCTCTAACAATGCTGCCCAGCCAACAATATTGGCAATCATTGGCCAAGAGCGATTCATCGAAATGAAGCGTAAACTGTCGCTTCAGGGATTATCTTCTGGTAATAATGATTGGGAAGATATGGATGATTTCGACTTTGACTCACTGGAACCACTACAAGATATTAATATCGACGAGAGTGCTGTTATTCCTGAATTGACAGAGGAGCAGAAGCTTCAATTGCAAAAGATGCTGGAACAGGACGAGCCAACGTCAGTGACTCCACAACAGGAGGAGGAAGAAAAGAAGCCTGTCACAGAACAGAGTCTGGCTGATAAGATGACATTCCCCAAGGCTCTCTCTTATATCTTAGATGAAGGTCCTTTACAAGGTGTACATACACTATTGTTAGTAGACAAACCAGGCAATATTCTCTTTGAAGGAGATTATGATGTAAACGATACAGATAAGTTCCGTCATAAGATTATCCTGCGCTCTGAGAACAAGTTCTTGCAGCCCATGCGCTTCAGCCAGGAGATTGATGTAGAAACACTGAGCGATGAGGAAGAACACCTGCGAGCCTATTACTATCCAGAAGGTGATGACCCAGTGCTCTTCACTCCTTATCAGATGCCTAATAAAGAAACTATATAATAAAAACTAAAATACAACAGCATTATGGCAGACAGCAGTGTAATGACCAATATTACCGCAGTGCAGAACTATGGTAAGAATCTTGAGAAAGCTCAACAACAGCTAATTCAGATTACTCAACAGATCAAGAAGCAAACAGAATCTATTGGTAATATCTGGAAAGATGATCAGTTCCAGAAATTCAACGCAGACTTTAATGAGAACATTTATAAACCAGTCATGAAAGCAACTGCGCTAATGGAAAACGAAGCTCATTACATCCAGAAAACTATAGAGCTACAGCGTGAGATACAGAAGCTAAAGATTCGCTAACGATAAAATTATATAAAATATGCCTATAGATTTTTCATTCCTACAAAATGCAGCACCAGCAAAGCCCGAACAACCCGAGCAGAAACCTCAAACAGGTATGGCCAATGTGACGGTGCGTGTAGATGCCGACTGCTTTATGCAGTGCGATGGTGAGTATGTAGATGTTCAGCTAAAAGCCGGACAAGTAACAAAGACAGAGTTGCCTGTGGGTCAACATCTGCTTGAGTTCCTAAGCACAGATAATCCTAACATAAAGGTAGAGAAAATGGTGGATTTCCCTGAATCAGGAAAGAGTTATCTGGTAATGGTCAATGAACTGAAAGCTGCCATTGCACCACCTATGCCTCAGGGGCAGCCTCAGCAGGCACCTCCAAGGAATCCATATTTGGACCAGCTGAATCAAATGCAGTGGAACAATCCACTCATGCCTCCATCGATGCCAGGTATGCCACAGACTCCACCACCCATGCCTGAAGATAATAAATAATGTATAACGCATAAAGAAAATAAAGAACACTATGAGTTTTTTCGGATTTAGTTCAAAGAAGGAAGTAGAAGAAAAAGAACGCCAAGCAAGAGAGGCCGCCCGTCGTCAGGCTTTGAGTGATTTGGAAGAACGTGATAAGAGGACTAAACAAGATGTGCTTCAAGGTCAGCAAACAGATTTATCTAACCTTGCTAAAGGAAGTCAGGTTAAAATCGTTGTTCCTTATTTTGATGTCTTCGATCCTCGTTTTGAAAACTTCGCTGTTCCTGTAGCTGTTCACGGAATGTTGGTTTATGCCGTAGATGATATTGCAAAATTTAATAGCATTAATAAAACCCAGAACATCAACGATGGCATGTTTCAGCAGAAACTGAAAGGGCAGGTAACAAAATATATTAAGGGCGTAGTTACAAATGCCCCAATGGACAATCAGATCTCTGTTCTTCAGATGGAACGCAAGATTCTTGAGATCAGCGAACTTGTACAACATTATGTCACACCAAAGGTGGAGAGCCTATTTGGTGTTAATGTGCGCAGTATTGATATTACTGAGATAGTTGTAGACAAGACCAGCCGAGGCTATCGGGAACTTAAAGCTGTCACAACTGATCTCGAAAAAGACACGCTTCAAACACGTTCAAGCCTCAATCTTGATACGATGAAACGGCAGCAGGAGATGAGCATTGGCGGACAAGAGGAGATGCAGCGTATGCAGTTGGAACATCAACGTGAGTCCATGCGTATCCAGCGTGAAGAGCTGCAGCGCGCCTCTCGTTTACAGACAGAGACCAACTTTTTGGGGGCACATCAAGCCAATCTCAATGCTGGAGTACAGACTGCCCAGGCACAATCTCAAGGACGTATGTTTGCTCCCCAAATGCAGCAAATACCACCTATGCCAGGTATGGGAGGAATGCCCCCAATGCCTGGATCTGTGCCACAGGTCAGCTATATGGTTGGTGTAAATGGGCAACAAGTGGGACCTTGTAACTGGAACCAATTGCAGCAACTTGTTCAGCAAGGACAGCTTACCCATCAAACCTATGTTTGGACACAAGGCATGCCACAATGGCAACTTGCAGGCGAAGTCATGGAGTTAGCTCCTTTATTCCAAGGTACAGCTCCACAAATGCCACCAATGCCAGGAATGTAATTAATCATTATTAAAATACAATAATTATGGGAATTTTTAAGAAAATCAGGGAAAAACTTGATGATGCACAACAGCAAATCAAGGATAATATTATGGAGAAGATAGAAGATGCGCAGCAGCAAATCAAAGTTAGCATTGACAACTCCAAAAAGCAGATGTTTGAACGTGCAGCAGAATTTCTTGGAGAACAAAGAGACAAAGCCGAAAAGCCAGAACATGCAAGAAACTCCTTAGGACAACAAAGAGACGAAGTTGAAAAGGAAGCGATATCTGAACAGAAGATTGAGCCAAATCAGAATTTGTCTATAGATCAAGAATACGAAGAGAAAAAAGTTTCAAGACCATTAGGTAATTTTGAAAATGGAATCTTAGAGGTGTTTGAAGGGACTATCACTATTGATAGCGAAAGACTGGAAGACTATAATGATTTACGAAAAATCATTTTCCCGGCAAGTTTAGAAAACGTGGAGAGCTATCTTTTATCAGATTGTGAGAAATTAGAAGAAGTTGACTTTTCGAAGGTCTCTCGTTTAGAAGAGATTCCTGATAATTTTATTCATGGGAAGAATTTAATAAAGAGTTTTATTATTCCCTATGGTGTGAAATATGTAGGTAGTAGTTTTTTAGGCGACCCTAAACCTGGAACAGAAATATATGTGCCTGATTCTGTTAATCAGATTGGTTATATCTGCGAGGGTGATGCGAATAATGAATTTGTTGTTTACATTTATGCCGCGAATCTCAATTTAAGTAAACTGGAACAAGATGCTGATCTTATATATGTTTTACCGCAATATTTTTTAGCTTATTCTGCTCAATTGAAAGAATATCACAGCAGAGCACGTCTTTTAGCAATGCCTGCTGATAAGATTAATCTCTACAATAATAATGAGCTATCTCAAATAAATGAAAATGTTTCAGAATCACAAGAACCTGTTGGGCCTATACTTACTGAACCTCAAAGGCCTGTTGCATCTGAGAATGAAAGTAAAAAGGACATAGAAAAAGTTGGCAGTATGTTCTCTGAACGAATTGAAAATCTTATTACCGCAGCTTTACAAGATGGTGTATTAACAGATAAAGAAGAAGAAATCTTGAAAAGACGCGTAGAAAAAGAAGGAGAAGATTGGGACGAAGTAGAAATGTATATCCAATCATTGCTCCAAAAGCGTCAGCAGGAGATGAATAAAGAGATAAAGACAACGCAACAAATACAAGAATTAAATGACGAAAATAACGAGCAAAAACACTCTGAGACTTTACGTAAGTGCCCTAAGTGTGGATCTTACATTCCTCATTTATCAAATGTATGCCCAGATTGTGGCTTCATCATTGAAAAGAATGATACTGATAAGAAAATAACTATTTTAGTTTCCTTACTTCGTTTTTGTATTGATCATCTATCTGGTCTGTCAGGTGCTTGGGGCTGGTGGCGGGAAAATAAATTCTTTGAGATTCAACGAAGTACTGATATTATGATAAAGAAAGAGGATTATAATTATTTCCCCAGTTGTTATATTATACATGGAAACCAGTCTGGTGTAATTCCTGGTTTTTTTAAAGCAGATTATAACTGGAGTGGAATAGTTTCAGAAGCGTATTCTTATTCTAATAATGACACGGTTAATTCCTTGTTGCTTAAATTACACAGAAAAGAAAAAGATACCCTTATCGCTATGATAGAAAGTGCTAAAGGAGAAAAGTATGAAAAAATGTCTATTCTTAATGTGTCAATGAAAATAAAAGATTATTATGATATTATGGATGATTCTGAGATTTTAAAGATAGAAAATTCATTAAGAATGATTAAAATTAGGGGGTAATAACCTCGATTTTATCGCATATGGGATTATTTGAAATAAAGAATACCAATAATAATTATGAAAGGATTAATATATTGTAGCAATGAGTTTTGCCCGAATCTAGGCTTCCTCAATAAAGTGCTTAATATACTCTGTGATAGTGGTGGCATATTTAAAGCCACCACTAAACAAGTTCTTCTGGATGTATATAACGATATGAGGAATTGTTTAAATAATCCATCATACATAATATATCCACTTTCTAGTAATTATTTAGGAAATAAAGTAAACACTAAGGCATTGCATGACGTAAACAATAAATTTTCAGTTGGTCATGATATACCTGTTTGGTTAAATGATCCAGGAAAAGCCAATCACCGTATTTTGATTCTAAGCCAAGATCCAAGAAGAAATAAAAAAGAAATGATTGACATGGAAATCGGACTCTCTACTCCTTTTGCCTACATTCTTTGAAATGGCGAAGTCATGGAGTTAGCCTCTTTGTTCCATAGTACAGCTCCACAAATGCCACCAATGCCAAGCATGTAACAAAATAATTAGAAATAAATAACGAACTACATAAATTATAATTTAACGATTATGGCAAAATCATTGATTCCAGAAGAGCTACAAGCTCTTATCCAGCAGTATTTAACCGATGGTGTGCTCACAGAAAAAGAGCGCCAAGTGATTCTAAAAAAAGCAGAAAGCATGGGACTTGATCATGATGAGATTGACTTGTATCTTGATGCAGAAGTACAAAAGATAGATCAAGCAACTGATGCTGCTGTTCGTCGTCAAAAAGGAAAGCAATGCCCTCATTGTGGAGCATACGTCCCTCAAATGGCGGACAAATGCCCTGAATGTGGACAATTTATCACTCCAGAAGCGACTAAGGAATTAGAAGAAATTCTTGACAATCTTGAAGAAGCGCTAGTTGACTTTAAGGCAGGTCGTGATATAAATAAAAACAAGGCTATTGTTGAACGCTATGCCCGAAAGGCCAAATTGTACTATAGTAATAATCCTAAGATTAAGCCGTTGCTATTAGAGATTAGTGATGAATTATCCCTAGTAGAAAAAAAGAAAGCACGAGAATTACGTAATAAAAACATTAAATCATTTTTCTCCTCTCGAAGGTTCTGGTTTGGTATTGAAGTCATTGTTTTAGCACTTGTGTATTTTTATCAGATTTATTCGTGGTATAAAGCAGAACCAATTGATTCATCAGGGGCGTTCACTAACAATGGAGCAATGACATTCTTCTGTGTCCTCGTTCCAGAATTTTTCGTTATTATTTACATTATTTCCAAAACTGCAAAGTGGGCTGCGAAAGGATAGTTGTACTAAAATAATTATAGAAGGCAGATCTTTGCTAAAGAATCTGGCAGGTTCTTTATTCTTGTAATATTAGGAATCTATCCATTTATATGTTTTTGGAATCATGTGTTTTGATGGTGTTTTCACCAATGTTTTTTTTAGAACTTCACTTTGTTCCGATAATCTTAGTTTTTTTTTAATTAGTATAATACAATGACAAAGATTCAAATGACTTTTCCAATTGTTGGTTGGATGTCACAAAAAGGAAATTTATGGAATGCGTTTGTTGCTGGAGAAAAGTTCTTTGGTAATGAAGCGTTCTGTATAGAAAAAGTTGATATATATTGCTCTCAGCAACAGCATGTTAATAGTATCGTTGGGATTGATGTACCAGTATTGCTCAGTAATGGTCATGGGAAAAATGGTACTATTATGATTATAGGTGAGTCACCTGTTAGGGATACAAGAAGTACGAAAGGAAATGGATTATATATCGGGACTCCTTTTGCAGTAGCACATAAATTCAACATTCCTCCTCAGTGTAAAATCTATAAGAATATTTTTTGCAATCTTTTAAATGAAGGATATAATGTATACATCACTGATGCTGTAAAAGAATGGAACAATAAATTAAAAAAGAAAGACTATGTGAAACATATTGATTATCCTGTTTTGAAAGACGAAATTAGGAATATAAAGCCAATATTAATTGTTACATGGGGAGAAACAGCAAAAGTAGCGTGTAAGAAAATCTTTAATAATAAAACTTGTTTTTGTCCCCAGACACATCCAGTTAATCTTAATTGGGATAGATGGAAGGTGAAAATGTTAAAGGATACTATTAAAAACAAATCAGTTATAGGAAAGAACTATATAGATGATTCAAGGGAAGATAAGATTAAAGACCCCATTTACCTTTCAGAGTTTATTTCACAAGAAATCTTACGTCAGGCTAAAACCCCATTTAAATATCAACTGCCCTAATGGCATCTTATTTAACGGTATTGCCCAGAAGAACCAATATAATAAGTTTTTAGGCATCATGAATATACATGTATATAGGGGGAAGATTACAAAGACTTCAGAGATCTTGTATACATGGGACGGCAAGCTTCTGTATAAAGGACGTGTACCTACATTCACAGACATTTTACTTACTATAGATGGAAATGTCCCTATACCTGTGCTATTGGCAACAATATAGATAATTGGCTCTCGGCCTACGCCATGATAGATATTTTGAGAATATTGTTAGCATTTTTTGAGGATTTTGCTTGACGGTTTTGAGAATTATGCGTATCTTTACACACGATTTTTAATTAAATTCGTGTGTAGTATCCAAGATTTTAAATGAAAATCGAGCGTATAAAATTATAAATGGCAAGACTATGTTAGAAAGAATCTTACACATTTACAAAGAGTTAGATGGTAGTATATTCTTGTTTGGCGGTCGTCAGACTGGGAAAACAACGATTTTACGCCAGCAGTTTCCAGATGCAATATTCTTTGACCTATTGGATACCAACGTGAAAAGACGCCTACAGCAACGCCCCGTTTTACTCTACGAGACACTGAAAAACAAATCGACGGGCACGTTGGTCATCATCGATGAAATCCCCGAGGCACCAGAGCTTCTCAACGAGGTTCACAGGCTCATTGTTGAACGTCAGCTTGTGTTTATCCTGTGCGGCTCCAGCGCCAGAAAACTGAAGCGCAAGGGACATAATACACTGGGAGGTCGTGCTTTGCCCGTCTACCTCTATCCGTTAGTCAGTGCTGAAATTCCCGATTTTGATATAGACCGTGCAGTAAACTATGGCACGATTCCTCCCCACTATCTGGCCCGTAACCCTTGGAGGCTGCTGGCTGCATACATTGATGTCTATCTGAAAGAAGAAATCAGGGAAGAGGCGTTGGTGCGCAATTTGGATGCCTTCCAGCGGTTCTTGGAGGTAGCAGCACTCACGGACGGAGAAATCATCAATAACAACAACATCGCCCAGGAATGTGGGGTACATGCGACTACAGTCAGTTCTTATTTTGATATTCTTGAAGACACACTCATCGGCTACCGTATTCCA
>CADALZ010000018.1 GCA_902788865.1 uncultured Bacteroidales bacterium | reverse complement strand
TGACTTCCCTCACGAGGTAATTTTTACGCCCTCACGAGGGAAGTCAAATTTGCTCTTCACGGGGAGCATTTATGCCCATCACTGTGATCATGGATTTTTGTAGTTAGGATCATATTTTTCTCCAGTTAGAGAAAAACTCAACCGCTCATATTTACAGCCTTTACAGTTTACACCCTAAAAATATGTGCCCATAGCTATTTTCTGGCGAAAAAATTTTGATTTCTCCTTAAAATCCGTTACATTTGCGGTGATAATAACAAAATCATAAGCAGATGAGAGCAGCCCACCTACATATCGCAATGACTTGCCACACTGGGGCTTGCTCTGTTTACCCCCCCCTATTAACATCTATTAACAATAGCAGACTATTTGTTCTGCCTCTACGTACATCGGGATGCACTTATCTCGATGCACAGGCGCTTTGTGCCTACTCCCCAAGATTTTTATGTTTAACTTTCTAAATACTTATAGCGTATGAAACAGATGTATGAGGCACCAGAGGTGCAAGTGATTGACATAGAAGTGCAGACTTCTGTAATGCAGGCCAGTCCGGGCACACCCGCTCCAAGCTGGGAAGGAGATAAATACTAGTTTTAATGCTTAAAAATGAATCAGAATATGAAACTGACGAGATTATTTGCAGGCACATTGTGCCTGATGGCTATAGCCGCCATGAGCAGCTGTAGCAGCGACGAGGGCGTGACAGAACAGCCTAAGCAGCCACAGACCATCACACTGACCATAAACAATGGTGCTGACACCCGCCTGGCACTGGAATCTGACGGTGCTGGTGGTCTGAAGAGCAGTTGGGAGAGTGGTGATGCAGTAGCTGTTGTGCTTGAAGGCACGACTTCACCCATATACAAATTCACCACCACAGGAACTGGTTCCACAGCAGTTTTCACGCAGGCATCTGAAGGTGAGCTGACAGAAGGCAAGACATACAATGTTTTCTATCCCTATTCCTTTACTACAGATGGAATAAATACGGCAGAGCAGACAGGGAAATTAGAAGATTTGAAGAGCCATACTATGTTAATAGGATGGGGCGATTATAAATCTGGCAAAATAATGGACGGAGATAAAGATGCTGCATTAAGTCCTTATTCTATCATCTTGAGAATTCCGGCTGGGACGCCATTAGTAAAAGGAACGTCAGCTGTAACAGCTCAAATAATATTCACCATGGATATACCAACGTATACAAAGTTTCGCTTCCCTTATGAGGTGAATTCAGGAACCGCATTAACACTTAAGGATATCACTCTTCAAGCAAAAGATGGCAATATGGTTAGCTCGGAAGATTTGTACTTATCAATACTTCCCGCTGGTGAGGCTTACCCTAAAAACATAGTTGTGAAAGTCATTGTTGACGAAAAGTCTGCTACTTACGAACTCACAAGGGAAACAGAGCTTCAGCAAGGCAAGGTCTATACCATCGAAGCCTCTAAGCTTGGCGAGCCTAAAACGTTGGAATAAGAGTGGAATGCAGCGCATGGCCGCCAGCGTCCACCGCTCATATTTACACCCTTTACAGTTTACACCCCAAAAATAATGCGGGGGAGGCCACGATGGTCTCCCCCTACTTTTTCACTTGCCTTGATCCTGTATGGCATCTATGGCATCTGATACACGGCTTTGCCAGAGCTGGCTGGGCTGGGGCAGGAATACGGCTATCTGGCTGATGACATCCTTCATGGCATTATAACGCTTGAAGAAAGTAGCTAAGCCTACGACCAAGCCTACTGCCACGCCAAAGAGGACGATGCAGGCTATCACCTCAAAGCCGAGGGGACCGATGTGCTGCTTCTGGTAGGCTTCCCAGAGAAAATAGCACGTCCACAGCACGGTGAAGGGCAGGGCTACGAAGAGTTGCTTCACGTTGAGCTTCCTCAGCTGCACCAGCCGCTGCCCCACTGCCAGAAGGTCGGCCTCTGGCCGAAGCTGGCGCTGCACATCCATGTTGAGCTTCAGCTGAAACAGCACCGTGGCCAGCACATAGAGGGCTGTGACGATGCAGAACAGCCATGAGAAGCTGCAGAGCGAGCGGAACACCCACAGCACCAGGGGTATCTCCAGCAGGCCGATGACCACGATGCCCCATCCTATCCTGTTGGCTTGGTGCATCTTCTGCTGCACCACGTGGCGGATGATGTCTTCATTCACTATTCGCTGACTGCCGAGCTTGCTCTTCAGTAAGCCTATCTGCTGGCGCATGTCTTCAAAATCATTGTAGTTTTCCATTGCTTTCTGGGTTTTAATCGTTCATATCTTTCAGTTGTCTCTTAATGCGGAGCAGGCGCATGGAAACGGCTTTCACGGAGATGCCTGTGATGGCAGCTATCTCTTCGTAGCTCAGGCTTTCAAGCCAGAGCAGCACGATGGCCCTGTCGAAGAATCCCAGCTTGCCTATGCGCTGATAGAGCTGCTTGATCTGCATGGTGTCTTCGTCATGGTCTTCATAGAAGTTCACGTCCATGTCCAGAGGAAGTGCATCACGTTTCTTCTTCCGCTCGTAGGTGATGCAGGTATTCAAGCTCACGCGGTATATCCACGTCTTGATGTGGCTCTCTCCCTTGAAAGACTCCAAGCCTTTCCACAGGTTGATGAGCACCTCTTGAAAGAGGTCGTTCACCTCGTCTTGGTCTTTGGAGAACATGTAGCATACGGTGAATATGGTGCTCTTATGTTCCTCTACCATTTGTGCAAATTTAGTTTCCAATGCATCCATAGCTCTTTTTCTGAGTTGGTTTTGCCCATTAGACGCTGATATGTATAGAAAAACCACGGGAATAGTGAAAAAAAAGAAGACTATGCTTGATTTTTCAAAGCATAGCCTTCTGTATTAGCATCTTGGACGGAAGATTACTTGTTCTTCAGCAAGTCGCGTATCTCGGTGAGCAGCGTCTCCTCAGCGCTTGGTGCTGGAGGTTCTGGTGCTGGAGCTTCTTCTTTCTTCTTATTCAGCTTGTTCATGGCCTTGATCATCAGGAAGACGCAGAGCGCCACGCAGATGAAGTCCACAATGTTCTGTATGAACTGGCCGTAGGCGATGATAGAGGCACCAGCCTCCTGAGCAGCAGCCACAGTGTCATATTTCTCGGAACCGCCGAGCTGAACAAAGAGATTGGTGAAATCTACACCACCCGTACACAGGCTCACGATAGGCATCAGCACGTCACTTACCAGTGAGCTAACAATCTTACCGAACGCACCGCCGATGATCACACCGACAGCCATGTCCATCACGTTGCCCTTCATGGCAAACTCTTTAAACTCTTTAAGAAATCCCATAATTTTACTTTTTTAATAATTAAAATATGATTTATGATGCGAATATATAAAAGATTTTTTGTAATTTTGCATCGCAAAAGGAAAATTTTTGCGATTTGCTGAAAAATATTTCAGAAAATATAATAAACCATTTAATTTTTTTATCAAAATGATTAAAATCGCTATTAACGGCTTTGGCCGTATCGGTCGCCTCGCTTTCCGTCAGATGTTCGAGGCAGAAGGTTATGAAGTAGTCGCTATCAACGACTTGACCAATCCTAAGATGCTCGCACACCTGCTGAAGTATGACACTGCACAGGGTGGTTTCGCTGGTCGCTTCGGTGAGAACAAGCACACTGTAGAGGCTGGTGAGGACTACATCGTAGTAGATGGCAAGAAGATCACTATCTATGCTAAGCCTAACGCTGCTGAGCTGCCTTGGGGCGAGCTGGGCGTTGACGTAGTGCTGGAGTGCACAGGTTTCTATACTTCTAAGGAGAAGGCTTCTGCACACATCCAGGCTGGTGCAAAGAAAGTAGTTATCTCTGCTCCTGCTGGCAATGACCTGCCTACTATCGTTTACAACGTGAACCACAAGACTCTGACTCCTGCAGACACAGTGATCTCAGCTGCTTCTTGCACCACTAACTGCTTGGCTCCTATGGCTAACGCTCTGAATAAGTATGCTCCTATCGTGAGCGGTATCATGTCTACCATCCACGCTTACACTGGCGACCAGATGATTCTGGACGGCCCACAGCGCAAGGGTGACCTCCGTCGTAGCCGCGCAGGTGCTCAGAACATCGTTCCTAACTCAACTGGTGCCGCTAAGGCCATCGGTCTGGTAATCCCAGAGCTGAACGGTAAGCTGATCGGTAGCGCACAGCGCGTTCCTACTCCTACTGGTTCTACTACTATCCTGGTAGCTGTAGTGAAGGGTAAGGATGTGACTAAGGAGGGTATCAACGCTGCCATGAAGGCTGCTGGTACTGAGAGCTTCGGTTACACTGAGGATCAGATCGTTTCTTCTGACGTTATCGGCATGAAGTTCGGTTCACTCTTCGATGCAACTCAGACTATGGTGTCTAAGATCGACGATGACACTTATCAGGTACAGGTTGTTTCTTGGTACGACAATGAGAACTCTTACACTTCTCAGATGGTTCGCACCATCAAGTATCTTGCAGAACTCAAGTAAGAATACAATTTATACTGAAAACGATTTTTTATCGAAAGTTTGTGTTAGGAAGGCCGTCCGCAGTGATGCGGGCGGTCTTTTTTTCGTTTTTAGTGCCAATTAATACTATTTACCACTTCGGATGAAGAGAGTTTGGCAGAAATGTAGTATCTTTGTGGATTAAATGAAGCAAATGAACATGAATCCGTTTTTTAGCAACTATAATACCCCACATGGCACCGTGCCTTTCCACCTCATCAAGCTGGAGCACTTCGAGCCGGCCATACGCGAGGGCATCAAGCAGCAGCAGGCAGAGATAGAGGCCATCACTGCGCAGACAGAAGCGCCTACCTTCGAGAATACGATAGAGGCCTTCGAGCGCAGCGGACGACTCTTGGAGCGCGCCACCACCGTGTTTGAGAACCTGATGAGCGCAGAGACCAACGATGAGATGCAAGAACTGGCCAAGACACTGATGCCCCTGCTCAGCGAGCATGCCAACAACATCTCTCTGAACGAGGCCCTCTTCCACCGCGTAAAGGCTGTGTACGACCAGCGTGAGGCGCTGGACCTCAGCACAGAGCAGTGCAAACTGCTGGAGGACACGTATGTGGGTTTTGCACGCAATGGCGCTAATCTGGAGGGCAAGGACAAGGAAACTTATCGCTCACTGACCAACCAACTGAGCTTGCTGACGCTGCAATTCAGCGAGAATTTGCTGAAGGAGACCAACGACTACCAACTGCATATCACAGAGGCTGACCAACTGGCTGGCCTGCCTGAGAGCAGCAAGGCAGCGGCACTGGAGGCAGCCCACGAGAAAGGCTTGGATGGATGGGTATTCACCCTGCATGCTCCCAGCTATATGCCTTTCATGATGTATGCTGAGAAACGAGAGCTGCGCAAAGAGCTCTACATGGCCTACAATACGAAGTGTACGCATGAGAATAGTGCCAACAACTTCGAGATAGTGCGCCAGCTGGTGAACCTGCGCTTGCAGTTGGCACAGCTCTTGGGCTACCAGACCTATGCCGACTATAAGCTGGAACGCCGCATGGCAGAGAATGCTACCAACGTCTATCAGCTACTGGACGACCTGCTGGAGGCTTACACGCCCACAGCACTGAAGGAGGTAGAGGCCGTGAAGGCCATCGCCAAGGAGCTGGATGGAGCAGACTTCGAGCTGATGCCGTGGGACTGGAGCTACTACTCCCACAAGCTGAAGGAGCGCATCTTCCAGTTCGACAGCGAGCAGCTGCGCCCCTACTTTGAGCTGAGCAACGTGATCAAGGGTGTCTTCGGATTGGCCACCCGCCTCTATGGCATCACGTTCAAGGAGAATAAGGAGATACCCGTCTATCATCCAGACGTGAAGGCGTATGAGGTGTACGACAAAGATGGCAGCTATCTGGCCGTGCTGCTTACCGACTTCCACCCACGCAGTGGCAAGCAGGGAGGGGCTTGGATGACTTCCTACAAAGGGCAGTGGAAAGACCCTCAGACAGGGGAGAACTCTCGCCCACACGTATCGCTGGTGATGAACTTCAGCAAGCCCACGAAGGAGAAGCCTGCGCTGCTCACCTTTGGCGAGGTGGAGACTTTCCTGCATGAATTTGGGCACAGCCTGCATGAGATATTTGCCAACACTACCTATCAGAGCCTGAGCGGCACCAATGTGTATTGGGACTTTGTGGAGATGCCTTCGCAGTTTATGGAGAACTTTGCCACACAGAAGGAGTTTCTGCACACCTTCGCACGCCACTACCAGACAGGCGAGCTGATACCAGACGACTTGGTGCAGCGCGTGATAGACTCCAGCAACTTCAACGTGGCTTATGCCTGCCTGCGCCAGTTGAGCTTCGGACTGCTCGACATGGCTTGGTACACACGCACCACGCCTTTCGAGGGCGACGTCATCAGCTACGAGCGTGAGGCTTGGAAGCGTACACAGGTGCTTCCACAAGCCGAGGGCACCTGCATGAGCGTGCAGTTCTCGCACATCTTCGCTGGTGGCTATGCGGCTGGATACTACAGCTATAAGTGGGCCGAGGTGCTGGATGCCGATGCCTTCGCCCTGTTCAAGGAGAAGGGCATCTTCAATCAAGAGGTGGCAGCCTCACTGCGTGAGAATGTGCTTTCACGCGGAGGCACAGAGCACCCCATGACGCTCTACAAGCGCTTCCGTGGTCAGGCTCCTACCATCGATGCATTACTAATCAGAAATGGCATAAAGCAATGAAGAGACTGCTGAGACATATACCTATTATATTATTAATGGCAGCAATGCTTCCCCTCTGGTGCAGCTGCGAGAGTGGAGACGACGTGATAGACATCTTCACAGGCACCACGTGGAAGATGAGCGTGATATACCCCGAAGGGCATATCTCCACCCCTGTGGATTTCTGGAATGGAGACCAAGAGGCCTATGAGAAAAGCAGTGCGCTGGTGAAAGACGGAGCCAACTTCAACATCGTCTTCCAAGGCGGCACGCTGAAGACGGGTCAGATGGGAGGTACCTTCCAAGGCAGGGCCATCACAGCCACCGTAGAAGGCTATTGGGAAGCCGATGGAGACAGCCGCTCGCTGCAATTCTCTAATGTGCACTGGAACGGCACCGAATCAGACGTGCTGGCCAGAGCTTTCATGGCAGGTATATCAGCCAACGTGTATAAATACAGCGGAGACAGTGGCAACCTCTTCTTGCACTACAAAGACGGACAGTTGCTCAGAGTCATCGCCCTTTACCCTAAAAGATAACAACCATGAGTCAGAACGAAGAACAGAAGAAACTTGCACTCGACCAGCGCTACCTGCGCATGGCGAAGATTTGGGCAGAGAACTCCTATTGCCAACGCAGACAGGTGGGTGCCCTCATCGTGAAAAACAAGATGATCATCTCTGATGGTTATAACGGCACGCCTTCTGGGTTTGAGAACGTGTGTGAGGAAAACAACGTGACGAAGCCCTACGTGCTGCATGCAGAGGCTAACGCCATCACCAAGATAGCACGCTCAAACAACAGCAGTGACGGAGCAACGCTCTACGTCACCGACTCGCCCTGCATAGAATGCGCCAAGCTCATCATTCAGGCAGGCATCAAGCGCGTAGTGTATGCTCAGAAGTACCGTCTCGACGATGGGCTCAGGCTCTTGGAACGGGCTGGCATCGAAGTGATTTTTATCGACATTAAGAAGACCGAATAAAGCAAAAGAAAATGAACAACAGACCTTTACGTTTCACTCCCATCATCATCGCCATCAGTGTGATAGTGGGCATTCTCGTAGGCACCTACTACGCCCGCCACTATGGGGGCAACCGCCTGGGCATCATCAATGGCTCGTCTAACAAGCTGAATGCCCTGCTCCGCGTGGTGGAAGACCAATACGTGGACACTGTGGACATGAACCATCTGGTGGAAGATGCGCTGCCACAGATCTTGGCAGAGCTCGACCCTCATTCCCTCTACATCCCTGCTCAGAACTATGAGGATGTGAACTCCGAACTCGAAGCCAGCTTCAGCGGCATAGGCATCCAGTTTCAGATTCAAGACGACACCATCCACGTGAACAGCGTGGTGGCTGGAGGCCCATCTGAGAAAGTGGGTGTGATGGCTGGTGATCGCATCGTGAAAGTGAACGACTCGCTCTTCGTGGGCAAGATAGTGACGGAGAATGAGGCTAAGAAACGCCTCAAGGGTCCTAAGGGCTCGGAAGTGAAGATCAGCGTGAAGCGTGCTTCGGAGAAAGAGCTGCTCGACTTTACCATCGTGCGTGGTGACATTCCGCAGAATACCATCGAGGCAGCCTACATGATCGACAAGGACTTTGGCTATATACAGGTGAGCAAGTTTGGCAGAGAGACGCATGTAGAACTGCTGAACGCCTTGGCACAGCTTACCCACCAGAACTGCAAGGGCCTCATCATAGACCTGCGTGACAACACGGGTGGCTTCATGGACGCTGCCATACGCATGGCCAACGAGTTCTTGCCAGAGGGCCAACTCATCGTCTTTGCACAAGGACGCAAGTATCCTCGACAGATGGAGTATGCCAACGGCACAGGTAGTGTGCAGCGCATGCCTCTCGTGGTGCTGGTGAATGAAGGGTCGGCCTCTGCCAGTGAGATCTTTGCAGGAGCCATTCAGGACAATGATCGTGGCACCATCGTGGGACGTCGTACTTTTGGTAAAGGTCTGGTGCAGCAACCCATCGACTTCAGTGATGGCTCTGGCATCCGCCTCACCATAGCCCGCTATTACACCCCTTCTGGCCGCTGCATCCAGCGCCCCTACGAGAATGGTAAGGACGAGGCCTATGAGATGGATTGGCTGAATCGCTATGAGCATGGTGAATTCTTCTCAGCAGACAGCATCAAACTCAATACTGACGATGAATATCGCACCGTGCTGGGCAGACCAGTCTATGGTGGGGGTGGCATCATGCCCGATGTCTTTGTGGCACAAGACACCACAGGCGTGACCTCTTACCTCATCGAGGTGAGCAACAAGCGCATCATTCAGCAGTTCTGCTTTAACTATAGCGATGCCAATCGTGCGAAACTTACCTCGCAGAAAGACTTGGGGCACTTGGAGAAATACCTGCGTCAGCAAGGCATCGTGGAGAAGTTCATCGCCTATGCAGACACCAAGGGCGTGAAGCGTCGTAACCTACTCATCAGCAGGTCGTACAAGCTCATAGAGCGCAATGTCATAGGTGGCATTATCTATAACATACTGGGGCAGAAGCCATACATCGAGTTCTTAAACCACGATGACAACGCCGTGCAGAAAGCTCTGGAAATACTGAGAAACGAAGACGCCTTCCCTAAAGCCCCAGAGAGCAACACATGAGAGAGCTGAAGAAAAAACTGAGGGGAATCATCAGGGCCCTGAAGAAGAAGTATGAGCCCCAGCATGAAAAGATGTCGAAGGCTCTCATGCTCAAACTGGAGCATGACGAAGACTTCATTCAGGCTCAGACGGTGCTGCTCTACTACTCCATGCAGGATGAGGTGGATACACATAGTCTGGTGGAGAAATACGCTTCCAAGAAGCGCATACTGCTGCCAGTAGTGGTCAACAATGACTTGGAGCTTCACCTTTTCACTGGCGAACTCCGAGTAGGTGAGTTTGGCATCATGGAGCCAGTTGGCCCTCTCTTTGAAGACTATGAGCAGATAGACTTGGTGGTGGTGCCTGGCATGGCTTTCAGCAAGGCGGGACACCGCATGGGAAGAGGCAAGGGGTTCTATGATCGACTCCTCCCCAAGCTGCCCCATGCCAAGAAAGTGGGCCTCTGCTTCCCTTATCAGGTGGTGAAATACGTACCCACCTATGTCACTGATGTCAGGATGGACAAGGTCGTCAGCTTATGAAAGCCAATTACCACACCCATACCAGTCGCTGCCACCATGCAGAGGGCACAGACGAGGACTATATCAAAAGTGCCATTCTTGGAGGCTTCGACATCTTGGGTTTTTCAGACCATGCGCCTTGGCCTTATACCACTGGCTTCGTATCAGAGACTCGCATGCTACTCTCCGAATTGCCTGACTACGTGAGCCATATCTTAGAGCTGAAGGAGAAATACAAGGACCAGATAGAGATTCATGTAGGACTGGAGTGCGAATACTACCCCCAGATGATTTCATGGCTCAGTGAAATCAAGGAAAAATACCCTCTGGAATATCTGCTCTTTGGCAACCACCACTACCCCTCCGAGGAGGAGGCATCCTTCTTTGGTATGTGCACCACAGATCTACACCAGCTGCATCGCTATGAAAAGAGTCTCATCGAAGGCATGCAGACAGGACTCTACACCTATGTGGCCCATCCCGACTTGTTCATGGGTGCCTATCCAACATTCGACAAGCATTGTGAGGAGGTATCTCGAAACATCTGTCGTGAAGCCAACAAGCAGCATCTACCCCTAGAGTACAATTTAGGTTGTGCTGACTATTGCGAAATGACGGGCGAAAGTCTCTTCCCCCACCCTGCTTTTTGGGAAATCGCCAAGGAAGAAGGCTGCACTGCCATCATAGGCGTAGATGCCCATGCTCCCTACAATTTGGCCACTCAGAAGTATTATGATAAGGCTGTGGAGACACTGAGGATGCTGGGTATCCCACGATTAGAGAAGTTGGACCTCTAACGAATCACTATGTCTGTGATGACCTGCGCCTTCACATGCTCATTCAGTCGCTGAACCAAGCGCTTGCGCTCCATCATCAGTTCCTGCCTCAGCACTGCTGACGAGAGATGCACGAAGAGCACCTGATTCTTTATGGAGATATCACGCGTATAGCTGGCGATGGTAGGTCCCATCACCTCCGACCATGCGTTGATGAGGCGACGCTCATTCAGTGGAGACTCCAAGCTCTCCGAACGCAAGAAAGACAAAACCAATTTCCCTATGGGCTGTGCTTCTCGTTTTTTCATTGTGCCTCGTTGTTTTCAGCAGATGCGCCTAAGGGCTCTATCACTCCGTCTACGACAGAGAAAAGTCGATAGTCGCCTCCCACCTTATGAAGTATATAATCCATGTTCTCACGATTGGTATCCGTGATGAAGATCTGTCCGAAGTCATCACTCCCCACCAACTTCAAGATACGCTCTACGCGCTGAGCATCCAGCCTGTCGAAGATATCATCCAGCAGCAGCAAGGGCTTCATCCTGCTGGTGCGCTTGAGGAAGTCGAACTGCGCCAACTTCAGTGCCACCAGGTATGTCTTGTTCTGCCCTTGTGAGCCCTCCCGCTTGATAGGGAAGCCACCCAACTGCATCTCCAGTTCATCCTTATGGATGCCATGAATAGAAAAGCCTATGATTTTCTCACGCTCACGCAGCGTAGCAAACTGCTCCATCAGACTGCCTTCCTGCGCATGCGAGGTGTAGGCCAGCTCCACCTGCTCCTGATCGCCAGAGATGAACGAATAGTATTTCTGGAAGATGGGGATGAACTCCTCGATGAATGCCTGACGCTTGCGATATACGGCCTCACCAGTGGCTGCCATCATCTCCTCCCAGGCCAAGAATACCTCCTCATCCACAGGTGTCTCACTTTTCAGCAAGACATTGCGCTGCGTCAAGGCTTTGTTGTAGCGTATCAGCGCATCGAGGTACTCCTTGTCATACTGCGATATCACCACATCCATGAACCTGCGTCGTTCCTCACTCCCCCCTAAGATCAGCGTCTGGTCGTCAGGCGAAATCATCACCAGCGGTATCAGTCCGATGTGCTCTGAAAGGCGTTGATACTCCTTCTTGTTGCGCTTGAACTGCTTCTTCTGCCTCCGCTTGATGCCAGCATACACCTCCTCCTTGCTCCCATCAGCCTTCTCATAGAAACCTTGAATCATGAAGAAGTCGGCCTCATGGAAGATATTCTGCGAGTCGATGGGATTCCCAGCGCTTTTGCAGAACGAGAGGTAATAGATGGCATCCAGCAGATTGGTCTTTCCCATGCCGTTCTGCCCCAAGAGACAGTTCAGCTTATCGGAAAAGTGCAAGTCCACCTGCTGCAGATTCCTGTAATTGAGTATCGAAATTCTTTTTAAAATCATACTTCCTTTCAATTCGGACACAAAAATAACAAGAAAAATGAGGTTTTACACCTTTATTTTAAAAAAAGATGCTCGTAAATTTCGCCAATACTTATAAAAAGCGTATTTTTGCGGTTCGAAAACGAATTATATCAGAATAATAACAAAAAACATACATAAAAATGGTAGAAAATAAGAAAAACGAATCTCTGGATTTGGAAGAAGCAGTATCAAAGTCAGAGGCATTCCTTTTGAAGAACAAGAAAACTATCATCGGCGCCATTGCAGCCGTGGTTATAGTCATCGCAGCAATTTTTGCTTATCAGAGCCTTTACAAGACCCCTCGTGAGAACAAGGCACAGGCCGCACTCTTCAAGGGTGAGCAGTATTTCGAGAACGACAATTTCGATATGGCGCTCAATGGCGACAGCCTGGGCTTCGCTGGTCTGCTCAAGGTAGCAGAAGAGTTCAGCGGCACTAAGGCAGCCAATCTGGCACATGCCTATGCTGGTTTGAGCATGGCTAAGCTGGGCAGATACGACGAGGCTGTGAAGGAGCTCGATAAGTTCAGCGCCAGCGACCTCATGGTGGCTCCTGCCATCAAGGGTGCCATGGGCAACTGCTACGCACAGACTGGTAATCTGGACAAGGCCGTAGAGCTGCTGATGAGTGCAGCCAACGAGGCTGACAACACCTCACTGAGCCCTATCTACCTGCGTCAGGCAGCAGATATCTATGTGCAGCAGAACAAGTACGCACAGGCTCTGAGCGCTTACCAGACCATCAAGGATAAGTATTTCAACTCTTACCAGGCACTTGATATTGACAAGTATATCGAGAAGCTGGAGTTGATGGCTAAATAAACCATTCCCCTATGTCAACAGCCGATCACTTGCTGAACGATCAGCAGATGAAAGAGATACCCAATGCCGAAGAGATGATTTTCGGCATTGTGGTTTCTGAGTGGAACTATGCCATCACGGGCTCTATGCTCCGTGCGTGCATAGACACCTTGAAGGCGCATGGTGCCAAAGAGAAGAACATCCACGTGAAGCATGTGCCAGGCAGTTTCGAGCTCACCTTTGGAGCCAGCAAGTTTGTGCAGGAAGAAGAAGTGGATGCCGTGATTTGCTTTGGCAGTGTGGTGCGCGGAGGCACGCCTCACTTCGACTATGTATGCCAGGGTGTCACTCAAGGCATCGCTGCCCTGAACACCACAGGCAATATCCCTGTGATTTTCGGAGTCCTGACCACCGATAATATGGAGCAGGCTGAGGAGCGTGCAGGGGGTGCTTTGGGCAACAAAGGTGAAGAATGTGCCATTGCAGCAATAAAAATGGTCGATTTAGTTTGGAATTTTTAAAATTAGTCGTATCTTTGCACCGCAAAAACGATAAGGGCAAATACCAGAGTGGCCAAATGGGGCAGACTGTAAATCTGCTGGCGTACGCCTTCGGTGGTTCGAATCCATCTTTGCCCACCAATCTTCGAAGAACTGCGGAATTGTCGTGCAAATGAGAGCAGAAGCAAAGCTTGCTTTGATTATGCTGAGTGCAGCCTGACAATGCCGCAAAATTTCAAAGAATTTTTTGCGGAAGTAGCTCAGTTGATAGAGCATTAGCCTTCCAAGCTGAGGGTCGCGGGTTTGAGCCCCGTCTTCCGCTCTAAAGTAAAAAGGTCTTGACAGCAATGCCAAGACCTTTTCCTTTTATATCTGCTTCTCTCCTATTTCGAACCATTCACCACATTCTTGAAGGCAGATCCAAAGATGACATACTGCGTATTACCACCTACCGTACCCTCGTTCTGTCCCCAGAGGAAAGGCCAGTCGTCATAGTTCTCGAAGTGATCTGGCTGGCGGAAGAGCAAGCCTGGAGCCACATTACCAGGGATGAAAGAGAAGTCGGCTCTGTTGTTCCCATAGAACACAGCCTTCGGGCGGGCAGCACCCACAGCAGCCACGAGTGAATAGTTGTGGTATGGATGGCAGCCAAAGATCCAGTTGGCAGCGCGATAGATATCATCCCTACGAATGATGTCTGGGAAATACAGGTAAGCGAAGCAGATGGTAGTGCCGAAGCCTACCACCTGACCACTTCCAGCCCAATTGCCCAAGCCAATAGGCACGCCATACGGATTATCCTTATCGAAACCCTCTATGTAGGCTTGATACTGTTGCACATAGGGGCGCAGACGCTGCTTGTAAGCCCCATCCATATAAGGCACAGCATCCAGAGCCGTCTGCAAGTTGTTCACCGCATTCTCCTCCAGCGCATCCCAGATCTGCCCTTTGAAGTTGTCGAGGTATTGCTGTTCATGAGTGGCAGCATAGAGCTGAAGGTTGGTAGCCATGCCATTCGTCATGTTGGGGCGTGTGCTCTCTGCCATCAGCGCTGTGGCCTCTTGCATCAGTCGTTTCGACTGCGTGAGGGCACGCTTTGCCAAGTCATCGTTATACCCCTGAAGAGCCCTGCTGGCAGCAGCAAACATCGTGGCAGCGCGGAAGTCCAGTCGAGCATTGCGCGTAGTGAACGCCCACATATCATCAGGTGTGCCACTCGACTTCCCATCTGCAGACACCTCATAAGGCTTCAGACTACGATCATAGTGCAGCCCATCTGTGATAGATCCAGCATCCCCCAAATGGTGGTAATTGTCGAGCACAGAGTTAGAGAGCGTAGAGGCCATGTGTCCTATCTGCTCAGCCTGCGCCACCAGATTGAGCGTGCCATGCTCTATAAACTGCAAGATATCAGGCACTCCGTCTGGACGATGCAAGTCCACATAGCGCTGCTGCTCGCTTACAAACGTCTCATCCCTGGTAGAGCCGAACAGCTCCCATGCCCTCACCAGATTCTCCACCACACCAATGTTAGCGCCCGTCTCGATGTCGAAGTCGCCTGCATCGAAGAAGCCACCCACATTAAGGCCAGGAATCAGCTCATAAGGCTGATACTTGGCATCCGTGGTTTCACCCTGCCTATGCATGTCGAAGTGATCGCTTGGCGGCGCCTGCAGGTAGCCTTCCTTGAATGGTTCCCCATGCCATACGCGATACCCTTCGTTCACAGCGATATGATTCATGTGGATAGGCAGCCACACATCCGTGGTGGCATCTGTGATCTTGTCATACACATGCTCATCTATCAGGAAGTTGTTGGTCTTCACGTCGCCATACTGGATGTAGTAGATGCCAGGCTCACGCACAGAAGAGAAGTCGAACTTCACATAGTTGTACTTGAAATAAGGTCCCCACGGCTTGATGTCGCCCTTGAAAGCCTCCTTCGTCGTACCATCTTCCATGATGCGATAGAGCGATGCCGAGGCCAGCACCTTGTCCGTCTTATCCAGTTCTATCACAGCCACCTTAGGCTGCTCAGGTACATAGCCCACCTGCGAGAAGCCGATATTTGGTTCACGCACCCAGCCAGGGATGGCATGTGGCTCTACCGTCCACGTCATCACCTTTCCCGTCTTGCCAGCAGGCAGGACGCTACGCAGCACGAACCAGCCATTCTGCGCCAAGATGCGTCCGTCATACAGCAGCAGCTCCGCATCCGTGCTGCTCACCTTCATCATGCGCTCTGGGTCGTCCATCGCCATGAGCAGCGTGTGTCCTTTCTCCAGCGGCAGCGGATCTATGAATCTGTCAGTACCTCTATCATCATAGGTCTTGAAGCCCTTGAACTGACGAGCTTTCTCCGCATTGGGGCGCGTCACGGTTTCACTGGCCGCATAACGTGGGAAACGGTTCAGCCTGCCATCCATGATGAAAGTCTTCAGCCAATATTGCGAGGGCAGGAACTCCAGATTGAAGCCGGCCTCGCCAGCAATGGCGCTGGGCACAGGCTTATCCAGATAGACGCTGATTTCCACAGCATTACCCTTGCCAGTGACCACCACCCTACTATCGAAATCGTAGTCCTCATAGCGCAGCGCTACCTCTATCGAGTTGCTGGCCACATCCACCTTACGATTGGTGAGTGTAGGCACCAAGTCCCACTGCTCTGGGGCATTGTTCAGACGCACAGCACCACCTTGCACGGTGCGCACTCCATGATGAATGATCTCTATACCAGAGTCTTTCTCGTCATTGAAGCCGCCATTGAAGCTATTGCTGAACACCAGCACATTCACCCCATGACGCTCAAAGTATTCCAGCTCATTGAGCCGCAATCCCTGGGCATAGCTGCCCAGCGACAGCAGCAATGCCATTCCTAATAACAAGTTCTTTTTCATAGTACCAGACAAGATACGGCTGCGCCGTATAATTTTAAATATAAAATTATAAAATTAAAAAATTAAAAGATGCAAATATTGGTGCCGCAGGCATTCCAGCAAATGCTTTATTTTAATATTCCAATTCAAGTTTAGCAAGTATGCAGAGCCCAGTAGGGGCTGAAGACTACAGATAGGGACAGCGCTCCAGCGTGCTTACAATCCCTCCCCTCTGGGGGAGGTTAGGAGAGGGAACGCCACTTACGTAGTATGAGTTCGGCTATGTGAAAGCCCTCACCTAACCTCTCCCTGAGGGAGAGGGACTTGCACGGCTACACCATAATTATAATTATAAAATTATAAAATGCAAAAATGCAAAAATGCAAAGATGCAAAGATGGGAGCCGCAGGCATCCCAGCAAAACGCAATATTTTAATTTTTTAATCTTTTAATTTTTTAATCTTGTTGAGGCAAACGCCTCAACATGCTATTTCCAGAGCTTCTGGGCAAACATGGTGAGATATACACGCCAGTTCTTCCAGATGTGTCCGCCATCGCTCTCGTAGTACTCGCAAGGATAACCCTTCTCCTTGCAGTAGTCGCGTAGGGCAGAAGCAGAAGCCTTCACGCCATCGGCAGAGCCCACTGCTATCCAGTAGAGCTTTGGCTTGGCAGCAAAGAAGGCCTTCAGTTCCTTCTCATTCTCCGGACCACTGCCAGCACCTGAGAACATGCCCACATAACCTATCGTACCTGGGTAGCGACGAGAGATGGCAAAGGAGTGACGACCACCCATAGAGAGGCCAGCCACAGCCGTGTTATACTGCCCCGTCTTCACGCGGAAGGTAGTCTCCACGAACTTCTTGATGGTGGGGAATTCATCCTCCATAGGCTTGGTGTCCTGGTCGCGACTGTTCATCATCGTTGGCTGAAACATATTGGTCTCGTTCACCTCTGGAGCCGATGGGTTGCGCACCACACCGTTAGGCATCACCACGATCATAGGCTGCGCCTTGCCCTCTGCTATCAGATTGTCCATGATCTGAGCTGTGCGGCCCAGTTCCGACCACGCATTCTCATCACCACCAGAGCCATGCAGCAGGTAGAGCACAGGATACTTGGCGTTGCTCTTCTCATAGCCATGAGGCAGATACACCGTCAGTCGGCGATCCATGCCAGCGTTCTTGCTGTCATACCATATCTTGGTGATGGTGCCATGAGGCACATTGTTGTTCATGTAGTAGTGACCAGCGTCGCCCTCCTTCGTGCTCATGATGAAGATGTTGGTCCACGTAGCGATGTCACGATTCATATACACGTTAGATGGATCCAGCTGACGCTTGCCATCCACCACGAAGTAGTAAGAATAGAGCTCTCCCTGCAGCGGAGCAGTGGTATAAGTCCACACGCCATCCTTCTCCACCATGTCCACGAAGCGCTGTGGCAGGAAGTCGCCAGAGAGGCGCACCGTGATAGCCTTCGGATTCTGATAGCGGAAGGTCACCGTGTTATCAGCATTTATTTCTGGCGATACGATGCCAGTGCCAGGCCCTAAAGCCTGCTGGGCAAATGCCATCGTCGTGGCACACACCCACAAGAACAAAGTCACAAATACGTTTTTCATACCATTTATAATTATTAAGAGTTATTTCAATCCACGATTCTCCAGCAGTCCGTCTATCTTCGGATCACGCCCACGGAAGTTGCGATACATCGTCATGCCATCATCTATGCCGCCAGGGGTGAAGATGGTCTCACGGAAGCGCTGAGCTATGCTGCTGTCGAGCACATTGCCAGCCTCCTTGTAGGCCTGGAAGGCATCGCACTCATAGACCTCAGCCCACAGGTAGCTGTAGTAGCCAGCCGTGTAGCCACCACCCATGGTGTGCGAGAAGTTGGTCACGCGGTAGCGAGGGAATATCTGGTGCGGAATGCCACGCTCCTTGAGCTTCTGCTGCTCATACTCCATCACGTTGAAGTCCGCAGGGATCTCCGTCAGCGTGTGCAGATCCATATCCACCAGTGAGGCAGCCGTCAGCTCCACCGTAGCGAAGCCCTGCCCGTATTTCTCGCTGTCCTGGATCTTCTTTACCAGCTCCATAGGTATCACCTCCCCCGTCTGATAGTGCTTAGCATACACATTCAGTATCTCAGGTTCCAGAGCCCAGTGCTCATTGATCTGCGAAGGCACCTCCACAAAGTCGCGCTCCACGCCACCCGTGCCGCGATACTTCACATCACGCATGAACGAGTGCAGCGCATGGCCGAACTCATGAAACTCCGTGGTGATGTTCGTCACGTTCTGCAGGGCATACCCCTCTGCATTGGGAGGAGTGAGGCTGGCCACGTTCACCACGATGGGCACCACGCGCTCACCATTCTCATAGTATTCGCCACGGAAGCTGGTACACCACGCACCTGCCCCCTTGCCGTCACGAGGGAAGTAGTCGCTGTAGAACAGAGCCAGCAGCGAGCCATCCTTATCGCGCACCTCGAAGCTCTTGGTGCTATCGTTATACTTAGGCAAGTCTGTACGCTCAGTGAAGGTGAGTCCGTAGAGCTTGTTGGCCACGTAGAAGATACCCTGCTGCACGCTGTACACCTCCAGATAAGGGCGAATCTCATTGTCGTCTATGGCAAACTTCGCCTTCTTAGCCTTGTCCATGTAGTACATATAGTCCCAACCTTCTGGCTCGAAGTTCTTCCCTTCCTTGCGTATCTCGGCACGGATGTCATTCAGTTCCTCCTGCGCTTTCTTCACGGCAGGTTCCCAGATCTGATCCAGCAGTCCGTACACATTCTCGCTGGTCTTCGCCATGCGGTCGTCCAGCGCATAAGAGGCATAGTCCTTATACCCCATCAGTTTGGCCTTCTGCAGGCGCAGATCCAGCAGGCGCACACATATCTCGTTATTATCCCACGCGTTGCCCTGATTGCCACGGTTATAGTAAGCATCATACACCTGCTTGCGCAGATCACGGTTGGTGCAATACTGCAACACGGGGTTGCAGCTGGCTCGCTGCATATTAAACATCCACTTGCCCGCTTGTCCGTTCTTGCTTGCCATCTCAGCCGCGGCGTCGATGTTGGCCTGTGGCAGGCCGTCGAGGTCTTCCAGTCGGTCCACCGTCACGAAAGTATTGTTGGTCTCATGCAGCAAGTTCTGTTCAAACTGCAGCTGCAGCATAGAGATGTCATTGTTCAGCTGGCGCAGCTTCTCCTTGTCGGCGCTGCTCAGGTTGGCCCCATTGCGCACGAAGCGCTTGTAGTAGTTATCCAGCAGCTTCAGCTGTTCCTTGTCGTAGCCTTCGTCCTCGCGTGCCTCGTAGAGCTGCTTCACACGACCGAAGAGCTTGTCATTGAGGTAGATGCTGTTGCTCAGTTCAGAGGTCAGCGGAGAGATCTCCTTCTCCAGCGCTCGAAACTCCTCGTTAGAGTCACTGCTTGAGAGCGGGCCGAACACGTTCTGTGCTTTGCGCAGCAGGGCGCCCATATTATCCAGTCGCAAGATGGTATTCTCGAAGGTAGGAGCCTCTGCATTCTCTGTGATTTCCTGTAGTTCCTGCTTCTCCTCCTCGATGCCCTTCAGTATGGCCTCTCGCAGGTGATCAACTGTGATTTCGCTGAATGGCGGAATCTCATAAGGGGTGCTATACTCCGAAAAGAGCGGGTTGGTAGGTTTCTCCTCATTGCTACATCCAGCCAGCAGCAGCGCCGCCACAGATGCCATCATAATTTGCTTCTTCATGCCGAACAATTTTTTACATTAGTTTCTACAAAGGTAATAAGATTTCATAAATTTTCTACATTTTTATAATAATAATCTCTTCAGATATCATTCTGCTTATTATTTTATTCTATCTTTGCCTGAAGAACCATAGATTATTTAGTATCATGAAAAGAATGCTTATCTGCTGCCTCTCAGCAGCGTTGTTAGGCCCCCTCTGCTGCCACGCACAGATCAGAGTCAACCAAGTGGGCATGTATCCCCAGCAAGAGAAGACTGCCACCATCGAAGGCACAGTGAGTGCAGGCCGAGTCAAGATCACAGAGGCACAGACGGGCAAGACGGCCGTCCAGCCACGCGTGCTGCGCACAGCCACCTCGCCCTGGTCAGGCAAGCGTCGCACGGTGATAGACTTCAGCAGCCTCACCACCCCAGGCACCTATGTCATCCAGAGCGGTCGCCACACAGCCACCTTCGAGGTGAAGCCACAGGCGCTGCGCTCTGCCACAGAAGCCACGCTGAAGGCATTCTACCTCATCCGCTCTGGCTCCCCTATCTTGGCGCAATATGCAGGGGCGTATGCCCGTCCGCTGGCACACCCAGACACGCAGGTGCTCGTCCACCCAGCTGCCGCATCGCCTGGCCGACCAGCTGGCAGTCTGATTTCATCGCCCTATGGCTGGTATGATGCAGGCGACTACAATAAATACATCGTGAACTCGGCCTTCACCATGGGCATCATCCTGAGCTCCTACGAGCAGAACAAGGCCTACTTCGACAGCCTCAACGTGAATATCCCAGAGAGCGGCAACCGCACGGCCGATGTGCTGGATGAGATGATCTACAATCTGCGCTGGATGTTCACCATGCAAGACCCCTACGACGGAGGTGTGTATCATAAGCTCACCAACCCTGGCTTCGAGGGCTTCATCACGCCTATGGCTTGCCAGAAGCCTCGCTATGTGGTGCAGAAATCCACCTGCGCTACGCTCGACTTTGCTGCCGTGATGGCCCAGATGGCTCGCCTGCTCAGGAGCAATGCCGACTATCCCGACCTCGCTGAGCAAGCGGCACGTGCTGCCTTGGCTGCCTACGGATGGGCCGAGCGAAATCCTGAGGTGCTCTACCAGCAGGAGAAGATGAACGAGCAGTTCGACCCTGATGTGAGCACAGGCACCTATGGCGACCGCAACCCTTCAGACGAGTTTTTCTGGGCAGCCACAGAGCTCTTCCTGCTCACGGGCGACCAGAAGTTTGCGGCTGATGCTGCTGCCCACCAGCCCGAGCGTTTCGTGGCCCCTGTGTGGGGCAATGTAGGTGCGCTGGGCAGCTACCAGTGGCTGATGCGCCAGCCCCAGCACGCCATCGCCGCCACTAGCAGAGCCCAACTCCTCGCCTACTGCGATGCCAAGTTGGCCACCACAGCCACCTCCTGCTTCCAGACCCCTACAGGCAATGAGCCGCGCGACTTTGGTTGGGGTTGCTTGGCAGAAGCCTTCGCCTCACAAGGCCTGGCCATGCTCTATGCCCACCGTCTCACAGGCGATGCCCGCTACTACACCGCTGCCCTGCAGAATGCCGACTACATCTTCGGGCGCAATGCCACAGGCTACTGCTACCTCACAGGCTTTGGCACCCATAGCCCCATGCATCCGCACCACCGTCCTTCTGCTGCAGATGACATAGCAGCCCCCTTCCCCGGCCTGCTCGTAGGCGGCCCCAACCCTGGGCAGTCCGACCACAACGCCACCAGCACCTTCACCTATCCATCGAAGCAGCCCGATGAGTCGTATATCGATGTCACAGAGTCATACGCCTCCAACGAGATTGCCATCAACTGGAACGCCTCGCTACTGGCCCTGCTGGGGTGGCTGGAAGGTGGTGCTCAGTGAGGAGAGTGATACTATTTTCCACAAATCACCGAACAAAAACGCCACAAATCACCGAACAAAAACGCCACAAATCACCGAACAAAAGCACCTCAAATAACCGAACAAAAGCACCTCAAACAACCGAAAAAATCCATAAATGTTTGGTTATTTGATATTTAACAAGTATCTTTGTCATCAAAAAAAAGAATCTATGGCAGAATACAAACAGAGAATAGCAGATAGAATCCTAAAGCGCAAAGTGCTTGGGAAAGGAGCAGTCCTGGTAGAAGGACCCAAATGGTGTGGAAAAACTACCACGGCAAAGCAACTGGCAAAAAGTGTACTTGACCTTGGAGATACTTCGGTACTAAAGCAGAGTTCGCAGTTGATAGAGCTAACCCCCCAAGCCCTACTAGAAGGCCCTACCCCTCGATTGATTGATGAATGGCAGGCCCTGCCATCTATATGGGACTCTATCAGAAGTGAAGTGGACAAGCGTGGAGAACCGTCACAGTTTATCCTTACAGGCTCCGCTGTTCTACCCGAAGCAGATGAGACCATCCATAGTGGCACTGGGCGATTTGCGCATATCATGATGCGTCCTATGAGTCTGGAGAGTCAAATGGCTCTATCAGTCTGAAGGATTTGTTTGAAGGAAAGATTCCTAATGTACAACAAAGCGATTTGACAATAGACGACATCGCCTATCTCATTTGTCGAGGAGGATGGCCTTGGGCAACATTGATCCCAAAGGATGTGGCACTTGACCAAGCTTTTGACTATGTCGATTCTGTGATAAAGCAAGATATTCAGCGAATAGACAAAGTAAAGAGAAGCCCAGAACGCACGGCTCTACTCTTACGCTCATATGCAAGAAATATCTCGCAACAAGTGTCGTATGCCACTTTTAAGAAAGATATGGTGGCCAATGACTCAAGCACACTGGATGAAGATACCGTAGCTGATTACATCAAGGCCTTAAAGAAGTTGTTTGTGATAGAAGACTTGGCGGCATGGAATCCTAATTTACGCAGTAAAGCAGCAATCAGAACCAGCGATACTCGCCATTTTGTAGATCCAAGTATTGGTACTGCAGCTTTAGGACTTGGCCCCAAAGACCTGATAAATGATTTAGATACGTTTGGCCTCTTTTTTGAAGACCTAGCCGTGCGGGATCTGCGCGTATTTGCCGAGGCATTAGATGGGCACCTTTATCATTACAAAGACAGCGAAGGCCTAGAATGTGATACTGTTCTTCATCGACGCAACGGAAACTATGCACTTCTTGAAGTGAAACTAGGGGGTGAGAAACTCATCAATGATGGTGCTGAAAATATGATAAAATTAGCTAACATAATTGATACTAACAGAATGCCTCTTCCGTCTTTCATGGCTGTGATAGTTGGGGTCGGGAAGTTTGCGTATCGAAGAAAAGATGGAGTGTATGTCATTCCCATTGGCTGTCTGAAAGACTGATACTTATTTTACCAAAAGTTAAGCCTATAGAGAGTAATACTTGGTGTTTCTGCGGAAATACCAAGTATTACGGCTTATAATAGTGAAGCACTTTCACGATAATGCAAGGCATTTCTGCAATAACAGCCTGTTTTTTTCCCCAGTTAGGGAAAAAAATTTTCCTAACTGGAGAAGTATTTTTTCTGTGCACAGAAAAAATTGTTGGTATGCACAAGCGCAAAAAAACGTGTGCATAAGCGCAAATTTGGATTTTCATTTTTACCTACACTCCTACACTAGTGACGTCTATTTCAATGAAACACAACACTTTAGGCAGGTGTAGGTAAAACCTCACACCTACACCATACCTACACCGACCTACACTTTTTCTATAGGTTCATGACACCATAAATAATAGAGGTGTAGGCGGGTGTAGGTAGGGTGTAGGTAAAGCATTTCACCTACACCCATTCAAGCGACTGTATATCAAACAGATAGGCACTATCGGTGTAGGAGTGTAGGTAAAAAAGATATTCTATAAGTTGGTGATTAATTCCAATGATGAGGCGAAGAGTAAGGCTGTATAAAAGACAGGAAGTCAAAATCTTCCCCATCTTGTTTGTTCCATAGCCTCACACGGAAAGACGCGCAGCGTTCACAGAACTCAGAAGGTATTATGATAGGATCACCTACTTCATAATGCTGGCTCCCAGTCTGTTTTAAATCGCTATTGTGATTATAAATCCAATATAACTCATTGTCTTTATCATATAATTCGATAAGAAGCAATTGATCGGAATAAAACAGAATGTCATCTTCAACGGGAATCTCTCCAAAATAAAACATGAAGACGCACTCACCTGATTGGTGGTCATGAGAAACAGGATAGAGCTTACCTAACTCCAAAGAAGATGGATCTGGATAGTTTCTAAACGCTTGATTATAATTTAGGATACCTTCTTGATGATCACGACCTTTCTGCCCCCTATGATCTGTAGATGTTTCCATAGAGCTACCACTAGCAGAGGGTTTAAGGCTTCGATAGTCTGCATCAATCTTAACTAAAAGATTCTCACCATTCTCCTCCGTCGGAATCAAGACCTCTAAATCATTGGTACATGATGCCAAGAAAAAACATGCCAATGCTACAAATAGATAGCTGTAAATCGTCCTCATAGTAGTATTCTTTAGTTACGATAATATAGAATAGCAACTTAAAACTGAAACGACAATCACAATCAATGCCATAGCTCAATAATAGGAAGATCTTTGAATTTTATCATTCTCCGTTCACCATTCAAATGATAAACCAAGACATAATCAAAATATCCATTTTCCCATTCAGTCCTTGACACTGGAAAAGAGTCGTCTAATGAAAAGTTATCTGTTTGGAATAACTGCTTCATCAAAAATAATCCCCAACCTCTCTCTTCATAAAATCCTCCATCCTCATAATACATAGCAGCAGTTGCTCGTTTGCCTTCATATTGCTTGGCATATTCCATAGATTCTTCTGGGAAGTAGAACTTAACAAAGTATGGATTCACACCATCCTTGTCGATAGCATACAAATCGCCAAATCCCAGTTTAGTTTCTTTCTCAAAATTTTTTATGGCTGTTCTTCCTATGTCGTTAATCCAGTCTCTATGATCACGCCCTTTTTCACCTTTCTTATCAGGTTGGTCACCATCCATCTGCTGGGTAGTTGCACTGGGGCGAAGACTACGCTGAGCATCAGAGGCAGTCTGGTAATCTATCATAGGGTCACTATTCAACTGCATTTCTTCTTCCGCTACCACCAGCGGTTCAGAATCACCCGAACAGGAAAGCAGAGAAATAGTAAGCATTGCTGCAAACAGATAAGCGATATTCGTTTTCATAGTATTAAATATTAGTTATGCAAATATAAATGATTAGTTTCAGAAAAGCAACACCCGAGAACCCCACTAACTGATAAAAATTCAAAAAACGGCCATTTCATCGGTGTTTTTAGAACGCTGAAAGCCTCATTTGTACACTAGTGTACACCATCTCACATGAAAATGTACACTAATTGTACACTATTTTTTTGGAAAAAGCAAACGGCATCTTCTACATTTGCAAACAAGCAATAACCTACTAATAATACTGATTATGAAAACGCCAACATTTTTGGGTATTTTGTTGCTGTCTGCAGCAATCACCCTTAGCCTAAATGCTTGCAGCAGTGAAGATGATCCAGTAGCAGAAGAGTATATTGAAGGGAAAATGCCTGCGAATATCCTGCCTGGGATGGTCTATGCTGTAAGTCATGATAAAAAGAATGACAAGTGCACCTTTGAGCTCTATTTAGGAGACTATCAGCCAAAGGATATGGGGCATGTACATGTCCGCATCTTAGACAGATTTAACAAAAATCTAGGTAGCGATATAGTACTCTCGGAGTGGAATGAAGAATCTGGTAAGTCAGAATTAGTATCCAATACCTTCACCATCCCATGTTGGTATTGTGAGCAAGCTTCAAAAATAGCTATTACTTTGCCTGACTCTTTTCATGAAATCTATCCCAGCTTAGAGGAAGCGCACAAGCTCAATTCCGATATCATTGATGAGTATGTATATAAGAACACTAATAGAGATGTTCTTAGCATTGAAATTTTTCAATTATACAAACCTGCACATCACTTCTTTGAATAAAAAGCTAAAAGATAAAATTATGAAACCATACAGATTTCTCATATCTCTCTTCCTATCAATAATGGTTGCATCGCCCCTCAGTGCCCAAAACGTGGTGCTGAGTGGGCAGGTAACGGATGCACAGACAGGAGAGCCTTTGGTAGGCGTGACGGTGTATAACACTCAACGCCGCACAGGAACCACCACCAACAGTGTGGGAAGCTACACTATCACACTGCCAAGTGGGCGGCCACTGGAATTGGTATTCAGCTACGTGGGCTATGCCTCAGAAACACAGACTCTGACGCTGACACGTGACACAAAGCTGGACGTCAAGCTTCGGCAAGACACACAGAACCTCAGTGAGGTGCAGGTGTATGGTACACGCCACAACTTCGGCGTGCAGAGTTCGCAGATGAGTGCCATAGCCGTGAGTGCAGACCAGATCAGGAAGATGCCCACCCTGCTGGGCGAAGCCGATGTATTGAAATCGCTGCAGAGACTGCCAGGTGTGCAAAGTAGCGGTGAGGGACGTGCTGGCATCCATGTGCGTGGAGGTGAGAACGACCAGAACCTTTTCAGCATTGATGGCATCACGCTCTACAATCCTGAACACTTGCAAGGTTTTACCTCAGCGATGAATGCTGATGTGATGGACGATGTGGTGCTTTACAAAGGGGCTTTCCCTGCCCGCTATGGCAGTCGCCTCTCCAGCGTGGTGGACGTAAGCCTGCGAGAAGGTGACTCGGAGCGTCATCGTCTCTCTGTCACAGCAGGTATGCTGGCCTCCCGCCTACAGGCAGAAGGTCCGCTATGGAATGGGCACACCTCTTATAATATTGCAGCCCGTGTGAGCTACTTCAATGCCATCGTGAAACCATTGCTTGAGGAAGTGATATACGACAATCCTGGGCAGATGAACAACTACAGCCACATGCGCTACTATGACATGAATGCCAAGATAACTCACCGCTTCAATGACAAAGCTAAGTTGTCGGCTGTGTTCTACATGGGCCATGACGTAAACAATGCCACGCCCAACGAGACCAACCAGCACTTCCAATATGAGAAATGGGAATGGTTGGATGGCAAGCTGATACAGACAGGTACAGGCTATCTCGACAAGGTAAACTGGACAAGGACATCCAACCGCTGGGATAATCTTCTGGGCGGACTGCTTTACACGCATCAGTTCTCACCAGCTTTAAGGCTGGATGCCTCGGTAGGCTATAGTAGCTACGACTATAAACTGGAAAACACCTCATTCTTAAGTGACCAAGTGAGTCTGTCCTCTTGGGATCATGGGCAGGATGGTGCAGAAATCTTCTCTCTGGAAACCACGGAGAACAGCACCATCTATCAGTCAAAGGTACAGGATCTGAGTGCCAAGGCAGGCTTGTCATACAACTGGCGCAACAAGCATGAGCTCAGTATAGGCATACAAGGAGGAAACATCCGCATCAATCCTACCGTATTTCCACATTATTATCAGTATAAGAAAGCTGCCCCAGATACGAAGACTGTTTGGAACGTAGGACTTGGCGACGACCGCTATAAGGTCACGGAACAAGACAAGAGCAACAATCTGACCAAGCAGACCGACCTAAAAACCATTTCCGCCTATGCAGAAGATGATTGGAGCATTGCTCCCTGGCTGAAAGCTAACATAGGCTTGCGCCTGCAAGGTTACAACACCGATGGAGAGACACATCTAGTAATAGAACCTCGTGCTTCCGTACGACTGTCGCTGGCAAAAAATGCCTCCATCAAGGCTGCCTATGCGCGTATGTCGCAAGGCATGCAACTGCTGAGCAGCGGTAGCCTGGTATTCCCCTCGGACATCTGGGTGCCTATCAGTAAAGATATGGAGCCTGGCATCTCCGACCAGTTATCGCTGGGCTATAGTCATGAGCTGAAGAGCGGTATCCAGCTTTCTATAGAAGGCTACTATAAATGGCTGAAGAATGTAGTGGACTACAGAGAAGGACACTCTTTCCTGCTGGCTAAGGATTGGGAAGAGGTAATAGCAGTGGGAGACGGACGAGCATACGGCGTAGAGCTATTGGCTCAGAAGACCATAGGAAATACCACAGGACAGGTGAGCTATACGTGGAGCAAATCACTGCGCACCTTCGACCGTGAAGGGATGGTATTGAACGATGGCAGGGAGTACTTTGCCATAGGTGACCGCAGGCACAATTTCAACATAAGCATCACGCAACGTCTGAGCAAGAACTGGGATTTTTCTGCGGCTTGGACCTACCAGACAGGACGACGGGCTACCATCAGCACCACCACGATGACAGGTGGCATCTTCGACGAGTTCAACAACTACTACCCTGTCGGCTCTGATAAAGGGCAGGTGGACTACACGCAGAATCCTGCTTTCCAGGAATATGCCGTTGAGTATTATACAAACTCCTGCTTCGAACATATAGTACGCATGGATTCCTATGATCAGCGAAACAGCTACATAATGCCAGCCATTCACAGACTGGACATCAGCCTGAGCCATCATGGGAGCATCGGAATCGGAGAGATGATATGCGACATAGGTATCTACAACCTCTATTGTCAACAGAACATTTCTTCTGTCTATTGGGGATATACCAGCAATCGCCGAGTATTAAAAGGAGTGTGCATGTTCCCCATCATGCCATCCATCAGTCTCACCTTAAAACTCTGAAACAGCTATGAAACAGATTAATCTTTTATTATTACTGGGGCTCGCATTATTCAGCATCTCCTGCGAGCGTGATCTTGACTTCAGCACACCTTCCGAAGAAACTGCTGGAGACATGGTTGTCAATGCTGTGGCAGTGGCAGGCACCCCTTTCACCTTGTATCTCAACAAAGCATATCCTGTAGGCAAGACACCAAGACTTGTATCACCCACCTACGACGATGCTATCTTTTTCAAGGATGACCTAACCACTGACTACGTTTCCAACATTTATTACAGAAATACGGCAGTCCTTGATGCTCAGATAGAAGCAGAGATTAATGGGCAGCAGGTCTATCCTATGTCATTGACTGCCAACTATGATTACACATGCGACTATAAGCCAAAGGCTGGAGACCACATTGTGGTGAATGGTATCGTGAATGGGCAGAAGTTGAGAGCAGAAACCACTGTGCCAACAAAGCCGAAAATAGAGATTCTGGATTATGAAGTGCTCAATGAGAATCCCTATCAAGACAAGAACGGGCTCTTTGGTGGTACTGACACAATAGTACGCCTGAAATGCCAGATTACAGACTTGGGTGGTGAGCAATACTATCGCCTGAGAGTGCGCAATGAAGTGAATAAGAAATACGCTTTTTACTATTCGTACTTCGAAGGCCAAACCATTGATATTGATACAATTACTAATTACTACATGCAAGATGTTTATTTCTCAGAAGATGAACTCTTCAGTGATGCCAGACTGACCTCAAGCATGGGGGGATGGTCTACAAACTTCACTACAGTATTCGACAATTCGCTGATGAAAAGTGGCAGTTATACTTTCACAATAGACAGTCCGAAGGCAAGTAATACAAGTGGCATAATTAGATACTACTGGGATTTCATCGGGCGCTACTGGGAAATAGAGAATGACGCAGTTCCTCGCGTCATGATAGAGTTACAGGCCATCAGTCCAGAGCTATACAACTATATGAAGTCCGTTCAGCTCTATCGTGTCACTACCAATGACATGTATGCTGAGCCAGTAAGGCTATACAGCAATGTAGATGGAGGCTGGGGCATCTTCGGAGCCCTAAGCTATGACAGGCATTTCGTGGAGTATGAATAACGACAAAGTCACAACGAGAGGATTATCTCATCCCAATCACTGGGCGTGCCATTCTGCCCAGTGATTTTTTTATACAGACGACGGCGAACGGCCGAGATGGAGGTCTTCTCACGCAATACCAACTGGGAAATCGCTACAGGAGAAATGCCTACCTTGAGCAACAAGCTAACCTGATATTCCAGATCATTAAGGTGCCCCAGCTGACTTAAAGCAGGGAGAAAATCTGGGCAGATATCATGCAGCAGGTGCTCAATATCTGTAATGTCTTGCGGAACAAGGTGCTTACCCTGTGCAATGTTTTGCTGCAGGCGCTCCATCACCGCTGATTCCTGAATGGCTTTCTTGATCTGTTCACGCTGTTCTATTTTCACCTCTGCCAGACGGTTGGAGCGTTCCAGATGCTCTTTCTGCGCCTCTAAGCGTCGGGTCATTTCTGTAGTCCGGGGGCTATTCTCCTTCAACTGATTTTGGAGTTTCACTATCTCACGCTGGTTTGAATGTATGAACGCTTCACTCTGGCGATATTGTTCTGTCTGCAAGCGCTGCAACTGCTCTAATTTATGCTGCATCTGCAGACGACGATGACGATAAAATGTCCATGAGGCTACAATGACCAACAAGAGGGCTGCGAAAAGAGCTACCAGCAACACTTGATTCTGCCTATTTTGCTCTCTGAGCTGGGCATTTTCACGCTCACGTAGCTGGTAATTGTAGAGGGCATTCATACGACTGACAGAGGTTGTGGCAGCCACGCGCTGTACGGAATCACTCACGGCCTTATACTGGCGGAAGTAATGTGTGTAGTCGCCTATCTGATTTCGACTGGCAGCAATGGTAGCCAGTCCATCGTAAGCATCCAGACGGATACTCTGATTGTCGGCATGTGTCAGTTGTTCGAAATAGCCCTCAGCCTCAGCGATTTGCCCCAAATTGAGCAGTATGCTGGCATAGACATCGTATGTGCTCTGAAAATCTAAGCCTCCTACATGTTTCAAAGCCAGGTTAATGTGTTCCAGAGCCTGCTGGTAATCGCCTTGTCGATTGTATAGTCCTGCGAGTTGTGAGGCCACCAGTCCCACCATCTCCTCGTCATCGATGGCTTGTGCTAAGGTCTCTGCACGTTGCAGCAAAGGCAGAGCCTCATCATAGTGTTCCTGCATACGAAGGGTAAAAGCGATGTCGCGCAGATCGAAGATGATACCCACCGTATCTTGGGCTACAGAATCGGCCTTATAGGCTTCCCTATACATACCAAGCGCCTCATCATAGAGCGACTGGTAGAAGAATATCTCACCCATCTGGGCATAGAGCACGGAGCTGACCTCCTCTCCCACCTGCTGAGCTGCCTGCAAACCTTTCTGAAAATAGTCCAGAGCTTGAGGAACATCGTTCAAGTCACGATAGACACGCCCTGCATAATAGTAAGCCGTACTTAGCAAAGCAGGGTCGCCTCCATTCTCATAATACTGCAAGACGGGCATTATCAGCGTATCTGAGGTGTGGGTGACGTATGCCTTGTCTTTGGCTTTAATGCATAGCAGTCGGTAGTACATCTGTGTGGCCAAGGGCTCTGACTGCATGGAAGACTCTATGTCACGGAGCAGTGTGATAGCTGTTTCGGGCTCCACATTGGCCAGACTGTCGGCTCTCCTCAGTGGCTCTGGGTAACTGAATGTCTGGCGACAAGAAGCCAGTGCAAACAGAACCAAAAGAGTCAGGCTCAACAAGATATTAGTAGTGGAGGAGGTATTTCTCATGACATCAACTTTTATTGATACAAAAATACCACTTTCATATGATGCCTGCAAATAAAAAGCTAGCAGAATCAATGTACACTAGTGTACAAATGCACCTTTACGCCACTTCTGAGCCCTTTTTCTTATCGAACTGCAGGTAGATGCCTGCCAAGATGGTGCCGCTGATGCTGTGCCAAGCACAGGAGATGGCGCAGGGGAGTATGGCGAGGGGCTGGGCTGCGAAGAAGGTGCCTGCCAACACGGTGGCCAAGCCTGCATTCTGCATGCCTACCTCGATGGAGAGGGTGCGCTTCTTGGCCACACCAAAACGGACCAGACGACCTGCCGTCCATCCTAAGAGATAGCCCAGCGTGTTGTGACAGAACACTACCACGAAGGTCCACAGGAAGAGCATCAGTCCGCGCGCCACCAAATCATCGTGCACGGTGGATATCACACCTCCTACGATGAAGGCTAAGCAAGTGACACTGAGTCCGGGCATGAGCGACTGCACGCGTGGGAAGCTGGGACGAGAGGAATAGGCGTAGTTGAGATAGCAGCCTATGCCCACAGGGATGACGGTGACAATGAGGATGTTGAGGAACATGCCCACAGCATCTATCTGGATGATCTGGCCTGCGGTGAGCTGCATGAGCAGTGGGGTCATGACTGGTGCCAGCAGGGTGGAGGCGCAGGTCATGCCCACGGAATAGGCCACATCGCCATGACAGAGGTAGGACATGATGTTGCTGGACACACCTCCTGGACAGCAGCCCACCAAGAGGATGCCGAGTGCCAGAGCGGGCTCTAACCCGAAGACATGTACCAGGATGTAGGCCACGCAGGGCATGATGAAGAATTGGGCACAGGCTCCAATAAGGATATCGAGAGGGCGACGTGCCAGAACGCGGAAGTCTTGCGTAGTGAGGGTGAGGCCCATGGTGAGCATGATGATGCCCAGAATGACGGTCTGGGTGTTTCCTCGCACCCACGCGAAGGCTTGGGGGAAGAAGAAGGAGAAGATGGCAGCGGCTATGACGGTAAGGGAGGCGTTGGCTGCCAACCAGCGGCTCAAGCGCTGAAGCGCTGCGATAAGAGGACTTTGTTTCATTGTATGACGTTATGAATTATCTGACAAACTGCCCATCGCGCCAATGATAGACCACTTCCTCACGGATATAGGGTTTCAGGAAGGCGGCTGCCTCTGCATCGAGGGCTGCGGGGGTGGTGAAGATGAAGGTGAGTGTCTGGGCATCTGGGGAGAGCACGGCCTTGGTGAGCAGCATCTCCACACGGCTGCGGTAGGACTGGTAGCGATTGGCATTGACCGTATCGGGCACGGCTGTGAAGAAATCGTCTATCTGGGGCCATGCGTGGATAAACGAACTCAGGGGCAGCGCTTTCCAGTCGTCGCTATAGAAGCGGATGTGGCTGTCTTCTGCTGGGCCGCTGACGGTGGAGACCACACACACCACTTGGGCATCGGCTCGTGGCAGCACCTTCATCTGCCAGGTGGAGGCAGGAGAGAGCTTCATCTCGATGAAGTCGGGCGTGAGCTTCGTCATCTCCGACTTGGTGTTGAACCTATTGGTGACCTCCGCACGCATGTGGCTGTCAAGAAAGTCGATGCAATCGGCACGATTGACGGCCGTGAGCAGTGGCAGCACCGAATCGGGCATGCTGGTGAAATAGTGGCGTGCCTCCTGCGCCTGAACACAGAGGATAAAGAACATCGCCACTACATATATAAATATTCGCTTCATTTTCATTGATATATTATTTAAACCACGAATTTACCGAATTTTTCGAATTTACTATGCAGAAGAATAAATTCGTTTGATTCATGGCTCATAAATTAAACCCTAATTTTTGCATCTTATAATTTTATAATTTTTTAATTTTATAATTTATAAATACGTCCTGTATTTATTTCGTCCCCAAATATAAGAAGAACATTCCAATTAAAACCAAAATCAGGTCGATAACTTTGCTACGGAGGTTCTTTTCGTGGAAAATCAGGGCTCCGCAGGCGAAAGAAACCACCACACTGCCACGCCTGATCATGGAGACAATGGAGATCATGGCATCTGGCAAGCTCAGTGCGTAGAAGTAGGCAAAGTCGGCCGCTCCCAGAAAGAGCGAGATGCAGGGAATGGTCCATCGCCACTGGAAGGGCGTGCTCTTATGCCGCTGCGGATACCATAGCAGCAGGAGTATAGGGCACATGAGGCCTACCTGATAGACATTGTACCACGACTGCACCAGCATGGGTGGGAACTGCTTCATGAGGAATTTGTCGTACAGCCCACTGACGGCTCCCAGCACGGCAGCCATGACCAGCATGAAGATCCATCGATCATGCTTGAAGTCGATGCCCTCACGACGCCCTGCCCTACTGAGCAGGAAGAAGGAGATGATGGCCAGCGTGACACCTATCCACTGGTAGAGGTTGAGCCGCTCTCCGAAGATGAGCAAGGCTCCCACCAGCACCATGACAGGACGGGTGGCATTGATGGGGCCTATGATGGTGAGGGGCAGATGCTTAGTGGCAAAATAGCCGAATATCCATGAGGACAGCACGATGCACGACTTGAGCAGGATGAAGCGATGCACCTCCCACCCTGCCTGGGGCACGAAGAAGATGCTGCCTTGCAATGCCTCTGGCACGAGGCGGGAGATGAGGATGAATGGGCAAAAGAGCAGACTCAGGAACAAGGTATTGAAGAACAGCACAGGGAACACGGCATTGTCCTTGAGCGACTGTTTGCGAAAGGCATCATACACACCCAGCAACACGGCAGATAGAAAAGCAAGATATAGCATAGCTGTCCTTAAAAAACGGCGCAAAATTAGCAAACCTTAAGCAGTTTTGCAACAACAAAAGCGCAACTTGAGTGACTTTTCAAATAAATTCATTATTTTTGCCCCCACATTATATATAATAATATCATGATAGCACTAACTGAAGACCGAAGTATAGAGGCATTCCTCCTACTCTCTGCGTGTGAAGAGATATGCAACTTCACCACAACACGCCATGGAGGCGTGAGCAAAGGCAACTATGCTTCTTTCAACCTGGGCATCTATGGGGACGATGATCCTGAATGCCTGAAACAGAATATGGAAAAACTTTGCAGTTCGCTGCCTCAGCGCCCTGAAGTGATGGTGATTCCCCATCAGGCACATGGCACTGAGATAGAGGTGATAGACGAGGCTTATGTGAATGCCTCTGCGGAGGAGCGACAGCAGCGGATAGAGAACAAGGATGCGCTGATAACCAGAGAGAAGGGGGTCTGTCTGTGTGTGACGACTGCCGACTGCATCCCTCTGCTCTTCTATGACAAGGTGCATGGGGTGGTAGCCACTGCTCATGCTGGATGGAGGGGTACGGTGGGGCGCATAGCGCTGAAGACGCTGCAACGCATGCACGAGCTCTATGGCACAGAGGGAAAGGATGTGCTGGCCTGCATGGGACCAGGCATCTCGCTGGCAGGATTTGAGGTGGGCGACGAGGTCTATCTGGAGTTTGCCAACGCGGGCTTCCCGATGGAGCGCATCTCGGAGTGGAAGCGCCACAGCCATAAGTACCACATCAACCTCTGGATAGCCAATATGCTGCAATTCAAGGAGTTTGGCATTCCAGACAGGCAGATAGAGCTTTCGGGCATCTGCACGTACCTGCGCTATCAGGACTACTTCTCTGCCCGACGCATGGGAACAGAGTCTGGCAGGGCGTTGACAGGAATTATGTTGAGGCAGGTGCCTCAACAAGATTAAAAAATTAAAAAATTATAATATTAAAATATTGCGTTTTGCTGGGATGCCTACGGCACCAATATTTGCATATTTGCATTTTTGCATCTTTGCATTTTATATTTTTATAAGGATGATAAGTATAAGCATATCTGACGAATTTAAGGCGCATTGCCCTGAGTTTAGAGGCATAGCGGTAGAGGCTAAGGCGGTGAATACTCCTTATAGTGAAGGACTTTGGCAGGAAATAGATGCGTATAGTGAGGAGCTGAAGGCACACTTCACGGTAGATGAGATAAAACTGCGCCCCAGCATAGCTGCTACACGTGAGGCTTACCGCCGCTGCGGCAAGGACCCCAGCAGGTATCGCCCTTCTGGCGAGGCGCTCTGCAGAAGGGTGCTCAGAGGCTTGCAGCTCTACCAGATAGGCACGCTGGTGGATATCATCAATCTGGTGTCTATGAAGACGGGCTACAGCATCGGGGGCTTCGATGCGGACAAGATTCAAGGCTCAGACTTGGTGCTGGGCGTGGGGCATGCCGATGAGCCTTACGAGGGCATAGGGCGTGGGGTGCTCAACATAGAGGGACTGCCCGTGTATCGTGATGCGGTGGGGGGCATAGGTACGCCAACCAGCGACCATGAGCGCACCAAGATGACGCTGGAGACCACCCACATACTGGCAGTGATCAACGGCTACAGCGGAGCAGAAGGCTTGCCTGAGGCGGCTGACTTCACTGCAGAGCTGCTGCGAAAATATGCCTCTGGCACGGAAGCACGTATTTTCACATTTGAATAAAAGATAGTTTTGAAAAAAGTTTTACTGACATTAACTGGTATGCTGATGGCATTAGTGATGATGCCTACAGCTCTGAATGCACAGGCATTCAGCGAGAGTGAGCTGAGCTACGTGAACACTGCTACGCCTGGCCTGTTCAAGAATGGCAACAGCTTCAACATCTGCTCTGACGACCTGCTGAAGATGGGATTCTGCTTCCCCATCCCTGGGTGCAAACTGATATCCGACTGGAACCGAGACAACACGGGACATTCGGGCGTGGATATCAAGACGTTTGCCAACGATACGGTGCGCAGTGCCTTCGACGGTGTGGTGCGCCTCTCACGCAACTATGGCGGCTATGGCAACGTGATCGTGGTGCGTCATCCCTTCGGATTGGAAACGGTATATAGCCACAACTCCAAGAACCTGGTGGAAAGTGGAGACCAAGTGAAGGCTGGACAGCCCATCGCGCTGGAGGGTCGCACAGGGCGAGCCACCACAGAGCATGTGCATTTCGAGACCCGCATCAATGGCGTAGCGTTCAATCCTCACTGGCTGTTCGACATCGAGAATCACACCCTTCAGCCCGTGTGTCTGGAGGTGAAAAAGACGGGAGATGGCGCCAGCGTGCAAGTTAAGACAAAAAATTAGCCTCAGAATAAGGAAATGAGCGAAGGTTTTACTATCTTTGTGGATATTTTTTACGAAAAAGCTGAATGATAGAGAAGGTAATAATTCTGGAAGACATAGATCCCATCACTTTCTTTGGGGTGAACAATGCCAATATGCAACTCATCAAGGCACTGTATCCGAAGCTGCGCATAGTGGCGCGAGGCAACGTCATCAAGGTGCTGGGCGATGAGGAGGAGATGCGTGCCTTCGAGGAGAACATCACCAAGCTGGAGAAATATTGCGCAGAGTTCAACTCTCTGAAGGAAGAGGTCATCATAGATATCATCAAGGGTAACGCCCCACAAGCTGAGAAATCGGGCAACGTCATCGTGTTCAGCGTGACAGGGAAGCCCATCATTCCACGCAGTGAGAACCAGCAGAAGTTGGTCGAGGCGTTCAAGAAGAGCGACTTGGTGTTTGCCATAGGACCTGCAGGGTCTGGAAAGACCTATACTGCCATAGCTCTGGCCGTGCGTGCCTTGAAGAACAAGGAGATTAAGAAAATCATACTGAGCCGCCCTGCTGTAGAAGCTGGCGAGAAGCTGGGATTCCTCCCAGGCGACATGAAGGAGAAGATAGATCCATACCTGCAGCCGCTGTATGATGCCCTGCAAGACATGATTCCTGCAGCCAAGCTACAGGAGTATATGGAGAACAACGTGATTCAGATAGCTCCGCTGGCCTTCATGCGCGGACGCACACTGAACGATGCGGTGGTGATACTCGACGAAGCGCAGAACACCACCACCCAGCAAATCAAGATGTTCCTCACCCGCATGGGTATGAACACCAAGATGTTTGTCACAGGTGATATCACGCAGATAGACCTGCCCACCTCACAGACATCGGGCCTCATCCAGGCGCTGCACATCTTGCGAGGCATCAAGGGCATCAGCGTGGTGGAGCTGAACAAGAAAGACATCGTGCGCCACAAGCTGGTGGAACATATCGTAGAAGCCTACGATAAGTTCGACAAAGAACGCAAAGAAGAGCGCGAGCGCCTAAAGGCAGAAAAAGAGAAAGAGGAAAAAGAAAATAATTCATAATTTATAATTCATAATTATTACTATGAAAGCAATAACAAGAACAGACTTCAACTTCCCTGGACAGAAGAGCGTGTACCACGGAAAGGTGCGCGATGTGTATAACATCAACGATGACAAGTTGGTCATGGTGGCCACCGATCGCATCTCTGCCTTCGACGTGATACTGCCTAAAGGCATTCCTTTCAAGGGTCAGGTACTGAATCAGATAGCAGCCAAGTTTCTGGATGCCACCACAGACATCTGCCCCAACTGGAAGCTCAGCTCTCCAGACCCTATGGTCACCGTAGGTGTGATGTGCGAGGGTTTCCCCTTGGAGATGATCGTGCGTGGCTATCTGTGTGGCAGCGCTTGGCGTGCCTACAAGAGTGGCGTGCGTGAGATCTGTGGCGTGAAGCTGCCAGAGGGAATGAAGGAGAACCAGAAGTTCCCAGAGCCCATCATCACCCCTACCACCAAAGCTGAGATAGGCGAACATGATGCAGACATCTCCAAGGAAGAGATTCTGGCCAAGGGCTTGGCTACGCCAGAGGAGTATGCCCTGCTGGAGAAATACACGCTGGCCCTGTTCAAGCGTGGCACAGAAATCGCTGCACAGCGTGGCCTCATCTTGGTGGACACCAAGTATGAGTTTGGCAAGCATGATGGCACCATCTATCTGATGGACGAAATCCACACGCCAGACTCCAGCCGTTACTTCTACGCTGAGGGCTATGAGGAGAAGTTTGCCAAGGGTGAGCCTCAGAAGCAGCTGAGCAAGGAGTTCGTGCGCGAGTGGCTGATGGACAACGGTTTCCAAGGCAAAGCTGGACAGCAGGTGCCTGAGATGACAGATGCTATCGTAGAGAGCATCAGCGACCGCTACATAGAGCTTTATGAGCACATCACAGGCGAGAAGTTCGAGAAAGCCAATGCAGAGGGCGACGTGCTGGCTCGCATTGAGAAGAACGTTGTTAGCGCATTGTGACTATGTACGGCCAAGAGCAGGTGATGCCCTACGACAAGGAGAGGAAGAAGAGTGAGCAGGTGGAGGAGATGTTCGACCGCATTGCCCACTCTTACGACCAGCTGAATGTAACCTTGTCGCTGGGCATTGACAGGCTCTGGCGACGCAAGGCCATCCAGACATTGGAACCCTACCACCCACAGCACATCATGGATGTGGCCACGGGAACGGGCGACTTTGCCATCTTGGCTTGTAAGAAACTGAAGCCTGCCAGCCTCATCGGAATAGATATCTCTGAAGGCATGATGGAGGTGGGGCGCAGGAAAGTAGCACAGGAAGGGCTGCAAGAGGTCATCAGCTTCAGACGAGAAGACTGCACAGCGCTGAGCTTCGCAGAGGGGCAGTTTGATGCGGTGACGGTGGCCTTCGGAGTGCGCAACTTCGACGGACTGGATCGAGGGTTGCAGGAGATGCAACGTGTGCTGAAGCCTAGTGGCAGGCTGGTGATACTGGAACTATCCACACCCACCACCTTCCCCATGAAGCAGCTTTACAGATTCTACTCCAAGACCGTCATGCCGCTGATAGGCAGACTGGTATCGAAAGACACCAGTGCCTACACCTACCTGCCAGAGAGCATCGCTGCCTGTCCGCAGGGAGAGGAGATGGCTGCCATCATAGGCAAGGCAGGGTTCAGCGAGGTGAAGTATGAAACACTGACATTTGGGATTTGCACGCTATATACAGGTATTAAATAACTAAAAAAAGGTAGAAAGATGAACAAGTACGGATTAATCGGCTTTCCATTGAAGCATTCGTTCTCAAGGAACTACTTCAATGAGAAATTTGCATCAGAGCAAATCGATGCAGAGTACGTCAATTTCGAGATTGAGGATATCTCTGCGTTTATGCGCATCATTGACGGAAATCCCAACCTATGTGGCATGAACGTCACCATTCCTTACAAAGAGCAGGTTATTCCCTACTTAGACGGACTGGATCCTGCCACTGCCAAGCGCATAGGGGCCGTGAATGTCATCAAGGTGATCAGAGAAGGGCGCAAGACACGCCTCATAGGCTACAACTCTGACGTCACGGGATTCAGCCGCTCCATAGAGCCTTATCTGGATGCTAAACACAAGAAAGCCCTGATACTGGGCACAGGCGGAGCTAGCAAGGCTGTGCTCTGCGGACTGGAGGACCTTGGCGTAGAGAGCACGTTCGTCTCTCGCACTAAAAAGAGTGCAGAGGTGCTGACCTACGAAGAGCTTACCCCAGAAATCATGGCAGAGCATCTGGTCATTGTGAACTGTACCCCTGTGGGCATGTATCCCAATGTGGATGCTTGTCCTAATATCCCTTACGAATGCCTCACACCTGACCATCTGCTGTACGACCTGCTTTACAACCCAGACGAGACACTCTTCATGAAGAAAGGTGCCGCCCAGGGAGCAACGGTGAAAAATGGTCTGGAGATGCTGTTGCTGCAGGCTTTCGAGTCATGGGAGATTTGGAATAGGTGATTGGATGGTTTAGAGTTTAGAGTTTAGGGTTTAGAGTTTTTTCGTAAACATAACTAACGACGTTAATTGGGGAATTCTGGTTTGAAGAGGTTTCTCAAATATGGACTGCTGGGGCTACTGGTCGTGCTGCTTCTGGTGCTGACCATAGCCAGCTGGTACATGCTGGACTTCTCTCTGAAACCTGCATACAACAAGGGGCGCGACATCCAGGCATCGCTGGATTATCTTCGTCGTGAATATCCTTTCACTACCCAGTGGATAGACAGCTTGCAGGAACACAAGGCCCTGCGAGACACCTTTATCATGACAGATGATGGGCGTAGGCTACATGCGCTCTATGTGCTTGCGCCCCACCCTACAGCCAAGACAGCCCTTCTGCTCCATGGCTATACAGACAATGCCACACGCATGCTCCATGTGGGCTATATCTATCACCACCACTTAGGCTACAACCTGCTGCTGCCCGATTTTCATGCCCATGGCGAAAGCGAGGGGGAAGCCATACGCATGGGATGGAAAGACCGCAAAGATGCCCTGCTCTGGAGTGAGCTGGCCGATGAGCTTTTTCATGTCAAGACGCGTCAAGTGGTTCATGGCATTTCCATGGGTGGTTTCGTCACCATGGTATTGGCAGGAGAAGCCGCTCCACAACTTCAGGCCTTTGTAGATGATTGTGGCTATACCAGCGTCTGGGAGGAGTTTGCCCACGAACTGAAGGCCAGCTTCGGATTGTCTGAATTTCCATTGATGTTTTCCACCAGCCTGCTTTGCAAGTTGCGCTATGGTTGGACGTTTGGCGAGGCCGATGCTGTGAAAATCCTAAGGCAGAGCCAGAAACCCATGCTCTTCATCCATGGCGACCATGACAACTTCGTCCCCACCGAGATGGTTCACACCCTCTATGAGGCCAAGCCAGCCCCCAAAGAGCTATGGCTCACCCCTGATGTGGGGCATGCTCGCTCCTACTACACCTATCCTGATGAATACATAGACAGAATCAAAAGCTTCTGCCACCGTTACCTCCCTTAGCATTACAACGTTTCAGAAACCCTAACGCAGCGTTTTAGGATGTAAGAGCTGTGAGATAGCTGGCCTAAACCGCTGAGATAGATTTTACAAATGTGCAGTAAAAGCATAGGCGTTGCATTATATAAAAAAAAGTTGTATCTTTGCATAGAATTAAGAAATGAGAATGAAACGCTTGTTGCTACATATCACTTTCTGCCTGATACTGATGGGCTTGCAAGCCCAAGAGGTGTTTACGCCCGACAATCTGCCTAAGGTGCATATTGCCGACCGTACGCAATATGTCTGCAATCCATCGGGCATCCTCTCACAGCAAGCCTGCGACAGCATCAACACGTGGCTCTACGCCCTGGAACAGCAGACAGGCATTGAAACAGTGGTGGCAGCTGTGCCATCTATCGGTGAGGTGGGATGCTTCGACTTCTGCCATGAGCTGCTGAACAGCTGGGGAGTGGGCAAGAAAGGAAAGGACAACGGACTGGTGGTGCTGCTGGTGATAGACCAGCGCTGCGTGCAGTTCTACACAGGCTACGGCCTGGAGGGTGTGTTGCCAGATGCCATTTGTAAGCGCATTCAGACACGCGACATGCTGCCCTACCTGCGAGACAATCGCTGGGACGACGGTATGATGGCTGGCATGAAATCTATCTGCGCTCGCCTGGATGGAAGTATGGAGAACGACACAGAGTCAGACGAAGACCTTGGTGGATTGCTGGTCTTTGTAGCCCTGATGTTCGGAACCGTTGCGCTCTGCCTATTCTTTGCATGGCTGGCAGCCTATCGTGCCAGCAGGTGTCCGCACTGCGGAAAACATGAACTGAAGCGTATCACCAGTCGGATAGCCTACAGACGTGGAGGCATCATCGCCAAAGACGTGACCTACCTCTGCTCTCATTGTGGAAACCAAGTGGTGAAGCGTGAGAACTCCTACGATCAGAACTATCGCGGACGTGGTGGTAGTGGCCCTGTGATCTTCGGAGGTGGAAGTTTCGGAGGAGGAGGCTTCGGAGGCGGAGGTAGCTTCGGAGGCAGCTTTGGCGGAGGCATGGGCGGCGGAGGCGGTGCTGGAAGCCACTTTTGAAAATTATAAAATTAAAAGATTAAAAGATTATAAATTAAAAGATTTGAAGATATGAAAAAAGCATTGATCGGAATTATCGTTGTGATTGCCCTCCTCGTGATGTGGGGCATCAGTGTGTACAATGGCATGGTGGGCCTGGATGAAGGCGTGAATACCGCTTGGGCTAACGTTGAGACTCAGTATCAGCGTCGTGCAGACCTGATTCCTAATCTAGTGAATACCGTGAAAGGCTATGCAGAGCATGAGCAGAGCACTTTCGAAGCTGTAGTGAATGCTCGCAGCAAGGCTACCTCTATCACCGTAGATCCTACAAACCTCACCCCTGAGAAACTCCAGGAATTTCAGGCTGCACAAGGCGAGATCACTTCTGCATTGGGACGACTGATAGCTATCTCAGAAAACTATCCAGACCTGAAGGCCAGTGAACAGTTCAAGGAGCTTCAGGCACAGCTGGAAGGTACAGAAAACCGCATCAGCGTGGCACGTAAGAACTACAACGACGAGGCTCGTACCTACAACACCACCATCCGCACATTCCCAAAGAACATCTTCGCTGGAATGCTGGGATTCAGTCAGCGTGCCTACTTTGAGGCTGCCGCTGGTGCAGAGACAGCTCCAACCGTTCAGTTCTAAACTTCCAAAAGTCAACCTGCTATGAGCAACAACCAAAGATATATGATGCGTGGCGTAAGTGCATCGAAAGAAGATGTACACAATGCCATCAAGAACATAGACAAGGGTATTTTCCCCAAAGCATTCTGCAAGGTAATCCCAGACATTCTGGGAGGCGACCCTACGTATTGCAACATCATGCATGCCGATGGCGCAGGAACCAAGTCGAGCTTGGCCTACCTGTACTGGAAAGAGACTGGCGACCTTTCTGTCTGGAAAGGCATCGCTCAAGATTCCCTCATCATGAACATTGACGACCTGCTGTGTGTAGGTGCTGTAGATAACATCCTTGTGTCTAGCACTATAGGGCGTAATAAACTTTTGATTCCTGGTGAGGTAATTTCTGCAGTCATCAATGGCACAGACGAATTGCTGGCAGAACTGCGTGACATGGGCATTGGCGTATATGCCACAGGTGGCGAGACAGCCGATGTAGGGGACCTGGTGCGTACCATCATCGTGGATACTACCGTGACTTGCCGCATGAAGCGTAGTGATGTCATAGACAATGCCCACATTCAGGCTGGCGACGTCATCGTAGGCATGGCATCTTATGGCAAAGCCACCTATGAGAAAGAATACAATGGTGGTATGGGCAGCAATGGTCTGACCAGTGCCCGACACGATGTCTTTGCCAAGTATCTGGCAGAGAAATATCCAGAGAGCTACGACAAGGCTGTACCAGAAGAGTTGGTTTACAGTGGCAAGCTGAAGCTGACAGATGCTGTGGAAGGCAGTCCGCTGAATGCAGGAAAGTTGGTACTCTCACCCACTCGCACGTATGCTCCAGTCATCAAGCAACTGCTCGATGAGATGCGCCACGAAATACATGGCATGATACACTGTTCTGGTGGTGCTCAGACCAAGATTCTGCACTTCATGCCAGAAGGCTGCAAGGTAGTGAAAGACAACCTGTTCTCTGTGCCTCCACTCTTCCGCACCATCAAAGAGCAAAGCGGTACCGACTGGCAAGAGATGTACAAAGTATTCAACATGGGACACCGCATGGAAATCTATCTGAGTCCGGAAAAGGCTGCTCGCGTGATAGAAATCAGCCAAAGCTTCGGCATCGATGCACAGATAGTGGGCCGTGTGGAGAAGAGCGATTGGGAAGGACTGATCATAGAAAGTGAATTTGGGAAATTCGTTTACGACAAATAAAGATGGCCGAAACAAACCTTTTGGAAAAGCTCAACGGACTGCTTCCCCGCTTCGAGGAAGTTTCTACGCTTATCACAGACCCCAGCGTGATAGCCGACCAGCAGCGCTATGTGAAGCTCACACGTGAATACAAGGATCTGAGCAGCCTGATGAAAGCCCGCAAGGAATACATGCAGGTGCTTCAAGGCATTGAGGAAGCTAAAGACATCTTGGTGAACGAGGAAGATCCTGAAATGAAGGAGATGGCTCGCGAGGAACTGGCAGCCAATCAAGAGCGGCAGCCTCAGCTGGAAGAGCAAATCAAGCTAATGCTCATCCCTGCCGACCCCACAGACAGTCGAAATGCCATTTTGGAGATACGCGGTGGCACGGGTGGTGATGAAGCTGCGCTCTTTGCTGGCGACCTCTTCCGCATGTACTCCAAGTACTGCGAGATGAAAGGTTGGAAGTTCGAGGTCTCCAGTGCCAGCGAAGGTGCTGTGGGAGGTTTCAAAGAAGTCATCTGCTCCGTGACAGGCGAGGGTGTCTATGGTACGCTGAAATATGAAAGCGGTGTACACCGTGTACAGCGTGTGCCAGTCACAGAGACACAGGGCCGCGTACACACATCTGCGGCCTCTGTGGCTGTATTGCCAGAGGCTGACCCCTTTGAAGTGAACATCAACGAAGGTGAGATACGCTGGGATACGTTCCGAAGCAGTGGTGCTGGAGGCCAGAATGTAAATAAGGTGGAATCTGGTGTGCGCCTGCGCTACAACTGGAAGAACCCCAATACTGGCATCGTGGAAGAAATCCTTATTGAGTGTACAGAGACACGCGACCAACCCAAGAATAAGGAACGTGCACTCTCACGTCTGCGTACCTTCATCTATGATAAAGAACATCAGAAGTACATGGACGACATCGCTCAGAAGCGCAAGACCATGGTATCGACAGGTGACCGCAGTGCCAAGATACGTACCTACAACTATCCACAGGGACGCATCACTGACCATCGAATCAACTATACCATCTACAATCTGGCGGCTTTCATGGATGGCAACATACAAGACTGCATAGACCACCTGATAGTGGCTGAAAATGCAGAGCGACTGAAAGAGAGTGAATTATAAAGGCATCTAGCATGACAATAGGCAAACGATCAACAGAATTATGGGAGAAAGCGAAGGCACTGAGTCGGCGCTTTCCGTTGGCATTGTGCCACCTTGTCATGTTTACTATATTCATATTGGTTCTGATACAGACTGGGTGGGAATGGCCAGACGAAAAGATGATATTTTTCGGAATGCTTTATCTGCCTACGGCTGCATTGATGGCCTTATCCTTCCACCTGTTGAACGAGGAAGTAAGACACAAGAAACGCGGAGATGTGGTAGAAGCCATCGTACTCATTGGCTGGTTAGCCTTTTGTGGATACCTAACCAATTGCTTTGAGTATCTGGAAAGTGCTGATACATACTTACCTGTGGCCTGTGTTTGTAGCATCATAGTCTCCATATTCACGCTATCCTTCTATTATCAAGAGAATGATGTTCCATTCTGGAGATTCTGTTTGAAGCTGCTTATGGGGGCATTTATTGCTTACATGGTCAGCCTCATCCTAATGGGCGGCATCGCATTGCTTTTCGTCTCCTTTAACCAATTATTTGGATGGGAGATCCCCGATAAGGCATTTGCCTCAGCAGCTACCATCTGTATTGTGTTTATAGGATCCATTTTGTTCCTTCTAAGGATACCTTATGGGGATGAGAAACGAGATGTCACGATTCCTCAGTTGTCAAAATTCTACAAGGGAGTGGTCTATTACCTATTCATGCCACTCCTCTTGTGCTACATGCTGACTCTTTATCTCTATGCTTTCAGCATATTGATACGCTGGGAGCTTCCTAACGGATGGGTATCTTGGTTAACCACTGTACTCATGTTTGGTATGCTGGCAGTGGTATTCATGCTATACCCCCAACAATTCAGTCCAGTCAGCCATGATCTTGAGAGGAAAACCTTCCGCTGGTTACCAGCACTCGTCATTCCACTTCTGGTACTGATGTCTGTGGGTATCTGGCGTCGTATATCCGACTATGGGATCACTATAGATCGCCTATACATATTGCTTTTCAATGTATGGTGCTACGTAGTCTGCATAGTCTTATGCATTCAAAAATCGCGCCGAGTCTGGTGGATACCCATTTCATTTTGCGTCCTATTCTTCTTGGCATCCTTAGGTCCTTGGAGTTTCACTGCAATCACCAAGAGAGTGATGCTTAAAGAACTGGAAGAAGCCTTAACGGTATCAGGACGGGATCTTCCGATGAACAATCAGCAATATAAAGCATGGGCTGGGTCTCTGCCAGAAGACAAACAGTTTCTTAACGACAGACTTGACTACCTTAGCAAGAACTATGGCAACGGCATAAGAAGCCATCTGGTAGTTGATACCGTATGGATCTCCCAGCATATATGGTCTGAAGCAGAGAATGCTGAGGAAATAACAGACAGGCCTTATGACATTGAGGTATTGGGATTGCTCAAGGAACATCCGCACAGCATTCCCTCTGGATATAACGAATTATACTACTTTGAAATGGAAGATGTCGATGCCGTGGAATTTCAGGGAGACAGTCTGAGTTTCAGCATCTTAGATTACCACGTTCAAATGCCTTGTCAGGCATTTGTCGCAAGTATGGATGAGCCCAATCAACGATTTGTCATTCAACAAGATAGCGCACTCATCATAGGCAATGACGTATTTTACGACCGTGAAAGAGAGGCGTTACGACTTAATGGTATCCTATTGAAAAAGAAATAATAATATTAAGAGCTATGAATAAAGAAACATTATTTGAGAATATCAAGCGTAAAGGCTCCTTCCTTTGCGTAGGTTTAGATACAGATATCAAGAAGATACCTGAGTGCCTTCTTCAAGAGGAAGACCCGATCTTCACTTTCAACAAGGCCATCATTGATGCGACAGCCGACCTCTGCATTGCCTACAAGCCCAATCTGGCTTTTTATGAGAGCATGGGAGTGAAAGGGTGGATTGCTTTTGAGAAGACAGTGAGATACATCAAGCAGTTCTACCCAGACCAGTTCATCATCGCTGATGCCAAGCGTGGTGACATTGGTAACACTTCTGCCATGTACGCCCGCAGTTTCTTTGAAGAGATGAACATAGATGCTGTGACAGTGGCTCCTTATATGGGCGAAGACAGCGTGACTCCTTTCTTAAACTATGCAGGCAAGTGGGTTATACTCTTAGCATTGACCAGCAACAAGGGATC
>CADALZ010000017.1:48544-53759 GCA_902788865.1 uncultured Bacteroidales bacterium | reverse complement strand
TTGATGTTGTGCTGTTGCTTTTTACTGAAAGCTGCTACTAACGACTCATAAATCTACCCTTAATCGTGTATTGGATGATAGTTGCGGATTTTAGGAACATAAGTATATCGGTTAAAGTTCTGCGACATATAAGGCATTTGCACATACGGATCCGGAGAAAGGAAACGGCCTAATATCGGATCATACAATCGAGCATTCATATTAACAAGCCCGAATTGTGTAAGGTGTTCATGCCCTGTATAACCTCTTCCTAAGAATAAAGTCGGCTGCTGTTCATGAGTATATACTGCTTGTGTAACCGGATTCCGTAAACGTCCCCAAGCATCATAACTCAACTCTTGAACTAATGCACCATTAGCATCCACAATGTGGGTAATACTACCTAAATAATCACGAAGAATATAATATATACCTTTGGAAGAACCATCTTTTATATATACCGCTCCCGCACCATAAAAATCACTAAACAGATAGAGTTTTTCTTTTGAAGTGGAAGTCTGGTCCAGTTCATAACAATTGCCCAAATAATAACGGGTCAAAATGTTATTTCCATTCTGTGAAAGATTCATTTTTACCCTGTCATACTCACCATTATAGGTAAATGTCGCCACTTGGCCAGAAATATCCCAAACAGAGCCATCTGGAGCCTATAAAAGTGCTTTTGAGGGGATGCAAAAATGGCGACCATTAGATTCAATATGATCGCCATTAAGATTGAGTAATAACATTGTCTATATAATTTCTCTCTGTTTTGTCTGCCACTCTCTATGTGCGATAATAACATCTTGTCGTTCTTTTTCGAGTAGTGCTTCGGTTTCGGGAGTGTAGCCGAGGAACTCAATACAGCCTCCATTATAGCCTGTAAGTTTGCAGCGGATACCTGCTTTCTCCAATTTATCCATTCGTTTCTGTGCGGTCTTGGCACTTGAATAAGATAATGGCCAAAAGTATTTGTCGCCACTATGTCCGTAGGAGTCTTCACCGAGAACCATTTTGCCTTGTAATCGCTGGCTATTGTGGAAACTGAAGTAGGCACCTCCTAATGCTTGGCGTATAGCCTTGTGTGTAGCACCTTCGGGGTGCTTGAATACATCGGGTTTCTTACCCTTGCAATCCAATTTTGGCAGTTCTACCTTGTATGGTTTCTTGTAGGTGCCGACTCCCAATGTAAGGTAGAAGTTTGTGCAGAAGTAATCTGTCATAGGATCGCTGTCATCGAAGTTATACGACATCACAAAGTCGCAGACATTCTTCATTACCTCTTTGGCTCTGTCGGTGAGTGTCTGATCTCCATCAATGTTATAGTGATTTACATCGTGGTGGAACACTACGCCCTTATCCTTCTTGAATGCCTCGAAGTCTGCTTTGATAAGGTAGATATGGATAGAGTTATAGTGATGCCTTGATACAGAGAACTTGTATTTTGGATAGGTCTCCTTTATCCAGTTACGCACTAATTCCACAATCTCAGGAGTGTGCTGTCCTTGGTAGTTGCGACCTTTCCAACGATACTCGTTATATACGAAGTCGGTATACTCTTTTGCCGATGCTCCTGCATAGTCATTCTCATAGCCTGAAGCATTTGCTGATATGGTGGTATCGTTCTTCCATATCTCATGGAGTCGTTCAAACTCCACATTTATCTGCTGCATCACTTCTGTACTACCACCTTTATCGGGGTGGTTCTCCAATGCCAAGCGGCGGTACTCCTTCTTGAGTTCCGCCAATGAATGTATATTCTTAAAGTAAGCCATAGTAGTAGATGTTAGTAGGTTAATACCATTGTGAAATACTCCATACACTCGGCCTCGATGCCGAGACCACTGCAAGAGAGTTCAATGTCACTCTCTTGCAGGTCGTTTACCTCTTGCAGTTCTCTGAGGTGGCGTATCTCGTCATTCAGATACTCCTTTGCAGTTGCTTCATCGCAGTTACACGAGCCACATATTCTTTCAATGATTTCATTCTCAGCCATAGCAGTAAGTATTAAGATTGTGATTTGTAATAGAGTCCTCTTTGGGTGTCATAGTCCTGACCATTCCACCACTCATTACACGCATCTATGAAGGATTGTGAGCCATCTTCCGATGAGTAGTCAGCCTCGTGCAAGCCGGTGATGCTCTCCAGTGTAATGAAGTCAAGGTCTTTCCACCAATTCTCCATTCTTTGCTTATACTCGCTCAGTGTGCAGAAGTTTTGGTTTTCTGCACATTGGCAACACCATTTGCAGTCGGTGTCGTCATCATCTACATCACTGAGATATTCTGCATTGTTGGCATCTACCCAGGCTTGAATCTCTATCTGTCTGGAGCCACAGCTATCACATACAAGAATGTCATCATCGTGTGGTTCCTCTCTTGTAGCCTTGCCGTCATAGAGTGCCACAGCACGATTGACAAGCAGTTCGCGGTTGTTGTCCGAGAGTTCGGCATAGAATCGTTCTGCCGCTCCGAGTATTGATTTGCTTGCAAGGGAGTTCCACTTCTCCCAGAAGTGCTTATAAGCACCTCCGAAGGTAATCTTGCACTCTTCCTCGCTCCAAGCATTCCACATATAGTAGTGGAAACTCGATACTGCATTTACAGGGTCTAATCTCATAGTCGTAATCATTAAGCGTTATTATCTCTGTTCTCTTCCAACTGTTGCCATATGGCATCGTATATCTCATATAGCCAGTCGATGTTCTTTGCTCCGAGTTCAAAGGGTGTGGAACAAGTCACCTCATTGTTGCCAATCTTGTCGTGAGCAATTACCGTCATGCTATTGTCCGTTACCTTGACACCCATTACTTTGCACTCGTATGGGTCTCCGTCCCAATTGAACCATATTACCCAAACAGGATCATCCTGTTCTTCGGGAAAGGTTATTTCTGTCAGCCCGTGCGAGTAGAGCAACTGCCTTATGGCATCAATGATGTCCTTACGGAGTGTCTCTATTCTATCGGAGAAATCCATCTTCAGACGCTTCGGCTTTTGCTTCTTCTCCAACTCTGTGTAGGATAGAATCTGCATATCGGGGTGAACATCGAACTCCCAATCCACCTCATCATCATCGAGTGTAGTATGGATATCTCCACCCAGAACCAGCCCGCAATCTCTTGTTACCATTGTGCGTGCTTCATTGCGGTCATCTGCCGCTACGGTGTAAGTCCCCTCGAAGAGGTATCTTACCTTTACTTCAATCTTTTTCATACATTGATGTTTTTATGGTTAATACTGATTTAGCTTGCCGGAACAATGCTTACCTGCTTACCAAAGAAGGAGTCGCATACGCCATAGACATGCTTGATGGAGCAGTCATACTCGGAGCGTTCATTGTCAAGTCGCAGGCGGAAGCCGTATCCGTCCTTGCGTGCCTTATCCAGTCGGATTCTGACATCGCTTTTGAGTTCCATCTCTATCAGACTGCCACCACCATACATCGAGCTGAACAGCCCGCAGGTGTTACCTTTGGGGATAATGACCTCCTTGATTTTGAAGTCGGCATCGTAAAGGTCTCTGAGGCTTATAAGACCTATGTAGGTAAGCAGGTTGGCTCCACAGCAGGAGTTCTCCAACTCCTGGCAGAAATCCTCGTAGGATACCTGCTCCTTACCGTCACGATACTTTCTGTTCGGGAATCTTCCATATACCGTATATCCCTTATCGGTCAATGCCTTCTTCACCTTTGCAGGGTTGAGGCGAAGGGTATCTATCATATCTCCGAAGTAACTATCCTTGTATCGGAAGCCGCCTTGTGACTCCAACCAGCAGGAGTTGATGCAGTCGTAGTTGGATAGCATCTCCACCCGTACTGGAATGTCATTGGTGTTCTTGATAAGGTCGTTCACGGGTGTCGAGTCATCACGCTCGCGTATCTCGTCCCTTATCTCATCATCGTGTTCTTCAAAGAATGCTTCAACCTCGTCTTCTTCCAAGTCGTGGAAGTCGTTGCAGTGGCTTTTCAGTACCTTGATTATTTCCTCTGTTGCTTGAGCCTCGGCATCGTTGTACCAATCCTCGACCTTTGACCACAAATCTTCGCAACCTTGTTTTTCAAGGCATTGTTGCAACAGGTCTCGGTTCTCGTTGAAACTTTCACGATAATCTACCCATACGAGGGTGTAGTTCTCATCCATTATGCTTTCTATGAACTCCATTGTGAGTATTTTCTTTGTTTCGTTCATTTGTCGTTACCTGTGTACGGCAGGATTCGGTTTCCCGTACATATGTCTATAAATGCGAAGAGCGACCTTGTGGCCGCCCTTCGGTTACTCTTTACCGTTGAATATCTCTTCGTATCTCTCTTTCTCCATCTCCGTTTCACCCTTGAAACTGAAATGTGCCGTATATCGGTATCCTGTTCGGGGATTGCCACCGAACTTTTGGATAGCCATATCTATCTCCCAATCCACTTCACCTATGCCGATCGATATGCGGTCATAGTGCAGCAGGTGGTGAGCCAGTCGCAGTGCAGAGTCACTCTTTCTTTCGTGCCTCAGATGGTCGAAGGCTCGTATCGCTATCTCTCTGTTGGATACCTTGATTGTCGTTCCCATATTCTTTGATGGTTAGTTGAATACTCTCTCATCGTTCTCTTTATCCTTTGCTGCAAGCATACAGAACGGCATATCCAATATGCGATGTGAGAAGCACATATCGGAGTTGTAGTCCGTGCGTTGCCACAGCGTGAACCTGTCGTTGGCGAACGACCATCGGAAATATCCCGACAGTGAGCCGAACTGAGGGTTTACATTCCTTGCTATGAGATACCTGTTCACATCCATAATGTGCTTTGCAATGAGTATGATGTTGAGTATCTCCACAAATGCCAACTGCGAGTACGGGTCAATAGGCATTACCGGTCCTTTGAAACTGATTTCCATATATCCTTTATTTTAGTTATAGTTATCATCGAATATCTCATACTGAAGAGGAAGCATATCGCAGAAGTTGCCCGATATGCCTGTATATACCAAAGCATCATCGGCGATGTCGGCAAGTTCCTCTTCGGTCTCCTGTATGGTGTTACCGTATATATCCTGATAGTGCGACACCATCATATGCGGATCATCTGTGGTTATGTCATATCCGAAGTGTTCGCTCCAAGTGACGAAATACTCCCTTTCGTTCTCATCGAGCCTCTCCATGGCATCGCGTATCTCGAAGAAGTTGGGACATATCCACTCTCGGTTTATCAGCCTGTCGGGGATGTGCTCCCATTTGGCATATCTGTA
>CADALZ010000017.1:0-48536 GCA_902788865.1 uncultured Bacteroidales bacterium | reverse complement strand
GGGATCTGTTTCTTCGGGAAAGAGGTCGGAACAGGCACAGAGAAATTCTCCCATATCGCTGTAGTCTGACATTTGCACCCAGTAGTCCTTGTACTCTTTCCCGTCTAAGATGTGCTGCGTGGTTACGGCAACCTCGGCATTGCTTAAATCCATATTTTCCATAGACTTTCTGTTTAACTCGTTACTCGCTGGCTTCCCCAGCTGATATGTATCTTACCTTCGCTGTCCGTTGAGCGTATCAGCAGGCTGTCGATGACCGACATTGTGATATCGAACTCCTCGAAGATTTCCGACTGCTCTTTCACTTCACCTGTCTTGATGAACTCGTTGAGACGCTCTTTGGTGAGTACCAATGCCATGAGGTTCTGCTCAACGGAGTCCTCGTAGGTGACATAATGCACATCCTTCATCTCCTTGGAGTCGAGGCGTATGAAGCGGAAGTAGAACTGCTCCATCTTGGGTATGTTCCATTGCAGCGACTCCAGTATCACATCGTTGCAGGTGGGTATGTTTACCGAGCTGCTCAGGCTCTGCTGCGTGCATATCAGTATGCCGTTGATGGTGGAATCGAACTCCGTCACGATGCTCTGACGTTTCTTGAACGCCACATCTCCCTTCACGACATATATCGGTCTGTCGGGGAAGCGTTCACGGATATAACTCTCATATAGGTCAAAGGCGGCAAGGGTGGTACAGCCGATGGCTACCTTGCCAGGTATCTTGCGTATCAATGATTCTATGTATCGTGTCTTGCTCGGGTAGTCATCGCCATAGTATCCCGATATGAGGTGTGGTACCGAACAAGCCTTGATAAGCAGCTTTATCTGTCGCATAAGCCTCAGTCCTGCATCCTTCTTCGTGTCACCCGTGCTGTTGTAGTAGAGTTCGCATATACGGCAGAACTCCTCGATGATGACACGATAGACCTCGTGTTCACCCTCGGATGGGCTTACTGTATGTGTCCGTATCTTGTATTTCTCGCCTGCGAAGTCTCGGAACTTACGGGTGATGATGGTCTTGCCTATGAGGTCGAAGAGTTCATCCTTGTTGTAGACATCCTGATTCTGCTTCTCAATGCCGAATACCGTTGCCTTACCCGGACAGTGGCAGGCACGGAACAGCACATGACCTCTGAACGCAGGGAATGGCTCTCCGCAGTGGAGGTTTCTTTCGCACTCTATCTCCTTATCTCGGTTCTCGTGGTAGATACTATCGCACCAGCAGGTCATATTGACCGAGTTGTTGTATAGCAACTCAAACTGGCTGTATAGCTCTGCGATATTGTTACGGGTGGTTGTTCCCGTATCGAGAATCTTATATTTGAGCCTGCGGAAGACTGCCAGGATATGCTTTGTGCGTTGCGATGATGGGTTGGTAATCTCGTCCGACTCATCAAATACAAGGCATAGTTTCCTTGACGAGAGTTTCACAAACCGCATAAGCTCTCTTTTGAGCTTGCCGACCATAGAGGTAGATAGCAGCATGAAGATACCTCTCGGCACATCTTCGAGATCCTTGTATGTGCGTATCACTCTGTATCGCTCCTTGTTGATGGCGAGGAACGGAGTCCAGGTCATATTGGCGGCAATGGCAGGGGCAAGTATCACCACATTGCGTACCTTGCCATATTTGAGCAGATACTTAGCTCTGTGATATACCGCTGCGGTCTTGCCTGAGCCTTGCTGCCAGTTAAGCAGAGCATATCGCTTCTGGAGTACAAGGTTCAGGTCGTGCTTCTGCAACTGTGTGAACTCGCATACCTCGCCATCCTTGTTTACGAAGGTGGCATTGTCAAGATACTCGGCAAGGGCATCATCCGTTTCCATATCGGAGAAGGGTTGATTCTGTATATCGTAGAGCCAACGCTTACGGCGGATAAGCCTTTTGGCGATGCGTATCTGTCGCAGATTCTCCTCGGTTGCTATCTCCGGCATAGGCAGTACGGTACTATCCAGTATAAGGTCATTGATGCTTGCCGCCTTATGTTCCACCTTGTCAAGCAGTCGTGGTGCATACTGCTTGAGCTTGAAGCCGTAGGAGGTCTTTACCAATGCCACCTCCTTGCGTGGAACGACATTCTGCGAGGTGATATACTTGCGTATGGTGGCCAGCACTTTGGCAGTTGTCAGCTTCTTGCGTTCCCACTCCTTCATTTGCTCGTTGGTGGCATTCTCAGGTGGCTTCTGGTTACGGAATTTGGTAACGAGTGCCACTGCCTTGTCGATATGCTTGTTGAGTCTTGCGTGAGCCTTCAACTCGTACATATACTTGGCGAGCTTGTACTCGAAGTGCTCCAACTCCTCCTTGTCTATGCGGTTGGTCTCACGCATAAGGTCAAGACGCAGGCGGTGCTTCATCTCACGGGCTCTCTTCACTCTCTCCTTGAGTTCTGCCATAGATACAAACTCCTCGGCATTGTAGGGATTCATCTCTATATGCTGTGAGCGACGCAGGAAGACCATTATCTTGGTGTTGAAGTTATCTACACCTACCGATGTGAAGGCGTGAGGTGACAGTCTTGTCTGTCCGATGAAGGAGAAGTCTTCGTTTACTCTTCCTACACGGCTCTTCTCCCAGAACTCGTTTTGCATAAAGGAGGCTGGAACGATAATCATCAGGAATCCTGCGGGATTGAGCAGATGGTAGGCTTTGTCGATGTAATACTCCTGTGATAGTCGGAAGTCGAACTTCAGATTGAACGGAGGATTACCGATGATGGCATCGAAGCGTTGCTCGGAGTGGTACTGCTGTATGTCGCACTTCTCAATATGTGCATCGGGATAGAGATACCTCGCCACTGCCACAGCCCTGCTGTCTATGTCAAAGCCGTAGGCATTGTGTTGGTTTGGCAGATGGTTGAAGAAGTTACCCATACCGCAACACATATCGAGTATCATCTCTGATGATGTGGGAGAGAGTACATCTACCATATCCCGACATACCTCGTGCGGTGTGAAGAACTGTCCCATCTCGAACTCCTTCTTCGCCTCGGCATATTCGTGGTAGCTGGCGAAGTCCGACTGCTTGAGGTTGTGCAGTCCTCCGATACCCGTATAGCAGTTGTATATACTCTCCGCAGGAATCATATCCTTACCGGAGTTGATGGCAAAGAGAATCTTCTCGTTGATCTCTGCACGCTTGCCTTGCGGTATCTGTTGTGGTATGATAGCATACATGGCTGTAATGATTGAAGTGGATAAAAACGAAAGACACCCCGCAGGCAGTACCTACGGAGTGTCATACATATCGTGTGGTCATCAGTTCTCGTCTCTTAGTTTAATCTCATTTAGTCGCAGTCGTTTGAAACAGCTCTCTGCCGTTGCACTGTCCTTGAACTTGACATCGATACGGGTGTTTCCGTAAAATTTGAGACTTACGGCATTGGTCGTTGTCAGGTCATACCATCGAGATATATCGACATTACGGGTATCAAGACCGATAATCATCTCGATACTGCCGCATAATACATCATCTGCACCAAAGGCAATACCTTCACAGAAGCGGCTAACCTTACGGTCTGTTTCGTATGAGAACCTATAATCCTTATAACATTCGTAATGGAAAGAGTCCCAAGAGACAATATCGGGGAAGATGATTTTGTCCTTCTTAAGTTCTGGCTTTACCTTGCTCCAGCAAGAAGGTCTGACCGTTTCAAGGAATCGCTTAATAAGTTCTTCCTCGGCAGTATCTCGGAAACTCTTGCCTCCGAGATGTTCGATGACTACATCTACATAGGTATTATATACAGGTCGGAAATCTATCGGCAGAGTCTTCTCATCAATCTTTGGAGCTTCAACAGAGACGCTGTAGGTGTTGTTGAAATAGCCGATGATGCGACTGATGAAGTTCCTGATAGCACTGTGACGGCTATCCACCAACTCATTGATGTTCTTGAAAGGAGTAAACTCGTGATGGGTATAATCCTTCTCATCGTTATTGTACCGATAGTGGAGGTCATAGCTGCTTGTGGTAATCTTACCGTTCGGCTCGTGCTTGAGTTTGATTTTACCCTCATACTTCTCGGCTTCTCTTTTGAAAATGTTGTACCACCAGGCAATCTGGTCGAGCGTCTTGTACAGCTCGTCCTGCTGATTCTGGCAATAGATACGGTCTTGCTCCGTAATCTTCTCTTCGTTTCTCACTTGTACCTTCAAGATACCTGATAGCAGGTCGGTATGACCTGTTGCTTGACTGTTGTTTAATACTGCTTGTGACATAACATTATATATTTCTTGTTAGTCCGGCTATTCGGGGCCGGAGTTCCCAAACTACAGGCTCTAAAAGGTCGTGTTCTCGTCAGGCAAGGTTGTGTGGAAAAATACAGAAAGCCCCACGGGGCGAGGATGATTTTTCCACGACACCCGCAGAGCTTGACCTTGCTTGGACGAAAAGAACACGAGTTACCTTTGCCTGTGGTTTGGTGAACTCGGCTACGAATCTGTTATGTCTTTTTCTTTGGCAGGATAGTAAGATTCCTGCCGATAGATGCTTCGATTTGAGAAATAATTTGTACTTTTGTACTCAGATACTAAAAGAGTTATTTGAAAAGCGTGATGAATATGGCTCAGCCAGACAATCGTATTTTTTCTTATCCATTGCCAATTCTCACGTGAGTTCTTCTTAAAGGTTTGATAATCATAAATTCTATATCAAACTTCATCAAAGATAGGAAAAAACTCACACATATGGTGTATATGGATTGTTTTTCGCATATAGCAAAAGAACCGCTCATATTTACAGCCTTTACACTTTACACCCTAAAAAATCAACGTACCCAGCAGTCAGCCTGAAAGCGTTTCCTCTGAAAAATTTATTATATATATTTGATAAATATATATAATAAAAATATTATAAAGATAGATAGAGAGCCGTGACGTGCGGTGATGTTTGGCTTTACGGGCTGTAAATGTCAGCGGTGGTTTGTGGGGACGCCCCTACCCCCGTGGGTATATGCTATTTTTGGGGTGTAAAGTGTAAAGGCTGTAAATATGAGCGGTTGTATTTGTGGCTGCACACAGAAATTTTTGCGCTTGTGCGCTCGCGCAAATGTTCCTATGCACAGGCGCAAAAACGGTCTCCCTCACGAGGAAATTTTTACGCCCTCACGAGGGAAGTAAAATTTGCCCTTCAGAGGGAGCATTTATGCCCACAACGATGAGCATGGATTTTCGTAGTTAGGAAATAATATTTCTCTAGTTAAAGAAAAAACTCAACCGCTCATATTTACAGCCTTTACAGTTTACACCCCTAAAATTACCAACACCATATCCACAAATCCCATTTCTGATAAAGAAAAAAACTATTCCTCAAAGGGAAAAAGATAAAAAGGGGGAGATATGATTCTTCAGAATACGACAATCTGACCGATTCGTCGATAAAAAAGGGCTGTTTGTCGATTCTGTTTTTACAGATGGACAGACAGCCCTACTTTTGTGCCAGAAATAATAACGCCAAATAGATAACAATTAAAAAGGATTAGAATATGAAGGCAAAAAGAATGACATGGATGATGGCTTGCCTGGTGTGCGGCAGCACACTGATGGCTCAGGAAGTGAGCACGGAGCAAGCCACAAGCGAAGGCACGACACAGACCGTGCGGCCACAGCAATGGACCCTGCAGAGCTGCATAGACTATGCACTGGAGCAGAACATCACCATACGCCGCAACCGTCTGACTGCTGCCAGCAGCGAGATTGACGTGAAGACTGCCAAGGCTGACTTCCTGCCAAGCATCAGCGGTAGCTTGAGCGGTAGCCTGAGAAACAGCCCGTGGGCACAGAGCTCCATGAGCTTCACTGGTGAGGGTATCTCTTCTACCTCTAATAAGACATCTTACAGCAGCAATGCCAGCGTGAACCTGAACTGGACACTCTTCAACGGCAGACGACTGAACACGCTGAAGCAGAATGAGGTGAATGCTGAAATCAGCGACCTGAACGTGGAGGAGAGTGAGAACACCATTATCCAGAACATCACCCAGCTGTACATCCAGATACTCTACAGTGCCGAGGCCGTGAAGGTGAACGAGGCGAATCTGGAGCTGAGCAAGGCCAATCTGGCTCGCGGACAGCAGATGTTCGAGGCTGGTAGCATCTCTAAGGTGGATCTGGCACAGTTGCAGACGCAGGTGAGCCAGGATGAGTACTCGCTGGTGAACGTGGAGGCACAGCTCATAGACTACAAGCTGCAGTTGAAACAACTCTTGGAAATCGAGGGCAACGAGGAGATGGACATCTACATGCCTGAGCTGAGCGATGAGAACGTGCTGACGCTGCTGCCAGAGAAGAATGAGGTATATATGACAGCCCTGGTGAACCGTCCGGAAATCCTCTCTGCTCAGAAAAACATCGATGCTGCCGATCTGAACATCAAGATACAAAAAGCGGGGTATCTGCCATCACTGAGCATGAGCGCCAGTGCCGGTACTAACGCCATGAGCGGTATCAACACCGGCTTCGGTCAGCAGGTGAAAAAGAATGAGAGCAACAACATCAGCCTGAACCTGAGCATCCCTATCTTCGACAAGCGCCAGACCAAGAGCAACATAGAGAAGGCGAAGATACAGAAGAACCAGCAGGAGTTGGCCCTGCAGGATGCGCAGAAGACGCTGTATAGAAACATTGAGAATCTGTGGCAGAATGCCAACACGGCACAGAAGCAGTATGTGGCTGCCAGTGCCAACTTGGAGAGCTCGCAGACCAGCTATGACATGACGCAGGAGCAGTTTAACCTGGGTATGAAGAATACCATCGAACTGCTGCAGGAGCGCAACAACCTGCTCTCTGCACAGCAGCAGAAGTTGCAGGCTAAATATACGGCCATCATGAATGAGCAGCTGCTGAAGTTCTACGCAGGCGAGACAATCACATTGGAATGATGCATCGCATCATTTCAAAATTAAAAAATTAGAAAAATAGAAAATTAAAAAACATACAATTATGAGTAAGAAGAAGATTATTTGGGCAGTAGTGGCCGCAGCGGTCGTACTGGTGATCGGATCATGGTTCTTCAGCGGTTCGTCTGAGACGCAACGGATGAACATCGCCACAGCTCCAGTGACCAGAGGGAATGTATCGGAGTCTATCACAGCCACAGGTGCCATAGAGCCTGTGACAGAGGTGGAAGTAGGTACGCAGGTGAGCGGTATCATTGATCGCATCTACGTGGACTACAATTCGGAAGTGAAGAAGGGACAGCTGATAGCAGAAATGGATAAGGTGACGCTGATGAGCGACCTGCGCTCTTCGCAGGCCAACTACAACGGCTCCAAGGCCAGCTATGAATATCAGGAGAAACTGTACAACCGCAACAAGCAGTTGCACGACAAGCAGCTGATCAGCGACCAGGAGTATGACCAGAGCTTGTATAACTACCAGAACGCTAAGGCTCAGTATGAGCAAAGCCAGGCCAACCTGGCCAAGGCACAGCGCAACCTGTCATACGCCACCATCTACTCACCTATCGACGGTGTGGTGATCAACAAGGCCGTGGAAGAAGGTCAGACAGTGGCAGCTGGCTTCAACACCCCTACCTTATTTAATATAGCAGCCGACCTGACGCAGATGCGCGTGATAGCCGACGTGGATGAGGCCGACATAGGCGGTATCGTGGAAGGTCTGCGTGCCACCTTCACCGTGGATGCTTATCCAGACGAGGTGTTTGAGGGTACAGTGACTCAGGTGCGCCTGGGCGAGAGCAGCTCATCGACCACCAGCAGCAGCGTGGTGACCTACGAGGTAGTGATCAACGCGCCTAACAACGACCTGAAGCTGAAACCACGCTTGACAGCCAACGTGACCATCTACAAGCAGGAGAAGCAGAACGTCATCGTGGTGCCAAGCCGTGCCCTGCGCTTCACTCCTACCCCAGAGATTGGTGCTACGCAGATCAACGATGTGGATGCTCCACAGAAGGTATGGACCAAAGAAGGCAACGTATATACAGCCCACGCAGTGACCACAGGCATGAGCGGCAACGGCATGACCGAGGTGACAGGCGTAACAGAAGGTATGGAAGTGGTGACCGAAGCCATGGCTACCACACGTGAGAACAGCATGGGATTCGGCCCAGGCGGTGGCGGCCCTAGAGGTGGCGGCCCAGGCGGACCATTCTAAGACATTGAGACGAGAAAAAGAAAACAAAAAAGAAAGACAATGAGTAAACCAGTTATAGAACTACAGAACGTAAAGCGCAAATTCATCGTGGGCGATGAGGTGGTGCGTGCCTTGAGAGGCGTGAGCTTCACCATCAACGAAGGTGAGTTTGTGACCATCATGGGTACGTCTGGTTCGGGTAAGAGTACCTTGCTGAACACACTGGGTTGCCTCGACACCCCTACCAGCGGTGAGTACATACTCGACGGAACACCCGTGCGCACCATGACCCGCAGTCAGCGTGCCATACTGCGCAACAGAAAGATAGGCTTCGTGTTCCAGAACTACAACCTGCTGGCCAAGACCACCGCTGTGGAGAACGTGGAGCTGCCACTGATGTACAACAGTGAGGTATCGGCTACAGAGCGTAGGCGCCGTGCCATAGAGGCCCTGAAGGCCGTAGGTCTGGGCGACCGCTTGGAGCACAAGAGCAACCAGATGAGTGGTGGACAGATGCAGCGTGTGGCCATAGCCCGCGCGCTGGTGAACAACCCAGCCGTGATACTGGCCGACGAGGCCACTGGTAACCTGGACACGCGTACCTCCTTTGAGATCTTGGTACTCTTCCAGAAGCTGCATGCCGAGGGACGCACCATCATCTTCGTGACACACAACCCTGAGATAGCCCAGTATAGCAGCAGAACCATCACCCTGCGCGACGGACTCATCAAAGATGATGTGTATAACAACAACATCCTAAGTGCAGCCAAGACACTGGCCGAACTGCCTGTGCCAGAGGAAAACAATTAATCATTGACAATTGAGAATTGAAAATTAACCATGCGGATAAGTGACTAGACGCAGTCCAATTGTCAATCGTCAATTCTCAATCGTCAATAAAAAAGAATAAAAAAAGAATAAAGATGAATATTACGAATCTATTTAAGATAGCCCTGAAGGCGATAGCGAACAACAAGACGCGCTCACTGCTCACCATGCTGGGTATCATCATAGGCATCGCCTCTGTGATAGCCATGTTGGGATTCGGCCAAGGCACGCAGAACTCCATCAAGGAGCAGATTTCCTCCATGGGGTCGAACATGATCATGATAAGCCCGGGCGGCGAGCAACGTGGTGGTCAGCGTATGGATGCCAGTTCGATGCAGACGCTGAAGATGGAAGACTATGAGGCCATCCGTAGTGAGTGCGCCCATGTGAGCTTCGTGAGCCCCAGCGTATCTAGCTCAGGCCAGCTGGTGGCAGGCAACAACAACTACCCTGCCTCAGTGACAGGCTGTAGCACAGACTATCTGCAGATACGCCAGCTGAATATGCAAGAAGGCGAGATGTTCTCTGAGCAGGATGTGAAGACAGCTGCCAAGGTAGTGGTGATAGGTAAGACCATCGTGGATAACCTTTTCCCCAATGAAGACCCCATAGGCAAGAGCATCCGCGTGAACCAGATACCTTTCCAAGTGGTAGGCGTGCTGGAGAGCAAAGGTACCAACAGCATGGGTATGGACCAGGATGAAATAGTGTTGGCACCATTCACCACCGTGATGAAGCGTATGCTCTCACAGAGCCACCTGCAGGGCATACAGTGCAGTGCCGTGACAGAGGAAGCTACTGACCTGGCCATGAACGAGATAGAGGACGTGCTGCGCCGCAACCACCGCCTGAAGGATGGCGAGGAGAACAACTTCACTATGAACTCCATGCAGGAAATCATGGAGACGATGGACACCGTGACAGGTATGATGACCATGCTGCTGGCAGCCATTGCCGGTATTTCACTGGTGGTAGGTGGCATAGGTATCATGAACATCATGTATGTGAGCGTGACTGAGCGCACGAAGGAAATCGGTCTGCGCATGGCTGTAGGTGCCCGTGGCATTGACATATTGAGCCAGTTCCTCATCGAAGCTGTGCTGATCTGTCTTACAGGCGGACTGATAGGCATCCTCTGCGGCTATGGCTTGGGCTCGCTGGTAGAGATGATGGTAGATCAGGTGACTGTAGCCATCTCACCAAGCTCTGTGACGCTGGCCTTCGGTGTATGCGTACTGATAGGCATGTTCTTCGGCTGGTATCCTGCCAAGAAGGCTGCCAATCTGGATCCTATCGAAGCGCTGAGATACGAGTAGTTTAGAGTTTAGGGTTTAGAGATAATGAACGAGAGAGAGAATATACGAAGCTTCCTGAACATCATCATTCATGTGGTGATGTGGGGCTTCGTATTCTTCTTTCCCTACCTGATGATGACACGTGGCGGATCCAACGTCTCATTCACAGACTATGTATGGGCCACATTCCCCTACTACGTGATCTACATCGCCTACTTCTACCTGAACAACAACCTGCTGATACCTCGCCTGCTGCTGAAGCGTAAGTTCTGGCTGTATGTGCTGCAGCTGCTGGTGCTGACAGGCGTAGCCTCCTTCCTCTCAGGCTGGCTGCACCAGATAGAGTTCGAGCGCATGATGATGTCGTGGAGAGACTCGGTGCCCTTTGAGTTCAGAGGCTATATGCCTCCTAACCAAGAAATGAGATTCTGGTCTGTAGGCATGATCATGGGGCGCGACTTCTTCATCATGGCGCTGGTGGCTACCATCACAGCCGTGGTACGCGTGATAGAGGCATGGAACGACTTGGAGTCGAGCAAGCGCGAAGCTGAAAAGCAGCGCATGGAGACAGAGCTGCAACAACTACGCAGCCAGATAAACCCTCACTTCCTGCTGAACACACTGAACAACATCTACGCCCTGATAGCCTTCGACAGCGACAAAGCACAGGAAGCCGTGCAAGAGCTGAGCCAACTGCTGCGCCATGTGCTCTACGACAACAAGCAGAACTACACCACCCTGGAGAAAGAGATGGAGTTTATGAAAAGCTACATAGAGCTGATGCGCATCAGACTCTCTTCTAACGTCACAGTAGAGACCACTTATGACATGCGCGAGAACGACCAGACACAGATAGCTCCGCTGATCTTCATCTCACTGGTGGAGAATGCCTTCAAGCATGGCATATCGCCCACGGAACCCAGCTACATCAAGATACTCTTCAGCGAGAAACTGGGCTATGTGCGCTGCGAGATAAAGAACAGCAACCACCGCAAGGTGGGCTACGACAAGAGCGGCAGCGGCATAGGGCTGGAGCAGGTGCAGAAGCGACTGGACCTGATGTATCCCCACAGCTATGAATGGCACTACGGACTGAGCGACGACGGCAACGAGTATATCTCATCACTGGAGATAAACACCAACAACGCCCCATCACTGTCGTAAGCAGACAAACGGTGTTTTTTCAAAATAAATTTGGTATTCCGCTCACCATACACTATCTTTGGCCCCAACTTAACTACAAACAGTATGGCAAATATCCGATGTGCTGTGATAGACGACGAGCCTCTGGCCTTAGGGTTGATGGCAAGCTATGTGAAGAAGACCCCCTTCCTGGAGTTGGTGGGTAGCTACAGCAGTGCCGTGCAGGCCATGAACGAGCTGACAAATCAGCCCGTTGACCTGCTCTTCCTCGACATACAGATGCCAGAACTCAACGGACTGGACTTCTCACGCATGGTGCCCCCACAGACACGCATCGTCTTCACCACCGCCTTCGACCAGTATGCCATAGACGGCTACCGCGTAAACGCCCTGGACTACCTGCTGAAACCCATCTCCTACCCCAACTTCCTGCAAGCTGCCCAGAAAGCCCAAGAGTGGTTCAAGCTGATAGAGCAAGGACAGCAAGGCAAGGAAGAAGAGGTGCAGAGCATCTTCGTGAAGAGCGAATACAAGCAAGTGCAGGTGATGCTGGACGACATACTCTACATAGAGGGACTGAAAGACTACATCAAGATTTACGAAGAAGGGCAAGACAAGCCCCTGCTCTCACTGATGAGCATGAAAGCCATGGAAGAGATGTTGCCAGCCAGTCGCTTCATGCGCGTACATCGTTCATACATAGTACAGAAATCCAAGATCCGCGTGGTGGAACATAGCCGCATCATATTCGGCAAGACCTACATCCCCGTAGGCGATAGCTACAAGGAAGAATTTCAGACCTTCTTGAACGAAAGAAGTATGGGAAAACGGTAAACTATCAGAATTCTGATTTCATTTACTCGAATTTCCTTGCTTTCTTCCGTTTTATGCCTTATCTTTGCACACAAAATCAGAAAATGTGCAAAAATATGGATAAAAGTTTTCTCCGACTCATAGAGAACAGCATCAAGAACAACTGGGACCTTGATGCGCTGACCGACTATAAAGGTGCTACACTGCAGTATAAGGACGTAGCCCGGAAGATAGAGAAAATCCACATCATGTTTGAGGCTGTGGGCATCAAGAAAGGCGATAAAATAGCCCTCTGCGGGCGCAACAGTTCACACTGGGGTGTGACATTCTTAGCCACACTGACCTACGGAGCAGTCATCGTACCCATCCTGCATGAATTCAAGGCAGACAACATACACAGCATAGTGAACCATAGCGGAGCGCGCTTCCTCTTCGTGGGCGACCGTGTGTGGGAGAACCTCAATGAGGAAATGATGCCCAACCTAGAAGGCATCATCTTGGTGAACGACTTCTCTACCTTGATATCACGCTCAGAGAAGCTGACCTATGCCCGTGAGCACCTCAATGAAGAGTTCGGAAAGAAATATCCAAAGAACTTCAGGCCAGAGCACGTGCACTACCACCAAGACGAGCCCGACGAGCTGGCCGTGCTGAGCTACACATCTGGCACCACCAGCCAGTCGAAGGGCGTGATGCTGCCCTACCGCAGTCTGTGGTCGAACGTGCAGTTTGCCATAGACAACCTGCCCATCAAGCCAGGCGACAAGTTGGTGAGCATACTGCCTATGGCCCATTGCTTCGGACTGGCCTTTGAGTTCCTGTATGAATTCTCTGTGGGCTGCCACATCTATTTCCTCACCCGCGTGCCCAGTCCGAAGATTATCTTCCAGGCATTCAGCGAGATAAAGCCCAACCTTGTAATCACCGTACCACTGGTGGTAGAGAAGATCATCAAGAAAGAGGTGATGCCGAAGTTGGAATCGTCTCTGGCCAAGTTGTTGCTGCACATGCCAATCATCAATGACAAGGTATATGGAGCCATACGTGAGAAGATGGAAGCAGCCTTCGGTGGCAACTTCCACAGCGTCATCATCGGTGGCGCTGCGCTCAACAAGGACATAGAGCACTTCTTGAAACGCATCAACTTCCGCTACATGGTGGGCTATGGCATGACCGAGTGCGGACCGCTCATCAGCTACGAGCAGTGGGACCGCTTCAAGGAAGGCTCTTGCGGCAAGCCTATAGAGCGCATGGAGGTGCGCATAGACTCCCCAGACCCTGAGCATGAGTCGGGTGAGATACAGGTAAGAGGCGACAATGTGATGCTGGGTTACTATAAGAATGAGGAAGCTACCCGTGCGGCCTTCACGGACGATGGCTGGCTGCACACAGGCGACTTGGCCCTGATGGATAAAGCTGGAAACATCACCATACGCGGACGCAGCAAGAACATGCTACTGACAGCCAACGGACAGAACATCTTCCCCGAAGAGATAGAGTCTGAGCTGAACAACCTCCCATACGTATCAGAGAGCATCATCGTGCAACGCAATGGAAAGCTGGCTGCCCTGATTTATCCTGACTTCGACTTAGCCTATCGCGACGGCCTGAGCGATGATGCCATCAACAAACAGATGGAGCAGAACCGCATAGACCTGAACACACGCATCCCAGCCTACTGCCAAGTGAACAGTGTGACGGTGTATCACGAGGAGTTTGAAAAGACACCGAAGAAGTCGATTAAGAGGTATCTATACCAGTAAATACGAAAAAGAGCAACCTCCCTGCAACTTCAAGGGAGGTTGTTTCGTCTAATACAATAGTTGCTTAAAGAAGGAAAGGATGAAGAAGACGATATGGACCCTATTGGCTGTGCTGATCATCAGCATGGGAGCCAGAGCGCAAAGTTCTGGCATCGGAGGCATCAACCTCTCGCTCTGGCCTGGCATCGCCACGCAAGGCGTAGATACGGTGAGCGGTAAGACCCTGTTGAACCTGGGCGTCAACTCGAAGATGAATCAGCTCACGGGCATAGGGCTGAACGTGCTGGGCAGTACAACTGTGAGTGGTGTGAATGGTCTGCAACTCAGCGGTCTGTTCAATGTGGTAGGCGAAGACATGAGAGGTTGGCAGGCTGCAGGCATCACCAACGTGGTGGGAGGTGACCTCACTGGTGTATCTGTCAGCGGATTGGTGAATGTGATAGGCGGCCAAACCAGCGGTCTCTTGATGACTGGTGGTGTGAACGTGCTGGGCGATGGAGCTGAAGGCATCATTGCCAGCGGACTGCTGAACATCGTCGGTGGAGAGGCTAAGGGCATACAACTGGCAGGCATAGGCAACATAGACGGAGACCCCGTATATGGTATGCAGCTGGCAGGACTCTTCAATGTGAGCGCAGGGGAAACGGTAGGCCTTCAAGCCTCTGGACTGCTGAATGTGGCTGCAGAGCAGATGACTGGTGTGCAAGTGGGACTGCTCAACGTGGCTGCCTCTGCGATGAATGGATTTCAGATAGGACTGTTCAACTTCCATGCCGACCGTCTGCGTGGCTTGCAGATAGGACTGATCAATGCCAACCCCAGCACGCGCGTGCAACTACTGGTCAGCGGTGGCACCTCTACCCTATTCAATGTGGGACTGCGCTTCAAAAGTCGCACCTTCTACACCATATTAAGCGCAGGAACCAAATACCGCGAACTGCATCCCTTCAACACGGCCTTCACCTATCGAGCGGGCTTAGCCATTCCTGTAGCCAAGGCACTGGAAATCAGTGGCGACCTGGGTTATCAGCACATAGAGACATTCAGGAAGCATGAAGCGGTGAACCGTCTGTACAACCTACAGGCCAGACTCAACTTAGAATATCAATGCACAGAGAAAGTGGCCCTTTTCCTCACGGGAGGTTATGAACGAGGCTACACCTACAGGCATGGTCACCTGCTGCACGATGGTCTCTTCGGAGAGATAAGCACAGCCCTCACCATCGGCAGCTTCAAGGTCACAAAATAAAGACAGTATATCACTCAAGTTTCGCAAGTGGTGCCGTAGGCATCTTATAAGGTTAGCCAGCCATGTCAATGGCTGGATAAATAGCAGCCCTTTAATGCGTGCCTTTAGGTACGCCACCTATATTTATTGCATACCTACGGCACGCTGTCTTTCTATAGCATCCATACTACCAGCCATTGATATGGCTGGCTACCCTATTACGCCCCTCTAGGGCTTTGTCATTCAGGTTATTAGCTTTCTTGCGAAACTTAAAGTATATCAGTTTATTCCTTCTCCTTCAGCAGCCCCATGCGATAAGCTGCCAGAAGCTTCTGCAGATCCTTGATCTGTATGCGGAGCTCCTTGCCCTTATCGGTATCACGCACCATGACGCGATTCTGCGCATACTCCACCAGTGAGGTGCTCGACTTGATGTCCTGCCCCTCTTCAATGGCTTTCTGACGACTCTCGAATGGCTGATGCTGCACCAGCTGGAAGCCATGAGAATGATAGACTAATGTATAGCCAGCGATGCCCGTCTCTGGTTGGTAGGCCTTAGAGAACCCACCATCGATGACGATAAGGCGGCCTTCTGCCCTGATAGGCGTTTCGCCCTTGATGGTCTTCACAGGCACATGACCGTTGATGATGTGCGTGTGAGGCCCTGGCTCTACATCAAACTCCTGCAGAATGCGGTCGCACACTTCCTGCTGGTTGCGCAAGGTGTAGTAATAGCCTTTCTCCTCGTGATGAGTCTCGGCATCGGCAATGAAGTAACGCTCGAAGGTAGTCATCTTGCTCTTATCGAAGCTCGGCGTATCGGGGCCACACCACAAGTACCAAGCATAGTCTTGTGCAAAAAGTTTCTCCGGCTTCCCCTCGACCTCGAAGTAAGCCGTGCGAAGCAACTGGTCGGTCTTCTCCAGCAGCTTACGTCCCCAATACTCTTTCTTCCCAATGCGCACGTGTCTGAAGCTGCCATCCTCATTGAGCGGAATGCTGGCGTGGAAGAGCAAGTTGCCATTGGTCACCAAATACATGCTGCCCTTGGCATACAGGCAATGCATGTGCTTGCGCAACTTCTCACTATTGATGAACGAGGCATGAATCTTATCCATGATCTCGCGTTCCTCCGCACTGAGACGGTAAGGATCGGCAGGATCGATGGTAGGGAAATGCGTGTCTGTGAGCGGATATTCCTTGCCGTCCAGACGGATAGTGCCTCTCTCATAGTCGATGAAATTGAGCAAGAGGCGGTCTTCCATGTGGAACTCAGGACGACGCTTAATAATCTCTCCCTCCAACTTGAACTGAATGATGGCAATGGCCTTGTGCATCTGTGCAAAGAGGCGAAGCGTCTTCTCGTCGAAGTGCTCGTCGCTCACGCTGGTGAGCGACTGGAAATGCGTACATGGATCATCCTTGTAAGTCTCCATGGCAAAAGTGGCCAATGGCAGGAAATTGATACCATAGCCATCTTCCAGCGTGGACACATTGGCATAGCGCAGCGCTGTACGTATGGCATTGGCGATGCAAGCATCGTTGCCAGAAGCAGCACCCATCCAGAGGATATCATGATTTCCCCACTGAATGTCGAAGTGATGATAATCACACAGCGTGTCCATGATGATGTGCGCCCCAGCCCCACGGTCGTAGATATCACCAACGATATGCAGCGAGTCAATAGTCAGTCGCTGAATCAGTTGGCACAAAGCCACGATAAACGCATCTGCCCTACGGGTAGAGATGATGGTATTAATGATAGCATCTGTATAGGCCTGCTTATTAGGATCTATGGTAGATTCATGAAGCAATTCCTGAATGATATAAGAGAAGTCAGGGGGCAAAGCCTTACGCACCTTGGAACGGGTGTATTTGGAAGAAACGTTCTGGCAGACACGCACCAGGCGGTTCAGCGTGATCTGGTACCAATCATCGATGTCATGCTCACGGTGCTTAATCAGCTGCAACTTCTCCTCGGGATAATAAATCAGTGTGCAGAGATCTTTCATCTCCTTATCACGGAGGGAGTGAGCAAAGATTTCCTTCACCTTGCGCTTCACCGTTCCAGAAGCGTTCTTCAGCACATGCTGGAAAGCCTCGTACTCTCCATGCACATCAGAAAGAAAATGCTCTGTGCCCTTAGGCAGATTCAGAATGGCCTCCAAGTTGATAATCTCCGTACTTGCATCAGCAATCGTAGGAAATGATCGCGACAGAAGTTGCAGGAATCGCAGGTCTTCTGACAATTCTTCAAAAGTAAACGTGTGCTCCATTGCGACTATTTTTCAGCGAAGATAACAAATATACTTTAAAAAACGAAAAAGCCGACTATCTAATTTGATAATCGGCTTTAAACTAGTAGTGGTACAGAGATTCGAACTCTGATTGCATGCGTGAGAGGCATGTGTCCTAGCCCTTAGACGATACCACCGCTTTGTACACCCTCAGAGGCTCGAACTCTGGACCCACTGATTAAGAGTCAGTTGCTCTACCAACTGAGCTAAGGGTGCATTGCGTTTCCTTTCAGATTGCGGGTGCAAAGGTATCTCATTTCTTTGAATCTACCAAACATTCCGCCATATTTTTTCAATTATTTTTTCACTTCACTCAAATTCATAGAGTTCTGTGGGCACATTGCGACGCAAAGCGAAGAGCTGAACGTCTTTTCCGACGATAATTCCCCTGTCCCTAAGTGCCAGTTCTGTAGTCTTATAAGCCAGATCGGGATGGTTATTGTCTTTGCTTAGGTGGCACAGCCATATATATTTAAGGTGTGTGTCTATATGCTCAGCTAAGAAACGCGAGGTAGTCTGATTGCTCAAGTGCCCTGAGCTGCTGGCTATGCGATTTTTCAGGTATTCTGGATAAGGCCCCATAGCCAGCATCTCCTCATCATAGTTAGACTCGATGATAAGATAATTGGCACGCTGTATGTAGGAAGCTACCAGAGAAGTGATTTCACCGAGGTCTGTGACAAAGCAGAACGATTTATTATCTATAGTGATGAAATAGCCCACATTGTCGGTTCCATCATGAGGCACTTCGAAAGACTCTATAGTGAAATCGCGAAGCTGCATAGGCTGCTGTTTTTCCAGGTAACGCACGCATGTGCTCAGTTTCTCCGTGACACAATAACTACGATTGATGCCTCCATGAATCTTTGCTGTGGTATAGACGGGGATGAAGCATCGCTCCCCAAGTGGTCCCACAGACTTGATATGATCGGCATGATCATGCGTGATAAAGATGGCCCGAATAGTCTCTAAGCCAATACCAACATCCTTCAATGACTTCTTGATAAAGCGCACAGGTATACCCACATCTATCAGTATGCCATACGTCTCAGTCCCCAGATAGTAGCAGTTCCCACTGCTACCACTACCTATGCTCATGAATCTAACTTTCATTTTCCCTATCTACCCTGGCTTCTTACCAGCGAACTACCTATTTAAACATAAAACCTTCTCCATTAAAAAAGGACAGAAATCAAAGGATGATTTCCGTCCTCTCTTATAGGGAAGCCGCATCGATATTGATTGAAGATGAAACTCCGAATGACATGATTTGAGTGCTCGTCCTCTTTGTAATCCACCGACATAAAGTTACCCCCGAAGAGGCGTGGCCCGCCATTGAGAAGCGAAGCTTGTCTCGGTATTTCTATTAATTTGATGAGTTTCCCGATCCAATCGACGCGGCTATTCTTTTTCTCTTTTCAAAAATACTATATTTTATTGAAACATGCAAATAAAAATGCATTATTAACTAAAAACGGGGTCAATGTCTCGCATTGACCCCGCTGAATTATTAATGAGATTCTTAAGCAGCTTTAGCCTTATCCACGATAGCCTTGAATGCTTCTGGATGGTTAACAGCTAAATCAGCCAGCACCTTGCGGTTGATTTCAATACCAGCCTTATGCAGGAGACCCATCAACTTAGAATAAGAAAGACCCTCCAGGCGAGCAGCAGCGTTGATACGCTGAATCCACAGAGCACGGAAGTTGCGCTTCTTGTTCTTGCGGTCACGGTAAGCATAAGTAAGACCTTTCTCCCAAGTATTCTTGGCAACGGTCCAGACATTCTTTCTTGCACCAAAGTAACCTCTGGTCAACTTCAAAATTCTTTTTCTTCTCGCACGAGAAGCAACATGATTAACTGATCTTGGCATAGTTTCATTTGTTTTTGAATGTTAGCGCCTCACCTTAATATAAATATAGAGAGGTCTTTCGGAGCTAATGCATTCGGTTAATAAATAAATTCTCTTGACTCGGCTTACTTGATGGCCAGAAGCTCTCTTACCTGACGGAGGTTAGCTCTATCTACCAAAGTAGAATAGCACAAATTTCTCTTCTGCTTCTTAGTCTTCTTAGTCAGAATGTGACTATGATAAGCATGCTGTCTTTTAATTTTACCTGTTCCGGTAAGAACGAATCTTTTTTTAGAACCGGAGTTAGTCTTAATTTTTGGCATCTTTACAATTATTAAATTATTAAATATTATGATAATGCACTATACCTCGGCATTATACATTTTCTTCTTTCTGTGCTTCGGCTGCCTTAGCTTCGTTTCTCTCCTGCTTCTGGGCGAGTTTCTCTGCAGCAGCTTTCTGCATGGCTTTTTGGGCTTCGGCGGCACGCTGGCCAGGCTTCTTCACGATTTCCTTCTTCGGTCCCAGCACGATAGTCATCTTCTTCTTCTCAAGCACAGGCATTTGCTCCACCTTGGCATAGTTCTCCAAATCATTGGCAAAACGAAGCAGTAACACTTCCCCTTGCTCCTTGAATAAGATGGAGCGTCCCTTGAAGAACACATAGGCGCGTACCTTATTGCCGTCTTCCAAGAATCCGATGGCATGCTTCAACTTGAAGTTATAATCATGATCATCAGTCTGAGGACCGAAGCGAATCTCCTTCACCTCAATCTTCACCTGCTTAGCCTTCTGTTCCTTTTGGCGTTTCTTCAGCTGATAGAGGAACTTAGAATATTCAATGACTCTACAAACGGGTGGAACTGCATTCGGAGAGATTTCTACGAGGTCAGAATTATGCTCCTCAGCTATCTTCAGCGCTACGGCTAAAGGATATACCTTGGATTCAATGTCATCGCCAACGACTCTGACTTCCCTTGCACGGATCTGTTCATTGACCCGATACTGATCTTTAATGTTATCTTTCTTCATTAAAAAGTTATAATCCTGTTTGTTTCTTAGTCAAATAATTCTTTAAATCCCTTTAAAATTATATGCAATCAGCTTCACCGGAATCCCCAAAGGGCATTTTGCGGTAAAATTGCCTGCAAATTTACCACTTATTTATCATATTATTAACTTCTTCGCAGATTTTTTTTGCAAAATCTTCATATTTCATGCTGCCCTGATCACCTTCGCCCTGTTTTCTGACAGAAACTTCACCGTTTTGGGCTTCTTTTTCACCCACTACGAGCATGTATGGGATACGCTTCATCTCATTGTCGCGAATCTTACGGCCAATCTTTTCATTTCTGTCATCAACTAAAGCTCGAACATCGAACTTCTTTAAAGCAGCCCTGACCTCATTAGCATAGTCATTGAACTTCTCGCTGATAGGCAAGATGACCACTTGATCTGGAGTAAGCCACAATGGGAACTTACCTGCAGTATGCTCAATAAGCACTGCCACGAAGCGTTCCATTGAACCAAATGGAGCACGATGGATCATCACAGGACGATGCTTCATATTATCTGCACCAGTATATTCCAGTTCGAAGCGTTCTGGCAAATTATAGTCCACCTGTATAGTGCCCAACTGCCAACGACGTCCGATGGCATCCTTCACCATGAAGTCGAGCTTAGGTCCATAGAATGCGGCCTCTCCATATTCCACCTTCGCAGGCAGACCTTTCTCTTCACAAGCTTCGATAATAGCTCTCTCTGCCTTTTCCCACACTTCATCAGAACCGATATATTTCTCATGATCGTTAGGATCGCGCAGTGATATCTGGGCCTCAAAGTTCTCGAAGTTCATAGACTTGAACACGATAGAGATAATATCCATCACACGCAAGAACTCATTCTTTACCTGATCTTGGCGACAGAATATGTGGGCATCATCTTGCGTGAAACTACGTACTCGCGTCAGTCCATGAAGCTCACCGCTCTGCTCATAACGACAAACGGTGCCAAACTCAGCAATGCGCAATGGCAGGTCCTTGTATGAGCGAGGAGAATTCTTGTAGATCATACAGTGATGAGGACAGTTCATTGGTTTGAGCAAATATTCCTCACCCTCTTCTGGGGTATGGATAGGCTGGAACGAATCTTTTCCATAATGTGCATAATGTCCAGAAGTGACATAGAGTTGCTTTCCACCAATTGGAGGCGTAATCACTTCCTGATAATCATAACGCTGCTGAATACGACGCAGGAAGTCTTGCAGGCGAAGGCGCAAAGAGGTACCCTTTGGCAACCACATAGGCAGTCCCTTACCCACAGTATCACTGAACATGAAAAGATCCATCTCCTTACCTATCTTACGATGGTCGCGTTTCTTGGCTTCCTCAAGCATCACCAGATACTCATCCAGCATTTTCTTCTTTGGGAAGCTGATACCATAAATTCGTGTAAGTTGCTCTCGCTTCTCATCGCCACGCCAGAAAGCAGCAGAAACGCTGGTCAGCTTAATCGCCTTGATGCTACCTGTGTTCATCAAATGAGGGCCACGACAAAGGTCAGTGAAAGCGCCTTGAGTATAGGTGGAAATCGTTCCATCCTCAAGATCTTCGGCAATATGCTCACATTTATACTCCTGTCCTGTTGACTTAAAGAAGTCCAGAGCATCTGCCTTAGAAATATTCTTACGAACCAGCTCCTCTTTCTTAGAAGCCAGTTCCTGCATTTTCTTCTCAATGGTTGGGAGGTCACCTTCTCTGATCACGGTATCTCCCTGTGGTTTTACATCATAGAAGAATCCATTCTCGATAGCAGGGCCGAAACCGAACTGGATACCAGGATAGAGTTCCTGAAGAGCCTCTGCCAGCAAATGCGCGCTGGTATGCCAAAATGTGTGCTTACCTTCTTCATCTTCCCACTTGTAAAGAACCACTTTTGCATCCTCTTGGATAGGACGATTCAAATCATAAGTTTCTCCATTCACGCCACAAGAAAGCACTTCCTGTGCCAAACGTGAACTAATGCTTTCTGCAATCTGCAGACCTGTAACTCCCTCGTTATATTCACGAACGGAGCCATCTGGAAATGTTATTTTTATCATACTTACAAATGTATAATTAGTTTCGAGACGCAAAAATAGCGAAATCTTTTCAACTTTACGCGTATTTCTGGAAATAGTTACTCATCATTGGAAGAAAAACGCTTAATTACGTTGTAAGCCTCCACTTCTCCAAGTTCTCCGGCCTTACTTAAGTCTGCTATACCTAATCTATTATTCCCAAGGAATATATGTGTGAGACCTCTATTATAATAAGCTTCAGCGAAATCTTGACGCCGTTCGATAATGTAATCATAGTCCTCCAAAGCTGCACGATAATTACCTAAAGTAATCTGTAGGCTTCCTCTGTTGAAATAAGCATAGACAAAGTCGGGGGCAAGCTCTATCACCTTGTCTAAGTCTCTCTTCACGAACTCATAGTCGGCTGTGCTAACAGCGTCAATAGGTTTCCCCTCCTCATTAAGCTGACGAGGAGCAGCACTTGCTTGAGCTTTTCGATATTCCAACTGTTTATATCTTACCAAAGCGCGCATAAAATAAGCAGGGAAGAACTGGTCATCTATAGCGATTGCTTTCGTGAAATCTTCTTCTGCATTGTCCAAATCTTGCACAAGATAAAAATCAAGTCCCCGTGAGAACTGGAGAACAACATCCGCTTGCCCTTCTGCTATTTCCGCAGACAACTTATCAATGTCTGCAAAATGGCGATTGACTTGACTGACTGTCAATGGCGCCTCTTGGTTTGAAATCAGCAGATTTTCTACGAGACGCTTATTATGATTCAATTCCTCAATGAAATGATGGTAATGCACACTGCGTTTCACCCCACTCTGCCGTTCATAGTAAGTCAGTGCGAAGAGTGGTTCTGGTTTTATCTGAACATTTCTATCTTGAACCCTTCCGCGGGCTACGCTTGCATACTCATTCTGAGAATCAGACTCATCTGCAATAACGATTTTGCGATAATTCTCTACATTTTTATCACTCTGTTTTCTCGTCTTTGCACCCTTGCTATCATTGTCTGCAACTTCCTCCTGATTATCATTGCCAGATTGCGATGGGTTATTCAATTGATCAATCTGAGCTTTCATTATTTGAAACTCATCTTGTTCAGCTCCCCTTCGATCTCCTATCTTTTTGCGTGCCTCTGCTCGCTGATAATAACCAGCCAGGAAGTTAGGATACACATCTAAGACTCTAGAGAAATCACTGATTGCTCCACGATAATCGCCAGTTTGCGAGCGGAGAACCCCTCGATTGAAAGTAGCCATCATATCATCAGGATCTACTTGAAGAACAAAATCGAAATCTTCAATTGCCCGATTATCATCACCCACCTGTGCTCTCAAAAGACCTCTATTATAATGGCCAATGAAATTTCCAGGGTCAACGTCAAGCGCCAAGTCATAATCGCTCATCGCTCCTCGCAGATTATTCTGATGAAATCTTGCTAAAGCTCTATTTATATAGTTACTTGCGTTTCGCACACTAAGACGGATGGCTTGATCAAAATCTTCTTCAGCCTCTTTATACTTGGTTTGTTGCAACTCAACCATGGCACGAGCCGTATATCCACCTGGTTCAAAACGCTCCAGTTCGATGGCTCTATTAAAGTCATCTAAGGCCGCTATCGTATCATTCTCATGCAAGAAAGCCTCCCCTCTCATCAGATAGGCAGAGGTATACCTAGGCGCCACTTCAAGAAGCTTTCCAAGTTCTTCTCTTGCAGAAGGATAGTCTTTCTTCTGAAGATGGCACAAAGCCAAATTATGCCATAGCGTAACATTCTCAGGATCTAATCTGAGTGCAGCAGTATAATCTTCGATGGCAGAATCATATTTATTCTGACGTATTCGAGAGAGTCCCCTGACCTGATAAGCACCAACGACAAAAGGATTACGTTCTATTGACAATGAGCAGTCCTCCTCAGCTCCTTGATAATCGTCAAGATAGAACTTCGCCATTCCCCTATAAAAATAAGGTTCGTAAAGATAAGGTTTAGCGTTTATAATCTGATTGAAATATTGGATAGACAATACGTAGTCTTCAAAATACAAAGCATTGCGTGCGATAGTCATCACACGGTCTGTATTAATCTGAGCCATCAAGAATGATGGTACAAGACAAAGTATTATCAATATCCTTTTTAGTTTCATTATCAGATACGCACAGTTTTGGTTTTATAATTACAATGTGCTTTACCTTTCAGCATGGCATTCAGCTTGCCTTTTATCATCTGTTTGCGCAATGCAGAGATATGATCAATGAACATTTTTCCTTCTAAATGGTCAAACTCATGCTGCATGACTCTAGCGAGATAACCCTCAACAATCTCATCATGTTCTTCTAAATTCTCATCAAGGTAAGTTACATGAATACGGTTAAATCGCTTCACATTCTCATGAATGCCAGGTAAGCTCAAGCATCCCTCCTCCATATCCTCTTCGTCACCAGAAACTTCATGAATGTGGGCATTAATATATGCTTTCCTGAAGCCTTTGTATTCAGGGAAATCTTCGGAAAGGACGTCCAAATCTATCACCACTACACGAATAGGAAGTCCGATCTGAGGAGCGGCAAGTCCTACCCCATCGGCATGATCCATCGTTTCAAACATATTAGAAATTAGCTCTTTCAAGTTAGGATAGTCTGGAGTAATATCTTCTGCTATCTTGCGAAGGACTGGCTGTCCATATACATAAATAGGTAAAATCATGTGTAATATATAGTTTAATGTTTAAATTTCAAACTTTCTAAATAAGACTGAAGAATGATAGTTGCACTGATTTCATCCACCAATGCCTTGTTTTGGCGAGCCTTCTTCTTCAGTCCACCATCTATCATAGCTCTATGAGCCATTACAGATGTAAACCGCTCGTCAATAAATTCTATAGGTATGGCAGGAATCTTTTTAGACAAAGAACGAATAAATGGCTCTATATTCTTCATATTATCCGAGTCTTCATTATTCATCTGTCTCGGGTAGCCAATAATCACCTTTTCAACAGGTTCTTTTCCTACATAATCAGCCAAAAAGGCAAGCAATTCATTAGTTGGAACCGTTGTAAGGCCATTCGCTATAATCTGCAGGACATCTGTGACGGCTATCCCTGAACGTTTCTTTCCATAATCTATTGCCAAGATTCTTCCCATAATCATAAAATCTGCTACAAAAGTAGCATTTTAATTTCATACTTTAAGTTAAGAATAGCTATAATATGAAAAAGGGTACTCGATAACGAATACCCTTTCTCAAATATTTCAATCAATTTGTCTTTCCAAATCAATCAACACCCATGATTACGACACGTGTAGTCTCGTTCTCAGTGAACAAGTTCTCAACACCACCGTTAGACACAATCTCCAACTGGCTGGCAGGAACACCCTGCTCTACCAAAGCATCGTAAACAGCCTTAGCACGGTTGTCTGTCAGCTTCTGGTTGAAGTTTGCGCTACCTGTTGCCTTGTCAGCATAAGCCTGTACCTTGAATGTCTTACCAGGATTCTGCTTAATACCATCAGCAACCAACTTAATAGTAGCCTTTGCATAGCTATCAAGTTTGTAACTACCAATCTTGAAGAAGATAGGAGTCTTATTAAACACAGCTTCCTTAACAGTTACAGTTTCAGTTACAGTGCGTACCTCAGGAGCACGATTGCGGCACTCTTCCAATTCGCGACGCAGACGATTAATCTCATCGTTCAAAGCAGAGTTGTCAACTTTGGCAGTAGCCACCATGAACTCACGACCGCCGAAGGTGTAGGTCAGACCAGCACCAAAATACAGGCCACCAACTGTACGAGCAGTTGATTGATAGCCAAGATATGAAGCAGCCAGTTCACCACGAGCCTCAAGATCAATAGATACAGCATCGCTAACATAGAAGTTAGCCAGCAGACCTGCAGAACCATTCACAAAAGCACGCAGCTTGTTATCACTAGTAGGAACCTTGTTATAGCCAGCACCTGAACCATCTTTCTGATAAGTTGACTGGTGTACTGTCTTTGCAAAAGTAAGACCAGGACCTGCGAATACTGAAAGGTTAAAACCACGATCTGGATTGTAACCCAGAATAGCATTAGTCAAGCTATAGAGTCCATCCAAGCGTGCAATTCCAATATTCTTGTTATAGCTCTGCTCTGAGCCAGGAGCACCATTTGAGCCAATTCTATTATAGCTTGAATTATAGTTTGCCTTCCATGCTCCACCCTGTACACGCATTCCGACAACAGGATTGAACCATTTACCAACAGACAATGTCACATGAGGAGCAGGATCACCAAACTTACCATCCTTACCCGTATTAACCAGAGAGATACCACCAGTAGCACTAATGAAGATATTCTTGCTACCTTCGGAAGTATATTTCTCTCTAGTTGATTGAGCTGATACAGACATTGTTGTAGCAGCCAATGCTAAAGATAATATAATTAATTTACTTTTCATTTTGATCTTAATTTAAAATTAAATTCCAAGAAGTACACTTACAAAATTAATTATTAACATTAATCTGTTGTACCACCACCTGCATTGCCATTACCATGACCATGACCATGGCTGTCGTCATGTCCATGTCCGTGTCCATGACTAATACCTACCCAAGTAGGAATAATGTCATTCTTCAGCACGCGGTCAATGATATTAGTAGGCTGATCATTCTCTGGCCAAATATAACCTTCGATCCAATAATAAGTAACAACTGTTACGCTTGAAGCATAAGCATTAGCAGGAACATCAAGAGTAAAGGTCTGCTCTGTCTCGGCGAACTTATCACCCATAAAATTCTTACCATACTCAATACCTCTGTAAGCCTTCAAGTATGCGTAGAACTTATCTGCAGGATCTTCTCTAATAAATTTCTTCTCACCATCAATTTCAATAGCATAAGAAGTATTCCATCTTGCGCCAGTCTTCACCTTAAGAGTTACATCTGCTTCTTTCTTAGAATCTGAGTCATTATACAAAGCATCAAGACCTGTAGTAATAACAGAAGTCTCAGAACCTACACCAAGCTGAGGAGCCTGAACGCCTTCGATATAACCATCCTTAGTCAAAGCTGCGCTTACATTGTAAGAAGCCAGGCCAGTCTCAATAGAAGTCATTTCCAACTTCACAGTTACTGAAACATAACCAGTAGCAGAAATTGTAACATCACCACTTGCAGGAGCAGCAGCTGATACTTTGTAAAAACCAGTTGCATCAGTTGTCTGTGAACCGATAGGGGTCACTACTGTTGCACCAGAGATAGCGGCACCTGTCTGGAAATCAGTTACATAACCTGTAACCTCATACTTAGGAGCAGGGATAACCACATCCACATCACCAGGAACGATGATACCATCATTCGCTGAATCGTAGCAGCTGGTGAATGTAAAGCCAACTGCTAACACGGCTAATGCCAATTTGGCACTCAAACCAAAGAATCTACTTTTCATTTCTTTTAAAAATTAATAATTCAACAATTCCGATTTAATAAATATTGGGTTAAAACTATTATCATATGCTACATTGTCCCAAGGAGTCGTCTTGTAAGTCTGTCCGTAACGACGTTCATTACCTGCATTGTAACGTATTCCCATATAATCACCACTCTTAACTCTAGGAATATACCCTTTTCGTTTTTGATTATATGGCGGGAGGGCTATTTGGAAAAGAAATCCGCCATTCATACTTGTGGAAGCTTCCCAATTCTTCATTGCCCAAAAGCCTATTGATGCATGTCTAAAATGACGTATCATCTGGAATTGGACGCCCTTATCCCCTTGAAGGTACTTTTCAATTGCCAAATTGAACTGCGTGTTAAATTGAGACCAATAAAAATTTGCCCCAACACTCCAAGTAAAGAGCTTCAGAGGACTAACCTTCCAACGCCAGTTCTCAAATCTTGATACACCAGTCAGACCTATCCTTCCCACCAAAGAGAAACGCTCATCCTGCTTAGGCACAAACTTTGTTCGGAAATCTGCTCCCCAACGGAAATTACCAAAAGTTCCTACAGTGCCAGTAAGAAACACATTATCTTCCAACCTGACTGTTTGAGAAAGCGTAATCATTCCTTGCCTAATCTGCCTGTAATACCTACCATACTCATTCTTTATAGGAAAGATAACCTGGGCTTCAAGTTTCATACCTTTCCATAAAGAAACCTCTATGGCAGGACTAAGATTGAAGAGAATTTGATAAATCTGAGTGATTACCAAATTCTGAAACCTCAATTCAGGATAGACTACAATATCAACCTTGTACAAAGAACTATTTTTTCTTTTAGCTTTTCGGGCCTGTTTCCACGAGTCACCCAATTCATAACTCACTTCCCAGTCCCTTCTGCCTACGCTATTCAAAGAATCGGCTTCATTCTTCGAATAACATACTAGAGAAATTTGAGGAACATTGTTATCTAAAACAACAATACGGCAAGGTTTTCCATCGGGCATACCCATTGCTTGCACGACATCTACCGCCTTTCCTATCCCTACTCCATTAAGTTTGTATGCACTATTCTGAATAATGTATACACGCTCATTTTCCCCTTCACTATGTCCGACATTCTCAAATCCCATCTCCACAAGAGCATCGACCACACTCGCTGCATCTTGACAAATACCCCAAAATGGGTAAATGCAGAAGACTACACAAACTGCGAAAAGCCTCATTATCCTCTGAATAAGAGATTCTTGCATGTCAAACCTTTTCTAAATATTCCCTAAAATTGTCCTATTACAGGAACAAAATCAGTTGCAAAATTAGATAGTATTCTTTTAAAAACAAAGAAAATAAGCAATTTTTTTCCAAAATAATTCATTATAATGCAAAATCACGGCTCAATCAACAGATTAAGCCATGACCTGTATTATATATAATTAAGGTGTATTAATTCATACGATACAGCAGCCAAGAGCCTTGGAAATCTTGTCTGTTAGGATACTTTGCCTTAAAAGCATCGCGTGCTCTGGCTGCTGCGTCTCTATTAGAGAAGGTTTCCGAAACTACGCGATACATGTTTCTGTCAGCATTATAGACGATGATCGCATTATAGCCCTCATTATCCAAGAAGTTCTTAAGATTCTCTGCATTCGTCTTTACGCCGAAGCTTCCACAAACCACGCTGTAGTCTTGCAGTGCGCCATTACCAGCCACAATAGTCACTTTCTCCTGACGAACATCTGCAGAAGGAGCTGGGGTGGCAGTCTCAGCAGAAGCAGAAACTGTGGCAGGAGCCGTTTGCTGCTGAACAGCAGTTCCTTGAGCCAATTCCTGCTGTTTAGCTTTCTCATAAGCCTTCTTATAGGCGCTTTCACTTGATTTACATGATGTAAAGGCCAATGCCATGCAAAGGCCTAATCCTAAAAAAGCAAATTTCTTCATAATGCAAAAATGTTATATTTGGTTTACAAAAGTACGAAGAATATTATAGAATCAAAAAAAAGTAACAAAAAAACATTTGTATAAATGAAAAAAGTTCTATCTTTGCTTTATCAAACTAAGAAAGAAAGGAGTTTTATCATGAGAGGCTTTAATGTTTTTGCTACTTTTTTGACAGGCGCTCTTGTTGGAGCAGCCTTTGGTATTCTGTTTGCGCCAGAAAAAGGCACAGATACCCGCACTAAGATTGCAGAGATTCTTCGCAAGAAAGGCATCAAGCTCAGCAAGGAAGATTTAGACGAACTTGCTGATGAGTTGGCCAGTGCAGCAGATCCTGTGGATTAACTAAGAAAAGAAAACAGTACCACTATGTTTCTAGGAGACAAGAGTTCTGAATCCATACAGCAAATCGTAACAGAAGCCAAGACTTACCTTGAGCTTCAAAAGGAGTATGTGCGTTTGGAGTTGACAGAAAAGCTGACTATCTTACTTTCAACCCTTATACTGGTTTTAATATTGGTGGTTCTAGGCATGGTGGCGCTGTTTTATTTTTCTTTTACACTTGCCTACGTTTTAGCTCCTAAGATAGGTGGTTTGATGGTCAGTTTTGGACTGATAACTTTATTCTTAATTTTAGTCATGCTTGTCATCTACCATCAGCGCCAGCGACTGATAATCAGCCCAATGGTCAATTTCCTTGCTAAGATTTTCCTGAAAGACAAAGAAAACGGCCAATCAATCACAGCAACCATCAATAACAACGAACCGGACAATGGAGAAAGAAATAACGCTTGAGGACATTGCTAAGCAAAAAGCAGAAGTACTGAAGAAGATTCGCGTCCATCAGGATACGATAACTACTTCCACGCGTCAGCTTTTCTCTCCACTAAAGCCTATCGCCAATAAGTCCAACGGCATCATGAAAGCTGTCAACACTGGAATGTTTATGTTCGACGGACTACTCATTGGCATGAAGATCCTCAAGGCCTTCCGAAAGGTGTTTAAATAGCAGCCCGCAAATCAACACACAATTCCATGTTTAGACCTAGATCTTCATCTAGGTCAATATTCCTTTATCCCATCTAAAAGGATTCCCCACAAACTTTCTAATAAAAAAAATGAACTTTTAATCGTCAATTCTTCGCAAAACTTTTGGGAGAATAAAAGAAATTCACTTAATTTGCAAGTAATATAGCTAATAATCATGTCATGACAAGTTCTACACCGATAGAAACGGGTCTGTCTGCCTTGAATAGACAAGCATTCCAGGCAGACATAAATGGAAAACATACAGACCTATACATCCTCAAGAACCCCTTGGGAATGGAGGTTTCTGTTACTAATTACGGATGTGCACTCATCTCCATCATGGTTCCCGACAAATATGGCCATTACGCTAATGTCGTGTTAAGCCATGATTCCATCGAAGAAACTATCCACAGCCCAGAGCCTTTCCTCAGCACTACCATCGGCAGATATGGAAACCGCATTGCCAAAGGTAGATTTACCTTATTCGGAAAAGAATACAATCTTACCATAAACAATGGCCCCAACTCTCTCCATGGAGGTCCTACAGGATTTCATGCCAGAGTATGGGATGCAGAGCAGACTGATGCACAGACTATCCTCTTCAGATACCACTCCGCAGATGGTGAAGAAGGATTCCCTGGCAACTTGGATATTGAGATGAGCTATCATCTGGCAGACGACTGCAACGCTTTGGAGATTGAATATAAGGCAGTGACAGATCAGCCTACTATCATCAACCTGACCAATCATGGGTTCTTCAATCTGGCGGGTATTGCCAATCCAAGTCCTACTATATTAAATAATGTGGTGACTATCAATGCGGATTATTACATCCCGATTGACGAGGTTTCTATTCCTACAGGAGAAATACTAAAGGTAGAAGGCACCCCGATGGACTTCCGAACGCCCCATACAGTTGGCGAGCGTATCGATGCCGACTTCCAGCAACTGAAGAATGGCACAGGATACGACCACTGCTATGTATTAAATAAGGTGGAAGCTGGGGAGCTAAGTTTAGCAGCTATCTGTACAGAACCTCAAAGTGGACGAAGCATGGAGGTGTACACCACAGAAAATGGCGTTCAACTCTATACAGGTAATTGGCTTGGAGGTTTCAGTGGCACACATGGAGCCACCTTCCCCGCACGTAGTGCCATTTGCTTTGAGGCACAGTGTTTCCCTGATACGCCAAACAAAGCCCATTTCCCATCAGCAGTTCTGATGCCAGATGACGAATATAGGCAGAAGACCATCTATAAGTTTGGGGTGATTGAATAAGAAGAATAATTAACTTTAATATAAACTTTAAAAATTTAAACTATGTCACAAGAACAACAGAAAAGCGGAAACATGGTAGCCATTATCACCATGTTTTTCCTGTTTGCAATGATTGCATTCGTAACCAACATGGCTGCGCCTGTTGGTAACATTTGGACAATGGACGATGCTGTGGGTAACAACCCTGCACTCGGTTTCATGGGTAACTTCATGAACTTCCTTGCCTATCTGTTCATGGGTATTCCTGCTGGCAACATGCTGACTAAGGTTGGCTACAAGAAGACTGCCCTTATTGCTATCGCAGTAGGTATCGTAGGTTTGCTGATTCAGTATGCTTCTGGTTTCAGTGCTGGTGTAGCTGGTTTCAGCATCTATCTGCTGGGTGCATTTGTATGCGGCCTTTGCGTATGTATGCTCAACACCGTGGTGAATCCTATGCTGAACCTTATCGGTGGTGGTGGTACTAAGGGTAACCAGCTGCTGCAGCTCGGTGGTGCTTGCAACTCATTCGCAGGAACCATCGCTCCTATCATGGTAGGTGCCTATGTAGGTGCTATTACTAAGAGCACTAAGATTACTGATGTAAGCCCTATGCTGTTTGGTGCTATCGCTATCTTCGTAGTAGCTTTCATCGTAATCTATTTCGCCAAGATTCAGGAGCCACGTCAGCAGAAAGCTGAAGTTTCAGCTGTGAAAGATCCTCACAGCCCTTGGAGCTTCCGTCACTTCGTGTTGGGTGCCATCGCAATCTTCTGCTATGTAGGTATGGAAGTTGGTATCCCAAATACTTTCGGTAACTTCTTAGGCAAGGAAGCGAACTTCAACCTGTTTGATCCTGCAAATTCTGCCAATGCAGCTGCCATCATCGGTGGTATGACAGGTCTCTACTGGCTGTTGATGTTGGTAGGTCGTCTGACTTCAGGTTTCATCAGTGGTAAGATTTCAAGCCGCACTCAGTTGCTTTGTGTATCTTGTGTAGGTATCGTATTGGTACTCATCTCTATGGTTGTTCCTGCTACTACTGGCGTTTCAATGGTTGGTTTCAGCAATGGTTCATTCGCAGTAAACAATGTGCCTTTGTTCACCGTATTCCTCGTGCTGATGGGTCTCTGCACCTCTATCATGTGGGGCTGCATCTTCAATCTGGCCACTGAGGGTCTGGGCAAGTACACAGAGAAAGCTTCTGGTATCTTCATGATGATGGTAGTTGGTGGCGGTATCCTGCCATTGATCCAGAACTCTATCGTAGGTACCACTATGGGTTCACTGCGTATCAGCTACGTCATTGTTATTGCCGTTCTCGCATACATGATTTTTTATGCACTGATCGGTAGCAAGAATGTCAACAAGGACATTAAGGTTGACTAATATCTATTGGACATTGAACATAGGACATCAAGCTTTGCCTCTGTGCAGATAACTTGATGTTCTATGTACAATGCTCCATTTTCAATAATTTCTTAAATTCAAAGCATTATGGATATAGAATACGTAAGAAGTCGCTTCATCAAGCATTTTGACGGAAGCACAGGTGCTATCTACACATCTCCAGGTCGCATCAACTTGATAGGTGAGCACACAGACTATAACGGGGGATTTGTATTCCCAGGAGCAGTAGACAAGGGCATCATGGCTGAGCTTAAGCCCAACGGCACAAACAAGGTGAGAGCATACTCCATCAACATGAAGGATATGGTAGAGTTTGGCCTCAACGAAGAAGACGCCCCACGCACCAGTTGGGCACGCTACATCTTCGGCGTTTGTAGAGAAATGATAAAACGGGGCGTAGAGGTGAAAGGCTTCAACACAGCTTTCGCTGGTGACGTTCCATTGGGTGCCGGCATGTCATCATCTGCCGCATTGGAAAGTACCTATGCCTATGCTTTGAACGACCTCTTCGGAGAAGGTAAGGTTGATAAGTTCGAACTGGCTAAGGTAGGACAGGCCACCGAGCACAACTATTGTGGTGTGAAGTGTGGCATCATGGATCAGTTTGCCTCTGTGTTCGGAAAGAAAGACAACCTCATCCTCCTGGACTGCCGCTCTTTAGAGTATCAGTACTATCACTTCGAACCTAAGGGCTACCGCTTGGTGTTGGTAGATTCTGTTGTGAAGCATGAGTTGGCTTCCAGCGCTTATAATCAGCGCCGTCAGAGCTGCGAGAATGTAGTGGCTGCTCTGCATGAACTGCATCCAGAGGTGGAATTCCTGCGTGATGCTAACATGGACATGCTGGCTGAGGTGAAGGGCAAGGTAAGCGAAGAAGACTACAAGCGTGCTGAATACGTCATCGAGGAAATCCAGCGCGTACTAGACGTTTGCGAAGCTTTGGAGAAGAACGACTATGAGACTGTTGGTCAGAAGATGTACGAGACTCATCAAGGTATGAGCAAACTCTACGAGGTAAGCTGCGAAGAGCTCGACTTCCTGAACGACGTGGCCTTCGACTGCGGTGTGACAGGTTCACGCGTGATGGGCGGTGGCTTTGGTGGCTGCACCATCAACCTGGTAAAGGACGAACTTTATAGCACCTTCGTTGAGCAAGTTCGCAAGCAGTATTATGAGAAATTCAAGAAGGTTGCTAAGATCTACGACGTAGTTATTGACGACGGCGCTCGCAGACTGGCATAACTGCTGATTGAGACACAAAAGAAGGGCGGTGCCGTATGGCATCGCCCTCTTCTTTTATCTACGGATAAACCCCTACCCTACTTCAAACTGAAAGTAGAAGAACCTATCAGATTGCCTTCTGCAAAAATGTCAAGCCGATAGTTGCCGGCGTAGAGGAACTCCTGTACATCCCAATACACGCTTACGGCCTGCTCCTCACCTGTATATTCTATGTATTTCTTGATGGAATATGTCAGTTGGCGATTCTCATAGCTGAAAGTATCCGAAGCATCACGCGTCAGCACATCATTATCGGGCTTCAGGATGCGCACATAAAGTGTGCGATCACCAGTCTTTGCTGTGATATTCTTGGCGATGTTGAAACTGATTTGCAGCTTCTCTGTATCTTTGGTGCGCTTAGCCTCTTTGCCACGCTTGTTCAGTGGCACTACGCGAATGCCCGTAGCATCCAGCTGCGAAGCCAGCGTCACTTGCTCTGTGAGTGTATTGCGCTCTTCTGTCAGATTGGTTATCTGGCGTGAGGCATCGTTGTACTTCTGCGTCACCTCTGCTATAACCACCTTCTGCTGAGCATTAATTTGATTCAGTGAGTCTATCTGATTAATGTAGCTCACCATCACAGTGCGCAGTGTGGCCAGCTCGTTTTTCAGACGACGAATCTCTGTGGCATTGGTGCTTTTCACCGTGCGAAGTTCTTCCAGCAAGCGCTGCGTTTTGAGCTGTTCCTGCTCCAGAAGCTGTGCCAGAGAATCGTTAGACACAGTGAGTTTCAGCTCATCATACTGGCGTGCAAAGGTGGTGTACTCACTCTCCAAGTCTTCCTTTTCCAGTCGGAACTCCTCACGAAGCTCCGTATTTGCCTGACGCTCTGTCATCAGAAGATAGGCCAGCACTCCCATAGCTGCCAACAGCAACACGGCTATAATAGAAAAAATGACGTTCTTTTTCATACATTATAAGTTAATAGACGCCGCAAAGTTAAGCAATAAACTGCATATCACCAAAAAAGCCGTGTCGCAATATGTTAAAAGCGACACGGCTCTATACTAAAAACCTTTAAAATCAGAGGTTTGGATTCTCCTTATTCCACTCAGAGATAGGAGGAATGATGTTCAGAGTCACCAGCTCATCGCGCATCTTCTGCAGGTGCTCGTAAGAAGCGTTCAGGGCAGCCATTTCCTCTGCAGTACCCTCAGGCTTAGTGAAGTGAACGCCGTCCTTGTCGATAGTGGTAGGCATAGCCATCATCACGTTCTCAAAGCCGAATGCCTTTACGAAGCAGCCAGCAGGCCAAGTGAAAGGTTCGCCACCCATAGCGCCCTCGATCATCTTAACAGCCTGATAAGCAGGGCTCTGGAATGAAGAACGACCACGCAGCTTGATGATATTGCTACCACCCTGGATAGTCATGTGCTTGATCTCAGCCCAACGCTCTGCAGACAGAGGCAGCTCGCAGAGAGGCTTGCCATCGATGAGAGCCTTGCTGGCAAATACAGCCATCTGTTCACCATGACCACCATAAGTGTAAGCATTAGTTACTTTGTCCTGACGAACGCCGAACTCCTGTGCCAACTGCTGCTGCAGACGTGTGCTATCAAGAGCAGCCAGAGAAGTCAGCTGATTTGGCTTCAGACCTGAGTGAATCAGTGCAGTCAGAGCAGTAACATCAGCAGGGTTGAAGATCACCACCACGTGCTTCACATCTGGGCAATACTTCTTGATGTTCTCACCGAAGTCGGCTGCTATCTGGCAGTTACCCTTCAGCAAGTCTTCACGGGTCATACCCTCCTTACGAGGAGCACCGCCAGAAGAGATGATATACTTAGCACCAGTGAAAGCCTCAGCAGGATCTACTGTATAAGAGATGTTTGCTTCTGGGAATGCGCAGTGGCACATTTCATCATAAACACCATGAACACCTGGCTCATAGATATCATACAAACAGATGTTAGGAGTCAAGCCCAGCATCAGAACGCTCTGCGCCATGTTAGAGCCGATCATACCACCAGCACCAACAATGACCAATTTCTCATCAGTTAAGAATTTCATACTTTTTATTTTTAAGTTTAACTTGTTTTTCTTCGCAACTGCAAAAATAAGAAAGTTTCATGATACGCCCAACCTAAAAGACGTTTATTTTTTATAAAAATGTGATATTTATGCAGTATGTCAAGTGCAGGTGGCAAAAAGAAGTGTTTCATTATGCTCACGTCTGTCCACTGTTGTGAGCAAAAATGTTCACAGTTGTGGGCATAATTGTTCACAACTGGAAAAAAATATTTTCGCAGTTAGAAAATCCCTTCTGTGCGCTGGAAAAATTGTTGCTGCGCACACGCGCAAATTTTCTTTAACGCTTGGGCAATCGTTACCTACTATCTACCCCCCACATCATCTTTCGACGCAGGGTGTCGAAGAAGTGATGATCGAATCGCTTCACCATTTTCAGTTTCAGATCGGCCTTGGAGATGCGAAGGCGGGTATGCTCATCACATGAGAAACTGCGGCCATCGACAGACACCAAGAAGCTATGGCTGCGGCTCTCCACCTCTAATGACACCTCCCACTCATCGCATATCACGATGGGACGACAGGTGAGGCTATGTGGAGCCACTGGCGTGAGGGTCATAGTCTGGCTATGAGGCACGATGATAGGGCCTCCCACACTCAGCGAATAAGCCGTGGAGCCAGTAGGCGTAGCCACGATGAGTCCGTCGGCCTGATAGGTGTTGAGGTGCTGGCCATTCACAGACGCACGGATGGAAATCATCGATGAGCTATCGTGCTTCAGCAGAGCTATCTCGTTGAGGGCATAAGGCTCCTGCGTCAGTCGTTCATCATTGCTCCACAACCTTAGCATGGCACGCTCTTCTATCTTATAATGATTGGTATAGATTTCACTCACCATGTCTTCCATCTCATCGATAGAGATATCTGCCAAGAAGCCCAATCTACCTGTGTTGATGCCCAGAATGGGTATTTTCTTTTTCACGGCCCGACTGGCTGCTTTCAGGAACGTGCCGTCGCCCCCCATGCTTATCATCATGTCGGCATTGAAGTCTTGTCCGCTGAACAGATCCATGCTCGGAAGTCGGAGATGCTGCTCCTCTCGGAGGAAGTGATAGAAATCGACATCCATGCAAATCTGTGCATCGTGCTGGCGCAGCAGTTGCACGAGTTTCTCGGCAGCAGCTGGCTTTTTAGACTGATAATGGTTCCCTATAATGGCAAATTTCATCGTAATTAGTATTTATTGACAATGCGAAGATACAATTTTTATTTTTTAAACAAGCAAGTATGAATAGTTTTTGTATCTTTGTCCTTACTAAATACTAACAAAACGAATAGACAGAGATGAATTTACTGATTTTCTTCCTCCAGCAAGCCGGAGAGCTGGCCGGAGACTTGGTAGAGACAATGCCCGTACTCAGCGAAACTGCCGAGGCGGCTCAAACGATGAACCTATGGGATCTTGCCGTGAAAGGCGGATGGATCATGATAGTGCTGGCGGTGCTTTCGCTGATATCCTTCTACATCCTCTTTGAGCGCTACTACGTCATCAAGCGGGCCGACAAGGAAGACCCTGAGTTCATGTTCAAGATAAAAGACTACATCAAGGACGGCAATGTGAAGGCAGCCATCACCTACTGCCAGAAGACAGACACCCCTGCCGCCCGCATGATAGAGCGAGGCATCAGCCGCATAGGCCGCCCTGTAAACGATGTGCAGGCAGCCATAGAGAATGCCGGCAATCTGGAGGTAGCCAAGCTGGAGAAGGGCCTCAACGTGATGGCTACCATCGCAGGAGGTGCACCAATGATTGGTTTCTTAGGCACAGTGATAGGTATGGTGAGGGCTTTCTTCGAGATGTCGAATGCAGGCAACAACATCGATATCACCCTGCTTTCTGGAGGCATCTATCAGGCTATGATCACCACGGTAGGCGGCTTGATAGTAGGTATCATCGCCATGTTTGCCTACAACTATCTGGTGACACTGGTAGATGGCATCGTGAATAAAATGGAAGCCAAGACAATGGCGTTTATGGACTTACTCAATGAACCTGAACAGTAATGCTGAAGAGAAGAAATAAAATAAATCCGTCGTTCAGTATGTCGTCTATGACAGACGTCATCTTCCTGTTGCTGATCTTCTTCATGATCACCAGCACCATGGTGTCGCCCAATGCCATCAAGGTGCTGCTGCCGCAGGGCAAGCAACAGACTTCGGCCAAGCCCCTCACGCGCGTTATTATAGATAAGGAGTTGAACCTCTTTGCTGCCTTTGGCAACGATCGGGAGCAGTCGCTCACCTTCGAAGAACTGACTCCTTTCCTGCAAGACTGCGCCAACAGGGAGCCTGAGATGTATGTGGCTCTCTATGCTGATGAGAGCGTGCCATATCGTGAGATAGTGAAGGTGCTGAACATAGCCAATGAGAACCACTTCAAAATGGTACTGGCTACAAGGCCGCCAAGCAGGCAGGAATGATTATTAAAAAATTAAAATATTAAAATATTAAAATATTATAAAGGCTATCTTGTGGAGTATGGATAAGAAGAAACAAGGGAAATACGTGGGACTGATAGGCGCACTATCCGTACATGCCTTGCTGCTGCTCCTACTGTTCTTGGTGAGCTTCGCACTGCCAAGAATACAGGAGGAAGGGGGTATGCCTGTGATGCTGGGTGACACACCTAATGCCTACGGCTTTGCCGACCCCTCGCTTGTAGATGTGGATGTGCTGCCTGCTGAAGCGCTGATGGCAGAGGCTGAAGCTGCAGAGGAGGTGCCCTCAGAGCAAGACCTCATCACACAAGAGGAAGAGGAAACAGTAGTCGTGGCACCCAAGAAACAAGAAAGTCCTAAGCCTAAAGAAACTCCAAAGCCTGTTGTGACCACTCCCAAGCAGCCCTCTGAGGCGGAACGTCGTGAAGCTGAACGCAAGGCTGCTGAAGCGCGTGCAGAGGCTGAACGCAAGGCTGCAGAAGAGAAAGCTGCCGAAGAGCAGCGTCAGGCGCAGGCAGCTGCCAGAAGCAGAGTATCTGGAGCCTTCGGACGTGGCACACAGATGGGCAGTCGTGGAAATACAGAGGGCGAAGGTCTGCAAGGCAGTCCTGACGGCAACTCAGATACAGGAGCCACTACTGGCGTAGGAGGCTATGGATCTTTCAGCTTAGGGGGTAGATCATTAGGTCCTGGCGGACTGCCACGTCCTACCTACAATGTGCCTGAAGAGGGGCGTGTCGTAGTAGATATCACCGTGAATCCAGCAGGACAGGTGATAGCCACAGGCATCAACCGTCAGACTAATACGGTGAATACCACCCTGAGACGTGCTGCAGAAGAAGCTGCCAAGAAGGCTCGCTTCAACGAAGTGAGTGGCACCAACAACCAAAGAGGTACCATCACTTATTACTTTAGACTGAAATAACAAAAACATACGCTAAGATATGAAAACAGCTTACATTTTTTTCGCAGAAGGTTTTGAGGAAATAGAAGCCCTTACCACTGTAGATGTGCTCAGAAGAGCAGGCGTAAAGGCCATGATGATTTCTGTCACTGCCGATGAGATCGTTCGTGGTGCTCACGGGGTTTCCGTGCTTGTTGACAAGACCATTGACAATGTTGAGTTCAGTGAGGCCGACATGCTTATTCTTCCTGGTGGTATGCCTGGAGCTGCTAATCTGGCAGCCTGCCCTACCCTCACCAAGCAACTGAAGGCCTTCGCTGCTGCTGGAAAGCCATACGGTGCCATCTGCGCTGCACCTTTCGTATTAGGGCAACTGGGATTGCTGAAAGGGAAGCATGCCACCTGCTATCCTGGATTTGAGGATCAGCTGGAAGGGGCTGTTGTGACAGGGGCCATGGCAGAACAAGACGGCAACGTCATCACTGGGAAAGGTCCTGCCGCAGCTGCAGAATTTGCCTTGAAGATTGCAGCCCTGTTGGTAGGCCAAGCCAAAGCCGATGAAGTAGCCACTGGCATGTTGCTGAAATGAGAAACCTCTATGCCATCATCGTGGCAGGTGGCCGTGGCTCCCGCATGGGAAGCGAGCTGCCTAAACAGTTCCTACCTATCGGTGGGGAACCAGTCTTAATGCGCACTCTGGAGACGTTCTACAATTATAATCCTCAGATGCAATTGCTTTTGGTTCTCCCTGCTGATCAGCAAACCTATTGGGCACAGCTTTGTGCAGAACAGCACTTCACCATCCCCCATCGTGTGGTAAATGGTGGGGAGAGGCGCTTTCACTCTGTGCTCCATGCTTTAGCACTCGTCGAGGGCGAGGGACTGGTAGCTGTACACGATGGGGTGCGTCCTTTTGTACATCCAGACACCATAGATCGCTGCTTTGGCAGTGCCTATGAACATGGTGCTGCTATCCCTGTGGTGGATGTCGTAGACTCTATGCGAGAGGTTAGCGACGGGAACAGCAAGGCAGTGCCTCGTGCGAATTACCGACTAGTGCAAACGCCTCAGGTATTCGACATTGCATTGCTGAAGAAAGCATATCTGCAGCCTTTCCAACCATCGTTTACAGACGATGCCTCTGTAGTGGAGGCATTAGGGCATGAAATAGCCCTGACTGAAGGCAACAGAGAGAATATCAAGATTACCACACCGTTTGACTTGATAATCGCAGAGGCATTGTTGGCATCATGTACGATTTAGCTTCGAGAGACATCAAATACCTCACGGGTGTAGGTCCACAGCGAGCCTCACTGCTGGGCAAGGAGCTTGGAATCTACACGCTCCATGATTTGCTCTATTATTTCCCCTATAAGTATGTGGACAGAAGTCGCATCTATGCCATTCATGAGATAGATGCTTCCATGCCTTATATTCAACTGAAAGGTGAAATCGTGAGTTTCGAGACTGCTGGCGAAGGCAGAGGACGCAGGCTGATAGCTCATTTCACAGACGGCTCTGGCTTTATGGACTTGGTGTGGTTTCAGGGCATCAAATACTTGCTCAATAGATATAAGGTGCATAAGGAGTATCTGGTCTTCGGCAAGCCGACCGTGTTCAATGGGAGGATAAATATAGCGCATCCAGATATTGATGCTGCTGAGGAAATGCAGCCTTCCAACTTAGGACTTCAGCCTTACTATAACACCACAGAGAAGATGAAACGAAGCATGCTCAACTCGCATGCGATAGAAAAGTTGATGGCTACTGTGGTGAAGCAGATTCAGGAGCCTATGCCTGAAACTCTCTCGACGAAGATTCTACAAGAGCATCACTTGATGCCACTTACTGATGCACTTATCAACCTCCACTTCCCCAAGAATGTGGAACTGCTGAAGCAGGCGCAATATCGCATGAAGTTCGAAGAGCTCTTCTATGTCCAACTGAACATTCTGCGCTATGCCAGCGACCGCATGCGGAAATACCGTGGCTATATCTTCAGCAAGGTGGGTGAAGCTTTCAATACATTCTACAGCCACTACCTCCCTTTCGAGCTGACTGGCGCTCAGAAACGTGTCATCAAGGAGGCTCGCAAGGACATGGGATCAGGCAAGCAGATGAACCGTCTGCTGCAAGGTGATGTAGGAAGCGGGAAAACCTTAGTGGCCCTCATGTGCATGCTTATAGCCAAAGACAATGGCTTCCAATCGTGCATGATGGCACCTACAGAGATATTAGCACACCAGCATTTTGAGACGCTGAAAGGTTTCTTGAAAGATATGGATGTTCATGTAGAACTGCTGACAGGTTCTATCAAGGGGAAGCGACGTGAGAGCATCCTGCAAGGTCTGCTCAATGGAGAAGTAGATATCCTTATAGGTACCCATGCAGTGATAGAAGACACTGTGGAGTTTCACGCTTTAGGCTTGGCCATCATCGATGAGCAGCATCGCTTTGGGGTGGCTCAGCGTGCACGTCTGTGGAGCAAAAGCATTAATCCCCCGCATGTGCTGGTGATGACGGCCACTCCTATCCCACGCACCTTAGCCATGACACTCTATGGCGACTTGGACGTTTCTGTCATCGACGAATTGCCACCAGGCAGAAAACCTGTGGCTACGATTCATCAATACGAGAATAGAAGAGCGCAGTTACATGATTTTATCCACGAACAAATCAGAAGCGGAAGGCAAGCCTACATTGTCTTCCCATTGATACAGGAGAGTGAGAAGATAGACTTACAGAACCTGGAAGATGGCTATCTTCGCATCAAAGAGGCCTTCCCAGAATACAACGTCTGCAAGGTACACGGCAAGATGAAACCTGCGGAAAAAGATGCGCAGATGCAACAGTTCGTGTCTGGAGAAGCGCAGATATTGGTTGCCACCACCGTAATAGAGGTGGGTGTCAATGTGCCCAATGCCTCCGTGATGATAATAGAAAATGCAGAACGCTTCGGTCTTTCTCAGCTGCATCAGCTTCGCGGAAGAGTGGGCAGAGGAGCCGATCAGTCGTATTGCGTGCTGGTGACCAGCTATAAACTCTCCGAGGAAACACGCAAGCGTATAGAGATTATGGTACGCACCAACGATGGTTTCGAGATAGCCGAAGCCGACCTCAAGCTACGAGGTCCTGGCGATTTGGAAGGCACACAGCAAAGCGGTGTGGCTTTCGACCTTAAGATAGCCGATCTGGCCCATGACGGTCAGTTATTACAGTATGTCAGAGAGATAGCACAAGGCATCGTGGAGGCAGATCCACAAGGGCTTTTACCAGAAAATGCTGTGTTATGGAAACAACTGAAAACATTGCGAAAAAGCAATGTTAACTGGTCGGCTATTAGCTGAAAGAATGTTAAAACGCACCCATTTAGCAAAAAAAAATGCAGTGAAAGGGTGGAGATTCAGAATAAAAACATTACCTTTGCCCAAATCCGTGTTTAAAGGAGACTAAAGTAATACGCATGAAACATTTAACAAAAATACTTTTTGCTGGTGCCTTGGCAATGTTTAGTGTGAGTGCATTCTCCCAAGACTTGATTGCCAACCAGGCACCAATTGACAAGAAAATCAAGAGCGTGGATTCGCTGGCTCTGCAGAAACAAATCAGAATAGAGCAAAATGAATTCCCTGGTCTTGATTTGTATCCTGAATGGACGAACAACTACGTCAACTATTCTAATGCTAATATTCCAGATAGCTATGAAATAGACTTGACGGGATTCTATATGCCTACTCCAAGCACTAAGATTACCGATATCTTTGGTTACCGTCCTCGCAGGCGCCGTTCACATGCAGGCTTGGACATCAAGGTGCAGGTAGGTGACTCTATCCATGCAGCTTTTGATGGTAAGGTGCGCGTTGTGCAAGACCAAGGTCGCCAAGGTTATGGCAAGTACATTGTGATTCGTCATGACAATGGTCTGGAAACCGTCTATGGTCACTTATCCAAGCATCTGGTAAAGCCAGACCAGCTGGTTAGAGCAGGTGATGTCATTGGCTTAGGTGGAAATACTGGGCGTTCTACTGGTTCTCACCTCCATTTCGAAACCAGATTCTTGGGCGTAGCCATCAATCCAGCCTTGATGTTCGACTTTGAGAAGCAAGATATTGTGGCAGATAGCTATACATTCCACAAGAACAAAGTCAATGAGAAGAAGACGTCTAAGGCATCTACTAATAGCGCCGTTGCATCCACTGCTTCAGGCAACTCTTCTGCTTATTACAAGGTGAAGAAGGGCGACAGCCTCTCTAAGATTGCAGCTCAGCAAGGCGTAAGTGTAGATAAGCTTTGCCAGTTGAACAATATCACACGTAAGTCAGTTTTGCGTCCTGGACAGCTCTTACGTTGCTCATGACAACAAAAAATCAAGATAAATGGGGCACTTTAATATAAATTAGAGTGCCCCATTTCTTTTTTTGCGTTATTATTCCTAACTTTGCAAATCATCTGTAAGATTATGAGAGATACAAAGGAACAATTCAAGAAAGTGATAGCCGAATGCCGAGAATTGTACGCCAAGAAGCTGCATGACTACGGACCGGCTTGGCGTATCATGCGCCCCTCTTCTGTCACCGACCAGATATTCATCAAAGCCAATCGAATCAGAAGCATTGAAATCAAAGGAGTGACTATGGTGGATGAAGGCATTGCCCCTGAGTTCATTGGGATCGTGAACTATGGTGTGATAGGACTTATCCAGCTGGAACTGGGATATGCCGAGAAAGCAGACATCTCCATCGAAGAGGCCTTGAAGCTTTATGATAAATATACGGAGAAAGCGATGAACCTGATGTTTGCAAAGAACCACGACTATGACGAGGCTTGGCGCAGCATGAGGGTCAGTTCTTTTACAGACATTATCCTAATGAAGATCTACCGCACCAAGCAGATAGAGAGCTTGGCGGGGCACACATTGGTATCTGAAGGCATAGATGCCAACTTCATGGATATGATAAATTATGCGGTCTTTGGCTTAATAAAGTTGGAGTTTGGAGAAGAGTAATTACAAGGATAGTCTCCTATGGAAGATTCTGGTGAATGTCAGCGCCGTATTATTAGGTCTGGTGTTCATCTTCTCAGGGTTTGTCAAGGCTGTAGATCCGCTGGGCACTTGCTACAAGATACAAGACTATATAGAAGCCTTCGGACTAAGCCAGTTAGTACCCGACTTTCTTCCTTTGATGCTTTCAGTGGCCTTATGCTGTCTGGAGTTTATGATTGGTATCATGATGCTCCTCAGAGTTAGGAAGCGCATCGCCTCTATATTAGTATTGGTGATGATGCTTGTGATGACGCCCCTGACGCTCTACCTGGCACTGACGAACCCGATCTCCGATTGTGGATGCTTTGGAGATGCCTTAGTATTGACCAACTGGCAGACTTTTTATAAAAACGTAGTACTTCTTCTGTGTGCCATCGTGGTCTTTATCGGATATGACAAGCTAGGCGACCTTCTCTCAAGGAAGAAAGAATGGATGGTGACTACGTGGTCGTTCATCTTCATCCTTGGCATGGCTCTCTATGCGCTGTATTACATCCCTGTTTTCGATTTCCGACCTTACAAAGTGGGAGTAAATATACCACAGGCGATGGAGATACCAGAAGATGCTGAGCTAAGTGAATATGACACCCGTTTCGTGATGGAGAAAGACGGAGTAAGAAAGGAGTTCGGCTTAGATGACTATCCCGACAGCACATGGACCTTCATTGAGTCTAAGACGGTATTGCTGAAACAAGGATATGAGCCTCCTATCCACGATTTCTCCCTGATGAGCTTCGAAACGGGCGAAGATATGACAAGCGACATTCTGGAACACCGAGGATACACTTTCCTGCTGGTGGTTCATAGAGTGGAAGAGGCCGATGACAGTGACATTGATTTGGTCAACGAGGTTTTTGACTATTCGGTGGAGCATGGCTATCCTTTCTATGCTTTGACTTCATCTCCTGCTGAAGAGATTGAGGCTTGGCGTGAAAACACTGGGGCTGAGTATGAGTTTTTCTTGGCAGACGACATTGTTCTAAAGACCATTATACGTTCAAATCCTGGACTGCTGCTGCTGAAAGACGGCACGATTTTGAATAAATGGTCCAACAAGAGCCTACCAGACGAGTTCGCCCTGAGTGCACCACTGGATCAGGTAGAATTAGGCCAACAGAAAGTGATAAACAATCCGATGAGGTATTTAATAATCTTCTTCATCTTCATTGTTCCACTCTCTCTGCTTTTAGGACAAGACCTGATCCGTAAGCAGATGCGTAAAAACAAGAACTGATTATTAACTTTATTATAAAAAAACGAATGAGAAAGAAAATTGTAGCAGGCAACTGGAAAATGAATCTGGACCTGCAAGAAGGTATTGCTTTGGCAAAAGAGTTGAATGAGGCTTTGACAGCTGAAAAGCCTAACTGTGACGTTGTGATTTGCACGCCTTTCATCCACTTGGCTTCTGTAGCTTCTGTTCTGGATGCCAACCTGATTGGCCTTGGTGCTGAGAACTGCGCTGACAAGGAGAAAGGTGCTTACACTGGCGAGGTATCTGCCAAGATGGTAAAGAGCACTGGTGCACAGTACGTGATTCTGGGCCACTCTGAGCGTCGTGAGTACTATAAGGAGACTCCTGAAATCTTGAAGGAGAAGGTTCTGCTGGCTTTAGCCAATGGTCTGAAAGTGATCTTCTGCATCGGCGAGAGCCTGGAAGAGCGTGAGGCCAACAAGCAGAACGAGGTTGTAAAAGCTGAGCTGGAAGGCAGTGTATTCAACCTGAGCGCAGAAGACTTTGCTAAGATTGTCATTGCTTATGAGCCAATCTGGGCCATCGGTACTGGCAAGACTGCTACTGCTGAGCAGGCAGAAGAGATCCATGCCTACATCCGTGGTTGCGTAGCTGAGAAATATGGTGCAGAGGTTGCAGAGAACACCTCTATCCTCTACGGTGGTAGCTGCAAGGCTAGCAATGCTCCTGAACTGTTTGCTAAGCCTGACATCGATGGTGGTCTGATCGGTGGTGCTTCTTTGAAGTGCGCTGACTTCAAGGGTATCATTGATGCTTGGAAGAAATAAGAATATCACACGAAAGATCGTGCCAGCGTTTGCTGGCATGGTCTTTCTTCTATCAAAAAACAAAAGCGTGTAAGGTCATGAAGAAAATTATCGGACTCCTTGTATTTCTTTTGATACAGGCAGGCATCCACACTTCTGCCCAGAGCATCATAGACCACCTGCAGAAAGATGGCGTGGGCTTGGGTAGTGTGACCATTCATCAGGACGATGACATAGCTGCACTTTTGAACTCAGACTTAGCCTCTGCCAAGGGCAACCGTTCCACTGCTTCCACTACAGTTAAGAAGCAAGGCTATCGCGTTCAAGTCTATGTTGGCAACAACACCAGAGCTTCTAAGAACGAAGCCAGCAGGATAGCCTCAGATGTAAGGAACAAGTTCCCTGAGCTCACTGTATATGCGATGTTCAATCCTCCACGCTGGCTTTGCCGTGTGGGCGATTTCAGAACCATCGAAGAAGCACATGCTGCGATGAGAGAAATAAGGAAACAAGGAAATTTCAGAGAAGTTTCCGTAGTCAAGGATCAAATAGTTTTACCAGTAGAATAAGCATGTTAGGAAAAGAAGAAGTCAATTCTCCAGCATTGTTGGAGTTGCAGAAGCATTACAGCAGAATTATCACCCTGCTGGGCGAAGATGTGCGCCGTGAGGGATTAGTAAAAACTCCTGAGCGTGTGGCAAAAGCCATGATTACGCTGACCAAAGGGTATGAATTAGACCCACGTGAGGTGTTGTTATCAGCCCGTTTCAAGGAGGATTACAAACAGATGGTGATAGTCAAGGACATTGATTTCTTCTCGCTGTGCGAACATCACATGCTACCGTTCTACGGAAAGGCACATGTGGCCTATATCCCTAATGAATACATCACAGGCCTGAGCAAAATTGCTCGCGTGGTCGACATCTTCAGCCATCGCCTGCAAGTACAAGATGAGCATCAAGATTACGCAGCTGTAGCAATAAACGGGTGTTCGCGGCAAAAACAACGTTTGGACCAACCCGCCGACTACGACCATAAAAGGAAAAGCGCCTACGTAAATATGACTCATTTTGTTTTCACGATTGGGTTCCGCCTTTGCCATATGGATCGTATACGTCAAAATCGCGATAATATAAATGATCGGAACCGTAACCAAGAATATGTTGAACAGTATCGTAATATTCAGTTCGCTGTTAAAGAGCAATTCCGAATCGACGGCATAGATGACTGCAAGAGCTATAGTCGTTAAAATAAACGGAAACAGCACCGCAAATTTGTTGATTCCGCGTTCTCTGTTCTTCACGTGCTCGTACGCAAGAACATAACGCAACCACATATAGGTCACGCCGGTCATAAGGACATAATTGCTGAAATTCGCAATAGTAACGGTAAGCTTCGTTTTGGGGACTAC